>CAZZNH010000004.1:0-326808 GCA_964655635.1 uncultured Ohtaekwangia sp.
GGAGAGGTGGGTGAGTGGCTGAAACCAACAGTTTGCTAAACTGTCGTACGGGTTAAACTGTACCGGGGGTTCGAATCCCCCCCTCTCCGCTCGAAAGCCTATGGAAGAAGGCTTGGATAGGGTCCGGTAGCTCAACTGGATAGAGCATCAGCCTTCTAAGCTGACGGTTCGGGGTTCGAGTCCCTGCCGGATCACAAGTGACTTAAAATTCAAGACGAAGATTTTGAATTTTTTATGTTGAATATTTCGGGGTGTAGCGCAGTCCGGTTAGCGCACCTGGTTTGGGACCAGGGGGCCGCAGGTTCGAATCCTGCCACCCCGACTTCGCCTATCGGCTTCGCCTGGCAGGCCCGACAATAAAAAGCCTCACGCGAAAGCCTGGGGTTTTGTTTTTTTAAAAGGTGCCACGATTCTCGTTGATTTTTTCGTTTTTATCTTTTCTGGTCAACATGGTCAAATTCGAGCCTGCTTGATTTTAGCAATTTTATTTAATTTTAGTTCTTAGAAATTGAATTGATTCGGGGCGTAGCGCAGCCCGGTAGCGCGCTTCGTTCGGGACGAAGAAGTCGCTGGTTCGAATCCAGTCGCCCCGACACAATAAAGGCCAAGCCGAAGCCGGAGCAAGCTTAGCTAAAAGCTGGTAAGAAAATCGACTAATTTCAGTGCAATCTTTTTTTCATAGCTAACACCGACTGGTGAAATCGCATTAAAAAAGGCCTCCCGGAAAACCGAAAAGCCTTTTCGTAACTATTAAGGTTGTTGCTTAGCTAACGAGTTCTACATTAACTGCATTCATGCCTTTCTTACCGCGCTCTACTTCGAATTTCACCTTGTCATTCTCTCTGATCTCATCAATAAGACCTGACTCATGTACAAAGATGTCTTCTGTGGAATCAGCGGGCTTAATGAATCCGAATCCTTTTGTGTTGTTGAAAAACTTTACTACGCCTTCTTTCATTTTAATTGTAATTTATTGGTTATTGTTTTTATTGATTACTACTTAATTGTCTTTAGTTAACAAAGGTATAGGCCTTCCCTCCTTTGCCTGCACGTCCTGTTCTGCCAATACGGTGTATGTAGCTGTCGAAGTCACGTGGAGGTTGAAAATTGATAACGTGGGTTACCTCTGAGATGTCCAAGCCCCTGGCGGCAACGTCCGTTGCGATGAGACCCTGTATACGGCCTGACTTAAAATCATTCAAAGCTTTTAGCCGGTAATTTTGTGATTTGTTGCCATGTATTTCATCCACGCGGATGCCAGCCATGTGCAAGTTCTTACGCACCGTGCTTACTCCTCTTTTCGTCTCAGCGAATACAATCACTTTATGAAAAGACTTGTCGCGAAACATATTGACCAGTATGTCCATCTTTTTCTCTCCGGCCCTTACCGTAACTATTTCCTGATCGATATGATCACCTGTTACATCGCCCGAAGAAACACGCACCGAAACCGGATCGCGTAAAAGCGATTGAATCAACTTCTTTTGACCGGTCTCCTCAGTGGCTGAGAATAGAACGGTTTGTTTTCTATTGGTCATGGCCGCCAGCATGTACTGAATGTCGCGTAAAAATCCCATGTCCAACAAACGATCAAACTCATCCAGCACCAACGTTTTGAAATCCCTGAAGTGAAGTGCGTTTTGTCGCGCCAGGTCAATCAATCTGCCGGGAGTACCAATGATAAAATGGGTTGGTCTTTTTAATTTTGAAATATCCCTGCCGACACTTGTGCCTCCAATGAAGCAGGCGCTGGAAAGGTTCGTTCCCTTGGCGATACTCTTAAATTCTTCCTCCACCTGAACAGCAAGTTCACGTGTGGGAACAACAATCAACGTCTGAAAGCTGGGCTGCTTACCCAGCAGGTTATTGATGATGGGTACCAGAAAGGCTGCTGTCTTGCCTGTACCCGTTTGTGCAATGCCCATGACATCCTTTCCTTCGAGAATCGGTTGTATGGCGTGCTCCTGTATCTCTGTAAGGTGAATGTATCCTTTGCTTTGTAAGTTCGATTTCACACGGGCATCAACCGGCAAGTCCTCAATTCTTTTTGAAGGTGTAAAAGTGGCCTCTCCCATTGGGACTGCCTTTTTAACAAATAAACGAGGGTCTATGGTGCTGACGGCAGGTCCTTTGCGTCCGCCTTGTCGCGCACCGGTTTTGAAAGATTGTTTTCTGTTATTTGAGTTTGAGTTGGTCCTTGGTCTTCTCTTTTGTCTTAAACTATTCATGTTTACTTTATAAAATCAACACATTTAGACTCGTAATAGCATGCTAATTCGCTATTATACAATGAGTTGGATAACTTTATCCAATGTGCGGTAATCTTCAGCAAACAAAAATTGGGAGTAGTAAGAACTTTCCTTTGAGGGGATTATTAGACTAAACAGAATGATTTCTGCTAAAAACTTACGCAAAGGTAACACCAAAAATCATAATTGCCTAATTCGATAAATTAATAGGTCCCGAATGGGAGATTACCTAAGTATCAAAAGTTGTCAGTCCTCAGGCTGAAAGTAATTATGTCATTATCACCAATTGATAGACCACCTTGCTGTAACTTGGGCGTTCTTAAACACTGACGCAGTATGGAAGAATATATGCTTCTCATTTGGATCGGGGCAACGGTAATCGGCATTTGGCTATTCTTCTTTGTGCTGCCATTGAATTTATGGATAACCGCCCTTTTTTCAGGGGTCCATGTGAACTTGCTGAATCTCGTGTTCATGCGGATTCGGAAGGTGCCGCCAGCCCTCATTGTAAGGTCCCTTATTCTCGCGACCAAGGCGGGCATAAAAGGTATTTCCACCAACCAACTGGAGACGCACTATCTGGCAAAGGGTAACCTCACCAACGTCATCAAAGCGTTGGTGGTGGCCGATAAGGCAAACCTTAAACTGGACTACCAGCAAGCAACGGCCATCGACCTGGCGGGACGGGATGTGTTGAAGGCGGTGCAGCTATCTGTTTCTCCCTATATGATTATTGTACCTTCCATAACCGGTGTTTCGGTAGAAGGCATTCAGCTTATCACGGAGGCACGTGTCACTGTGCGTGCCAACATTCAACAACTAGTTGGCGGTGCGGGTGAAGAAACCATCAAAGCACGGGTAGGTCAGGGTATCATTTCCACCATTGGACGCAATAGCTATCTGGAAGTGTTGGCCAACCCTGACAGCATTTCCCGTGACGTACTTTCCAACGGGCTTGATGCCGGCACAGCTTACACGATACTTTCAATAGATATTGCTGATATCAATATCGGCCGAAATATTGGTGCCATTTTGCAAATGGATCAAGCCAATGCGGATCTGAATGTGGCGAAGGCCAAAGCGGAAGAGCGGAGGGCAATGGCGGTGGCCCTGGAACAGGAGATGGTGGCAAAAGTCCAGGAGGCGAAAGCCAACGTTATCGAAGAAGAGGCCAAGATTCCGATGGCCCTGGCTGGCGCGTTCCGTGCCGGGACTTTACTCGGTAAGCGCAAGCAGATCAAGTAGCATGATGATATCACTTGAATTGAGGTTGATTGCGTAAAAGTGCAGGACAAAGTTTTAAATTTGATCCAAAACATTTGCATGAAAAAGGATTTGGCCGGTCGCTTTGGCCTCGCTTCTTTGTATTCACTGATTTCATTGCTGTGGAGTTGCTCTGAGGAAGTTGAGGCTCCTAAAAATAATTTCACGCAGTTCCCGCTTACGGTTACCCACATCGAGGAAAGGTTTGACCCTGATGGAAATATTTTTGTAAAGGCTGCATTCAACACGCTCGAGGTTGACTCTATAACTTCTTACGGCTTTGTATTTACGGATGGGTTTGATGGCGTCACCTCAAGTGTAACTGTAAACGTGGACCCAAAACTGGGAACCCACCACGTAAAAGAAGGCACCATTCTTAATGCTGTGGGCGAACCCGCAAAAGGAGAATTCAGTTTCGATGCCCTGATAAATCCTGAGCGAAACGCCCCCATTTTCGCTGTTAATGCAGGGGTTGTCAATGTTGCCGCCTACCTGAAAAGCAAATCAGGAAGGACCATCATGAGTAAAACCGAAATCATTTCAGCAGCGCGACCGATGATCAACATGGTTTACCCATTAGCAGCCACTGCGGGCTCGCTCATCAAAATTGATTTAAACCGTAAAATTGAAGATGGAGCAATGGTTGGAATGCGCAAAACCAACGCCCCTGGTGAGCGCTTTCCGGTTACTATCATCATTGCCGACAAGCCGGTGGCCATTGAAAGCGTTGAAAACCTTCGCGTGACCGTCAAAATGCCGCCAGAGATTCTTGGTGGCGCTTCGCTAATTCTCAGGGTTGGAGAATATGAGTATGAATACAAAGACAAAGTCCTGAACTCTGATTTGGGCTTCGAGTTACTAACTGAATTCAACAGAACATTTAGTGGCAGAACACTAATTTTCGCTATAAATGACCGCATCTATTTCGGTGGCGGCACCGTTCCTTCAACCAATACGGGTCTAAAAGATTTCTGGGCATATGATCAAACCAGCAAAACATGGGGCGCAATTGCTGACCTTCCTTCAGATGGGCTTGGCCGGGGAATGGCATTCGTAGTAGATGGAAAAGCATACTGCGGAACTCCTAATTTCCTTGACCAATATGATCCTGCTGCAAACTCGTGGAAACGGTTGGCCAAGCCAACTACCACCCTTCAGTATGATCAGACCTTCGGACCTGCGGCCTCCGTTGTGTACAATTCCAAAGTCTACTTCACAAACTTTGACAGGGTCGTCACCGTTGGTGTCACCTATCACAACTTTCATGAGTTTGATGCGGCCAGTGGACTTTACAAGATTCTTGGTGACTATCCAGGACCGGACCTTTTTTCAGACTATCAGGACAAAGGCGCGGTTTTTAACAATGTTCTTCATTTCTTCCCTGGAATTCAACACTGGACCTACAATACAACAACCAATCTGTGGCAACAGTTAAAGGATTTTCCAATAAATGGAATTACGCTCAAACCTTTCACCATTCAGAATAAGCTCTACACGCTTTACATCAACAAAGAAGTGGTGAATTTTACCCCCAAGATAACCGCCAAACTTTTTAAATATAATACCAGTGAGGATAGTTGGTCGGCCGATGCCGATATACCACTTGTGCCAAATACCCTGGACCTGTATCAAGTAGCCTTCGGCAATGACGTTTACATTTGTATCACCGCCAATAATCCCACCAGAATCATTGTCTACAGAGTGGTATAGAAGTGGCGAGGAGATTCATCATCTTAAACCGCCTTTAAACTCCGAAGGAGTAACTTTTGTCAGCTTCTTAAAATGCGTATAAAAGGCTGATGGCGTGTTGAACCCGCAATCGAAGGCTATCGCCTCAATGCTATAGGCGTTATGTTTTTCGGACTTTAACAGTTGCTGCGCTTCATTAATGCGGTAGTAGTTGACAAACTCCGGAAAAGATTTCCCATGATAAGTATTCAGCACCATGGATATCACGTAAGGTTTCTCCTTGAGCAACATGCCCAATTTAGCCAGCGTGAGATCGGAATCTTTGTACAACTTTTCGTTTTCCATCAAAGCCATTATTTGTTTACTAAGCGCCTCGTGCTTATCGCTACGGATGATACTTCTGGTGCGGCTAAAAATTTTATTGGGTCTAAGGGCAAAAAATAGCAGCGCGAACAGCACCAGTGATGCGGCCACAGTTCCGGTAAGATATGCAGTCAACTGATGAAAATAGAGTTGCATGGCATATACTCCCCAGATAATTGTAACCGCGATTAATAAAAAAGTCAACCATTTCAGAGACTCATGCGTTGCATTGGCTTTTATTCTCAATCTGATCGAGAGCCCAATGTACACCGCCATTTGAACGGCTGTAAGAAAGTAAAGCCAAAATACAACGTTATTAGATGCAAAGGGCAATACCACACCCGTTGCCACCGAGAATATCAAGTGAAGAAAATTAGTGTTTCTCCATTGAAGTCGATCGTCCAGAAGGTGGCGGCAATAAAAATAAAGGAACGGGCCAATGGCCCCCATTCCAATAAGTCCGATTGCCGGGATACTGTCAGGAATTTCCGGAAACAACAGCATGATAATCGATTTTCCTGTTCTCATCGCAATACCAAATAGTAAAAACGCCAGTAATCTATTTTTCACCAACCCGCCTGAGTTCACCAGCAGAATGGCTCCAAAAAAGAAAGAATTCAAAATAATGATTCCACTGAGGGATGCCAGGATAAAATGAGCTTGCATATTGCCATTATACGTGAATTGCTATTCTCAAGATGCTTTGTTTAGTACTTCTGATTTGCAAATGAATATAGCCAGTCAAAAGGATAAAAGTAAATAGCAAGCCTAATTCACGAAAACGAAATTTGTTTATGAAAAAATTACTCTGTTTCCTTTTTATACTAACAACCATCATTGAAGGATTAAATGCGCAAAACGTTACGCTAAAACGAAAAGCAAAGCTGGATTTTGGAATCCGAAAACTAAGCGAAACACCCGGAGCCGTAGTTACCAGAATAACGGACGGCTCTGCAGCTTTTAAGGCAGGACTACGTAAGGGTGACCTGGTTTTAAAGATTAGTAACATTCCCTTGCCCGATGAAAACACCCTGTTCAAAACGATTTGGGCTATCCGCGCCAGCGACAAGGTAGTGCTCACCGTGCAGCAGGGCGCGCATATCAAATCCATTCAATTTATAGCAGATGCCGCCCCGCTGGAAACGTACAAAACATTGGATCTCGAATCCATTGAGTTGACCAACAGCTTCGGAGACGGCTTACGTGCTTTTGTCACCAAACCCAAAAACGCCAGGGGAAAACTACCGGCCATTCTGTTTGTCAGTTGGCTTTCCTGCGGCACGGTAGAAACGCCAGAGCGCGATGATTCCTGGACAATGATGTTAAGAGAGGTCGCGGAGAAATCAGGCTTTATGATGATGCGGGTAGAAAAACCAGGCGTAGGCGACAGCAACGGACCCGCCTGCTCCGATTGTGATTTAATAACTGAACTGGACGGTTATAAAGCAGCATGGCGCCAACTAAAAAGCAGGCCGGATGTTGACACCACCAAAATAATCGTCTTTGGTGCAAGCCTTGGCGGGACATTGGCTTCGATCGTGGGTCAAAATCAGCCGGTAGCGGCCTACGTCACGGCAGTGAGTGTCTACAAAACCTGGCTTGAGCACATGATTGAACTGGAGAGAAGAAGATTACTCTTGAGCGGTAAAACGCAGGAGGAGATTAACAACCTGATGCCCGGCTATATTGAATTTCATACGCTGTACATGAACTACAAAAAAACTCCCCAGCAAATCGCATTGGAAAAACCTCATCTTGCCTCGTTATGGTATGATGAGCCGGCACATCAGTACGGGAGGCCAGCCAAATTTTACATGCAGGTACAGGACTTGAATTTTATGGATACGTGGGCAAAAACAACAGCCCCGGTCTACATCGTGGCCGGTGAGTACGATTGGATCATGAGCCTTGAAGATAGCCAATTGCTGGCCAATATGATTAACCAAAAATCTCCGGGGCGGGCCACCTTGAACATTGCCAGGAGCATGGACCATCATTGGTCGGTTTACCCCAATCAGCAGGCTGCATTTGACGAGGTCAATGGCACGTATGCAAGGGAAACGGTGAACTCCATGATTGACTGGATGAAAGAGGTAGTTTCAAAAAAATCGCACTGAAATAAAACGATCGCAGGTCAGGCTGCCTGAATTCGAATTTAAATTCACAACCTATTTCCCTATACTTGCGTCAATTAGGAATAAATGACCTGGTTTCGCGATTTTGGATTTTTTGAGGCTGTACTTGTCCTGCTCTTTGTAGGGTTCTACGTTGCCTACATCGTCAAGATTGTGAGGATCGCTCGCACATTACATACGCCCTTCGGAAATGTCTTCTATAAGCTATTTCTGCGGAGCCTGGTTTTTGCGCTTTTACTGGTTGCGTTTCTTGGTCCCTCGTTTGGCGACTCCCGCAAAGAGGTGAAATCGGTCGGCAAAGACATCATGATTTGTGTTGACCTCTCCAAATCGATGGATGCCTTTGATATTCAGCCCTCGCGCCTGGAAAAAATAAAGTTCGAGATGAAAAGGATCGTGGAGTCTTTCAATTCAGACAGGATTGGCATCATCATTTTTTCGTCTGAGGCATTCATGCAGAGCCCGCTCACGTACGACCAGAATGCGCTCAATTTATTTATAGAAACCATGAACACAGGTCTGGTGCCGTCTTCAGGCACTGACTTTGGGCCACCATTGCGTATGGCACTGGCCAAACTGACGGACCAGGAAGGACCGAGCTCTCAGCAAAAATCAAAGGTAATCATCCTCATCAGTGACGGGGAAGATTTTGGAGAAGAGACTGACGCGGAAATAAAAAAAGTAGAAGACAATGGCATCAAACTCTTCACTCTTGGCGTTGGAACCAGCGAGGGCAGTCAGTTGCGCGCTGGCAGTGGTTTTAAAACGGACAGACAGGGTAACACAGTGGTCACAAAACTAGAATCGAGATCGCTTCAGTCGCTGGCCAATCGAACCGGTGGGCAATATTTTGAGATCAATGAATCAAAAAATGACGTATCCCGCCTCATTAACACCATAAGCCGAATTGAAGGTGAACTCAGGGACACACGATTCGTGGATGTTTCCGCCAATAGGTACTACTATTTCCTTGTGATAGCATTATTTTTGCTTTTGGTTGATGTAATGGTTAATGTGAAGACCATCAGAATATGAAATTGCTTATTATCGGTGTTATTGCTGTTATTTTCCTTTCGGATATCGATCGGATAGCACTCATCAACTCGCTGAAATCTGAAGCGCGGAAGGCTTATCAGTCCGGGGACTATAAAACGGCTATTGAAAAATACCGCTACCTGATTGACTCGCTGCAGGTGAAAGAAGACCAGGTGACCATGAATCTGGCGAATGCCTATTTTCAGGAAAACGATTCCATCAATGCGACCAATAAGTACCAGGCCTTAACGCAGAGCACCGCCCCTTTGATGAGATCGCTTTCCCATCAGCAATTAGGTGTGCTTGCCAATCGCAGCGGAAAATTTGAAAAGGCGCTCGACCACTTCAAGCAGGCATTGCGCAGCGACCCCTCCAATGAAGATGCGAGGTATAACTATGAGATGGTAAAGAAGAAGCTGGAGGAACAGAAAAAACAGGAGCAACAGAATAAAGATCAAAATAAGCAAGACCAGGATAAGAAAGAGGACGAGAATAAAGATTCGAAAGACAAGGAAAACAAAGATCAGAAACAGGAGCAAAAGGATAAGCAGGATCAAGAAAAGAAGGATAAAGAAGATCAGCAAAGCAAGGATAAAGAAGAGAAGGAAAAGCAGGACAAAGACAAAAGTGAAGAGCAAAAAGAACAAGAGCAAAACGAGGAAAATAAAGAAAAGAAGGATATCCCTCCCTCCGTTTCAGAAAAATTGAAACAAATGGAAATGAGTGAGGAAAAAGCAAAGATGATATTGGAAGCAATGAAAAATCAGGAGATCCAGTACTTGCAGCAGAATAAAAGAAAGGCCACCAAGCCCAAGGACAAATCCAAACCAGATTGGTAAATTTGTCATTAGTCACTGGTCATTTGGGGACTCCAACTGACCGGCCTCATATAAACTAATGACAAATGACCAATGACTAAATTATGAAAGAAGTATACATTGTATCCGCAGTAAGAACACCGATTGGAAGCTTTGGCGGAAGCCTCTCAAGTTTAACGGCCGTCCAACTGGGCTCCATTGCCGTAAAAGGCGCGTTGGCGCGTATCAATCTTGATCCCAAATCGGTTCAGGAAATGTACATGGGCAATGTCGTTTCAGCGGGCTTGGGTCAGGCTCCCGCAACACAGGTCGCTGTTTCCGCTGGACTTGGGTACGAGATACCGTGCACGCAGGTCAATAAAGTTTGCGCCTCCGGGATGAAGGCCATCATGATGGGTGCTCAGTCCATCATGCTCGGACAAAATGATGTGGTAGTTGCCGGGGGGATGGAGAGCATGAGCAATATTCCCTTTTACCTGCTGAAGGCACGGTATGGATACAAATTTGGCAACGGTGAAATCATCGATGGTCTGAGCTTTGATGGCTTGACCGATGTGTATAATCATTGTGCGATGGGTGTGTGTTCGGACAACACCGCCCGGGAAATGAAAATAACCCGGGAAGCGCAAGACGAGTATGCCATCAATTCTTACAAGAGGGCAGCCGCGGCCTGGGCTGCAGGTAAATTCAAAGAGGAAGTGGTTCCCGTTGAAATCAAAGGTAGAAAAGGCGAAGTTACCACCATGACCGAAGATGAAGAGTATAAGAATGTCAACTTTGAAAAGATACCAGGATTGAAACCGGTATTTGGAAAAGATGGAACCGCTACCGCTGCCAACGCTTCCACCATCAATGATGGTGCCGCTGCAATCATTCTAATGAGTAAAGAAAAAGCCCAGGAACTTGGTGTAAAGCCGCTTGCCAAAATCCGTGGCTTTGCAGATGCCGCCCAGGATCCCATGTGGTTCACTACGGCACCCTCGCTCGCCATTCCAAAGGCAATGAAAATGGCCGGGGTGGCTAAGCAAGATGTTGGCTATTATGAAATCAACGAAGCGTTCTCCGCAGTAGCGCTCGCCAACAACAAAAATCTGGAGTTGGACGTCAGTAACGTAAATGTCAATGGAGGTGCAGTGGCTGTCGGTCATCCGCTGGGAGCATCTGGCGCCCGGATTACTGTTACCCTTGCCAACGTACTGAAACAAAACAAAGCAAGTATTGGCGTAGCGGGGATTTGTAATGGAGGCGGTGGTGCCTCCGCCATGGTTATTGAAAATATGTAGTCGGCTATATTTTCGACAATATTTGCCTTCGTACAACATCGCCAGCACTGGTTCGTTCTGATTTTTGGTAGTACAATGCTGAGAACCATTCTATTTTTCTTTCTTGCTATTTCTTTTTCTGCGTCCGCACAGCGCGTGATCAGAAAATATTTTGATCCGCTTAAGCAGCAAATACAGGAGGAATACTCCGTGTCAGAATCAGACAACGAGACCCTTGACGGCAAATACAAGCGGTACTACCCTAACGGTGCACTCGAGATGGAAGGTGCCTATGCCAACGGATATCGGTCAGGGTTGTTTATTGAATACAATGAAGACGGAGTCGCGACCCGTAAAATTAACTACCTGAACGGCAAGCGGCATGGAGCGGTGGAAGTGTATGACGACAACGGTATTCCGATTCAGCGTGCATTCTATCAAGACAATTTATTGGTCGACAGTATCCGCTCCTTTTTTAATACAGGCGTTGTCAAAAACGAGTCCTACTTTGTTAAAGGAAAACCCGATGGTATTGTCAAGGAATTTTATCCCTCGGGAAAGCTGAGAAAAGAAATCAATTACAAAGACAAAAAACCAAACGGCATCACCACCACCTTTTACGAGGCGGGCGGCAAAGAGACCGAGGCAAATTTCAGGAATGGAGTCCTCACTGATTTTTACAAAACGTACTATCCCAATGGTCAATTGGAAACTATTTCGACCTTGAAACCAGGTGAGAAGATTGGGAACTTTAAAAATTACGATGAGGAAGGACATTTACTGCTGGACGCAAACTTTCTGGATAGCAAACTTCATGGCCCAAATTTGGCCTATTACCCCGATGGGACAATCAAACATGATTTTCAGTTTAAAGCCGGAAATAAAGTGGGAACCAACACTGCCTATTTCCCCAACGGCAAAGTTAAAACGCGCGAGCACGTATCCGTCAACGGCATCATCGTGACCGTGGATGAATACAACGATGAGGGAATCCAATCGGCTAGAAAAATTTTTAAGAAAGGAAAACCAGACGGAATCTGGACGTTTTATCAGTCGAATGGGAAAACACCCTTGCTTAAAGAGACTTATGAAAACGGAAAACTTCATGGTGTGCGTACCCATTACTACCCCTCGGGTCAAAAATCACTGGAGGAAACTTATCAATTTAACCTGATCACCGGCCCGGTTAGGAGCTATTACGAGGAAGGCAAAATTCAATGGCAATGTGAATACAGGGCAAGCCGTCAACATGGGCTTTATACCAGCTTTCATCGCAACGGGACGATCAAGGAACAGGGTGAATACGTGGCCAACAAGAAACACAAGGACTGGGTAGAGTATGACGAGAATGGAAATGTGGTAAAGACCTATGTATTTAAAGCGGGCATTCTCATCGAGGAGAAATAATGTGCCACGGACATGGGTGTTCCGGTGTCCATTCTTTATTTTGCGATTCAACTCATGGCAATGCAAGCGATCAAGGAAACCAAATTCCGCTTTAAAAATCAAACCGGATTTTACGGAGGAAAAGTACGGGACGTCTATTTTTTTGGCGATAAAATGGCCATGGTTGCAACCGACCGGATATCGGCTTTCGATGTCATCCTACCCAAGGCGATCCCTGACAAAGGGCGCGTGCTTAATCAAATTGCTGCATTCAACCTGGCTGCCACGAAACACATCGTTCCAAACTGGGTTCTTGCATCACCAGATCCCAACGTAACGGTTGGTTTTAAATGTGAGACATTCCCGGTGGAGATGGTGATAAGAGGCTATTTGGCCGGACACGCCTGGCGGGAGTACAAGGCCGGCAAGAGAAAACTTTGCGGTGTAGATTTACCTGAAGGACTGAAAGAAAACGACCAGCTCCCTCATCCAATCATCACCCCCACTACCAAAGCCAAGGTGGGACATGATGAAGACATTTCAAAAGAAGAAATCCTGAGCCGCGGATTGGTAAGCGCTGCGGACTACAAGGTGCTGGAAGATTATACCCATAAACTTTATCAGAAGGGCGTTGAACTGGCTGCAGAACGAGGCCTCATTTTGGTAGATACCAAATACGAATTTGGCAAGCACGATGGCGCCATTTACCTTATTGACGAAATTCATACACCGGACTCATCGAGATACTTTTACAAAGATGGGTACGAAAAGCGGCAGGCTAATGGTGAGCCACAGAAACAATTATCCAAAGAGTTTGTCAGGCAATGGCTCATTGAAAATGGCTTCCAGGGAAAAGATGGCCAGCAGGTTCCACCGATGACAGACGAAATAGTAAAATCCATCTCCGACAGGTACAAAGAATTGTATCAGCAGATGACAGGCAAAATGCTTGATCCCGTGGATTACGACTCCCTTTTGGAACGAATCGAGAAGAGCATCGTTAATTCCATAAATTAACTTATTTTTGGAGCTGAATATTGTTTTATGAAGTATACGATTGATAAACAAGAAAAGTATTGCCTCTTGAGCTTGCATGAGGAGAAGATGGATTCGAGCATTGCTCCCAATCTAAAATCTCAGATGATCACCCTGCATGCTGAAGGAGTTAGAAATATTATCCTGGACCTGACCGATGTTAAGTATACGGACTCATCAGGCCTTAGCGCCCTGTTGGTGGGCAATCGGATTTTCCAGGAAGAAGGAGGAATTTTTGTCCTGGCCAAACTTTCTGATCATACCACCAAGCTGATTAAAATCTCGCAACTCGACAGTGTACTTCACATTTTGCCGACAGTAGAAGAAGCGATTGATGCGGTGTTTATGCACGAAATTGAAAAGGACATGAAAGACGGTGAAGCCTGAAATTGGCGAAGGCCGAACGAAAAAATTGAAAATAATCCCAGCCCTAAGTTGGGATTTATTGTTACTAAATATTCTTGTCTTTTAAGATTACCATATTGGGATCAAGCGGAGCTTTGCCTGCGTACGGGAGATACCCCTCATCTCAATACCTGGCTACTGAAAAACACCATATGCTCATCGACTGTGGAGAAGGAATACAAATGCAACTGAAACGATTTTCTGTTCCAGCCCACAAAATAAATCACATTTTTATCACCCACCTTCATGGAGATCATTACCTGGGCCTGACCGGCCTTTTGTTTAGCATGCATCTGCAAAGGAGAACAAGTGACCTCCACATTTACAGCCAACCCGGTCTGGACGAAATCATCACGCTGCAGCTCAAATATTCAAAATCCACCCTCAATTACGATTTGGTTTTTCATCCCGTTTCAGCTGACAAGGAAAACTGCGTCATGCAAGATGAGTTTATCAGCGTGCACGCGATCCCACTGAAACATAAAATACCCTGCACGGGTTTTATTTTCAGGGAGAAGGTTAAACCAAGGAAAATCAATAAAGAGAAATTGGTGAAGGGAATGCTTCTCCAACACATCGCTCAACTGAAAATGGGCGAAGATGTCTGCAATGAGCGTGGGGAGTTATTGTATAAGAATGAAGACCACACGCTTCCCCCAAAGCCCTCTTACTCGTACGCTTATTGTTCAGACACCGTCTTCGATAAAAGCCTCGCTTCGCAGCTGCTTGATGTTGATATTCTCTATCATGAGGCCACTTTCATGACGGAGCATGAAGATAAAGCAATCGCCACATTGCACAGCACCGCGCTGCAAGCGGCCCAACTTGCCAGGCTCGCGAACGTAAGACGCTTGGTACTGGGCCATTTCTCTGCCAGGTACCGTGAGCTTGAGCCCCTGCTCGCTGAGGCCGTGGCAGAATTTCCGGAGACACAACTTGCCATTGAAGGCGAAACCATCGATTTTGAACACCTATGAGTCAGGAACTAACCAGGAAAAAGAATAACCTCTTCATCGTATTGAGCGGTATTTTCCTTACCAATGCACTCATCGCAGAAATGATTGGTGTCAAAATATTCTCAGGCGAACAAACTCTTGGACTGAACCCTGCCCATTTAAATATTTTGGGTTTCACAATGGACTTTAACCTAACAGCTGGCGCAGTTATCTGGCCGGTGGTATTTATCACCACGGACCTTATCAATGAATACTTCGGAAAACCTGGCGTGAAAAGGATCAGCTACCTGACGGCCGGGCTAATTGCCTACTCATTTGTCGTCATCTTTCTTTCGATGAAACTCCCCCCTGCCGGTTGGTGGCTCGATGCCAATAGCACGGATGAGGCTGGTAATTATTTCAATATTGATTTTGCCTTCAATAAGATTTTTGGGCAGGGGCAGCGTATAATTATTGGGTCCCTTTCTGCCTTTTTGCTGGGCCAGCTGGTGGATGTGTTTGTATTTCAAAAACTCAGAAAAATAACCGGCCACAAAAAATTGTGGCTGAGGGCAACGGGCTCTACACTGGTATCGCAGTTAATCGACAGCTTTGTGGTGCTCTTTATTGCCTTTGCCGGAGTGTTTAGCACTTCACAATTAATTGCGATTGGCATCACCAACTACATGTACAAGTTTTTGGTTGCGATCCTGCTTACCCCAATCATCTATGCAGGGCACATCGCCATCGACAAATACCTCGGAAAAGAACACGCGCAACAAATTTCAGAGGAAGCAAGTCATCAAAGTCAGTCATTTTTTTGAGCGGCTCCAGTTGTCGAGCACTATACCGGTGGCCACTGCGGCATTAAGTGATTCAGCTCCACGTACGCCAGGAATTGTAATACGATGAGTAACCAACTTCCGAATTGCCTCCCCAATTCCCTGGGCTTCATTTCCTACTACGATCAATCCCTGATTCTCAAACGCAACATGGTGAACATTTTCACCCTCCATGAATGTACCGTATACAGGCAAGTTTAGAGACTCCAGGTGGCTGGCTAATTCGGCATATCCAAATTGCACCCGTGTGAATGACCCCATGGTTGCGTTGATCACTTTTGGGTTATAGAAATCTGCCGTTTGATCCGAGGCAATAATCTTTCGGATACCAAACCAATCGGCAGACCGAATGATGGAACCAAGATTCCCCGGGTCCCGGATATCGTCTAGTACGAGGGCATAGTCTCCCGGCAATACACTCGGAATCTGGTTTGGTTTTTGCCGTACTACCGCCACTACGTCTTCGTTCGTTTGAAAAGAACTTAATTGCGCCAACTGACTTTCCGTAACCACCGTGACTTCAATGGAACTATTTTCAAAAACTTTCTTCTTCCGGCTGAGGTATTTTTCTGTAGCAATCACATTCTCAACAGTAAAGTCGGAAGCCATCACCTCCTCCACCCCTTTCTCCCCGTCAACCACAAAACATTGTTCCTGTTTACGGTATTTCTTTAATTGCAAGGATTTGATGAATTTGAACTGGGACTTACTAATCATAGATCGGCTTTGAAGAGGAAATTTAAATATTTTTTAACCTACGCCTTATTATCGGTCCTCTTTTCTGGCTGCCTGGGAACCCGATACTTAAAACCAGGTGAAAAACTTCTGTACAAGCAATCGGTCGAAGTTCCGAAAGGATTTAAGCAGGAAGGCATTCGTGATCTTTACGTTCAAAAAACCAACAGGCGACTGTTCGGTTTGCCAATCAACTCGCTGGTGTGGATGTACTATACCGGTGAGAAAAAGTACAGTCCTGAAAAATTTGAAAATAAAAAGGAAAAAGTCGATGCACGGTATAACCGTAAAATCACGAAAAGTACGGGTGATAAACGGAAGTCATCGCTTCAATACCGAAGACAGCACAAATTGGATGTGTTGAATGGGAAGATTGAAAATGGGAATATGTGGATGCAATGGGGAGAGAAAGCAGCGGTGTATGATACCGCCAATATTTCACTCACAGCCGAGAAATTAACAGACTACATGTTCAACAAAGGATATTTTGATGCCATGACCAGGGTTGAGAAGTCAGAGCGCAAGAAAAGAGTTTCGGTAGTGTACCACATCAACCCAAAAGCCCCTTACCTGTACGATTCCATTTCATATAATATTTCCGATTCAACAGTGGCAAAGATTATCGGTAAAAACATCAGCGCGAGCCTCATTAAAAAGGGAAATCAGTTTAACCAGGAGATCCTCAACGATGAGCGCGAGCGTATTGATAACCTGCTCAAAGACAACGGATACTTTGCATTTAGCAGGGATTACGTTGAGTATGATATTGACACAACGTTTGGGGGATTTCATAAGGTAGCGCTGCGGCTAAACATAAACAACCCATCGCGACAGGCATCTCATAAACAGTTCAGACTTGATTCTGTGATTTTTATCACCGATGCCAACTCCAAGGCGCCACCTGAGCGGCCAAAAAGACAAGTCGTGCCATACAACGACATTACCTATCAATACTACCGCAACGAGTATAGCAAAAGAATTTTAAGCAACCGGATATTTTTTCACAAAGACAGTCTGTACACCCGATCCGGCACGGTGAACACGCAGCGCCAGCTCGCCAATCTCGGCATGTTCAAATTTGTGAACATCAACTACGATACGTCCGCTGGCAAATTCATCGCCAATCTGTTTTCGAGTGCGCTCAATCGATATTCGTGGTCCAACGAAGCAGGACTCACGGTGACGCAGGGCTTCCCAGGCCCTTATTACAACATGAGTTTCCTGAAGCGGAATCTATTTGGAGGGTTGGAAATTTTTGAACTCAATGGACGGGCTGGATTTGAGGGAGTCGCCTCAGCCACAGACGTGGGCAACGTATATAGAAGTGTTGAAGCCGGATTAAACGCATCAGTGACGTTTCCCCAATTCCTGATCCCATTGAGCAGGGCTGCTCAAACGCGGGTAGGACGGCTAAATCCCAAAACCAAATTACAGGCTGGATACACGTATTCCTATCGACAGGAATATCTAAGAGAAACAACATCCTTGTCTTACACCTATACCTGGGAAAACAAAAAGACCACTCAATATTCCTTCACTCTGGCCAACCTCAATATTATTCAATCAAGTCTCGACAGTGCCTTCCGCGCGTTGCTCGACAACCTGAGTGCTACACAGGGTAATAACATCAGGCTGTCGTTCAATCCATCCTTCGTAAGCAGTATGATTTTTTCCATGACGTGGAATCCGAACAACTATGGAAATACAACGTCCAACTCAAAGTTTTTGAAAATTCAGGCCGAAAGCGGGGGAACCAGCGCTAACTTTTTTACACCTTCCATAGTGGAGAAAGAAAATCTCCAATTATTCAAGTACTTAAGACTTAACGTTGACTATCGAAAAAACAGAATTCTAAATCGAAATACGATTCTCGCCTATCGTTTCAATGCAGGCGTGGGCTGGGCATACGGACAACAAGAGGTTCTGCCTTACGAAAAGTATTTTTTTGTGGGTGGTAGCAATAGCGTTCGTGCCTGGAGGCCGCGAAGGCTTGGCCTTGGCTCCGCACCTCCACTGCTAAGTGCCGACCAGGCCCAAAATGGTTTATTCGATTATAGTTTTGAGAAACCGGGAGAATTGCTCATCGAAGGCAGTGCTGAAATCAGAAAAAAGCTCTTTGGTTTTGTCAATGGCGCTGTGTTTGTTGACTGGGGAAACGTCTGGTCGTTTAATGAAAATCAGCTAACCTCCAACACGACAGAGCCGACCATCGCACCGTGGACGGGGAGTACAAAATTCCAGTTTGAAAACTTCCATCAGCAAATTGCCGTGGGTACCGGTTTTGGTTTGCGATTCGATTTCTCCTTTCTGGTGTTGCGCTTTGATGTAGGCATCAAGGTACATGACCCGGCCAGAGAAGAGGGCGATCGGTTTGTTCTGAACAAAGTCAAATTCTTCCGCCCGTTTGGTTCAGATAAAGAGCCCGTGATTTACAATATTGGAATCGGGTATCCTTTCTAAACTGGATACTTGGGTTCTGGCTGCCGGTTTCCGCAGTCCGGCATCCAGACCATGTCTTTAGAAGGCTAAGAGTTTCTCAATTTCTTCCCTCACTTTGTCGGCCGAGGGCAACATGGCCTTCTCCAAATCGACATTGAGCGGGACGGCCGGAAGATTGGCTGCCCCAAATGTCCAAACCGGTGCATCAAGCCAGCCAAAACAATGTTTAGAGATGCGTCCAGCCAAACTTTCGGCAAAAGAGTTCAGCAAGGGCTCCTCGGTGAGTACAAAAGTGCGCCCGTGCAGTTTCACTGATTCCTCGATCGCAGCCCAATCAACGGGATTAATGGTTCTCAGGTCAAGAATTTCAATTTTCCCCTCAAACGATTTTGAGGCTTCCTTTGCCCAGTAGACACCCATTCCGTAGGTAATGATTACCATGGAATCACCTTGGGCAATTTTCTCTTCGGAAGCCGTTTGTACCTTGGTTGCCTTTCCGAGTGGTATTACATAATCTTCATCTGGTTC
This sequence comes from uncultured Ohtaekwangia sp., assembly GCA_964655635.1. Lineage (GTDB taxonomy): Bacteria > Bacteroidota > Bacteroidia > Cytophagales > Cyclobacteriaceae > ELB16-189. The sequence goes on from CAZZNH010000004.1 coordinate 19,120, forward strand.
GATGGTTTTTGCCTCCAATGTTCCTGGTACTTTGCTCCAATACAAACCTTTGTGTTCCAGCAATACCACCGGGTTTGGGTCGTAGAAAGACGCTTTTAGCAAGCCCTTCATGTCGGCCGCATTGGATGGGTAAACCACTTTTATGCCCCGAATCGTGGCCAATGTAGATTCAATACTTCCCGAATGATAAGGTCCTCCTCCACCATACGCCCCAATCGGAACGCGGATCAACGACTGAATAGGGAATTTCCCTTTGGTAATGTAACAACTCTTGGAGAGCTCTTCAACCAACTGATTGATGCCTGGCCATATATAATCTGCAAACTGAATTTCAACAATTGGTTTTGCACCCACAGCGGACATGCCAGCGGTTGATCCCACTATGTACGCTTCCTGAATAGGTGTATTGAAAACCCTTTCGTCACCATACTTTTGCGCCAGCGTGGCGGCCTCTCTGAAAACGCCTCCCAACCTTCCGCCTACATCCTGACCATAAAGCAGGGCCTCCGGGTGCTTTTTCAAAATTTCATCCACCGCATGGAGCGCGGCATCCACCATAATGGTTTTTTCTCCGCCCTTCGGAGATCGAACCCCGCGCTCCTCCATTATCGGAGTCGGGGCAAATTCATGGCTGTCAAAATCACCTACCTCCGGATCAGCCGATGCCAACGCTTTCGCGTAATCGCTCTCTACTTTCGATATCGCCTTGTTTTTTATCTCGGCAAGGTTCTTCGTGGTAAAACCTGACTTAATAAGATAGTCTTCAAATTTCACCATCGGGTCCTGTTTTTCATGCAACGCAAGGTCATCACCACGGTACCACTCCTTCCGCACACCTGAAGTGTGGTGACCAAGCAATGGACATTTGGCGTGCACCAAAATGGGGGCGCGATTTTTTCTTACAAAATCGATCGCTTTGGCCATTCCCTGATAGCTGTCATCAAACCGCGAACCATCCACCCTCATTCGCTCCAGTCCCTTAAATCCGGCCGCGTACTCGAAGGCATCCATCGCACGCATTTCTTTGCCCGTGGCCGATATACCCCAATCATTGTCCTGAACCAGGTATAGGATTGGAAGCTTTTTGAGCACCGCCATTTGAAAGGCTTCGGCTACCTCTCCCTCGGTCACAGAGCCATCGCCCAATGAGCACAAAACGATGGGCCTGTTTCTACCTTTTAAAAGTCCCTGGGATTCGAGGTAGGCCAACCCATGGGCCATACCCGTGGCAGGAATAGCTTGCATCCCCGTAGCCGAACTTTGATGCGGAATGGTCGGAAAACCATTTCTCTTCAATGCCGGGTGTCCATAATACGTCCTGCCGCCAGAAAACGGATCGTCACGTTTTGCCATCAATTGCAGCATAAGCTCGTAAGGCGCTAATCCCATCCCAAGCAAAATCGATTCGTCCCGGTAATAAAGCGAAGCGTAATCGTACTCCTTCAACTGCAGACCCGTAGCCAACTGAATGGCTTCATGGCCCCTGGAAGTGCTATGCACATATTTGCTGCACACATCACGGTTTTCATCATAGCTGATGGCCATGTGCCGGGCAGTGCACATCAGGTTATAAGCGGTGGCCAATATCTTTTTATCAACCGATTTACTCTTTTTCGATTTCGTAGGCATTGCGTCAATCACGATTGCAAGTAGTCTTGTCCGCGATAAAGATACCAAATTTTGAGAGGCAGGCTAGGGTGGAAAAGCGCAACTATGTTATATTGCTTTTTTTCTCATGAATTTTTGGCAGCTTGTGAGCAGCATCGGGATTCAACATGGCACAAGCGCCACGGATAGACGTTACATTCAGATTTCCAACCGTGTTAGCTTCGTGGTTTTCGTCCTCGTTCTGCTGCTGGCTGCAGTCGCCCTCACCTATTTCCGTTGGATCGCCTCTATAAAACTCGGCCTCGTCTCTGGATTTTCATTTTTGATCCCTATTGCACTCAATCATTTTGGGTTCATTGGGGCAAGCAGGCTAACATTAATGGCAATTATCACACTGCCAGCGTTAATCATCTCCGTCATAGATAAGTTGGACCATCCAAACACCCTCGAAGAGTTCGAATATTTTCAATTCAGGGTAGTCTTACTTGGATCGGCAATCCTTCCGTTTATACTTTTTTCATTGAAGGAGCGAAAAAAAATTGTGTTCGGCTTACTGCTTTCGACTTCGGCCCTTCTGTTTCATGACCCGGTTCATAATTTTTTTGGTGCTGGGTACTATCAAATGGGATTCACCTCTCCCAATTATTATTTTCTGAACTACGTCATGGTATTTTGCCATCTCATCCTGATGGGCAGTACTTTTTTTCTCAAATACAGTTTCGAAAAATCGGAGAAAGAGAACGCCTACCTTATCAGGCAACTTTCAGCACGGCAGTCGGAAATACTAAATACCTCTGAAGTCATCAGTCAACAGCGGGAAATACTGGCCGCTGAAAACCGTAGCCTTAACAAAGAATTGGTGGAGAAGAATCACCAATTAACCCAAACCAACGGTGAACTCATTCGCCACAACAACGAGCTTCAGCAGTTTTCTTATACCATCTCCCACAATTTGCGAGGACCCGTAGCCAGTCTCAAAGGATTGCTGAAGTTAGTTGACAGGGAATCGTTGAACGAATCGAATGGGGAAATATTTGCTCACCTTGGCCAGTCGGTCGGCACACTGGATACCACCATCAAGGACCTGAGCAACATCATCGACCTGAAAAATGATATCACCCGCATCAGGCAAAAATTGGATTTGACTCATGAAGTGAACGAAGTAGCTACATTGCTTAAAAAGGAAATTAAGGAGAACAACGTCATCATCAAGACCGATCTCCAAGCAAGTCCCTACATTTACTCTGTGCGACCCATGCTGCACAGCATCCTCTATAACCTGATCAGCAATGCTATCAAATACCGATCTGCAGAGAGAAGGCCCGTTATCATGGTATCATCTCATGCCAACGAAGAAGGGATTCAAATTACGGTGGAGGACAACGGGCTAGGGATTGACCTGGAGAATTTTCGCGGCAAATTGTTTGGGCTGTACAAGAGATTTCACACGCATACCGAAGGAAGAGGTCTCGGATTATTCTTGGTTAAACTACAGGTTGAGTCTCTCCATGGAACAATTTCGGTTGAAAGCGACTTGAATCGTGGGACAAAATTCGTCCTTAGCTTTGCAAATCTTGACAATGTGGAGGAGCAGGTCTTGCTCGACAACGAGGTAGCTTCCCTTTATTTTAATGCACGCCTCAATTGCATCGGAATCAATTGGAAAAAAACAGCCAGCGTGAGCCAGTCTAAGGAGCTTCTGAAGAAGAGCATCGACTTCATCAAAGACTATCAAACCCAAAACTGGATATCCAATGTTACCCAGGTAGTAGAGAGGGACGAGGAGGAACTGAACACATTTCGCAAAAAATACCGCGATGACTTGCGGACAGCCGGCCTAAAACGAATTGGAATGATTTTACCACAGGAATTGCTGGATTCAAATTTTACGGCCCAAAAAGGTTTTGATTCGGTCTACGATGTCGACATTAAACTCTTCAGCTCCATTGCCGATGCCAAAAAATGGATTGAAGCTGAAAATGCAAAAATACCCCAACCTGGAACCAGTTGATGGCTATTGACCTTTCATCAAAAAATCAAATACCCACCAAAATTTTGAACGTTTTGTATTCAACCTGCTAAATAATCCACACCATGAAAAAACTGATCGTAATCTTTCTAAGCGCCATCTGCTCCCTATCATGGGCACAGCGGGCGAAAAATCAGCCCCCCGCTGAAGAAAAAAAAGACGAGCTTTCCCTGGCCGGTTTGCAATTTAGAAGCATCGGGCCCGCCCTTACCTCCGGGCGAATAGCCGATTTTGCTGTCAATCCAAAAAATTATGACGAGTACTATATCGCCACCGCGTCTGGCGGGGTTTGGAAAACGGCCAATGCCGGCACCACCTTCCAGCCGATTTTTGACAGCCAGGGGTCATACTCCATCGGATGCGTCACGCTGGATCCAAATAATGTGAATGTGGTTTGGGTGGGTACCGGGGAGAACAATAACCAACGCAGTGTAGGCTTTGGCGATGGCGTTTATAAGTCGGAGGATGGAGGTGCAACCTGGAAAAATATGGGGCTGAAGGCGTCTGAACACATTGGAAAGATTGTGGTAGACCCGTCTAATTCAAATACAGTGTTTGTGGCTGCGATTGGCCCCTTGTGGAAAGAGGGTGGCGACCGCGGGGTGTACAAGAGCACAGATGGTGGCAAGACGTGGACCCAAGTTTTGAAAATCGATCAATACACAGGGGTAAACGATCTGGTCATGGACCCGCGCGATCCAAAAATTCTTTACGCAGCAGCGCACCAACGGATGCGCAGTGACTACGCCTATGTAAGCGGAGGTCCGGGTTCAGGCATGTATCGGACCACAGATGGGGGTTCAACCTGGGATAAGATAAACAATGGGTTGCCTTCGTCAGACATGGGGCGCATAGGCCTTTCCATCTCCCCTGCCGACCCTGAATACATTTACGCGATTGTAGAAGCGACAAAAGATGCCGGATTCTACCGCACCACTACACGTGGCGCAAAGTGGGAAAAAATGAGTGACCACCAAACGGGGGGTAACTATTACAACGAGGTAATCGCAGATCCACAGAACAGAGACCGTGTGTATACCATGGGGTATGCGATCAGCATCAGCATCGATGGCGGCAAGAATTTCAGACCGATCGGAGAAGATGCCAAACACGTGGATAACCACGCGCTTTGGATAAATCCAGAAAACCCAAATCACATGCGCAACGGCTGTGACGGTGGCATATATGAAACGTGGGATGCCGCCAGGACCTGGCAGTATAAGCCCAATCTGCCGGTCACACAATTTTATAAAGTAGAGGTGGACAATACCGAGCCATTTTATTTCGTCTATGGCGGCACGCAGGACAATTTTAGCCTGGGAGGCCCCTCTCGTACGCGCAGCGAAAATGGAATTGTCAATGACAATTGGTTTGTGACACAGGGTGGCGATGGTTTCGAAAGTGCCATTGATCCATTCAACACAAATATCGTGTATGCCCAATACCAGCACGGAGGACTCACGCGATACGACAAAGCCACTGGTGAAAATACGGGAATTCAACCTCAACCCCGCAAGGATGAAAAACAATACCGCTGGGGCTGGGATGCGCCTCTCCAAACCAGCGCGCATAAAGGTGGGCGGCTTTATATTGCAGCAAATAAGGTTTTCAGAAGTGATGATTATGGAAACACCTGGCAGGTCATCAGTGAGGACCTCACTCGCAACGAGGATAGAAACAAACTGCCGCTCATGGGCCGGGTTTGGGGCATTGACGCTACAGGAAAGAATGATGGTGTTGCTCCATACGGAACAATAAGTGCACTATCAGAATCTGCCAAAAATGAAAATCTGATCGTGGTAGGTACTGATGATGGTCTCGTTCAGGTGACCACGGATGGTGGCAAGACGTGGAGAAAGACCGAATCATTTGCAGGCGCACCATCCATGACGTACGTGTATCACGTACTCACCTCGCAGCATGATGAAAATGTGATTTACGCAACACTTAACAATCATAAGCGCGGAGATTTTAAACCTTATATCTACAGAAGTACCAACAAAGGCCAATCCTGGACACCCATGACCTCAGGGTTGCCCGAGCGCGGCTCTACGTACAGCGTTGCAGAAGACCATGTAGATCGCAATCTGCTGTTTGCCGGCACCGAGTTTGGTGTTTATTTTTCAAATGATGGTGGTGCCAATTGGAAGGCATTGAAGGGTGGACTTCCAACCATCGCAGTAAGGGATATGGCCATTCAAAAACGGGAAAATGATTTGGTGCTGGCCACCTTTGGGCGGGGCTTTTATATCCTGGACGATTATTCTCCGCTGAGAAACATAAAACAAACAGAAGGCAAAGAAGGATATGTATTCCCCATCAAAGACAGCTGGATGTATGTTGAAAGCAATCCATTGGGTATCCGGGAAGAAGGTTTCATGGGCGCCTCTTACTATTCCACTCCTAATCCAAAAGTCGGTGCGGTATTTACTTATTATTTTAAAGATGAATTGAAGACAGCCAAAGCACAGCGGCAAGAGGCTGAGGGTAAACTTGGCAAGGATGGAAAAGATGTAAACTATCCACCCTACGACAAGCTAAAAGCCGAACAGGATGAGGAAGCACCTTATTTGTTGTTCACAGTTAAAAACGACCAGGGCACGATTATTCGGAAATTAAAAGCGGGAGCCAAAAAAAGCGTTAACCGTATCGTTTGGGATTTCAGGTATCCAAGTTCTAATCCCATCAATATCAATCCCCGACCCAACGACAATCCATTTGCACCGGACGATGTTGGGTTAATGGCCGCCCCAGGCAATTACACGGTCACGTTGTCGAAATATGTTGATGGAGTTATTACTGACCTGGCTGGTCCTGAAAAGTTTACCGTGAAAGTATTACCCGGCACTACATTGCCAGCAGCTGACCGGCCCGCCATGGTGGCATGGCAACGGCAGGCAGCAGAGTTGCAACGAAGTATACAAGGAACATCCAGTGTACTGCGCGATGCTGTACAGAAAGTGAAATACATGAGAGAAGCTGTATTGAGTGTGCCTCAACCCAACCAAAATTTCATCAAGGATATCTCAGCGCTTGAGATTAAACTGCGCGACTTACAGGACAGGTTGTTTGGCGATCAGGTAGCGGGCCAATTGGACATCGATCGCTTGCCGTCCATTAATAACAGGTTGTTCAACGCCATATTTGCTGGCAATAGAACTACCAGTGAGCCGACCACTACCATGAAAAATCAAATTGAATGGGCTGGTGAGGCCTATGAGAAATTGAACGGGGAGTTGAAGCAGGTAATTGAAACCGACATTCCGTCCATCGAAAAGAAATTGGAAGACGCTGGAGCACCCTATACGCCAGGTCGATTGCCCAACTGGAAGAAGAATTAGAAACCAGTCGTCCGACCACTGTTGCCTTTAATATTCAGTGGTCATACGACTTTAATTGGTGGCGGACTTCCGATGTACAGTGCCCGTGAATGCAGCAATAAGCTTTTCCTTGCTGTAGACATCTACCCTATAAGTAGCCAGGGACTTGCCAAGGTGGGTTTCCACCGCAACGGCTTCAAGCACTGATCCAATGGGTGCTGGGCGATGGAAAAACATATTCGTGCCGATGCCAACTGCCGGTATTCCATAGCTGTTGGAGGCCAGTTCGAAGGCAAAGTCGGCCAAGCTGTACAAAAAACCTCCATGGGCAAGGCCATGGTGATTGGCATGGTGCGCTTCGACTCTAGCCTGAACTTCTGCCGTTCCGTTGCCCACTTCTATCACCTTTATCCCCAAGTGATCTGCAAAAGGATTTTTGGTATTACTCATAAGATCATCAATTGTCAGTCAGTTCAGCTAATGCTTTTGTAATCGCCTCAGTGGCAAGTGGGGCCATCACTTTGTAACCAGCAATATTGGGATGGACGCCATCAGATCCAAACTCTTCTTTTAATCCATTGCGACCATCTACCATGGCACTGAAATAATCCAGGTAGACCATGTTGTGCTTTGAGGCGTAGTCTTTGATGATACCATTCAGTCGCACAATCTTATCAGCGGGTTCCAGACCGGGTTTCCATGGATAATCAAAAACAGGAAGTACCGAACAAAGAATAACCTTTATGCCATTGGCATGCGCCAGGTCTGCCATGGACATGATGTTGTCAGCGATCATTTCAATGGTGGAGGGACCGGTATTGCCGGCAATGTCATTGGTGCCTGCCAATATCACCACCGCTGCGGGCTTGAGATTGATTACATCAGGCCTGAAACGCACCAACATCTGTGGCGTTGTTTGTCCCCCAATGCCCCTGTTCACGTAAGGTTTACCATCAAAAAACTCGGGCATCATTTTACTCCAACCTTCTGTAATGGAGTTTCCCATAAACACCACCCGCTTCTCCCCTTTGGCCGAGGCGGCTAATTGTTCATTCTCGTTTTTAAAGCGATCAAGGTTGGCCCAATCCTGGGCATTGACTTCTTCCATGAACAAACAAGTTAAAGTGAAAATTGGTATTATCTTATTCATAGGAATTGTCATCAGGTTGATTCTCAAAGTGTGTATTCCAAAAGTGTCAACGCCAGGTTGCGGTTGTGAACGGGCAAGGCTGGGCTATCGGGTGTGGTATAGTTTTCTATAAAGGTAAATCCAAAACCTTTATAGTATTCTATAATATTTGGATTGGCCGCCCAGGTATCCATACGAATATTACCGAGATTTTTTTGTTTTACGTGTTGGATGCACCAGTCCAAAATGGCACCGAATAGTTTCTGTCCTTTGAAGGCGGGGTTCACTACAATCCGATGCAAATAAATGGATTCCCCTTTATCCATTTCCCTCCATATCACCTTGTCGGAATAACGAACACTAAAAACAATACCCACCTGGCCATCAATAACGACTTTATACTGGTTCTTGTCTGCAATATCCTGAACAATAGCATTTTTGTCATAATTTCTCCAGACAGGATATCCGTTCTTTTCCTGATAGGTTATGGAGTGTTCAAACAACTTATAGATAAGCGGAAGGTCTTCATTGGCGGTGTTTATAATTTCGTACATTTAGTAACTTGTTCCGACCTTCTCAAATCTCGAAATAAAAATTATCACCCAAGGTTCGTGTCCTCACGAACCCTCCTGAAACTCACTTTTTCATCAAAATTCCTCCCTCAAATCCCTAATGAATTCAAAATCCTTGATCCCCAGTTCATAAAACTTCGCGGACGAATACTTGTAATCACAAAAGTCATCAACCAACCGCCACTTCCCGGAAACCGGATTAGCATGCAAGTAATCAAGCTTCTGGTAGGCTATTTCCTCAGAAAATAAATAAATGGCCAACGAATCTCGCTTCCAAAATTCATATTCTTTATTACTAGCAGACGCGGCATATTTCAACAATTCATCGGGATGCTCCGTGCTGAGCTTCTTCTTAAAAACATGAGCCGTATGCTTCAAAAATGAAGTATGAGCACTTTCCTTCCCGTTGCTTTCATTCATTCTCCAAATCAGGTGAATATGATTCGGCATTATCACAAAGGCAAAAACGTCAATTTTTCGTTGATCGCTTAAAAACCGTAAGGAATCGATAACGATAGCCTTGTAATCGTCCGCCAACAACAAGTGCTGCCATCTATTGATAGTGGCTGTCCAAAAATAAATCTTGCCGATTTCGATATATGACTTCCGTTTTTTTTCGGTTGGATTCATTTCTAAATTTATGAGTGGTTGTGAAATCTAAATTTCAGCCACTGGTTCGTGAGGACACGAACCTTGGATGATAGACCAGCCACCGGTTCGTGAAGACACGAACCTTGGATGAGGGAGATATTATTACCAATTTACAATACCATTTTTTCAGACTACTTCGCCAACTTCCTATACTCCTCCTCATCAAAACCCACTGCCACCACTTTTCCTTTTACTTCGATCAAGGGCCTTTTAATCACGCTGGTTTGCGCGGTCATCAGGTCGATGGCGGAGGCGAGGCTGGTTACTTTGGCTTTGGCCTTGTCGTCCAGCTTGCGCCAGGTCATGCCCTTTTTGTTCACGAGCGTCTCCCACCCTACCTGCTTGCTCCAGTCTTTGAGTTTGGCCTCGCTGATTCCTCTTGATTTATAATCATGAAATTCATAATCGATTTTCTTTTTCTTCAGCCAGTCGAGGGCGGCTTTTACCGTGTTGCAATTTTTGATTCCGTAAACCGTCATTTTTTGATTTAAATGTTGAAAAATTTAGTTTGCCACCAAGGCACGAAGTCACAATAAGTAATCAACTTAGTGTCTTAGTGACTTCGTGGCGTAAATTAAAAATTTTCCCTCAAATCAAATACGTTCCTTGCCCGCGCTATCAGGCGCGCGGACTCCATAAAGTCGAGGGTTTGCTGTGCATCGCTGAAGGCTTTTTCCGGCTGCTGGTGGGTTTCGTAGATAATCCCATCTGCCCCCGCCATGATGCTGGCCAGTGCGATGGGCTCCACGTATTCCCTCAGCCCTATGCCATGCGATGGATCCGCGACCACCGGCAAATGGGTTTTTTCCTTCAAAATAGGAATGGCATTCACATCCATGGTGTTGCGGCTGGCCTTTTCATAGGTGCGAATACCACGCTCACACAAAATCAGTTTTTCATTACCTCCGCTGAACACATATTCTGCCGAGGACAATAATTCTTCCAACGTACCACTGATACCGCGTTTGATCATCACCGGTTTGTCAATGCGACCCAATTCATCCAGCAAGTTAAAGTTCTGCGTATTGCGCGCTCCCACCTGAAACACATCTACATAGTCGTACATCTCGGCAATTTGACTCACCTGCATCACTTCGCTGATGATTTTGATGCCTGCCGTGCGAGCAAGCATCGCCCACAGTTTTAACCCATCCGTTCCCAATCCGCGAAACGCATAGGGAGAACTGCGCGGCTTAAAAACGCCTCCGCGCATAATGGATACTTTGTTTTCAACCAGGTGTTGGATGGTCGCTTCGATTTGTTCCTCAGATTCAATGGAACAAGGCCCCGCCATAATCGACAAAGAACCATTGCCAATTTGCACGTCATGACCGAGATCAATCACCGTTCTGTTGACTTTCCACTTTCTCGAAACCAATTTGTAGTCATCCGACACCCGATGAATGTCCATGATTCCCGGAAGGCTGCCCACCTGACGGATATCAAACTCCTTTTTACCAATGCCTATGAGGTATTCTCCTACCTGTGTTTTAACGGGCGTGGTTTTATATCCCAACGCTTTGACTGCGACACTGATATTTTCTCTCTGATCCTCAGAGACCGATTTCTCTAGTTGAATAATCATTTTATTCCCTTTATCTCTTTTATAAAATTCTCAATGTCCCGCTCGAGATCCTTGCTTTGTTTGAGCATTGCAATGAAGGCGCTGCCAATAATGGCACCGGCACCAAATCGGCATACCGTGGTGAACGTTTCATGGTTTGAAACACCAAAACCGATAAGAAATGGATTCTTTAATTTCATTTCTTGAATGCGTGCAAAGTAATCCTGCTGCTCTGGTGTAAATCCTTTCTTTGCCCCGGTAGTGCTGGAAGAGGATACAGCGTAGATAAATCCGTTGGTGGCTTCGTCCAACAATCTAATCCGTTCATGAGACGTAGTGGGAGAAATCAAAAAAATATTCTGCAATCCGTATTTTTTAAACAAATCCCCGTATAACTCCTGGTATTCTTTCAGGGGCAAGTCAGGAATAATCAATCCATCCACGCCTGCATGGGCAGCAGCAGCACAAAATTCATCAACACCAAACTGCAGGATGGGATTGAAATAGCCCATGAGAATAATTGGTGTTGACACCTTGCTTCTAAGCACTTTTACCTGTTCGATCAGCAACTTCAATGTCATGCCGTTGTCGAGGGCTACCTTGCTGCTATCCTGGATAACCGGTCCATCCGCAACGGGATCGGAAAACGGAATACCGATCTCCAAAATATCTGCACCACTTGCCGTAAGGCGTTCACCAATCCGAACAGTATCATCCAATGCTGGAAATCCTGCTGTATAGTAAACAGATAAGATGTTCGTATTCTTTTCCTTTAGTAAAATATTAATCCTGCTTTCCTTCACTATAGTTTTATAGTTCATATCAAAGTTTATTGGCCACCAAGACACAATGGCACCAAGAGCGCGAGCTGGTTATCTGCTGGCTTTTCAACCCTTGTGTCTTTGTGACTTCGTGGCAAATCTGTGATTACATCTCAGTGTTCTCCAAAATTCTTTTCACCAGCAGTGATGGCAACATCCAACACATTTTGTCTGGGTGGCAATGGGCATGTGGCAAACTCCGTAAAAGCACATGGTGGATTATACGACTTATTAAAATCAACAATAATTTTACCGTGCTCGTCCTCCCTTTTTACATACATGTACCTGCCGGAGGGATAGGTGTCATGCTCATTGGTTTTGTCGCCAAAAATAATGAAGTACTCTCCTTCCGTGCCATCAGCAATAGCATCAAGGCGGTATGTGGCATCCCCAATATCAAACACGAGTGCACCAGGACAGGGTTGGGTATAAGTCTGACCTAAAATGTTAGTGATCTCTATTTGTCTTATGGGTTCGTATTTTTCAAAGCGACCTTCAATTCTCCATGCCAGATCTACATCATAACGATCGACACCTGTAAAATTCGCCACAGCCTCGCTTTCAAGATCACGCAACCTTACGCCCAACTTGCCCGAGCGATCAATAATCAACCACCGCAGCGAACCATAACCCGACACTGGGTAAAAAGATGAGTCCGGAATATGAATTACACCAGATGTAACTTCAACACTATCAACAGTGATTTTGATTTCTTTGGAAACTTCCATAGTCACCGTTCCTTGCCGCACCACAAACGTGCCTGCGTTAGCTGCCATTTTTCCTTCCGGAAAGACAATATCATTAGTTGGTGCACTACCGAAAGTATTAAAGCCTTCATCCAACCAAAAAAGCCCGGCCAGGTTGAGCCATCCGTTTTTTCCTTTCAACGCATTCTCAACGCGATCTGCATGCCAATCGTTTACTTCTTTTTGATAGGCTGCAAAATCAACGACACCTTCTTTGTTGGACACGCACGCGGTGAACACCACTGCCAACACCATACTGACTATCCTGCTCATAACATTTGAATTATATCCTTGAATCATTTAATATTTCCCCCACCTTATATATGTCTCCAAATCCTTGTCGCCTCTACCGCTTAGATTAACGACCACCACCTCATCTTCGTCAAACTCCATTTTCTCAAGTGCTGCGATCGCATGAGCAGACTCTATTGCGGGAATAATTCCCTCCATCCTGCTCAGCAAAATACCACCCTCCATAGCCTCATCATCCGTTGCGTGCAAAAACTGGACACGCCCCACATCAGCCAGATGCGCATGCAGAGGCCCAATGCCCGGGTAATCCAGTCCGGCAGAAATCGAGTAGGGCTCGATGACTTGTCCGTCTGCCGTTTGCATGAGTAACGTTCTACTCCCATGAAGAACACCGATTTTTCCAAGGACGGTAGTAGCAGCCGATTCACCGGAGTCCACACCCTTTCCTGCGGCCTCCACGCCCACCAGATTGACATGGGGCTCATCCACAAAATGATAAAATGCACCGGCTGCATTGCTTCCACCCCCAACACAGGCTATCACATAGTCGGGATAAGGGTTGCCCTGTTCACGTTGCAATTGGTCCATTATCTCCCTGCTGATTACCGCCTGAAATTTTGCCACCATATCGGGATAAGGATGTGGGCCCACTACCGATCCAATAATATAGTGGGTGTCTGTTGGATGGTTGATCCAGTGGCGCATGGCCTCATTGGTGGCGTCTTTCAATGTCATACTGCCGCTGAGAGCCGGCACGACCGTTGCGCCCAAAATCCGCATGCGCTCTACATTGGGCTTTTGCCGTTCGATGTCCACCTTCCCCATATATACCACGCACTCCATTCCCATAAGGGCACACACCGTAGCGGTAGCTACGCCATGCTGGCCAGCACCAGTTTCTGCAATGATCTTTTTCTTGCCCAGTCGTTTGGCCAAAATAATTTGTCCAATCGTATTGTTGACCTTGTGCGCGCCCGTGTGGCAAAGGTCCTCGCGTTTCAAATATATTCCAGCCCTGTATCGCTCCGATAATCTTGAAGCAAAGTAAAGTGGCGTAGGCCTGCCAACATAGGTTTTTAACAGATGGTCAAATTCTTTTTGAAAGGAATCGCTCTCAATAATAGCCAGGTAGTTTTGTCGAAGCTCCTCCACATTGGGATAAAGCATCTCGGGAATGAATGCCCCTCCGAACTTTCCGTAGTAGCCTTTCTCGTCAACGCTGAATTTCATAGTTACTCATTTTAGATGTTTCAGAAGGTCATATAGTTTAGAGCTGCTTTTAAGACCTGGTTTGTCCTCAATGCCACTGTTCACGTCAATGGCATAAAACTGTTTATGTGTAATGCCCTTTATTAATGAGGCATTATCAACACCCACGCCTCCACTAAGGAAAAAAGGAATGCGTCCATGATAACGATCAAGCAGCTCCCAATCGAAAGGCAAGCCGTTACCGCCCCTTAGCCTACCTTTGGCGTCAAATAAAAAATAATCGACAGCGTCCTCATAGGGCTTGGTAAGTGTAAAATCAAATTCATCGTCAACTAAAAACGCCTTAATAACGCAAACTCCATCTCCTCTCAGTTCGCGGCATTGTAAAGGGGTCTCTTCCCCATGCAGTTGAACGCCATCCAGCTTAACCTTTTCGGCCACATCACGGATCGCCTTGGTTGCCTCATTGACAAAGACGCCTATTCTTTTAATTGAAGGACCGATATCCGGCACAGTAAATTTTTCTCCAACATAACGTGGCGAACCCTTGTAGAAAATAAATCCCATATAATCAGGGTTGGCAGAAGCCACCTGCAAGATGTTATCCCTGTGCATCATTCCACATATTTTCAGCTTAGGAGGTTTCATTTAATTTTCAAGTTTCTTTAACTCCCTGATAAACTCCCTGGCAGCCACTTCGGGGCGACCTGTCTTCATAAAAGTTTCTCCAATAAGAAAACCATCAAACCCGAGTTGTCGAAGATCAGCAACCGTAGCCGGAGAATCAATTCCACTTTCAGACACTTTGATCACATCACGCGGAATCATCGGCAGCAGTTTTTTGCTTATGTTAATATCTACCTCAAATGATTTTAAGTTTCTGTTGTTGACGCCAATCACATCGGCACCGGCATCGAGGTTGTTCTTCAACTCTTGCTCGTTGTGCACTTCCAAAACCACTTCCAACTGTAATCGTTGCGCGGCAGAACAAAGCGCCTTGACTTTGGGTGGATCCAAAATGGCGGCAATCAACAAAATAGCGTCCGCTCCAATCGACTTGGCCTCGATCAACTGGTATTCGTCAATGATAAAATCCTTGCGAAGGATTGGACAAAAATTAAACTTGCGCGCGGTGGTAAGGTCATTGGCACTGCCACCGAAAAAAGTAGTGTCTGTTAAAACCGAAAGCGCTGAAGCCCCCGCCTGCATATAACCTATAGAGGTGCGCTCTACAGAAACATACGGGTTGATATCGCCACGGGAAGGTGATTTACGTTTTATCTCAGCAATAATCCCCGACTTATCCTTGCGAGTGATGTATTTTTTTAATGAGACGGGTTTCGTGGGAAAGTAAATGCTTTGCTCCAATAATTTAACCGGATACAAACTCTTGCGCTCGGCAACTTCCTTTTCCTTGTGACTTGCAATCCTGCTTAAAATATCCATTACACCCTGATTAATTGATTAAACGATTTTAAAGCAGCTCCGGAAGCCAGTGCATTTTCAGCTTGTGCCACAGCTGCCGCAATCCCTTTACTTTTATTGCCGCAATACAGCGCCATGCCTGCATTGGCGATGACCACAGCGTTTTGCGCAGTGGTGCCTTCGCCTGACAAAATTTTCATGAAAATAGTGGCAGATTCCTCCACCGTATCGCCTCCCCTCAAATCATTCTCATGCACCTTGGGCAAACCCAGGTCGTTGGGTTCCAACTGGTCCTCACCCAGGTTTGAAAATATTCTGAATGGTCCAGTCAATGAAATTTCATCGTAACCATTCAGGTCGTGCAGAATTACATAGTCCTTGTTTGTTTGCTGGTAGAGATATCCATACTGGCGTGCCAACTCCAGGCTAAACACGCCTACGAGCTGGCACGGAGGGAAGGCGGGATTCACCATCGGGCCGAGCATATTGAAGAAAGTTTTTACACCCAACTCCTTTCTGACCGGGGCTACGTTTTTCATTGCGGGATGAAACAGCGGGGCGTGCATGAAACAAATATTTGCCCTTTCAATTTCATCCTTCAGCTTGCCAGGGTCGTTGGAAAATCGGTAGCCGAAATGCTCCATGATATTGGATGATCCGCTGACGGATGAAACACCATAATTACCGTGCTTGGCCACCGGTTGCCCGGCTGCAGCCACCACAAAAGAGGAAAGTGTTGAAATGTTGAATGTATTTTTACCATCCCCACCGGTGCCGCATACGTCCATCACGCGCCATTCGGTCTTCAGGGGAATGCAAAGCTCGAGCATCGCATCCCTAAAACCCTCAAGTTCTTCAATGGTAATGGCACGCATCATGTAGACAGTAATAAATGCACTCATTTGACTGGGGTTATATTTACCGGACGCCAGATCGATGAGCACTTGCTTCGCAGTTGCCTTGTCCAGCGAACGATAACCAATCAACTCGTTCAATATTTCTTTCATCTCCTATTTCTTGATCCAGTTTTTTATCAAATCTTTTCCATATTCCGTCAAAATCGACTCAGGATGAAATTGAATGCCCTTAACATCAAATCTCCTGTGTGCAATACCCATTACCAATCCATTTTCATTCGTTGCCGTTATTTTTAATACCCCATTAACGCTTTCCGGGCGCACCGCCCATGAGTGATAATGACAAACACGGATCGCTGACGGAATGTTGACAAAAAGATATTCGTCAGACCCCAGGGTTGCCACGCTGGTGACACCGTGAAGAACCTCATCCAGGTTATAAAGGCAGCCATTGTACACTTCCGCAATGGCCTGATGACCCAGACAAACGCCAAGAATACTTTTTACTGGGCCGTATTCCCGGATCAGTTCTTTCACTATTCCAGCCTCATCAGGCACACCCGGGCCAGGGGATAATAATATTTTATCAAACTGATCCACCTCCTCAAGCGAAATTTTGTCGTTTCGAGCAACTACTGGACTCGCCCCTAGCTCACATAGCAGGTAGACCAGGTTGTAAGTGAATGAATCGTAGTTATCAAGAACCAATATTTTCATATAAAAAAATTCAAAGTTGTTCGGCCATTCTCAATGCCTTTCTCAGCGCCTCCAGTTTGTTGTTCACTTCCTGCAACTCATTTTCAGGGACAGATTTGGCCACGATACCCGCACCTGCCTGCGTGATCAGCTGGTTGCCCTTACTTAAGAAGGTTCTGATCATGATGGCGTGATTGAAATCACCATTGAATCCCAAAAAGCCAATGGCGCCTCCATAAAAACCCCTATTTACATTTTCATATTGATCGATCAGGGTCATGGCTTTGTGTTTTGGCGCACCGGACAAAGTGCCCGCGGGAAAAGTATTGGCAGCTGCTTTTACAGGTGATATACCTTTCAGGCGACCGGTCACCTTCGACACCAAATGAATCACATGACTGTAGTATTGATTTTCCTTAAACACGGCAACCTTGACTTCCACGGCATCCCGGCTTAGGTCATTGCGCGCAAGGTCCACCAGCATGACATGTTCTGCGTTCTCTTTTTCGTCTTTCGCCAGTTGAGAGGCCAGTTCGGCATCCTGCATGTCGTCTCCGGTTCTTTTGAATGTCCCCGCGATTGGAAAAATCGAGGCTTCATCTCCCTTGATCTGTATCTGGGCTTCAGGTGAAGACCCGAATATTTTGAAACCCCCAAAGTCAAAATAAAACAAATAGGGAGAAGGATTGATCGAACGCAACGCCCGGTAAACATTAAACTCATCTCCCTGAAATTGAGACGCAAACCTTCTCGATAGGACGATCTGAAAAACATCACCTCTTTTGCAATGCGCAATCCCCCGCTCAACCATCTTCCGGTATTCCTCATCGGTGATATTCGATGTTTCATCCGAAGCCAGGTTAAATGAAAAAGTGGAAAACCGGTTGCTAAAAATTATTTGCTCCAGATCTCCGAGTCCAGACGGTGTCTCCTGAGAAGTCACATTCTCAAACAAGGCCAGTTCACTGGAAAAGTGATCAATCACAATCACATACCTGAACACTTTATAGAAAATATCTGGTATCTGTTGGCCATCCGTTTTAGTAATCGTGACATCCTCAAAATGCCGCACGGCATCATACGCCATATAGCCAAAAAGTCCACCGGAGATATATTTGGAATCCGAGTCTTCAACTTTAAAGGAATTTCTGAAAGCATCAAGCTGGCTTAAAATAGTTCGATCGTCTGCCTCAACCTTCGACACACTTCCATCTGGGTGTTTTATCGTAACATCCTGGTTATCTACCTGAAATGAAGCAATGGGATCACAACAAATCAATGACAGGCTATTTTCGTGTCCATGGTAGTCTGAGCTCTCCAGCAGAAAACTCCCGGCATATACATCCCTCAGTTTTAAATAAATATTGACTGGTGTGAGGGTGTCTGCCAGTAATTTTTTTGATCGTGTGTAAATTTTATGCGCCATTGTTGAAAAGTCTGTAAAATAAAAAAGCCCGCCCCGAGGTATCGGGGCGGGCTTCCTACAAGGTATGCTATAAAAATTAACTATAGCATAAGCAGCCACTCCCCGAAGTTCGGAAATGCCACCACCATGCTATGTTAATATTCAATTTCATTATCTATTCAGCAGTTTTAGCTTTCTTCTTTGCCGCCTTTTTGGCCTTTGGCTTTGGCTTTTCAGCCCCTTCTGCCTTGGCTACCGGAGCGGCCACGGCCTTGTTTGACTTTCTTTTTCTGGAGTTGCCATACGAACCGATCCAGATTTTTCCCTTTTTAGTTTTTTTATCTCCTCTACCCATTTTTTAGGTTATTTCGAGCAGCAATAATACTAAAGTGGTGATTGATTCCAAACCCGACAACAAAATATTAGAACACTTAATCATAACTTACCATATCTCAATCCGGTCTTTCTCGTCCCGATAGAGCTTGTCCCCGGGCTTCAGATCAAATGCTTTATAAAACTGCGACACATTGGTTAATGGCCCATTCGCCCTATAACGGTTAGGCGCGTGAGGATCCGTATTTACTTGTGTCCTCAAGCTTTCGTCCTTTTCCTTGGACCGCCAACTAGTAGCCCAGGAAATAAAAAATCTTTGTTCGGGAGTGTACCCATCAATCAGGCCAGGTCTTCCATTCTCCCTAAGGAAACGCTGTAATCCTTCGAAAGCGATGATCACTCCGCCCAGATCCCCAAGGTTTTCGCCAAGCGTAAATTCACCCTGAACAAAGACACCGGGAAGAGGTTCGTAGGCATCAAACTGTTTGGCCAATGCTGCACCCCTGGATTTAAATTTCTTGAGATCTTCCGCGTCCCACCAGTTCCTTAAATCGCCCTCTGCATCAAATTGACTTCCGGAATCATCAAATCCGTGTGATATTTCGTGTCCTATTACAGCACCAATTCCACCGTAATTCACTGCTTCGTCAGCCTTATAATTGTAAAAGGGAGGCTGAAGGATACCTGCAGGAAAAACAATTTCATTGGACAGCGGGCGATAGTAGGCGTTCACCGTAGGCGGTGTCATTCTCCATTCAGTCTTGTCCACTGGCTTGCCCAGTTTATCGAGTTCTCTTCGCACCTCCCATCGCGAGGCGTTGAGTACATTCTGAAAATAGGAGGCCTTCTCGGGAGACTTTTCCACCAGCAGGCCAGCATAACTTTTCCATTCGTCAGGATAACCAATCTTGACTGAAAGTTTACCTAGTTTGGCGAGCGCCTCCCGCTTGGTCGAATCCGACATCCACGTTAAGCCCTTGATACGGTCGGCCATCGCCAGCTTGATATTTTCGACCATGGCGAGGGCTTTGCGTTTGGCCTCGGGAGGAAATACACGTTCGACATACAATTGCCCCACGACATCACCAAGGAAATCATCAGTGACACCAATTACCCGTTTCCATCGTGGCTGCAACGATTCAATACCGAGAAGGAAACCGGCATTGAAATCGAATTCCTCCTTAACAAAAGAATAGTTAAGGAATGGGGCTGCCCTTCGAACAACACACCACTTAAGGTAAATTTGTATTTCGTTCCAGCGCGCCTCATCGAAAATCCGCTGACACTCCTTCATGAACTCCACCTGCGTGACAATGATCGAATCCGCCTGCACGCCTAACGCTTCAAAATATATTTTCCAGTCGATATTATCCACCAGCGCCCGCAGTTGATCATTCGATTTTTTGTTGAACAGCTTAGAAGGGTTCCTGCGCTCCTCCTTGGTCAATGTGGCTTTTGCCAGCTTTGTCTCAATGGCCATGACCTTTTCCGCAGAACGAACCGACTGCTCAGGAGAATCCCCCGTCAGCTTAATCATGTTGGCAACGTGCGCCACATATCGTTGCCTTGTCTCTCTGGATTTGTCGTCTGTTTTTAGATAGTAGTCCCGCTCGGGTAAACCAATACCGCCAGCGCCAAGGTAGGCAGCATTGGTTCTGGAATCCCCCATGTCTTCGCGGACGGAAAAGTTAAAAAAGGCGTTCCCGCCCTCCAACGCCTGGCTTGCCAAATAGCGGGTAAGTGCGTCATGACTATTAACGGCTTTAATTCGATCAAACGCGGGTTGTAAAACAGACGCGCCTGTCTTCTCCGCCAGAAGGGAATCCATTCCGATGCTAAAAAAGTCTGCCGCTTTTCGCTGGTCGGTCCCTTCAACATAGTCAGGGTTTTCCGCGGCACTTTTTAAAATATCCAACAATATCTTGTTGTTCGCTTCGTAAAGCTCCGCGAAACTGTCCCAACTCCCGCGATCAGACGGAATTTGTGTTTTTGCAATCCAGCCTCCATTCGCAAAACGAAACATGTCATCCTGCGGGCGTATGGTGGTGTCCATGTGGACAAGATCGAGGCCTTCTTTTCGAGGCGCTGGTTTGTCGCCAGAAGAACACGAACAAAGAATTACCGCCAAAGCCAGGATAAATGGAGTATATCTCATAAAGCGAAAGTGAACAGTTAAAATTAAAGTTAAAAATGGCCAACAAATAATTCATATTCGTTGTTAAATCAAGTGCCAGGGATAACTAAATTAGGGATGATATGGCCAAAGCTTCAATCGACCTTATTCAAACGCTTCGCAAGACCGCCAAGGCTATTTCAAGAAGTCACGATTATCAATGGGGCCACATGGGCGCCTGTAATTGTGGTTTCCTTGCTCAGCAGGTAACCGCGCTCAGTAAAAGAGAAATTCATTCGCGCGCCATGGAGGGCTATGGTGACTGGGCAGAACAAGTGAACGACTACTGCCCAACAAGCGGATTAAGAATGGACAACCTGATCTCAGCACTTCTGGTTTTTGGGTTTGATACGGATGACCTAAAATACCTTGAACGGTTATCAGATCCCGCTGTGTTGCGCTATGCGTCACTTAGCTGTGGCGATCTGAAGCACAACAACAAACAAGATGTGGTGCGTTATGTCCTTGCGTGGGCTGAAATGCTGGAAGACAGGTTGATCAAGTCAATTGACGTTACAGACTACCGTTCGGCCCTAAAAAAAGAAATTCGAATTGCGCTAGAACAGGAAGCCTAACCGGATGTAACCAAGGGTGCCCTCGCTAGAATGCCCTGCTTCAAATGACACCACCGCCATGTTGAATGGCGTTAACCAGATACCCCCGCCATAACCCTCATGCCAAACGTCCGATCTTCCGGAAAGTGCAGTAGGGTCCACGCCCGAATTATCCTTGTACCAAACGCGTCCGATATCGTAAAAAGCCAGTAGGCCTATTGAACCTGGCAGGATATAAGATCGGATATTCCCCAATTTCATCCTGATTTCATTGTTAAATACCAGCTTGCTGTCCCCATAAAATCTTGTCTTCCTAAATCCCCTAAGTTCAGTTTTGCCGTCCAATATTTGAGCCTGGTAAATCTCATAATCACCATTGGTAACGCCACCTGAAGCGCGAAGCGCAAATGTTAACCTCGCAGGAAAGCGGAACGATTGATAAAATGAAACTGACGCGTTGTGTGAATTAAACGACCTGCCTGATGATACCCCAAACTCATTCATCCAGATTGACGTCTGTTCAAAATATAAACCACGCGTGGGAAACACGCGACTATTCCGTTGGTCGATTCCCCAAGTGTAATTCCCCCCTGCAAAACTTTTTGTTTTCTCCAAAATCGGTTGCGGCAATGTGGCTTCATAGTTTTTGACGAACCTGTTTTCATCCGGGTTTTCCAACTCGACAATCTGAAGCGAAGGGCCAAACCTAATAAATCCGTATGATCCGATTCTGCGTGATAAATTGATGTTCAATGACCATTCTTTGAATCGCAAACGGTAGAAGTCGATCGCCCGATCAAGGTCAAGGGTCGGATTGTCATCAATCTTTCTGTCAAATACTGATTCGTTGCCCAATCCAAAAAAATTATTGACAAAATTGGGAGACTTTACATCCAAATCAATTTCTCCATTCCACTTTCGAATGAGTTTTGTGTATCGCCCAGCGTATTCAAAGTTGAACGAATGCGTATTGATGGCATAGCTGCCCAATACCAAATGCCTCACTTTAAAGGGATCTTTCCGAAACCCATGGGTCGTTGAGAGAAAACCTCCGCCAATAAAAATTCCATCATCTACGTTGTAATTGCCAATGACCAATGGCGCGAGCATATCATACTGAAATTCTTTCCTGTCGTACGTGTTTACATCAGGATCTGAAGAACGCCTGTCCCGAATCTTGCTGCCGGCCGCGACATCAACTCCTTGTGGTTTATCGTATACGACAGGTTTGCTTTTGGCGTGCGAAATCAATTTGTCATCCCCCCTACCTCCAATGACCCTCACTTTGACTGCTTTTTTCGCACTGCCTTCAAATTTAAACGCATCATCGCCATCCAACCCATACAGTCTGATCTCTTGGGTTTCACCGCGAACAAACTTTCTTTTGAATATTTGTTTATCCCTTTCTCCATCTTTTTTGATCTTGTACACAGTCACCTCAGTGTCCCCATTGTCCAAGTACCTGACGTCAAAAAGTTCATGCTTGTTGGAGCCCACCACATTAACTGCCCTGGAGAGAAATTCATAGTGATTCAGTCCATACTCGACCAATTTCTCACGCCTCGCTTTTAGCTTTTTGATAATCTCCTCGCCATGCAGTGCAAAAATTTCGGGCGGCCATTTTTTTATAGCCGATTCTATCACGTCATCCGTGAGCACAGATTGCAATTCCCTGGCCTCCCGAACCCAGTCCTCCCGGCTCCGCGATGAAAGAAAACTACGGTCAAAATATCTTGCATTAAACATAAAGCCGGCTGGCCACTTCAAGTCATAATCAAAACCCTGCAACTTGGGCAATGCCCATTTCCGGCTCGCCATTTTTGGTATCCTCCCCTCATTGACAAAAAAAGCCTGGTCCCGATCCCGCGGTATCGGTCGGTACATCTTGCCTCCCTTCTTGTCAAACTCCGCCCACCTCCACTGGTCATCGTGCCTGTCCCAATCTCCGATCCATAAATCAAAAAGGCGGTTGCGCAAAACAAATTGCTGATCCACATAATTGTCATTGTCCCTGGCCAATTTTTCAATCACTTTAAAAGTACTCTCTATATCATCAGCGTTCCCAAAAAAATCCAGGTCTTTGGCGTTACCACTTGGTCGTTCCTCAAACATCATCAAACGATTGGCAAATGTCTTCCGGTACTCTCCCAACCTGGGATCGTCCGCCAACCAGACTACGTTGGGATTGGTATGGTATATACCCGCTGCGTCAGCGAGGTAGGGAACTACCAAGGCACCGTATGGATGAGCAGCTGAGATTTGATCCTGCACAATATCCTTGGCAAACGTCTCCCTGAAAGCCTCTGGTATCGCTTTCTCCGGGTATTTTTCAATGGACCGTAGCGTCCATTGCCTGCCTTTTGAGTTTTCTAGCCGAAGCGACAACGTCTGCATGCCACCGCCTCGTTGCACGATTTTCAATTCCTCGCCATTAACCCTAAAATCAAAAACCGGAACCTTAATCTCCTGAGCCCAGACGTCCCGGTAGTTGGTACCCATCCATTTCTTTCTGGAAGCACTGGCTTTGTATTGCCTGCTGGCAGCCGCAGTCACCAAGCCTTCTTGCCCGACCTGTGCCACATCTACCTGAGGTGGCTTTTGCCGGACCGTGAAGTGTTGCGCATAAACAGGTGATGGATTGCTACCGGAAAAATATTCAATGCGCGCTGCTTTTGGTGAGATAGCTATCCTGACAAATCCCAGGGAAGGATCAACAAATTTTGCGTAACCTTTCTTCTTCACCCTGCTCGACTTTGATCCGGAGCCGCTTACAACATAATGTACACTGTCTTTAAGGATGTATTGCAATGCATGTTCATGCCCGGCCGCATAGATCGTTCCCGGGTATTGCTTCAACAAACCTGACATTGACCTTGTAAATTCCTTATACATTGGATGGGCTGCATCCTGGATGTTGCCAAACACCCCGCGGTATAGGGGATATATAGACCCGATGATCGGAAGTGGCAAATACAATCCCCTACTTACCTGTGTCAGCGGAAAAATGTGATCTTTAAGGGTGGCAACCCCGCCATGTTCTCCGTACGTGTAGACAGGATGATGCGCGGCTATAACAACCTGTTTACCTGCGTTTCGCTGCAAGATATCTTCAACCTCCGCCATGACCTCAATTTTGGTCTTCGAATCGCAACTGCTATTTTCTCCCTCAGGTTTTTCCCACGCGTGAAGCCACCACTGGGTATCAACCACCACAAGCGTGAGCTGCTCCGACAACGATATTTCAACCGGCCCAGGGCAACCATCACGGGGCAAGAACTGAACATTGGCGTTGTGCAATGAATCGATCCAGGCTTGCTGATGCCCCAACTGCTCAAGACCATTCCTTCGGCCCCTCATCCAGTCATGGTTGCCGGGAACAAAGAAAATCCGATTGCTGCCATTGCCCATTGCAACCTGAGCCGCCATGATTTTATCTCCTTCGTCATAATGTCGGCTTTCCGAATTGGCCAATCCTTTTGGATACACATTGTCGCCCAAAAAGATAAGGGCGGATGGTATATGGGAGTTTCTGCTGAGTTGCCCTTTTATGACCGGGATGTAGGGAGCCGTTGACACTGTGGGTTCTCCTGCATCACCAATCAGGTATAAATAAAATTCGTCAGGCTCAGGCAGGTCTTGCGAAAACGCCTTGCATGCGACCAACACAAGGAAGAGGGATGCTAAAATTCTCATGACGCTACAAATAAAAACATTTGCGGGAGGTGTTCAATAGCGTATAATCAGAAGTCAAAAATGTTAACCATAAATATGCCTATTTTTTATAGTTTTATAGAATAAAGGATATGATGAATACGGAACTCATCCAAAAATCGAAGACGTATGCGGAGTCGGTGCTTTCTCAATTAACTGATGAATACGCCTATCATAATATCAATCACACCAAAAAAGTTGCCGAAGCCGCAGAGAAACTGGGTAAGATTTGTCATTTGGATGATGATCAAATGGAGACCGTACTTATCGCAGCCTGGATTCACGACACCGGATACATAATGGGCAAAGAAGGTCATGAATCCAACGCCATTGAATCGGCTACGCGCTTGTTAAAGGAATGGGGCGCATCTGATAAAAAAATCAAGGAAGTGAACGCTGCCATTAAAGCAACCGAGATGCCGCAAAGTCCGAAAGACATTGTGGGAATGGTACTTTGCGATGCCGACCTGTATCACCTTTCGAACGGAGACCTCTTTGAAACGGGTCAGCGCCTCCGTAAGGAGCTTGAAATGACCAGGAGCAAGACCTATACCGATGAAGAGTGGATTGCCAACAACCTCGCATTTCTCGAAAATCACACCTACTTTACTGACTATGGCAAAACGGTACTCGAAGAAACGAAACGCAAGAATATCAAGAAACTAAAAAAAGAGCTCAAACCGAATAAGGAAAAAAAATACGCCAAACAACTTGAAAAAGACCTGGAGAAACTCCAGCGAAAGTTGGACAAGTCTGGAAGACCGGAACGGGGAATAGAAACCATGTTCAGGATCACCTCCCAAAACCATATCACGCTCAGCGAGATGGCCGACTCAAAGGCCAACATCATGGTGTCCATTAACGCCATCATCCTTTCTGTAGTGGTGTCGGTTTTATTCAGGAAACTTGAGGAATTTCCTGATTTATTGGTTCCAACCATCATGTTGGTCGCATCCTGCCTCCTTACCATTGTGTATGCCGTGCTTGCAACCAGGCCGAATATTTCATCGGGCAAGTTCACCACGGAGGACATCAAGAATAAAAAAACCAATCTGCTCTTCTTTGGGAATTTTCACGGGATGCAGCTCGAAAATTATGAGTGGGGTGTAAAGGAGATGATGAAGGACAGCGATTTTTTATACGGAAGTATCATCAAAGATATTTATTTTAACGGGCGCGTTTTGGCCCGGAAGTACAAACTGCTTAGAATCTCCTACAGCATTTTTATGTTTGGATTTGTGGCTTCCATTCTTGCCTTCGTCATCAGCATGCTGGTGTTCTACTATCCTTCCTAGCCGACTTTGTGAACCTCCACGGGGTTCTCCAGTCCCTTTAGTGAAAGTTTACCCAAAGGTGTAATTGAAACATGCCCTTTAACCACATTCCGCCTCACTTCCTCAGAAATCAACAGCTCACTCTCAAATTCCTTGTTCATCTGCTCAAGACGAAACGCGATGATTACCGCTTTGCCGCTGATCGAATACTGTTTCCGGTTTTCATTGCCGATGTTTCCTGTGATCACTTCACCGGAATGAATGCCCATACCCACTTTCGTTTCAGGGATTACACCCGTAGCACATAGCTGCTTCACCTTCTCCAGGATCTTTAAAGCGGCCTGAAATGCCATGTCCGCATGCAAAGGGTTGGGGCTTGGCGCCCCGAAAGTCGCCATAATTCCATCACCCAATATTTGATTGACAACGCCACGGTGCTGGTTGATAATATCCAACACCGGTCCAAAGAATTTATTTTGAAAATCCTGAATTTCATCCAGGCTTCGCCCTTCGGCAAATTGCGTAAATCCCCTGATATCCAGGGCCAGCACTGTGGCTTCAACTTTTCGCGACTTCCCTCCCTCTTGCGTTAAAATCGTAAGTATGTCTCTGGATACCTGCTGCCCGAGGTGAACTTCTATTTCACTCTTTTGCAACTTAAAATCCAGCGATGCCCTGACCCTGCGCTTGACTTCTTCCGCAACAAAGGCAGCCACGCCCGATGAAAGGATAAAAATTATACACCGGATGTAATAGCCATTTTCGGGTAATGAGGGCATGTACCTGACAGGAATACCAGCGAAGTGATAGGCATAGAAAATAATGGCGCCAAACTGAACCGCAGCCAGCGAACCGCAAAAAATACTGATCCGGTAATCCAGATGAAGAATAGACAAGATGATAAAAAAGAAATAGGCAAACTGGACGGGCGAATCGATAAAGACGTAGATCTTTTTAACATCAATGATATACCAAATCAAAAAGCTCATATAAGATATCTCCAGTGTTGTTTGAAGAATCTTGAATCGGGTACTGATCTTCCGGCCCTTGATGCTGTACTTCCTGATAAACCATATCACCCCAACCTCATATAAAATAAAGGCAAGTATCCAGGCTATAGCAAAAAAATAAATGGAGTCTCCGCCATAATACCTCACCACGTTCTCATCAATGAAAAGATAATTGGCAGACATGATCACAATGGAGAGCAGGAAAACGCCCGCCAGCATAGCGGCCCTTTGGTACTCACTTTTAGCCAGCTCGTACTCAAACTCATCAAATAACTTCTGTGATAAGTTCATTTGTTACTAAATAACCATTTTATAAAGAATGCAATTTTTCGGTTGATTTTTCTGATTGACAAATCTAAACCATTCGACCAACCTCGCTTCTTCCTCCAACCCCAACTTATTGAGCACACGAATGGAGGCCAGGTTATCGGCATCTACAAATGTCCAGATTCGGTAAACATCATTGGTGCGCTTGAGCAAGTTGAGCAGGGGTGCGCACGCTTCTGTGGCGTATCCCATGTTCCAGCAGGACGGACTGATAATATATCCAAATTGAATTTTGCCGTTGTCATTCACAACCCCTACCGACCCGATCAATCGCGTCTCATGTTTTAATCTGATGCTATAATTGTACGCTAATCCATGGTCCCATGCTGGAATTGCATAGGCCAGATAGGCGTTGGTATCCGCCACCGACCGGTGTGTACGCCACGAAACAAATTTGGTTGCCTCCAACTTACTCGCATAAGCGTAAAATATTTCCTCCGCATCTTCGTACTTTAGCCGCTGAATCCGAAGTCGGTCCGTATTCAGGCTGGTCGGTAGATTCAACATGATCCTCAAATGAGCATTCAGTCAAATATCGTCCACAAGTATTTCAAAAAAGAAATTGATGGCTCAAAAATTTTGGTAAAGGTCAATCCAATTCATTACACAGGAACCGAGATGACCGTGAGTGTGGAGGGCGGCCTCGAAACCAGGCAACTTGATTTTGATGAACAAATTTGGGATGACCTGTCGATCGATGGGTTTGTGGAAGTAAGCGGAATGGAATTCAACCTGCTTTTATCCGGGTTGATAAAATAATGTTCCATATTCCTTTCGTTTGATGCTTTGATCCCTATCGCTTACCTTTGCGCCCGGCAAATCGACACGACCAGCTCCTACTGAACTCCCCCAGGACCGGAAGGTAGCAAGGGTAGGTAGTTGTAGCGGTGCGATGTTCGATTTGCCCTTTTTATCTCCTCCCACCTCTTCAAAATTCTCCATTTCTGTTAGTTTTGTAGCTCTAAACTTATCAACCACTACCCTATGAAATTTTTTATCGACACTGCAAACCTTCAGGAAATAAAAGAGGCTCATGATCTTGGCGTCCTGGATGGTGTCACCACCAATCCCTCGCTGATGGCCAAAGAAGGCATCGCTGGCGCAGACAACATAAAGGGTCATTATAAGGCGATTTGCGGCATTGTTGACAACAATGTGAGTGCTGAAGTAATTGCCACCACGTTTGAACAGATTATTAAGGAGGGTAGAGAATTGGCCAAAATCGATGACAAAATAGTAGTCAAAGTGCCCATGATAAAAGATGGTGTGAAGGCCATCAAAAAATTCACCAGTGAAGGGATCAGAACCAACTGTACGCTCGTTTTTTCGCCAGGCCAGGCCATATTGGCTGCCAAGGCCGGAGCTGGTTATGTTTCACCATTTATTGGAAGACTGGACGATATCTCTCAGGATGGACTTGAACTGATTGCCCAGTTGCGTCATATTTACGATAACTACGGATTCGAAACAGAAATCCTTGCTGCGAGCATTCGCCATACCATGCATCTCATCAAATGTGCAGAAATAGGTGCTGATGTGGCCACCTGTCCGTTAAAAGTAATTATGGATTTGTTGAAACATCCGCTGACCGACTCCGGGCTTGAGAAATTTTTAGCAGATCACAAAAAAGCCAACGGCTAAAAATTTTTATGTTTTCTACCGATCCCGTAGTTCGCGTACAGGAAGCCACCATTTTTCAGGATCACAATTCTGTTTTAAACAATATTTCGTTTGAAATCGCAAAAGGTGAATTCGTGTTCCTGGTGGGAAGGACAGGATCAGGGAAATCCTCTCTACTTAAAACATTATATGGAGATTTGCCGCTTCGACTGGGAGACACACAGGTGGCAGGGTTTAACATCAGGGACATCAAACCCCGTGAAATTCCTCTCCTACGGAGAAAAATCGGGATCATATTCCAGGACTTTCAATTGTTTCCCGACCGGACGGTAGGCGAAAACCTGAATTTTGTGATGCGGGCGACCGGGTGGAAGGAAGGGGCGAAAACAAAAAGCCGGTTAGCGGAAGTCCTGATGCAGGTGGGCCTTGGATCCGTGGAGAAAAAAATGCCTCACCAACTTTCGGGTGGCGAGCAGCAGCGGGTTGTAATCGCACGGGCCCTGATCAACGAGCCGCTTATTCTTATAGCCGATGAGCCTACAGGTAATCTTGATCCTTCGGTTTCCAGCGGCATCCTGAAATTATTTCAGCAAATCAACAAAAGCGGAACGGCTGTGTTAATGGCAACACACAGTTACGGCCTGATTAAAAAATTCCCAGCTCGAGTGATCAAATGTGAGAGCGGCAAAATAATGGATTCCGCAATCGAGGAGTTTGAACTGAAGAGTGACGAGGACTTCTAAGGAATCAGACGGACGCCTCCAGCTTTTTCTTCGCTTGCTTATTGTCTTCCAGTTTTTTTATCTGCTGATTCAACAGGTCCAGCCGAACCAGGATATTTAGAATAAGTGCATCTCTCACTTTTTCGCTTGGGCGCATCTTGAGTTCGTCCCTGAGCACCTGATACATGGCGTCCAATTTCTCAAAGTCCTGCGTGAATTGATCCTTTTCGAAGGTTCCTCCAAAGTCATCAATCAATGCTACTTTTTTTGCAATCTCATCGCTATAGTAAGACTCCAGGTCCTGAAACTCCCCCTGCAGTTGTTTGGCAATTATCTTTTCGCCCGGCCTTTCTCGCTCACCGAAAATTAAGATGGCGGATAACCCCATAAAAAGAATAGCCGCAACTCTCCACAACGCAACGGAGTTCCAAAGGGAAACCGCCTTCATGGCCGGAAGCCTGCCCGAAATCTTGTTCCAAATCCTGTCATGGGGAACTTTGTCATCAAATGCGTCCCGGTTCTTTTCGATAAATTCTTTCAGTGAATCCTTCATAAGCTCGGTTCTTTAATACTTGAATACTTACCAAAAAACGATTCCACTTTTCAGTTATTGCTTTCCAAAATATCCCTCAATTTTTTTTTCGACCTGTTAAATTGCGATTTTGAAGTCGATTCTGAAATACCCAATATTTCGGCAATTTCTCCGTGATCATATCCTTCCAGCAGGTACAGCGAGAGCACCATCCTGTACCCATCGGGCAGCTTATTCATCGCCTCTTTAACCCGCTCCACCGTGAACGGAAAATCGATAAACTCATCTGCTTCTTCCTCTTTCAGCTCAATCGATCCTTCTTCGGGAAAGCGCTCCATCCTCCTTTTCTTCACCGAGTTGATGGCCTTGTTCACAACAATTCTTTTCAACCATGCACCAAAGGTCGATTCACCACGATACCTTTTGAGGTTCTTAAAAGCGCTGATAAAGGCCTCCTGGAGCACATCTTCGGCCTCTTCTTCATCCCTTACTATGCGATACCCAACGTTATACATGCTCCGGCTATAAAGCCGGTAGAGTTGATAGTATGCATCCCGATCGCCAATGAGGCACTTTTCAATCAGATTGGCATGAATATGTTCACCTTGAACCCCCAAACGAGTTATAACACGTGTTTAAAGACAGGCCCGTTCCAAAAGGGTTGCAGCCAGCCTCACTTTTTATTCAGTTTAGCTAAATTCTCGACCGCGGGCTGAAAGTCAGGTACTTCCTTCACAATGTCCTCGAAAATCTTCCGGGCTCCCGCAAGATTCCCCCTCTCCTGCTCAATAAGTCCTTTGAGACTGGTCAGTGGCCATTTCATTGGAAATTCTTTGGGCTGTCCTTTGGTATCATTATAGCCTATTTTAATTGTATTCGACTCTGGCTTAGCCAAAAGAATTTCAATATTGGTCGAACTCTCCTCATATCTTTTGAGATCAAATTGAAGGAATGCAATCTTATACAGCGCCATGGTGTTGTTGGACAGCAGGTAAATAGACTCATAATTCTGAAGGGAGCGATCTAAAATTCCCAGGGCTTCAAATGAGGCCGCGGATAACTCCAGGTACGAAAGGTTTTTGATATCGCGGGCAAGCAAATCCTGACTAACCAGCATGGCTGGCGCAAACTGGCGATTGTCAAAATAAAAATAGCCCAGACTGAACAACAGGGAGTCGTCTTTTGGTCTCATTATGATCATGTCATAAAGTGCACTTTTGGCCACCTGATTATCATTCCATCGTGAGGCCAGGGCATACTTTTTCATGTAGTGTTCCAATACGGGATCGCCTGTCCCCTCTCCTTCACCTGGTGTTTCAGGTTGGGCGGCAGGCTCCGCGGGCTTCGCTTCGGTCTCCTTGGTCGCTTTTTTCTTCTGGGCAATACTCTCCGGCACCCCGGCAAACAAAGTGGCTAGCAATACAATGGTTATCAGTCTCATTTTCATTCGTGATTCAAAGTTTAATTTCTGTTTTTACCAGGCCTTTCTTTTTTGCGATTTTTATCATGAGCTGATAGGCCTGCTCTCTATCATTCTCAATTTCACCGTCCAATATCGCATCTTTTATTTGTTCTTTTATTTCTCCAACAATCGGGCCAGCGGGAATATTAAAAAGTTGGATGATTTCATCACCTTTAATGGGGGGCTGAAAGTTGCGAACTTTATCTTTTTCCTCCACAGCCACCATCCGGCTTTCTACCAGGTCAAAGTTTTTAAGATACCTCGCCACCTTTTCGCCATTCTTTGAGGTAATATCTGCCCGGCAAAGGGTCATCAACGCCTCGGTGTCTTTTCCTGCTTCAAACAATAGTCTTCGCACAGCCGAGTCGGTTACGGCCTTGGCCAGCGCTATGGGCCGCAGGTGCAAGCGCACAAGGTTTTGCACAAAGGTCATCCGTTCATCCATGGGGAGTTTCAATCTTCTAAACAAACCCGGAACCATACGGGCACCTTTTTCCTCATGACCATGGAACGTCCAACCATGAACCTTATCGAATTTCTTGGTAGCCGGCTTGGCAATATCGTGCAGTATCGCAGCCCATCGCAGCCAGAGGTCATCTGACACTTTGGCTACGTTGTCCAACACCTGCAACGTGTGGTAGAAATTATCTTTATGCCCCTTGTTATCGATATTCTCTACCCCATGAAGCGCCACCATTTCAGGAAAAAATTCCTTCAGCAGATTGCTGTGGAACAAAAGCTTAAATCCGTAAGATGGGACAGGTGTGGCAACTATCTTATTTAGCTCATCAACGATTCGCTCTCCGGAAACAATCTTCAACCGGGAGGCATTGGTCGACATCGCCTCAAATGTGTTCGAATCAATATCAAAATTAAGTTGCGCTGCGAATCGGGCTGCACGCATCATCCGCAATGGATCATCGGAGAAAGTGATGGAAGGTTCGAGAGGTGTTCGGATTATTTTTTTTTCGATGTCATTCACTCCGCCAAATGGATCAACAAGGGTGCCCCAGTTCTTCTTGTTCAATCCTATCGCCAGCGCATTAATGGTAAAATCCCGTCTGTTTTGATCATCTTCCAGCGAACCATCTTCAACGATCGGTTTTCTAGAATCTTCACGGTAAGATTCTTTTCGCGCACCAACAAACTCAAGCTCAAAATCTTTCCAGTCGATACGTGCAGTTCCAAAGTTTTTAAAAACCGTGACCCTGGCCCCTCCCAGCAACTTTGCTACCGATTGTGCGAGTTCGATACCACTGCCAACACAAACAAAATCAATGTCCTTGGAGGCGCGATTAAGAATGATATCGCGCACATAACCTCCTACGGCATAGGCGTCAACGCCAATTTCATCCGCAGCCCGGCCCACGTAGCTAAATACCTGATTCTTATCGAGTTCTGAAGAAAAATTCATGTCTGGTCGTCTCCACCTGTTATAGCTGCAAAGGTAAAGGTTTGACCAGACTTTTATAATATTTGACCCGGTGTCTACCTTTTATTGAAGGTGGGGCAAGGAATGTATTTCTGTTTTTTCTTCGTCCTGGAGTTGGACAGCACATTCAACTTGTATAAAAGCGAGACCTCGTGCGTGCCTCCGGAAATCGGACCTAATTCCGATACGGTAAAATCATAGCTGTAGGCAATTTCAACCTGCTCAAACTGAAACCCCAGTATAACAACAGCAGCGTCCTGACTGATATTATCAATAACATTTTGCTTCACGGGAATCCCCCGATACCATAAACCGATCGCAATAGGATCGTATAAGAAATAAGCTCCAACATCAAGCTGACTAAAATTACCTTGAGATTTGTAAACAAAGGACGGGGACAACACCGAAATTCTATCTTTTTTGAACGGTCCCCAGTACAACGGGATTCTTATTCCACCATGAACAGTAGTCTTAACGGGTATCGTTGCTTCTTCATTGAGCAGCGAGCGATTGGGTTTATTCATGTGGCTTGACGCAAGTCCGAACCAGAACGTTTTGTTGTAGGCCAGGAACCCTGCCTTGAAATCAAAATAGTTTGCATTGCCCAAATTAAACAAAGCCGGATCATCGCTGGGTGTGGATCCATCAGCATCAAACTGCAGCTGATCACCGAACAATAACCTGTTAAAATTAATACTCCGGAATGCGTAGCCGAAATTCAATCCCGAAGATATTATCCACTTGTCGCTTACGCTCCACTTGTAGGAATACAAAAAATTAAATTGAGAAGATTTCATTCCGGCTGTTCCCGCCTGATCAACAACAGCCAGCAAACCCACTCCGCTATTGTACTCATGCATGTTGTAGTCGTAGGAAAAAGCATACGACTCATACCCCCTGGCGATGTTGGGCCATTGATTCCTGTAGTTGGCGATAAAGCGATGGTCGAAGGTGGTGCCTGTAAATGCGGGATTAAGATAAAGTGGAGCCGCATAGTATTGTGAAAACTCCGGATCCTGGGCTTTCGCGACCACCGTTGCTACTACAAGTAGTATTTGTAAAACCTTCCTCATCGAATCAGGTTTACATCTCCGACCCTCACCAACCGTTGTCCATTTTCCATGGATGCAGATATCTTGTATACATAAACATCCTGTTGACAAAGTTTCCCATTGAAATATCCATCCCATCCGATGTTGGGATCATTGCTTTGAAACATCAGCTCCCCCCAGCGATTGAAGACGACCATCTCAAAATCGACCACCCCTCTGGTGATGGGCAGAAATACATCGTTCATCCCGTTGCTTTGGTTATTGCCACCCGTAGCTCCCGTCAGGTTCGGTGAAAAGGCATTTGGTATCAACACATCCCCCCCAATCTCCACACGAACAGCACTTTCAAGTTTGGTCGTATCTGAACATCCAAACTGATTCAGGGCCACCAGTTGAATGTCATATTTTCCAACTTTTTGATAAACATGCTGTGGTTCTGGTAACAATGATTTGGTGCCATCCCCAAAATCCCACTCAAAGCTCGTAGCCTGCAGGCTTTGATTTTTAGTATATAATATTCCACCCGGTAAATAAACCAACTTAGGCTTTATGTCAAATTGAGCACTGGGTCTTGCAAAGACCTCGATGATCATTTGTTTGGTCTCCGTGATCACCTGGCCGGTGACGTTGGTGGCAGAAAGTGAGACGGTATACTTGCCCGGCTCAAAATAAGTATAGCTGGGATTGATGGCGTTGGATGTCGCCTGCCCCGAACCAAATTGCCATTTGTATTTATCTGGCTCCGCGAACTGAGAAAGGTTTGTAAAATTCACTGTCAACGGCGCGCAACCACTTGCCGGATCATAGGCGAAATCAACCAGCGGGGGTATGGCTTCTATCCTGACTGTTTCACTGGCCGTTTCAACACAAACATTGTTGGTGACCGTTAGCCGAACGATGAAAGTGCCATAGGTAGCAAAAGTATGCGATCCAATACCCGGGTCGGTCGAGGTGGTTCCATCACCAAAATCCCAAAGGTAAGACCATGGTCCTGGATTGGTCGTGTTGACGATGGTTACCGTTGCATTGGGTAGCGTCTGACTATTGGGAGAAATGGTAAATGAGGCATTTATATCGTCCCTGGATGGAACCACAACTGCCTTTGTGGTAACAGAACTTACGCAGTCTGCAAAGTTTCTTGTATCCAGATTAACCTGAACCGTTATGTCCGCAGACCCCGAAGGAGATCTGTTCAATTCATACATCAATTCATCGTTGATGCTATTGATGTCGATGACCACAACACCGTTTTCCCGCACGGTCCAGTGGTAGTCAGCAAGTCCCTTCTGATTCGCCTCAAATTTTAAGCGCATGACCTGGCAATCAAACAACAAAGTGTCAATATCAAAACCTGAAGTGGGCACAGGGTTGATCCGAATGATTCGGGTAGAGTCGCCAAAGCATCCCGATGGTAAGGTGGTGATCAGCGTGACAAAAAAATCTTTAATCGACTGGGTAGCATTTACAAAGTTGAAGCTAAAAGCCGGAGTCGTTCCTGTACTTGTCTCTGAGATGATACCGGCACTGTCACTGATCCGCCATCTGTAATCCGTAGGGCCCAGGGACTGCGTTTGGGCGTCCACAGCAAAATTGACTGACTGTGGTGAACAGTTGGCATTGAAAGGTGAATAATTGGTTGATATAAAACCAGACTGCGTCCCAGGAAAAACAGTGATGGTGATGATCGGTGATGTCGTCTGGCAATTGTTCACCGTAACAGATCGCATCCTCACATCAAATTGCCGATTGGCCAGCGTGTTATTAACAAAACTCTGGACATAAAATGGAGTAAATAGCGGATCTGAAGGCCGCTGTGTCGCCACCAACTGAAACCCCATGCCAAGTTTCTCGTCCACCTCCCATTCAAACCAGTCAATCACATCGGGCTGGCCTGCCGCGGAATTGTTGGTGAAGGTCACCGGCAAAACGCTGCAGCCTGAGACTACATCTGGCGTGATCGAAGCGTTTGGAAGCGGGTCGACAATGGCATCTACTACGAGCAGATCGCTACAACTGTTCTGATCGGTGGTTACCCTTAATGCAACCTGATAGGTATTTGCCGTGCCTAATGATCGGCTGAATGCAGTCTGGTTATCGTAGGCAGGGTCTTTATTAAAGGTTACACCATCATAATTAAAATCCCACTCCCTTAAGACTATAGACTCACCGTTTATCGCATTGAGGGTTGAAAAATCATTAAAGGCTGTTTGCGCGCCCTCGCAAACACGGCTGGCGGTGAACTGAGGAACAGGATTTTCATAAACCCTGATTTGAACTTCATCTGTGGTTTCACAAGATGTAATGTTGTCCCTGATGACCAAACGAACACGGTAGATTCCCCGATTGGTAAAAACCTCATCGAACGGGCCAAGCGGAATTGCGGAAAATCCTCCGCCTAATGGATCCTGCCTGACCAATGTATTGGTCTCATCATAAAACTCCCACCGCCACTGGGTTGTCGGTGTCGCCACGCCAGTTGAAACATCCGTGAACCTCGCATCGAAAGTTGAAAATGGAGTGATGGCGCTCTGACAAAAATCACCACTGATCGGTACATTCAACAAATCACTTACCTGAATTTGGGCAATCAGCGATGGCGAAATGGTAATAATCTGCTCAAAGATGGCCACGCAATTTCCTGCAGCATTGGCATCTCTCACTGAAAGCCTTATCAGTTTTTGGCCAGAACTCGAATAAGAAAACGTTGGGTTCTGATTGTTGGATGTTGCCAACGGCAATCCTGCCCCCGTATTGTTGTCATAAAATTCCCATGTGAACTGGAACGATGCGCCAGCTATCGGTGCCGTCTC
Organism: uncultured Ohtaekwangia sp.; assembly: GCA_964655635.1. GTDB lineage: Bacteria > Bacteroidota > Bacteroidia > Cytophagales > Cyclobacteriaceae > ELB16-189. Next base: position 56,416 of record CAZZNH010000004.1, read on the forward strand.
GTCATCGAAGTAAATGTTATCACCAACGCAAAAAACATTCTGAACCGGCCCACCTGGTCCGCCCAGCCGCGTCAAAAAATCAGGCTGCGGTGCATCCACAATCACCACCCTGGCTGCGATTACTTGTGGTGGGTTGTCGCCATTGATCAAATCCCCGCTAACCGGATTAAAAGCATTTCCATCGAGAAGATTATTGTCATAAGCATTACACTGGTTCCAATTTTTGAGCGTGACTTCAAATTGTCTCCCGATATCAGCGGGCGTTGTTACTGGAACATTTATAGGTAAACTCACCTGTCCGGGTGCCAACACAGGATAAATGGGATTGCGGCCTGGCGCGGGATCGAGATAAGGAAAGGCTCCCGGAAAAATTGAGTTGACCCCTATGCCGGGAATGCGAACAGGTGCTGGTCCGGTTCCATATATCCATTGAATCCACCGTGGTTCGTTGTTTTCGCGGGTTAGCCGGGGGAAACAATTCCAATCACTATTGTCGGTAAATAAAACATCGGCCGCATAGCCCTGACAGACACGAAACACCATCGGGTTGATGGAAATGACATCATTGGTCCAAACTACAACCTGTGTCAGGATGGGCACTACACTTCCCCTGGGATTGCAGGCGTTCGATGCGTCAATGACTACATCATATCCACAATTGACCGGGGAGTTCGGATACAGGTGAGAAATATTAACGCCTCCTGGTGCCACCTGAACGTAGGTCTCTTCCGGAGTGCCATCACCCCAATCGACATAATATTGCGTGCCAGGAACTGAAGAGAGGTAGAGCGTCTGAATATTGACAGTGAATGGGGCGCACCCCCGGCTACTGGTAAGGAATGCAAAACCGGGTTCCATGACCCCGCCACATTGAGCATGTGCCCTTGTCAGTACAAAACATAAAATAATTGCAAGGCCAATCCTGCTAAATAGACAACTCCATTTCATTCTTCGATCGATTACCAAACCGATCAAAGCCACTCAAAGACGCTATTAATAAAGCAATAATTGGAAAAGAAACCACGGAAACGCCAGCCTGGGTCATTTTAATCGACTAGCGAATATTACAGCCGTTGAATTGTTCCCCGCGGCCGCCTAGTTCCAGAAGTTGGGCTTCCTGTTAAAGGTAGGGCAAGGGATCAACCTGTTCCTTTTCTTGACGCCCCGGTGAAGAGGCTTGGCAACAAACTCATACACGATGGAAAGTTCATGTGCCCCACCGGACGTGGTCGACAATTCTGATACGGAAAAGTCGTAGCTGTACCCTACATTGAAATTGCTAAGGTATATTCCCATCACAAAAATAATGGCATCCTGATTGACCGTACCAATCACGTTCGTTTCGAATGGCTTTCCCCTGTACCATACACCAATGGACACTGGGTCAATGTGATAGTTCAAACCAAAATCCAATTGGCTAATCGGGCCTTGCTGTCTATAAATAAAAGAAGGAGTAATGTAGGAGACCTTGGAATTGGTTCTGAATCCATGATAAAGAGAAATCCTGCCACCTCCGTGAATGGTGGTCTTCATGGGAAGCCGGCTGGTACTATTTAATATGGAAAGGTTTGGCGTATTCATGTGCGCAAAGGCGCCACCGAGCCAGAGTGCCTTTGTATAAAAGAGAAAGCCGGATCCAAAATCAAAGTATTGCTGATTGCCGAGGCGATTCAAATCCGGGTCAAGCGACTGCCCATTAAATTCCAGGCCATCACCGAGCCTAAGCTTGTTTCGATCCAGGCCATTGATCCCGTAACCAAAATTAAGCCCTGGTGAAAAAACAAGATTGTCGGTAATTCTGACTTTATAACTGTACATCAGTCCAAAGGTAGAAGTCCTCCATCCTGCCGATCCCATTTTGTCTGTGGTCATCATGATGCCAAAACCGCTTCTCAACTCATCTACAAAAATATCGTAACTGGCTGCATAGGTAGAAAATGCTTGCGGAAGATTCGGCCATTGAATCCTATGATTCACCACAAATCGCTGCTGGGGCGTAATGCCGGTGAACCCTGGATTAAGATACAATGGCGCCTGATAAAACTGAGAGAACTGCGGATCCTGAGCAAAGGCAGTCAGTCCCATCAGCATTCCAAACATCCATAAGGCAGCTCTCATCTTCATTAGACCAAGTTACAATTTTTATCTAATCATCGTAATGTCACCAATCTGCGTTGTCCGTTGTCCATCGGACAGGCGCAGCGTCAGCTTATAGATATACACTCCTGAAGGAAGTATCCTACCATTTTTGTCATAGCCATCCCATCCCTGGTTGGAGTTGTTGCTTTCAAAAATCAGGTTACCCCACCGGTCAAAGATTTGCATGTTGAACTCCTCCACGCCCTTAACGATCGGAAGGAAAACGTCATTAAATGATCCTGCGCCACCGCTACCTGAGCCACCTCCATTAAACCCACCTGAAGGCCCGGCAGGGTTCGGTGTAAATGCATTGGGCACTTTGGTCTGGCCCCCTTGTTTCGCTGAAATTTTTTGAGTCACCGAGTCCGTACAAACAATTCCATCATCGTGCTCGAAGCCCGCCACCAGCACGATATCGTAAACGCCTTCTATTTTATAAATGTGTTTGGGTTCTCTTTCGTCAGATGTTTCGCCATCTCCGAAATCCCACTCGTAGAAGTTCGCACCGGTGCTGAAATTGAATGTGTTCAATTCGGTATCCGGTACAAACACTGTGGTGGGTCGTGCCTGGAACGATGCAATGGGCTTATCATAGATTTCAAAAGTCTTTTGTGACGTTGCAATCAACCCTGGCAAGAAACTATCGCTCGTGGTCAGGTTCACGGTATACAATCCGGGCGCACGAATTAAGAACTCAGGTGTGTTGAGATTTGAGGTTGTCACCAACTTGCCGTTGGAGTCAATCACCTCCCACTCCATTACATTACCCGTGGCATTGTTCTCAATCACTTTCACCGTGTTAGGGAAACAAGCCGCTGTTGGATCAAGGACAAAGTCGGCCACCAACGGATCAACCGGCACAACAATCGTTCGCGTCTCCACGTCCTCGCAACCCGGGCCGGGAGGCTCCGCGGCAATATTGATTGCCTTCAGGGAAATGATGTGCGGCCCTTGCTGGCTAAAGTTTACAGGAGGTGGCGTTGCTCCCGTAAATGTTGACGGAGTTGCTTTGTCGCCAAAATCCCACTCGTACCTGAACTGCGGATCAACTGGAGTAGACGTGTTGGTGAAGTTAACAACCGAAGAACCGCCTTTGAGGGATGGAATGACACCCGGATTCCAATTGGCCACGACATTTCTGTAAACGGTGATCGGAACCACCACCGGAGCCTTTGTACAACTGAAACCGTTGCCTGTATTGCTCGCCTGGTAAACGACTTCATAAATTATCGGATTGGTAGCGGTGGTATTTGTGAACTGATAGTTCACCACAGCGGAAGTCTTTACATCAATCTCAGCCGTTGTACCTTGAACCCGATAAAACCAGCGATGACCACCTGGACCGAAGCCCAAAGTCTGGTTAAAGAACTGGACCCTCTCTCCACTACAAATGACCGACTTATCTGGAATGACATCCGGTATAATCGAAATCACGTTAACGGTCATGAATTTCGGAGGCCCAACACAGCCGGTCGGCCCGGTAGGCGTCACTTCATAAAGGTAAGATGTCTGCCCGCCAGTGTTATTAGGAATAACCTGATTAATGATATTACCGCTTCCATTCAAAGCAAGTCCGGTAGGTGGGACGTTCAGATCCATGACCGTCCATGCAAAGCCTGTTCCGGCTACAGCACTTGTTAGCGCCACATTAGGAGAAGTTCCTTCACAAATTGTAATTTGAGAAGGTAAAGTGGTGATAGTCGGGTTCGGGTTAACATTGAATGAAACTATCAAAGGTGTTCCGCTGCATCCGCTTGCATTTGGAGTAATCGCATAAGTAACTAAAATGGGTGCAGGTGTATTATTGATTGGGGTTTGATCAATTGAAGTTCCTGTACCACCCGATACCCCCAACGCGCCAGGCGCTGAAAAAGTCCAGGAAATGGATGCTGTTCCAACAATAGGCGCAATTTGATTTATGGGGATGCTAATCGGTGTGCCACTACAAATATCAGCCTGTGTTGCAGGTTGTAACTGAGGGCGCGGGTTAATGGTCACAAAAATATTAGTTGGATCACCAGGGCAGCCCAGCCCACCACTGACTGATGGGGTGATGGCGTATTGAACGGTCTGTGGATCTCCGGTAGGGTTATTCCAGACATCCGTAATAAATTCTCCCGGAAGATAATTAGTCTTTAAGGCTGACGTCAGCGTCAAGCCACCATTTGGTGTCGCGGCCACATTAAATTGAATAGTCCCTGCTGACGGTGTTGTGGGTGTCGTTAGCTGAATACTGGTTGGGACTCCCTCACATACAGGCACCGGTGAAAAAGTGGTTACCACCTTAGGTTTAGGTTCAACTGTAATGACAACTGTTTGTTGTGCCACGGCCGAGCCCACCACATTACATCCTGCGCCTCCTCCGGAGTTGGCGATGGGCGTAATGGTATATGTCACAGTACCTGGAGTGTTGGATGTGTTTACCAGCGCATCCGTGATCGCATATCCCTCAGGTAAATTACCTAGCCCGGATGAAAATCCTCCGATCTGGGCAGTCGGTCCTATCATGGAAGAAACCGCTGTATAGTTAAAGGTTACCAAACCAGATGACGGATTGATCGGGCTTGTGAGCACAATGTTGGTGTTCGTTGCACCACCCACGCTGCTACACACCAGATCATCTGGTGGATCATCAGCAATGATGCGCGGCTCTACAGTCAGGGTGATCACCTTTTCAGGACCCCGACACCCAGTAGCAGAAATCGGCACAACCCGGTAAGTCACCGTAAGTGGATTATTGGTATTATTTGTGAATCGATCGCCACTGATTTCATTCTGACTTGCCGTAACTCTAGGAGCTGTGTTGGTTCCACCAAAGGCGGTCACGCCTGGTGCCAATGTGATACTGGTGATATCGAAGGTGGCAGCCGCAGCACTGAACGGAGCGGTGGCCATTGGATTTCCGATTGAATTGTCCAACAACACAATTCCGGAGGCGGTCTCGTTGCAAGCTTTGGCATTCAAATTGGCAAACATGGCAGGTGCGGGCTGAATAGTTACGGTCACCGTTTGGGCAATACCTCTACAAGTCCCTGATATCGGAACGATCGTATAAACCACATCCCTGTTCACGTCCAGTGTATTAAAGAAGAAGTCGGCTTGCAGAAACGTTCCTGTCGCGTACACACCAAGGCCAGCGTTGCCACCGTTTGGAGCAACACCAGCAGGAATATTTATCTGCTGCAACTCGTACGAAGTTATCGCTGGGGACGTAGGGCCAGGCATCAATGTTAATGGTGGTGCTACTGGTATGCCACTACAAGTTGTAGCTGTCCCCGGCACCAGTGTTGGTTCAGGATCAACCACCACGTCATAATTAAGGGGTTCGCTTAAACAAAGTGTTGAGCTTCTTCCCTGAATGGTATAGCGTATCGTTACAGGATTAGCAGAAGTATTGTTATATCGGTCATTGCGGATCAGGTTATTGCTACCAAACGCGCCCATGATTACCGCGTTACCCGCGTTGGGGGTAATACCCGGAGGAACCGCAGGACTAAAAGGTCCTCCTGTACTATATTGAACATTTTGCAATTGGTATCCAGCCGCATTCACTGAAATGCCGTTGGTTCCAAGAACGATGTTAACCGGACTGTTCACAGCGGTGTTCGAACTACACACGGCCGGGAAGCCAGGATTGTCTAATACAGGTTCTGGATTTATCGACACAGTGATATCAAAAGGATCTCCCTGGCAACTTGCCGGAGCCGCAGAAACCGGAATCACCGTGTAAACAACCTTCAACTGTGCCGCGGTCGTATTTCTATAGGTGTCATTTGCAATTGCATCCGATTCACCAGCGATGGGCGAATTGGCCGGGAACGTTCCAGTTGTAGGCGTTCCCACCAGCCCTGCATCCTGGCTCTTCAATGAGATGATGTAAGAGGCCGCAGCCTGAGAGGGTCCGTTGGTTCGGAGAATAACGTTGATGGGGTTCGAGCTTACTGTATTGGTACTGCAAACAGCAGGGGGTGCCGACAATGACGGCAGCATGACCGGTTCCGGATTAATTGGAAGATCGATGGTAAAAGGCGCGCCCACACACACACCAGCGGTTGGTGTGACCGTATAGTGCGCAAAAAGTTGTCCGTTGGTTTCGTTATGCAATGAACCAGTGATCATCCCCGATCCAGAGGCAGGTCCGGAAAGTGGTGCATCGTAGGTGGCCGTCCATGTGAACGTGCTTGCCACAGCAGGGACGATGTTGTTCTGGGGATCAACCGTAAAGGGTACATCTGAACAAACGGCAGGCTCAACACTGTTCGTGCCAGAAGGATTAGGACTTACATTCACCGTGTAGGTAAATATTGCCCCTGGGCATGTTGGGTTGGCCGCGTTAAACGGTGTGATGGTGTAGGTAATATTTGCCGGAGAGCCGGTCGCATTGGTGTAGGTATCCGTGATGGGCGCGTTGCTGGCCACCAGCCGGTTCGGTCCCGCAGGAACTCCACCGTTATCCGAAGACACGGTGTATGTAAATATGCTGTTTAACCCGTTCGTAATTTGAGACTGTATATTGTAATTCAGGGTTGTGCTACACTTAGGATCGGTGACGTTAGATCCAACAGGTTCAGGGTGCACGATCACTTTAAAGTCGAACGTAGATCCGGGACAATCGCCTGCTGTGCTAAACGGGGTCACCACGTAGGTTACTGTTTCATCTACGCCAGAGAAATTGGAATAAACGTGAGATATCACCGCGGAGGTGGCTACATTTCTATTCGACTCCGGGAAAACCGTCAGTGGATTGGTCGAGCTAACCGTGTAGGTGAATTTTGACGGAACTGAATTGCCTCCGATTCCGGTATCTATTATCGACTGTAAGTCAAATACAAATGGCGCGGCCGCATTGCTGCAATGCTCCACAGTGGTCGTAGCAGGAGCGGTCGGCTCAGGCCTGATTCTAACGACCACATCGAACGGGGTACCTGCGCAATTGCCCGCTGAATTAAACGGTGTGATGCTGTAGGTAATATCCACATTAGCGCCAGCCAGATTTGCATTATTGAAATTGCCATTGATCGGTGCGTTGGAAGCAATGGTTCTATCCAACCCTACAGGCGTTGGCACGTTGGCTTCATCCGATGACGAAACGGTGAATGTAAAGTTACTCGCTACCTGATTGCCAAGCAGATCAATGTTAGCTGTCTGGATGTTATAGGTAAACGCCTCATCGCTACATACAATCCTGCTGTTGTCAAAAGCACCGACCGGATTGGGCCTTACAGTTACATTGACCAACAGCGGAGTTCCATCTGCACATCCGGCCAATTTTGGGGTAATGGTATAGGTAACCACCAGCGGTGTATTACTTGCATTGTCATGGGTAAGTGTGCCCGTGTTTATTGAGAACGGAGCAGTTGCCCCTATCAATCCACTTCCGGCAACACCGGTTCCTGTCACGCCAGCCGGCATACTCACGGCAACATCAAATGTCCGATTGCCTGGTATGCTTGGTGACGTAGGTGAAGTGACATCAATACTCGGAGACGCTCCTGTACAGATGGCGGGGCTGTTGCTGACAAAGGCCGCTGATGGTGTTGGTTCCACAATCACGTTCACCACTTGGGGTGTCCCGTTGGCACATCCGCTCAACTTCGGAGTTATGGTATATACAACCGTCCTGAATGTGTTGGTTGAATTGGTTAAAGTCCCGGTGTTGATTGAGAATGGAGCAGAAGCTCCGGTTGTTCCCGAACCTGCGACACCGGTTCCGCTGACACCCGCAGGCAAACTCACCGTGACGTCAAATGTAAGATTGGCAGGCACACTTGGGCCAGTTGGACTTGTGATAGAAATATCAGGCGTGCCACCATTGCAAATCGTGGGAAGGTTGTTGGTGGCAACAGCCACCGGAGTAGGCTCGACAATGACATTCACCATTTGGGGCGGACCATCGGCACAGCCATTTAGCTTCGGTGTAACTGTGTAAGTGATCGTTTGGAAAGATGCGTTTGTGTTTGAAATCGTTCCTGTATTGATGGCAAATGGGGCCGAGGCACCCAAAACCCCGTTGCCTGCAACACCTGTGCCTGTTACACCACCAGGCAGCGTGACCACCACATCAAAGGTCAGGTCGCCAGCAACACTTGGTGATGTGGGGCTTGTGACCGTAATATTTGGCGTTCCGCCATTACAAATTTTAGGCAGGTTATTGGTAAGGGAAACCTGCGGTGTCGGTTCCACAATAACGTTTACGTTCTGCGAAGGTCCATTTACACAACCCGCAAGTTTTGGCGTTACGGTATAAACAACGGTCTGCGAAATATTTGTGCTGTTGGATAGCGTTCCGGTGTTCAGCACAAATCCGCTTGCAACGGATGTAACACCCGAACCCGCGTTGCCTGTTCCGGTAATTCCCGGGGGTAGGCTTGGTATGATATCAAAAGTGAGGTTGCCGGGAACACTTGGTCCGGTTACAGAGGTAATACTGATATCTGGCGTGCCTCCATTACATAGCCTCGGTTGATTATTGGTTGCTGTAACTTTTGGCGTTGGTTCAACAATTACATTTACGGAAGGAGGGACAATGCCGGGGCAGTTCGATGTGCCCTGGAGTTTCGGTGTTACCGTGTAGGTCACCGTAATGAAATTATCACTGCTGTTGGTCAAGGTCCCACCTATCAAAACTGGGAAAGATTGGTTAGCAAGTGGGGTAAATGCTGTCCCTCCTGTTGCGCCCGGGTTGGAACTGCTCACGTTCAGGTCAAAGCGCAAATCAGCAGGAACGGACGGACTGGTTGGTGAGGAAATTAAAATATTAACGTTTCCATTGTTACAAACAACCGGGGTTGAATTTCCAATTGTTGCGGTTGGTGTCGGCTCAACAATTACATCAACCGGTGCCAGGGCTACACCTGCACAATTTGATGTCCCTTGCAACTTGGGTGTGAATACAAACCGTACCGTGGCCGCATTGTTGCCACTGTTGGTCAATGTACCAGTCAGTGTTGCAGACCCCGCTACAAAAGTTTGGTTGGTCAGGTTCGCGAAAGCTGTTCCGGCCGCTACTCCAGATCCACCTGTCTGTGTTACAGTCACATCCCATTTGATGTCGCCTGCTGTGTTTGGTGTTGTTGGCGTGGTCAAATTGAAGTTTACGTTGCCTCCGTTACATATCGTGGATGCTGTAGTGAGTGTGCGGGTCATCGTTGGTGTCGGCTCTACCACCACATCAACCGGTGCCATCGCAACACCTGCGCAATTGGATGAACCCTGAAGCTTGGGCGTGAATACAAACCGTACCGTGGCCGCGTTGTTGCCGCTGTTGGTCAAGGTGCCATTCAATGTTGCCGCGCCTGCCGTAAAGGTCTGGTTGGTCAGGTTCGCAAAAGCTGTTCCTGCTGCTACCCCTGCTCCGCCCGTTTGTGTCACCGTTACGTCCCACTTGATATCTCCAGCAGTACTCGGTGTGGTTAAGGTGGTCAAATCAAAATTCACCGTACCTCCATTGCAAATTGTAGAGGCAGTGGTGAGCGTACGGGTCATCGTTGGTGTTGGCTCTACCACCACATCGATCGGTGCCAGGGCTACGCCTGGACAATTTGATATTCCCTGCAATTTGGGTGTGAATACAAACCGTACCGTGGCCGCGTTGTTGCCGCTGTTGGTCAAGGTGCCATTCAATGTTGCCGCTCCGGCTGCAAAGGTTTGGTTGGTCAGGTTCGCAAAGGCCGTTCCTGCGGCTACTCCGGCTCCTGCTGTCTGGGTCACTGTTACATCCCACTTAATATCTGTTGACGTGTTGGGTGTCGTTGGTGTGGTCAAATTAAAGTTCACCGTACCTCCATTACATATCGTGGAGGCTGTAGTGAGTGTGCGGGTCATCGTTGGTGTTGGCTCGACAATTACATCGACAGGTGCCATCGCCACACCCGGGCAATTAGATGAGCCCTGCAGCTTGGGCGTGAATACAAACCGCACCGTGGCTGCGTTGTTGCCGCTGTTGGTCAATGTACCATTCAGTGTTGCCGCTCCTGCGGTAAAAGTCTGGTTAGTCAGGTTCGCAAAAGCTGTTCCTGCTGCTACCCCTGCTCCGCCTGTTTGTGTCACCGTTACGTCCCACTTGATATCTCCAGCAGTACTTGGTGTGGTTAATGTGGTCAAATCAAAATTCACCGTACCTCCATTGCAAATTGTAGAGGCAGTAGAAAGCGTGCGGGTCATCGTTGGCGTTGGTTCTACCACCACATCGATCGGTGCCAGGGCTACACCTGGGCAATTGGATGAACCCTGCAACTTGGGCGTGAATACAAACCGCACCGTGGCCGCGTTGTTGCCGCTGTTGGTCAGGGTGCCAGTCAGTGTAGCAGCTCCTGCTGTAAAAGTCTGATTCGTCAGGTTCGCAAAGGCTGTTCCTGCTGCCACCCCAGCTCCACCGGTCTGTGTCACCGTCACATCCCATTTAATATCTGCTGCCGTGTTAGGTGTCGTTGGAGTAGTCAAATTAAAATTCACCGTACCTCCATTACATATCGTGGATGCTGTAGTGAGTGTACGGGTCATCGTTGGTGTTGGCTCTACGATCACATCAACAGGTGCCATCGCCACACCCGCACAGTTTGATGAACCCTGCAATCTGGGCGTGAACACAAACCGTACAGTGGCTGCGTTGTTGCCGCTGTTAGTCAAGGTGCCATTCAATGTGGCCGCTCCTGCTGTAAAAGTCTGATTGGTCAAATTCGCAAAGGCCGTTCCTGCTGCCACTCCCGCTCCACCTGTTTGTGTCACCGTCACGTCCCATTTAATATCTCCTGCAGTGCTTGGTGTGGTCAAGGTTGTCAAATCAAAATTTACCGCACCTCCATTGCAAATCGTAGAGGCCGTAGTAAGTGTTCGGGTCATCGTTGGCGTTGGCTCCACCACCACATCGATCGGTGCCAGGGCTACGCCTGCGCAATTCGAAGTGCCTTGTAACTTGGGCGTGAATACAAACCGTACCGTGGCTGCGTTGTTGCCACTGTTGGTCAACGTGCCATTCAATGTTGCTGCTCCGGCTGTAAAAGTCTGGTTGGTCAGGTTCGCGAAAGCTGTTCCGGCCGCTACTCCAGATCCACCTGTCTGTGTTACAGTCACATCCCATTTGATGTCGCCTGCTGTGTTTGGTGTTGTTGGCGTGGTCAAATTGAAGTTTACGTTGCCTCCGTTACATATCGTGGATGCTGTAGTGAGTGTGCGGGTCATCGTTGGTGTCGGCTCTACCACCACATCAACCGGTGCCATCGCAACACCTGCGCAATTGGATGAACCCTGAAGCTTGGGCGTGAATACAAACCGTACCGTGGCCGCGTTGTTGCCGCTGTTGGTCAAGGTGCCATTCAATGTTGCCGCTCCGGCTGTAAAAGTCTGGTTGGTCAGGTTCGCAAAGGCTGTTCCTGCTGCCACCCCTGCTCCACCTGTTTGTGTCACTGTCACGTCCCATTTAATATCTCCCGCAGTACTTGGTGTGGTTAATGTTGTCAAATCAAAATTCACTGTACCTCCATTGCAAATTGTAGAGGCAGTAGTCAGCGTACGGGTCATGGTTGGCGTTGGCTCCACCACCACATCGATTGGTGCCAGGGCTACGCCTGCGCAATTTGATGTGCCCTGCAACTTGGGCGTGAACACAAACCGTACCGTGGCCGCATTGTTGCCACTGTTGGTCAAGGTGCCATTCAATGTGGCCGCTCCTGCTGTAAAAGTTTGGTTGGTCAGGTTCGCAAAAGCTGTTCCTGCGGCTACACCGGCTCCCGCTGTCTGGGTCACTGTTACATCCCATTTTATGTCGCTTGCCGTATTGGGTGTCGTTGGCGTAGTCAGATTAATATTTACGTTGCTTCCATTGCACTGCGTTGCCGCGCTGGTGAGGTTTGCTACCATTGCCGGAGCGGGTTCTATAGTAATTACAATGGGAACTGAAGGATAACTACAGGTCCCGTTAGACGGTACGACATTATAAGTTGCAGTAATCGTTGAATTTGTTGCGTTCGTCAAGACATCAGTAATGTGCGGTGTAGCACCAATAGGCACTCCGGCCTGAGCTGTCCCCTGAACCGATGCGTCAGACATAGTTGGCAAAGCCCAGCTAAAGGTTGTCGATGCAGGTAAATTGGCAGGAGTCAGCTGAATAGCATGATTAACTGCCGTATTGTTGCAAATTAGTTTTGTTTGGCCAGCATTGATGATTGGCTGCGGTTTGACCGTGATAAAAATGGTCTGAGGCGCGCTCGTACAGTTTGGAGGATTGGGTAAATCGTTTTCAACCGGAGTTACTTCAAAAGTTACGATACCATCCACGCCTGAAACGTTTGACAGCACCATATTCAACTGACCTGAGCCCATTTGTCCGTTTACCACCCCCGTGACGTTGGCCGGGACACTTACAACGTTCCAATTAAACGTCATTGCACTCACCGGAGGCGCTCCGCCAAGGGTGGCACTAAATGTTAATTGAGAAGATGGAGCCGCCCCACTGCAAATGGTTGCACTATTTGGCGAAACCATCACAGGGTTATCATTTAAAAACACATTCACCGATGCCGGCGCACCCGCGCAACCGGATGCGTTGGACTCGGTTACCGAAACGCTTGGCTGTGGTGCCGTGGCAGAGCCCCAATTGACTGTAATCGTTGTGATGTTTCCGCTGCTCGGGCCTACAATGGTTCCTCCTACAACAGTCCAAACATAGTTTGATCCCGCTTGAGGCGCAGTGGTGAGTGAATACGTGACACCAGTCTGGTTCTTACACACCTGAGTTGGAGGCGCGTTGAAGGCAAGCGCTGGAGGAGCGCCAGAAACATTGACAATTTTGTTAACCGTATTACCTGTACAACCATCAATCGTTTCGCTGACCGTAAATGTGAAGGTGCCGGGATTTGGAAAACGAACCAATAGCAGGAACGAATTTTGTGTGATGGCGTAGTTGTTGGTGGTCACAAATGTGGACCCATCAAAAACTTCAAAATTGATTCCGGCTCCATTGACCGTCCAATTGTACACGTGGGTTGTGCCAAATGCATTCAGCGCGGCATTTGCCTGGTATACTTTGACCGCGGTAGGACTTGAACAGTCTACGTCATTACCCGTAATGACGTTATCGGCCGGCAACGGATTGACCACAGGGAATACCTCCCTAAAATTCGCGCAGTTATTGCCATCAACCACCCGGGCCGTGATGGGCACTCCATTGAACACTGTATAATTGCCAACCTGACCGACCCCGACACCAGGCATAATTTGATTGGTAAGCGCCATTGCATCCGCTAATGTCGGATACCATGTGATTGTAGACGTGCCATTGATCTGTCCATTATACACACCGAGATTTACGCCAGCATGTGATCCGGATCCTTGAACATCTTCACAGAAAGTTCTACTCACAAGGGTTGGATTCGCAGCCGGAGGCAGCGTGTTAACCGTAAAGGTGACCGTGCCAGTTGTGTTGACACAAGGAATGGGGGTTGAAAGTCGCACAAAAAAATCACCGCCAGCGCCATTGGTGATGTTCTGTGGCGTGGTCGCAGGAATTATCGGATTGGTAAGTCCGGGCCCAGCAAACCATTCCACCGTTACACCCGGGGCTCCGCCCGTTACTAACGCGTCCAACGTGGTCAGGTTAAATCCTCCATGAACACCACCACCTTCTGTGTCCTCACAGACTTGTGGTGTTTGGTTAAAAACAGCCGGAATAGCGTTGACCGTTAATGTGACATTGCTCGATGAGGACGCACAAACGCCAAGCGCGCTGGCTACCGTCCATCTTGCTGTATAATTAATTGGCGCACCGCCAGGAGGATTTTGTGGAAGACCAGAAATGGTAGCGTTTGCCGCATTCGGATCTGTAATCGAAACCGTTGAGCCGGTCTGCCTTACGATGATATTGTCAAATGCGATAAACTCGTTTGCCGCGGTATTGCTTACCCTGACTACAACCTGAAAAGTGGCACCGACAAGCCCGGTGACAGACGCGGTTGTATTGGCAAAATCACCGTCCCTAAAACCATTGGTCGGAAATTGAATCTCCCCGCCCCCGTTGAGCCGGTACAACACGCGGATATAATCTTCGACCGCTTCATTCTGACCAGGGCTTGCATTGATCATGTCCACGGAAGCACTGATGCTGGTCAAAGAGGAGACATCAATGACGGCTGAGGTCCAAACCACTTCTCCAATGTTTCCTACCCCGCCACCCAAGCCCCCGTTGGTGTTATTTGCCAAAAATCTTTTTCCGGCCTGAACGGAAAAAATCCCTCCGCCTCCCTGTTGGGGAAATGCGTTGGGGGCACTGGTGTTAATTGTCCAGCCGTTTCCTGAGGAGGAATTGGCGGTCCCAATTGGATACTGCGCGGCATTTTCGAAATCCTGTATATAGGCCACCTGCCCTAAAACCGTCCACGTACCAGAACCACCATTGGTGGCTGGTGTGGCACCCATAGAGGCTGTGCCCACGCACAAGTTGGGTTGCGCTGGGCCGCCAACTGCCGCTGCCGGCTGCAAATCTTGTGTGTGCAGCACCGGAAGAGACGAAGCACTTAAACAATTGGTGGGCACAATGTCATCCCGGGTGAAGGCATGATAGGTAGCGGTGGCGTTACTTGTTGGTGTGAAGGAATTTCCTCTCGTGCCTCCTGTGGCTCCAGCGGCCGCAGTAAAAGTTGGAGAAGCTGTTGTCGACCAGACGATGGTGAAACCGACCGGTGGGATATCAACACTGATGGGAGCACCCGTTGCCGAGGTCTGGCATGCTATTCCCGGCACCGCCCCAGTAGGTGGTGGCGGACGGGGATTAATGATTAATGTAGGTCCATTTATTGGCACGGCACCGGCACACAAGGTGACTGTGTTCTGAATCGCGGTAATAACAACCTGGTATCCCATCGGGTCGTTCGGCACCGCTCCAAACTGGGCATAAGTAGGCGCAAGGTTAATTACACCAGTTGCACTGGAATTTCCTGTGAAATTAATTGAGCCGGGTAAAAACAGGCCAGTGCTAATTCTTCGCAGACGATACGTTATCGCATAGTTCTGAACAGAATTTGGCAGCAGGTCAAGGATCGCATCCGGTGGATTCGTCGCGCCACCATCATCGCAGACAGGCGGCTGCCCCGTAAAAGTTTCTACGGTTGGAGGCGGAATGGCTTGCACTGTAACCGTTATCGGACCGCCCCTTGAGGTTGCCACGCAGGTATTTCCGTCAGAAAGAACAGTCATCTCGTAGGTGGTCGTTGCCGCTGGGTTGGGAGCCACGATGGTAAATGTCGTTGACCCATACCCGACCATGTTAATGGGGAAGCCGGGTTCGGGTGTTGATGCAGTAATTGTAAAATTGAAATTGGTGGCACCCGTCAGGTTCCAAACGATATCAGGCGCTGGCGTTGCAAGGCACGCGGACCCACCCCCTGAAACAGTGGCCGTGGGCAATGCATTAATTGTCACTGTTGTCGGATCTGACAAGGGGCTTGTACAATTGGTTGGTGCTGCCGCGATTACCTCTACGGTGTAGTCGCCACTCTGGGCCACTGAATTAAGCACGATATTCTGGGTTGTTGTCCCAGTAAAAACACCGTTCCTATACCACCGGTATGACGCTGCCAGTCCTCCCACGTTGCTCGAGGTGAGCGTTACACTTCCTCCAAAACAAAAGGTGGTAGCACCGGAGGGCGTGATGGTCGGCTTCGCAGGCACCGGATCAATGGTGACTGTGATATTATCTGAGCCAGAACAAGTTACCCCGGGTTCGTACTGTGCCGTAACTGTATATGTCAGGCTGTAAACCCCGGGAGGTGTGGTACCCAACACATTTGGCGTTTGCACATTAATGGCACTCAAAATTCCAACGCCCGGACCAGACCACGTGTGGGCCACAATGGCCCCAAAGCTTATGGTCGGATTTCCATTAATGGGCGTGTCTGTCCCCTGGCAAATCCGGAACGGGTCGGGTGTGATGCTGGCGGTTGGGGCTGCTCTGACATTAATCGCGCGATTCTGCGGAGCGGAGGGGCAAAGACTGCCGGAAGTAACGGTTGTTTCGTATCGCCTTACCACAGAGACGTTACCGGAGGGTGTGCCCGCACCCGTGTTGACGGTAATCGCGTCCGTGTTTTGCCCACCTGCAATGGTCAGCCCTCCGGGCACACTCCAGAAATAATCCGTGGCCAAGCTAAAGTTTCCACTTGTTACATCGGTGATGGTGACATTGGCCGGGGCGCCCCCGCTTACTGAATAGGAATATCCATTGGTGCTGGGACACAAGTTAGCTGGACCGGTAATCGCAGGTGGCGTAGGCAAGGCAGGACGTCTGGTGACCGTCACTTCCGTGGGTGCACTACGGCAGTTACCTAAGGCAGCAGTGACCCCAGCCGTTACCCAAAAGTGCGTGCGATTGCCAATAGGCGCCTGGGCATTGCTTGGGGTAAACGAAGCACCGGTTTGAAGTACACCCACATCGGCAATGGCATTGGCCTGGCTCGCGTACCATCTGTACGTCAACCCTCCCACGGTGGGCGTCACATTCATGGTGGGGGTTTCGCTGGAACAAAAATCCCTGTTGGGTACGGCTGGTGAGTTCGGTGAATCGATAATTCTGATCAGGGCGGTAGCAGTTACCGCAGGGCTATCCCCGTTGATGAGGTCAGCAGGTGGGCCCGGGATCGCGGGGTCGTCATAGGGATTGCAAAGATTCCAGTATTTTACGGTTATTTGAAACTCATCACCGACAACGGGAAAACCCACACCAAACCCACCCGGGGCAGTGATGGGAAGAGATGCCCTTCGCCTTGGATCGTTAACAACGACCAGCGGGGTAAGTTGGAAAACCCCTCTTGGGTCTTGATAATTTGAGCCAGGAGCAGCTGGCATCAGCACACCATTCACACTCACATTTGGAATCCGTGAGGCAACGGCCGGATTGTTTGTATTGTACACTATTTGCTGCCAGCGAACCTGCTGGTTGGGGAATTGAATGAGGTTTGACGGAGGAACTGGATAATTCGATGGATAATTTGCATTACAATTGAAGTTTGTCAGGTCGTTGAAGATCACGTTGATGGGCACTCCTTCGCAAACCTCATGGATGTTATTACCGCTGGTGGGAGAAATCATTTGGACCAATCCCCCATTGAACGCATCCGTTCTCCATGTCGATATGATCTGGGTTTGGGTTGTGTTGAAACAAACCGCACCATTAACTACTAGCCGAATGATCACCTGATATTCACAGTCGCTGTTAGCCGGGTAAACGTGCGGCTGTGTTAAGTTGATATTGGATGTTCCAGCAGCCACGGGAATATTGGTGTTCGCGGTTCCATCTCCCCAGTTGTACCTAACAATATAGGTGAAGCCTGCAGCCAAGGGCGCCCCAAATGAATATTGTACGTTCAGATTGGCTGTGACTGGTGAACAAAGGCTACTAACGATTTTACCGCTATTTTGGCCAGTCACTATTAGCGAGTTACAATCTTGCCCCCTCACTTCTCCCACCAACAATCCAACGACAAACAAGGAAAGGATCAAAGACCTAAAGACGGTGCGCCACAATCGTTGGTTCATAGGGGAATAAAGGTGCGTATGTATCAACTCTTGTATACGGTAACTATTTCGGGTGTAACCAACTTTAGTGAAAACACGTAGGATCAAACTTACCACCAAAATCCTCAAAAATGAAATAATTTCAAAGGTCGGGTTTGTTAAAGGTTCAAATCCCCTACCTTTGCCCGCGGATTTTTTAGCCTCTTTCATGTCCTCAGCGAAATACATTTTTGTAACCGGTGGTGTAACGTCTTCCCTGGGAAAAGGCATCATTTCCGCCTCCCTCGGCAAACTCCTGCAGGCCAGGGGGTTTTCCGTCACGATACAAAAATTTGATCCCTACATTAATATAGACCCAGGAACACTCAATCCATACGAACACGGTGAATGCTATGTGACGGATGACGGAGCCGAAACTGATCTGGATTTGGGACACTATGAACGTTTTCTAAATATCCCCACCTCCCAGTCCAATAACATCACCACGGGACGCATATATAATAATGTCATCACCAAGGAGAGAAAGGGCGAGTACCTGGGTAAAACGGTCCAGGTGGTTCCCCACATTACGGATGAGATCAAAAGAAACATTTACCTGCTCGGGGAGAGTGGTCAATACGACTTTGTCATCACGGAAATTGGCGGATCAATAGGTGATATCGAATCCTTACCCTTTGTGGAGGCCGTGCGCCAGGTGAAGTGGGACATCGGATCCAACAATGCCATTGTCATTCACCTAACGCTCATCCCCTACTTAAAGGCCGCCAAGGAACTTAAAACAAAACCTACGCAACATTCTGTGAAGCAGTTGCTGGAGGCGGGAATTCAGCCCGATATTTTGGTTTGCCGATGTGAAATGGCCTTGCCAGCCGATATCCGCAAGAAGGTCGCCCTGTTTTGCAACGTGCATCTCAACTCCGTCATTGAGGCAATAGATGCGGAAACCATTTATGACGTGCCGCTCCTGATGAAAAAGGAAAAGCTCGATGAGCGCGTACTCTCCAAGTTAAAAGTGCCGCACAAGAATGAACCCGACCTGGAGCAATGGAAAACGTTCTTGGGCCGACTAAAAAATCCCATTGACGAAGTCAATATCGGGCTGGTGGGTAAATATGTATCGTTGCCTGATGCTTACAAATCAATTGCTGAAGCATTTATTCATGCGGGTGCACACAACGACTGCAAAGTAAATCTAAGGTGGATTTCGTCTGAGGATATTTCCCCGGAGACAGTCAACGAAGTACTTGCCGGTTTGGATGGTGTGCTGGTTGCACCTGGTTTTGGTGAACGGGGACTCGAAGGGAAAATTGAGGCCATCCGTTATGTCCGGGAAAATAAAATTCCATTCCTGGGAATATGCCTCGGCATGCAATGCGCAGTGGTCGAATTCTCAAGAAACGTACTCCAGCTAAACGCCAGCAGCACGGAGCTTAATCCAAAAACCAAACACCCCGTCATTGATTTGATGGAGGAACAAAAAAAGATCACGGACAAGGGCGGCACCATGCGATTGGGCGCTTATGCATGCAAGTTGAAAAAGGGATCGAAAGCCATGGCCACGTATAACGAGTCACTCATTCATGAGCGTCACCGTCATCGCTACGAGTTTAACAACAAGTATTTGGAACAAATTGAAAACGCAGGTTTAAAGGCGGTAGGTATCAACCCCGACCTCAACCTTGTTGAAATTGTAGAATTGAAAGATCATCCCTGGTTTATTGGCGTTCAATACCATCCTGAGCTCAAAAGCACTGTACTTAACCCGCATCCGCTCTTTGTTAAATTCGTGGAAGCATCAATTAACCATAAGAATTCATAAGAAGTTTTATTAACCATGGATAGAAATTCAGCCATAGGCCTGACGTTGATAGCAGTTCTGTTAATTATCTACTTTAACTATTTTTCTCCGGCACCACCACCGCCAGATGATGAATCAAGTCGGGTCACCGCCATCGATTCAACACTGGAAGCCACGGATCAAAATGAGCCTGCCAATTTGATTCAGGAAAATCAAGACAGTTTACTGACACAACGATTCGGAAGTCTTTCCCCTTTTGTAAATGGTATGGAGAAGACCACCACTGTAGAAAACAATGAATTGTCGGTCACCTTCACTAACCGCGGGGGAATTTTTAAGGAGGTAGAGTTAAAGAAGTTCAAAACGTATTACCAGAAGCCTTTATATCTCGTCACTGAAAATACAAATACATTTTCCCTGCTTGGACTTTATGAAGGACGCGAAGTTGATTTGTTTAAACTTTTCTATAAAGGGGAGACCAGAAAACAAGGCGACTCAACTTTCGTCTCCTACACGGCTCAGCTGGGAGACAGATCTTACATCAGGCACACTTATTCTGTACCGGCATCGGGCTATCAGATTGGGTACCGCCTGGAAGCAGCCGGACTTTCTAATCTTGCCGGTGATGTACTTACATTCAACTGGAGCGACAAGATCAAACTTCAGGAAAAAGACCTGCAGGATAGCCGCAACAAAACAACCGTCACCTACTTTACAACGAAGGATGGATTTGATGACCTGTCGGAAACCTCCACTGACCCGGAGTCCGAGGCGATTATCGATCCCATTAAATGGGCGGCATTCAAACAGAAATTTTTCATCAATGCCATCATTGCTGGCCGTGCATTTACAGGTGGGGAAGTTAAATCTTCTGTCCCTTCCGACACCCTGCTGGTGAAGGAGGCCTCGATGAAACTTTTTATTTCGAAAAATGACATCACCTCGGGCCAGGCAAATTTCAAATACTTCTTTGGCCCCAACAAGTATTCACTTCTGGGCAGTGTCACTGAGGGTTTTTCCAAAAATCTCAATATTGGTTGGCCGCCCATCATCTGGGTGAATAAATTTCTGATTATCCCCATTTTCAAGTTTCTGGAGAATTACATCAGCAATTATGGGATCATCATCATGATCCTGGTGCTCATCGTTAAATTGATTCTTTCACCTTTGTCTTACAAGTCGTACCTGGGAATGGCAAAAATGAAATTGCTGAAGCCGGAGCAGGATTTACTGAAAGAAAAGTACGGTGATGACATGACCAAGATACAGCAGGAGCAGATGAAGCTGTATCAGGAGGCCGGGGTTAATCCTTTCAGCGGATGCATCCCATTGCTGTTGCAAATGCCTATCCTGTTTGCCATGTTTTATTTCTTCCCCGTTAGCATTGAGCTAAGGCAGGCGAGTTTTCTTTGGGCAGAGGATTTATCGACCTATGATTCTATTATCAATTTGCCGTTTACCATACCATTTTATGGAGCGCATGTCAGCTTGTTTGTCCTGCTGATGACCGCTTCTACCATGATTTACACCTGGCAGAATAATCAGATCAGTTCCGTCACGGGACCGATGAAAACGATGTCATTGTTCATGCCACTGATATTCATGTTTGTGTTGAACTCATTTTCTGCCGGTCTCAGTTTTTATTACTTCGTATCCAACCTGGTCACTTTTGCGCAGCAAGCTATTATCAAACGCTTTGTGGATGAAGACAAAATTAAGGCGGTGATGGAGGAGCACAAGAAAAAAATATTGGCGGGCGATGGAAAAAAATCCAAGTTCATGACCAAGCTTCAGGAGGCCATGAAAGCCAGCGAAGAAGCCAGAAAAAAAGCGAAGAAGTGACGCGGTTTTTCTCCACAAAGTTTATTTAAAGGCAACCCGCGAACATTAACGGATAACCTTATATTTGTAGCCCCGATCCAGTTGAAAGGCAGGATCGGGGCTTTTTTTATCCACCTTTACGGCTAGCAATTTCGAATGGGAAAAATTATCGCCATAGCAAATCAAAAGGGAGGTGTGGGCAAGACCACCTCGGCTATTAATCTTGCCGCGAGCCTTGCAGTACTCGAGTACAAAACTTTGCTCGTGGATGGTGATCCCCAGGCGAACTCGACATCGGGGCTCGGCCTGAATCCGAAAGAAATAACCACAGGAATTTATGAGTGCATGGTAGATGGTGTGGAAGCCCGAAGCGCCATTGTCCAAAATGATCTAAAATATCTTCATATACTGCCATCGCACATTGACCTGGTTGGTGCGGAAGTTGAAATGGTAAATATCCAGCGGAGGGAAGAGCGCATGCGCGATACACTGGAGACCATTCGAAACGACTACGACTTTATTATTATTGACTGCTCTCCAAGCCTTGGCCTGATCACCATTAACTCACTAACGGCTGCCGACTCGGTCATCATCCCTGTGCAATGTGAGTATTTTGCCCTGGAAGGTCTCGGTAAATTACTCAATACGATAAAGATTATTCAGACAAGATTGAACCCTAAGCTTGAAATAGAAGGAATCTTGTTGACGTTATACGACTCACGTACTTCGTTGGGAAATCAAGTGGTTCAGGAGGTCAAAACCCATTTCAAGAATATTGCATTTGACACCATCATTCCGAGGAACGTAAAGTTAAGCGAGTCTCCAAGCTTTGGGCTCCCGGTAATTGTACATGATGCAGAAAGCAAAGGTGCCGTCAGTTACCTGAATCTTGCCCACGAAATTCTGAACAAAAACGGTTTACCAAAATGAGTAAGAAGAGAAATGCATTAGGAAGAGGGCTAAGCGCCCTGCTCAGCGATACTCCAGAAACCGAAAAATTGGAGGAGGCAAGAGGAGCAGCACCGTCATCGGGCGTCAATGAAATTTTACTGACTGAAATTCAGGTTAACCCGTTTCAGCCACGCAAACACTTCGAAGAAGTTTCGTTAAAAGAGTTGGCCGATTCCATCAAAGTTCACGGCATTATTCAGCCCTTAACCGTAAGAAAGCTATCCCAAAATCAATATCAATTGATTTCGGGAGAACGAAGGTTTCAGGCGTCAAAGCTGGCGGGGCTTAAAGCGGTACCTGCCTACGTGCGTTCCGCTGACGACCAGCAAATGCTTGAGATGGCATTGATTGAAAACATTCAGCGCGAGAACCTTAACCCCATTGAGATCGCAGTAAGTTACCAGCGCTTGATCTCCGAAATTAATTTAAAACAGGAGGAATTGGGCGACAGGGTTGGTAAAAGCCGGACAACGGTTACCAACTACCTGCGCCTCCTCAAACTTCCTCCCGACATTCAGATTGCCGTTCGCGACAACAAAATTTCGATGGGTCATGCGCGGGCGATTATTAATGTGGAAAGCCCCGAAACCCAACTCTATATTTTTAAGAAAACGATTACCGAAGACTTATCGGTTCGGAAAGTTGAAGAGCTGGTAAGGCAGGTGACGTCATCGGGCAAGGAGAGAAAAGAAAACTCCCCCGAAAGTGCCTCGCCCGGGCCTTCCAAGGAAATAAAACAGTTGCAGTCTACACTTTCCACCCACTTTGGCACGAAAGTGAATGTAAAAAGCGATGGCAAGAAGGGCGAGATCAAGATTCCTTTCTTCTCCGTGGAGGATCTTAACAGGATATTGGAAATCCTCAAGATGTAAACCTGAATGAATGATTGTTCGACTATTATGCGTGATCGTTCTATCGGCAATCTCCGGGATGGCTGCAGGACAAGCTGTTTCACAGGATACCCTAAAAAAGATCCCTGCTGATGAACTGCGCCTCGAACGCGGCAAAAAGGTAATTACCATCGACACCTACGCTGAGCGATTTAATCCCCGCAAAGCACTACTCTACTCCGCCATTCTTCCCGGAAGTGGCCAGTTTTACAACAAGAAATATTGGAAGATGCCCATCGTCTATGCCGGATTTACTACGGGTATCTTTTTTATCGCCCTACACCAGGACAGGTACGTCACCTTCAAGAATGAGCTGTTTGGCCTCCTCAATGACGGCACACCTGCTCCATCCGGTTTTAACGAAGCGCAGCTCCGCAGGCTCGTAGACCGATCAAAAAGAGAACGTGATTTTTTCACTATCATAACCGGCTTCTGGTACGTGCTTCAACTCGTGGATGCCCATGTGGATGCCCATTTAAAGGAATTCGAACTGAACCCACAACTGCAAGTGAAACTAGAGCCCATGATCGAAAATAGCTCTACTACCGGAACAACGGCTGGTGTCGCGCTGACTTTTAGGTTTTAGCTTCCGTTCCTTGGGTGACCGCCAGAAAATAAACCAACAAGTGCAATGAAAATCATTTTGATCGGCTACGGAAAAATGGGAAAAGCCATCGAGAAATTCGCTGTCGAGCGGGGACACACCATCGCAGCCAGGATTGATGCAGGTGATTCGCTCAACGAGCAAGTGCTTACCAACGCGGAGGTCGCCATTGAATTCACGCAGGCAGATTCTGTAGTCAACAACCTGAAGGTATGTTTTGACGCTGGTCTTCCTGTGGTTTGCGGAACAACAGGCTGGCTTGAAAAGAAGAACGAAGTGGACAGCATTTGCCGGGAAAAGAATGGCACTTTTTTCTATGCTTCCAACTTTAGCCTTGGTGTTAATATCTTTTTCAAACTCAACAAATACCTGGCGGAAGTGATGAATAATTATCCAGCCTATGGACTGGAGATTGATGAAATTCACCATACGCAGAAAAAAGATGCTCCCAGCGGCACCGCCATCAGTCTGGCAAATGACATCCTCGACAAAGTCAAAAGAAAAGGCAGGTGGGTGAACACCAAAATTTCAGATCCCGATGCGTTGGTCATCAATTCGTATAGAGAAGACCCTGCGCCAGGCACACACGCGGTCAGGTACTTCAACGCTGTCGATAGCATTGAAATAAAGCATACCGCCCATTCCAGGGACGGATTTGCATTGGGTGCCATCACCGTAGCCGAGTGGCTAAAGGATAAAAAGGGAGTGCTCGGAATGGGTGATTTCCTGAAACTTTAGCCATTAAACATCAAAAATTACTTTTCTTTGCAAGCTTTAACCAATTAAGAACTGTGACTGCTATACTTATTATCCTGCTTATCTTCAGAATAGGTGTTACCATCGGATACTGGAAATTGTTTGAAAAGGCGAACGTGGAAGCGTGGAAGTCGCTCATCCCAATCTACAGTGAATTCTATTTGATAAAAATCATCGGAAAACCGTCATGGTGGGTACTGTATCTCTTCATCCCCATCCTAAATATTTTCGCTTTTTTTGTATTGCTGTTTGATTTGCTGCGGTGCTTTGGAAAAAACTCGTTGATGAGTCAATTCCTCATCATCTTTATAGCCCCGGTGTATATCCCATACATTGGGTTCAGGAAGGACGTAACCTACCTGGGCAAACTGGATGACCTAGAAGAGGAAAAGAAATCGGCTGTTGCAGAATGGTCCGAGGCGATCGCCTTTGCAGTGGTTGCCGCCACGCTGATCCGCTGGTTGATCATGGAAGCCTACACCATCCCCACGCCCTCAATGGAAAACTCCCTGCTGGTTGGCGACTTTCTTTTTGTGAGCAAATTCCACTACGGAACAAGAACACCAAAAACACCTTTGCAGGTACCACTCACCCATCAAAAAATTTGGTTTACAGATATTCCTTCCTACACGGAGTTGGTTCAGCTGCCCCAGTATCGTCTTCCTGGTATCAGTAAAGTACACAGGAGCGATGTGGTCGTATTTAATGTTCCTCCCCGGGACCTCAATGAGGGCAAGGATTATCCGGTCGACCTGAAGACCAATTATATCAAACGGTGTGTGGGAATACCCGGTGATGTACTGAAAGTAGTCAATAAACAGTTGATCGTCAATAACGAGACGTTGGCAAATCCTCCGGACATGCAATTCAGTTACCTGGTCACCTCAAAGGACGAGATCAACGAACGCAATTTGGAAAAGCTGGGGATCGATCCGGACGACTACAATTACCTGGGAAGACCCGAAGCCGGCAAAGCGGTGTATCAAATGTACATCACGGGTGCCAAGGCTGACGAACTTCGACAACTGCCTTACGTCCTATCGGTAGTGGACGACTATCGCATGAACAATGGCGCTGACCCCAGGATTTTTCCTCGCTCAAAGTACAGTCAGTGGAGCGCTGATGAATATGGCCCCATTACCATTCCAAAGGCTGGAATGACAATTGAAGTTAATGACTCCACCATGGCATTTTACGGAAATACCATCAAACTTTATGACCACAATGAAAATGTAATTGTGGGTGACAGTACACTCACGATCGATGGTCAATTGGTGAGCCAGTATACCTTTAAACAGAATTACTATTTCATGATGGGTGACAACCGGCATAATTCACTTGACTCAAGGTTCTGGGGATTCGTGCCTGAAGATCATATCGTAGGAAAAGCCTTCTTTGTTTGGTTGTCCCTTGACAAATACGCTGGTTTCCTTGACAGAATCCGCTGGAGAAGATTTTTCAAGATGATTGACTAGGATATAGTCATTGGTCATTAGTCATTGGGATATTGGTTGCCTCCGTTACCAGTCAATCTCTTTCAGGCCTTTGCTTTTGAGGTAGTTGTTGGTTTTGCTGAAAGGTTTGCTGCCGAAGAAACCGCGGTCGGCTGAAAATGGAGATGGATGGGCTGAAGCAATCACGAGGTGCTTCTGCCTATCAATGACTTCACCCTTTTTCTGGGCGTACGCACCCCATAAAATAAATACCACATGCTCTTTATGGGTGGAAATGCAGTTGATCACCGCGTCTGTAAACTCTTCCCATCCTTTTTTTTGATGAGATCCAGGGGTAGAAGCGCGAACCGTCAGTGTAGCATTGAGCAACAACACGCCTTGCCTGGCCCAACGCTCCAAATCACCCGTTTCTGGAATAGGTTTCCCCAGGTCATTTTGAATCTCTTTATAAATATTCATCAGGGAAGGGGGAATCCTCACCCCTTCTCTCACGGAAAAGCATAACCCGTTGGCCTGGCCAGGTCCATGATAGGGGTCTTGGCCAATGATCACCACTTTGACATCGTTAAAATCGCATTGGTCGAATGCCCTGAAAATCTCTTTTCCGGGCGGAAAGACCTGCTGGGTGCGATATTCTGCTTTAACAAAATTGATAAGCTCCTGAAAATAAGCCTTTTCAAACTCCGCTCTTAATTTCTCTTTCCACGAGGGGGCGATGCTGACATCCATGCCTTCGCAACTATTTTTAAGTTATCAACCTTTTCAATAAGGTAGTAAAATAGAAAAAATTGATATTTTTGACCGAAATGGTGACTGAAATCACGCAAGGCATTAAAGTTAGTGTGGAAACTGAGTATCAACCCTCGTACTCAAGTCCCAGTCAGTATCACTATGTTTTCACCTACAAGATTACCATTGAAAACCAAAGTGACTTTACCATTCAACTCTTACGCAGACATTGGCAAATTTTTGATGCCGGTTTTGCGGCCCGTGAAGTGGATGGCGAAGGTGTAGTTGGTCAGCAGCCGGTGTTGGAGCCCAACCAAACGCACCAATACGTTTCAGGCTGCAATTTGAAATCCGGAATCGGTAAAATGGCTGGAACCTACCTGATGGAAAGGATAGTCGATGGTATCCGGTTCGAGGTTACCGTTCCTGAGTTTCATATGATCGCCCCGCTGCGGCTCAACTAGTACACCGCGGCTTCAGGGATTTACCAATCTGCTTTGAAAGCACACCAATTAAAATCATTTATATCCCACTGGCTTAATAAGGTCGATGAGCACTCAATTCACTCGCCTTTCTTTTTCGATTTTTATAAAAATGTGGTGAAGAACAGTCGCTCCGAAAAAGGCAGCGACAAAGTCGAGGAAGTGAGGTCTGCCCTGCTGGCGAACCAAACACTGATGGAGGTCAATGATTTAGGGGCCGGATCAACCACCCAAAAAAGCAAAAGGTCCATAGCTGAAATCGCCAAAAACAGTTTAAGCCCCGCGCGGCTGTCGATCCTGTATAGTCAAATCCTCTATTACAACGATTCCAGGTATGTTGTAGAACTTGGCACATCCATGGGACTGAACACCCTGTACCTTGCCAATAAAAAAGACTCCAGGGTTTTTACCTTCGAGGGCAGCCACACACTTGCCAACATCGCCCTTACCCACTTTGAACTCTTCGATACGAAAAACATCACACTTATCGAGGGTAATATTGACCATACGTTGTCGGAATTCCTGCAGGGAACGGAAAAGATAAACTTCGTCCTGATGGATGCGAATCATCGTTACGAACCGACTATCCGATACTTCAACAGCTTTATGAAGCGGCTTAACGAAAAAAGCATCATGGTCATTGACGACATCCACTGGTCGCCCGAAATGGAAGCAGCCTGGAATGAACTTTCGCGGCACAAATTGGTCTATGGCAGTATTGACCTTTACCGCTGCGGCATACTTTTTTTTGATCCCGCGCTCAACCGGCAACATTTTATCCTATCCCTCTGATAGTCCGGGAAATTACCTCTATTTTTACGTCCCCAAAGAACATGCTATGAACGAGACTACTCCAAGTCCTACAGAACCCGCAAAGCCAAATAACAAAACCGCGATAATTATTGCGCTCCTGTCCATTATCGTAATCATTCAGGGTATCAAAATCTACCTTGATTACCAGGAAAAGGCCGAGGTTACGGTGCAACTGGCAACAACGGAAGAGGACCTGGCAACCACTATGCAGCGGCTAAACGAAATTCAGGCAGAGCTGAATCAAAAGATCATTGACATAGAAAAATTGGGCGGTGATATTACCGAATTGGAAAAAGCCAAAGCAGAAGTTGACGCAGAACTGAAAAGGACCAGGAGCAGGACAAGCAGAAATATAAAGGAGTTGAAAGACAGGGTTGAGGGGTACGAGCAGTTGCTCAAGCTGAAGGACGAAGAGCTGGATAAACTCAAATCTTTGAACAAAGAGCTTTACTCAGAAAACCGGAACCTGAAAACCAAACAAAACCAGCTTAGTGATTCAATCAATACCCTTGCGAAGGGCAAGGACGAATTGGCCACTAAGGTAGCCATCGCCTCGCAACTGAAGGCAGAAAACATCACGGCTGTTTCTGTAAACGGAAGAGGTAGGGAGAGAACTTCTCCGTTTCGAAGCAAGCAACTTGAAACGCTTAAAGTTGAATTCAACATAGCTGAAAACAAGGTTGCGCCTATTGAGGGAAAGAAAATAATGATCAAGGTGACGGACGAAAATGGTCAGGTAATCTTTGATGTGGCAAAAGGATCGGGCACGTTCATGATCAATGGCAAAGAGGAATTCTATACGGCAGCCCAGGAAATTTTGTTTGACAACACAAGGCAAAAACTCAGCCTTCTTTATGAGAAAGGATCGGAGTATGCCTCTGGAACCTATACGGTAGAGATTTTCACCGATGGGTACAAAATGGGCCAGACCGAATTTAAGGTCAAGTAGCCCGGAGTCACTTAATAAGACAGGTCAATAAACGCTGGGCCTTTAAATTTGGGCGAAATAAGGCATTTTGCCTTGATAATTTGGATTGCCCGCGCTTTGCGCCTAACAGGCTATTTCCCTATATTTGCACCTCATTTTTAAAAACTTATCATAAATAATGAAAAATTACGAGACAGTATTCATTTTGAATCCCGTTTTGTCTGTTGACCAGGCAAAGGATACTGTCGATAAGTTCGTAAAGGTACTGACAGATGCGAAGGCAGATGTCATCAATGTGGAGCAATGGGGACTTAAAAAACTGGCCTATCCAATCCAGAACAAGTCCACCGGCTTTTACAACCTTGTCGAATTTACGGCAGATACCCAGTTGATTCACACTTTGGAAACAGAGTTTAGAAGAGACGAATCGGTGATGCGCTTTTTGACAATAGCGCTGGACAAGCATGCGGTAACCTACAATGCCCGCAGGCGTAAAGGAGAGTTTAAGAAAAACAAAGAAAAACGCGCAGCCAAGGAGGAGCTACCAGCATGACATTAATGAACGAACCCATCAAGCGGGCAGAGATCAAACCGAAATACTGTCGCTTCAAAAAGAATGGAATCAAATACATCGACTACAAGGATCCTGACTTCCTCATGAAGTTTGTGAATGAGCAGGGCAAACTTTTACCCCGCAGGCTTACCGGCACGAGCTGGAAGTTCCAGAAAAGGGTGTCGCAAGCCGTGAAGAGAGCCCGTCACATGGCCTTTTTGCCTTACGTTGGCGATTCATTGAAATAACCTAACCCGGAAAAGATTATGGAAATTATATTGAAACAGGACGTTCAGGGACTCGGGTACAAAAACGATATCGTGAAGGTAAAATCGGGATACGGCAGGAATTTTTTGATTCCTAATGGATCAGCGATTATTGCCAGCGAGTCTAATAAGCGAATGATTCAGGAGAACATTCGTCAGGCGGCACACAAGGCTGAAAAATTAAAGCAGGATGCGCAATCCCTGGCTGAAAAAATCGGGGACCTGACCATTGAAATTGGCACCAAAGCCGGTGAGAGTGGAAAGATATTTGGGGCCATCACCGTCAACCAGATTGCAGACATGCTTAAATCCAAAGGTTTTGAAGTGGATCGCAAGAAAGTAATTCTAAAGGAGGCGCCAAAAC
Source organism: uncultured Ohtaekwangia sp. (assembly GCA_964655635.1). Taxonomy (GTDB): domain Bacteria; phylum Bacteroidota; class Bacteroidia; order Cytophagales; family Cyclobacteriaceae; genus ELB16-189. The sequence goes on from CAZZNH010000004.1 coordinate 86,468, forward strand.
AACTGGGTAGCTATAAAGTGACACTTGATCTTCACAAAGAAGTGAAGCATGAAATCGCTGTAAACGTGGTGGCCGAATAAGGGCTGCTTTCTAAAACAAAAAGGTGACTCTTATAGAGTCACCTTTTTTTATTAATTGATGGTTAATGTTGTGCCTCTGCTGAGTCTGAGTGTTCGCCCTAGGAACGGAGTTGGTTTTTCAATTTGCATCGTATAAACACCGGTTGGAAATCCTGCCGGAACCGTAAACTCCATCGAAGTTGGCGAATGGACAGTAAAAGATGAGATATTGGTTAGTGTACTCTCACCTGATTTGCGTAGGCCGATCTTATTTATTCCGTCCAGAAGCGTACCAGTAACCGTAATTAATTGGGCAACCGAAGTGGTGGTTGAGTTTGGCGAAAGGGTCGGCCAATCAGGATAATTGAAAACCTCTACATCATAATCGAAGGTTGATTCAACTCCATTTACAACTATTTTTAACTTGTATGCTTCACTCGCTGTAAAACCGCTACCAGATCCTCCCAACCTCCCGCCAGTAACACTACTAACGGTCAATGTCAAATCCGCTGTTGTTCCAGGATCGCCCAGATTCTGGTCAATCAGTTTCAGCATGGTTTGGGGAGCCGATGAACTTAGCCCCCTTACATCAAATGAAAAGTTATTGATAGCACTTCTGTTCATTGAGGTTGGCGGAGGAAAAAAGGGCTGAACAGACGGCAACGAAGGCCTGATTATAATATTGGCATCGTTAGAAAGAGTAACCTGACTCACATTTGAAGGGCCGGTTAAAAGTTTTATGTCATAACCGGCATTTGCTTCAATTACTGGAATAATTACAGTAATTTCATTTGAACTGGCTCCGGAACTTAATGCCTGCGTTTCAACACCCCCGGGAGAAACAAACGATATGATGTTATTTGATAGGGTCTTTGAAAATCCTTTACCATAAATCGTCAGCACCCCGATTCCCGAACCAAAATCGCTCCCGGAAACCGAAGTTATTTCAGGTTGTCTCACCACAAAGGGCTCCGAGACGATTTGTTGGTTTCCCGCGGAAATATGGATCGTGTAATTGCCTGGAAAGAGTTCTGGAAGCGAAAATTCAATACTTGTGAGGGTAACCTTCAGACCACTGAAGGTGTAGTTATTACCAGAGATATCCTTAAGGACCAGTACCAGTTGGCCAGTTGTATTTTCGTCAAAGCCCGTTCCATCCAACTTTATTACTTCACTCCCTGAATAACCGCTGGAAGGCGACATACTTGTTATACTTAGCACATCAAAAAGTTTTAGCTGATGTGAGGCAGTCACATGCTGCTCTTTATTTGCTATTTTCAACCAATATCTTTTTCTCGCGATTTCAGGTATTTTAAAATGAAGGTTTTGTTGTCCTAAAACTGAAGTAACAGGATTTTCATTTCCACTTTCATCCACCAGGAACAGTTTCGTATCTGAGGTAAACCCTTCACCTTCAACCGTCACCTGATCCCCGGGCAGTCCCGCAAGTGGGGCAAAACTTGAAATTGAAAGTGGCGGCTCGAGAATGGAGAATTGGTTTCCATCGAACGTAGTCGATTGCTCGCCTACTTTAACTTTTACCGAATATGAACCAGGCGTTAATTCCGGAACTGATAATTCAATTTTGTCCTTGGTCGCAGATTTAATTTGAACCCTTAATTCCTCACCTGGTGCTTTGATAAAAAAGACTTCGGGGTTAATCCCCTGTTGTACAAATCCCGATCCGGATATCGTGAGGGTGCTCCCGGAGATTCCTGCTAATGGATCGATTTTATGAACTTCGGGTAATGGCGGCTCCTCTGTTGTCACCACCGGTTCTCCTTCCTCGGTACACATTGTCACCAATAGAAGCAAAACCGCGAAACGCATATTCCTCATAGATTTTCCTATTTTGGAATAAAGGACGGTAAAAAAATAATCTCTCTATCTTTTAGGTTTAAATTTTTTTCTTTCAAATTGATTTCCCGGAGAATTTCCTAAATGGTGCACTGGAAGGAAACCTCTATTTCCTTCGTTTAGGGGCGTCCCTTGCAGGCTTCTCTATCTGATCAACAAGTTCCTTATACCAGGCTTTGCCATACCTACGGATCAGCGGCTCTTTAAGGAATTTATAAACGGGCACTCCGAGGGCTTTACCTAGCGCGCAGGCGGCAGAACATACGCTCCACTTGTGATAATTGACAGCCTCAAAATCCTTCTTTTTGGTGATGCGAATCGGATACAGATGACATGATATGGGTTTTCTGAATTTCGTTTTACCATCGAGGTATGCCTGCTCAATTCCACATTTCAAAATACCCTTCTCATCGTAATTGGCATAGGCACATTCCCTTCCCTGAATCGTTGGCGTTGAGTAGTCACCATCCTCGTCCAGCAAGTAAGGGCCAAATCTCTTTATGGCTTTCAATCCTTCGCGGGTAATATAGGGTCTGATCTCCTCCTGAATGGCTTCCATGATGGGAAGCTCGTGGTCCTCCAGTGGTGCCCCCAGCTCTCCTTCAACACAACAGGCGCCCTTGCATTTTTCCAGGTTGCAAACAAACTCCACTTCTTTGACGTCATCAGAAACAAGTACATCACCAACCTTGATCATGGCTAATTTTGGTTAAAAAGGGCAAACTGAATAGTACTTCCGGACAAGGCATCATGCTGGATGGCCTTTGCCGAATATTTTCTTGAAAATAAACAAATGTTATACGTGGCTATCTCCATTAACCCTGAATCCAACCGATGGGTTGATAGTGAAGTATTCAAACCAATTTCCTTGGCCTCAGCTTCCAATCGCTGAACCAAACGTCTATAAAAGACCTGGTTGTCAATAATCCGTCCCGATCCCAAATCTGCGGTGGCTTCGAGGCCAAGAAAATCCTTCATCTTTTCTTTGTTGCTTAAGTAAAAACGATGATCAATTTTCTTCCCAAGGTGAAAAGTCAAAGGTATCAAAAAGGTAAAATCATGCGAGAGTAGTTGCTTCATGACGTCAAGCCCTGGTTCCATTCCAAACGCATCCGCTATGCACAGGGTGGCCACTTTGTGACTTTTCCGGGAATCCGGAACATACATTTTCAATTTGTCTATAAGCTGATCCCGGCCATCGTTTAGCAGCACAACATTTTTTCCCCTGAAATATTTATTGATCCTTATTTTCAGTATTCTGGCCTGCTCGCTGTCACTTTCACAAAACACATATTTTGAAATCGGCAAATCCAATTGCAGCGCCATCAAGGGTATACCTGCAAAAATTTCCTTTTTTGCGCCCAGGCAATAAAGGCCGTTTCGGGAATATAAGTCAACCAGCACAACTTCATCCACCTGGCGCGACAAGGCATTTACAAAAGCTGTAACATACTGCCTGATTAGTTGAATCTTGTACTTTACCCAAGGCTCGGCCGTGGTTACTGCAAACCCATCGTCATGGGTTATTTCGGGAGTGGTGATGCTATTTTTGTTCAATGCCCTGGTTTTATCAAAGTTACTGTGTTTTAATAAATTAGAAACTAAAAATCTTTCGATTTGAAGTCGTTCCGCCAATTTCATTGATATATCTCGGGTTGCGCCCAGGTGATCAGGTCCTGGGACAAGGCTAAAATATTTTCCACACCAGATGGAAATAGTTCGCGCGGATTAAACTTGCAGGGCGCCAACTAACGGGCCTATATTGCGGATTGATTAGGGGAATGGATTATTTAAAATCGCTCAACGAGCCTCAATTGGAGGCTACTATTAATACGGAAGGACCCTGCATGATCATAGCCGGGGCCGGTTCAGGAAAGACCAGGGTACTAACCTACAGAATAGCACATCTGATCGACTCGAAAGGTGTTGATCCATTCAGCATCATGGCACTCACCTTTACCAACAAGGCGGCAAAGGAAATGCGTCATCGTATAGAAGGCGTAATTGGTTCAGATGCACGCAACATCTGGATGGGTACGTTTCACTCTGTATTCGCGCGCATGCTGCGTGCAGAAGCCCATCATATTGGCTATCCCAATAATTTCACCATCTATGACACCGATGACTCCAAGTCCCTGATCAAAGCCATTGTAAAGGAAATGGGGCTGGACGAGACCCAATACAAGGCCAACGTGGTTTACAATCGAATAAGTGCGGCCAAAAACAGGCTTATTTCATGGCAGGAATACCTCAACAATCCAGTCCTTGTAGGTGACGATGCCGCCAATATGCGGCCGGAGATCGGCAACATCTACAGAAACTATGCCCTCCGGTGTTTCAAGTCAGGGGCGATGGATTTTGATGACCTGCTCTTCAATACCGACAAACTCTTCAAGGAACACCTCCAGGTTCTCAATAAGTATCAGCATCGCATCCGATATTTTCTGGTTGATGAGTTTCAGGATACCAACCTTTGCCAATATTTCATCATTCGAAAACTGGCGGCCGTGACTCAAAATATTTGTGTGGTAGGTGATGACGCGCAAAGCATCTATGCATTTCGTGGCGCGGATATTTCCAATATTTTGAATTTTGAAAAGGACTACGCGGACCTGAAAATTATAAAGCTGGAGCAAAATTACAGGTCAACAAAAACGATCGTGGAGGCTGCGAATTCTGTAATCGCAAAGAACAAAGCGCAGCTGCCAAAAAATGTTTGGACTGCCAATGAAGAAGGTAACCTGATCGGGCTGATCAAGGCTGTTTCAGACAATGAAGAGGGCAAGCTGGTAGCCACCTCCATTTTTGAAGAAAAGATGCAACATCAGTTGAAATTCAATGATTTTGTCATCTTGTATCGCACCAATAGTCAATCGCGTGCTCTGGAAGAATCCCTGAGGCGCATGAATATCCGCTATAAAATAATTGGCGGGTTGTCCTTTTACCAAAGAAGGGAGATCAAAGACCTTCTCGCTTACCTCCGGTTTTCACTAAATCCACAGGACGAAGCCTCGTTTAGAAGAATCATCAATTTGCCCAAGCGCGGGATCGGTGGGTCAACCATCGATAAGATTATTGTGGCAGCCAACGACCACGCCATCTCCATATGGGAGGTCCTGCAAAACATTCAGTTGTTTATGGGCGGCAGATCGGTGGCCACCATCGAAAATTTTGTAAACCTCATCAAAAGATTTGGAATCGAAATAGCCAACAAGGATGCATACGAGGCTGCTGCGGAAATCGCCAAATCTTCCGGACTACTGAAGGATCTCTACGAGGACAAAACAGTCGAGGGACTGAACCGGTATGAGAACGTTCAGGAACTTCTCAACGCCATCAAAGAGTATGTGGATGATCCTGAGAAAGAAGACAAAAGTTTGAATGCCTTCCTTCAGGAGGTTTCGTTGGTAACAAGTCAGGACGAAGACAAAGACAACGACCCGGAAAAGGTGACGCTGATGACCATTCATATGGCCAAGGGCCTTGAGTTCAAATATGTATATATCGTGGGTATGGAAGAAGACCTTTTTCCATCCCAGATGATGCTTACGAGCCGTTCTGAACTGGAGGAGGAACGCAGGTTATTTTATGTCGCCATTACGCGATCGCAGCAAAAACTTTTTTTGTCCTATGCCCTCACGCGGTATCGTTTTGGTCGGCTAAAAAACTGCGAGCCGAGCCGCTTTCTTGATGACATCAATCCCCGGTATATAAAAGTAAGTGCCCGGCTGGGCGGCATCGAATCCCTACCAAATCCCAACTTTGCCAAAAGTTTTATTAGCGGAATCAAAAAGACAGTGCGATCCCAACCTGTGGTCAAGACTTCCTATAAACCCGCTGCAGACTTCGCGCCCAGCGATACATCAGGACTCAAAGAAGGGATGAAAGTCGAACACCCAAAATTCGGTTTTGGGGTGGTGACTGCCATGGACGAGACGGGCGCCAACCGCAAGGCAAAGATAAATTTCAACGATTTTGGAGAGAAGACATTATTACTTAGCTTTGCCAAGCTCAAGATACACGAGAACTAGTACCCACTGCTGCTTCTCATTGAGTTTCCCCTGGGTGGATAAAGTATTCCTGAAATACCGTCCACCACTGAGACAATCGATCAACACAAGTCAATAAATACTTTAGTTTTAAACCAAAGATTACATCTTAATAAGCATGATTGCAGAATACAATACCCAACGAGAGCAAATCAAATTGAAGGAGTATGGTCGCAATGTTCAGAAATTGGTGAACTATATCCGCACCATTCCTGACAAGGATAAACGAACCGAGATGGCCACCACCCTGATTGAGTTAATTAAACAACTCGCACCATCCGTGAAAGAGGCCTTTGAAAACCCACAACGTATTTGGGACGACCTTTATATCATTGCCGATTTTAATTTTGACATCAACAACCCGTATCCCGTTCCTGACCCGGCAACGGTGTTTAAAAAACCGGAGCGCATGACATATCCGCAGAGCAGGGTCCGCTTCAAGCATTACGGGAAAAACATTGAGAAACTCATCCTGGAAGCCGTACAAAAAGAGGACCCCAAGGAAAGAGAGGATGCGGTAATCTACCTTGGAAAGCTGATGAAAACTTTTCACGGAAATTGGAACAAAGAAACCATCGATGATTCTGTGATCATCAAGGATATTGAAAAAATGTCGGAGGGCAGATTAACGGTTGATTTGGATAAGGTGCGCGGAGAGAATTTATTTGAAAAGCTCTATCGCGAAAAGAAAAAGCCCCGCAACCCCAATGAAAGGCAGCGCAATGACAGAAGGGGCGGTCATGGAAAACGTCACCGCAGGAGAGATCAATGAGTTCGTTCAGAATCCAGGGCGGCCAAAAACTCCAGGGAGAGATCACGCCTCAGGGAGCAAAAAATGAAGCGCTGCAAGTGATTTGTGCCACGTTGCTCACCAGCGAATCTGTCACCATTTCCAACATTCCCAATATTCTCGATGTCAACAAACTCATCGAGCTGATCACGGACCTGGGGGTGGACGTTGAAAAGCTCGATGGCAGCACCTATCGGTTTACCGCCCGGTCGGTAAATGTTGAATTCCTTTCTACGGACGCATATAAAAAGAAAGCCACGGCACTTCGGGGATCCATCATGCTCCTCGGTCCTATTCTGGCCCGCTATGGAAAGGCATCTATTCCAAAACCCGGGGGCGACAAAATCGGGAGAAGGAGATTAGATACTCATTTTCTTGGGTTCCAGAACCTTGGTGCAAAATTCAATTTCAATGCGGCCGAGCATCTTTTTCAGATAGACGCTTCTCAACTAAAGGGAAGCTACATGCTGCTGGATGAGGCATCCGTGACCGGCACTGCCAATATTGTGATGGCAGCGGCACTTGCAAAAGGAAAAACCACCATTTACAACGCAGCCTGCGAACCCTATGTGCAGCAACTTTGTGAAATGCTGAACAGGATGGGCGCAAAAATAACGGGCGTAGGGTCCAACCTGCTTTCCATCGAAGGTGTAGATAAACTTGCTGGCACTTCACACCGCCTCCTGCCGGACATGATTGAAATCGGCAGTTTTATCGGACTCGCGGCCATGACCCAATCAGCCATTACCGTAAAGAATTGCAGGGTAGATATGCTCGGATTGATTCCCGAAACGTTCAGGCGACTGGGCATTAAAATCGAAATTAAAGGCGATGACATTCACATCCCTGCCCAAAATCAATACGAAATTGAAACGTTTATTGATGGATCGATTCTGAATATTGCCGATGCACCATGGCCTGGGCTTACCCCGGACCTGATCAGTGTCATTCTGGTCATTGCCACCCAGGCAAATGGCACACTTTTAATCCATCAGAAAATGTTTGAGAGCCGACTGTTCTTTGTGGACAAGCTGATCGATATGGGTGCGCAGATTATTCTTTGCGATCCCCACCGGGCGACAGTCATCGGGCTTAATCGCAAACAACCCTTGCGGGGAATAAATATGTCGTCACCCGATATTCGCGCGGGCGTAGCGTTGCTTATCGCTGCGCTATCGGCACAAGGTGAGAGTGTCATATCCAACATCGACCAAATTGACCGGGGTTACCAGGATATTGAAGGCCGGCTAAAAAAGCTTGGGGCAAAAATCGAAAGGGTCGCCTAGCGCAAACCTTTAGAAACGGATCTCCAGGCTCACCGGACAATGGTCTGATCCGTGGTATTCGTTGTGTATACCAGCGGCTTTCACTGCGGGCAAAATTCTTTCGCTGGTCAGGAAGTAGTCAATTCTCCATCCAACATTTTTTGCTCGTCCATTGGTGACGTAATTCCAGTAGGTGTATAGCTCTTTCTTGGGATGAAGATGGCGGAAGGTATCAGTAAATCCACTGTCAAGAAGTCTCTGAAAGCCATCAATTTCTCGCTGCGTATATCCGGCAGACTTGTTGTAATTCTCTTTTGCGCGGGCTATGTCAATCTCGTGGTGCGCCACATTTAAGTCCCCGCAAACAATCACCGGCTTTCTCTTGTTAAGCCATTGTATGTAATTTAGAAAAGCCTTATCCCAAAGCTCCCGGTAATCCAATCTCGCCAGCCCTTCGCCAGAATTTGGCGTGTAAACCGTAACAATAAAAAACTGGTTGTATTCCGCAGTGATCACCCTGCCCTCCTGATCGTGTTCCTCTGTTCCCAGGTCGTAGCTAACCTGTACAGGATCTTCTTTCGTAAGAATGGCTGTGCCCGAGTAACCCTTCCTTGCCTTGGATGAATTGGTAAATACCTTATACTCGGTCATGATTTCCAATGTCTCTCTCGCCTCATCTGCCGATGCTTTGGTTTCTTGCAGGCACAGGATATCGGGAGACAGTTCTCTCATGTTTTCTACAAAATCTTTCTTTATGGTTGCTCTGATACCATTTACATTCCATGAGGCGAGCTTCAGATTCATTTTTTTTGCAGTTTCTATTCAACGTTCAATTGCAATATGCTGAAATGTTAGGTTACACCATTGCGATAAGCTGATAAAATAGCGGAATTAAAATTTGTACCGAACGAAGGCTTCGATCGCCTCATACTCCGGAAGGCCAAGCTGATTGTATATCGCTGCCGTGGCATGATTTCTGTCCTCCGCCCGTACCCAGAATTCACGTTTGTCATTGCCCGGAAACAGGGCGCTGTCTTTTTGCGACTGATGTTTAAATACAGCCCGTCTCTTTCTGATCAGCTCGTCCGGACTCAACGGCACAGCCATCTCTATTTCCGCGATGTCCCATTCCTGCCATGCACCGCGGTACAACCAGACATAACAGTCGTTCATCCACGGTTTTGCTTTTAGCCGATCGATGGCGCGGTAGATGGATGCCAGGCATACCCGGTGGGTGCCGTGCGGATCGGAAAGATCACCAGCCGCATAAATTTGATGCGGTTTAATTTGCTCAATCAAGTTAGCCACGATCTTTATGTCCTCTTCTCCCAACGGCTTTTTCTTTACTTTGCCGGTTTCGTAAAATGGCATATCCAGAAAATGGGCTTGGCTATCGGGAATACCCACGTAGCGGCATCCAGCCTTGGCTTCTCCCCTTCTAATCAATGCTTTAATCGCCAGGACCTCCTCCGAGTCTACCTGGCCGGCTGCCTTCTTCTTCAGCGATTTTACGATACGGTCGTATATTTTTGTCCCATCTTCTTTATTCATTCCGAAGAGCGCATTAAAGTCTTTTACGAAATCCGCAAAGCGAACCGCATCATCGTCAAAGACGGCAATATTTCCGGAGGTCTGGTAGGCCACATGCACTTCATGGCCCTGATCCACGAGCCGGATAAAAGTACCACCCATTGAGATGACATCATCATCGGGATGGGGACTGAAAATAAGCACGCGCTTGGGAAATGGCTTTGCGCGCTCGGGTCTGTGAGAATCGTCAGCATTGGGTTTTCCCCCGGGCCATCCTGTGATGGTATGTTGCAATTCGTTAAAAACCTTAATATTTACCTGATAGGCAGAGCCGTGGAGCGTAAGTATATCTGCCATACCATGCTCCATATAGTCATTGTTGGTGAGCTTAAGTACCGGTTTGTTCAAGACCTGGCAAAGCCAGACCACCGCCCTGCGAATCAGGCTGTCGTTCCATTCGCAGCCATCGACCAACCACGGTGTTTTAATCCGGGTTAGGTGGGAGGATGCCGGTTCATCCAATACCACCAGCGCGTTGGGATGCTTTTGCAAAAACGAAGAGGGTATTTGATCGGTGATGGGCCCTTCCACGGCCTGCCGCACGATGGGTGCCTTGCCTTCACCCCAGGCCATCATGATCGCGCGTTTGGATTTCAGGATAGTGCCTACCCCCATCGTGATCGCTTTGGTGGGAACATTTTCCTCGCCAAAGAAATCACTGGCCGCATCGATCCGCGTCACCTGATCCAATGTGATCAATCGTGTGAGCGTTCGGTCTGATGACCCGGGTTCATTGAATCCTATATGGCCTGTCCTTCCGATTCCAAGTATTTGCAAATCTATCCCTCCGCAATCCTCAATGCTTTTCTCGTATGCCTCGCAATAAGCGGACACCTTTTCTTTCGCGAGCGTACCATCTGGAATATGAATATTTTCCTTTTTGATGTTGATATGATCAAAAAGGAGTTCATGCATGAAGCGAACATAACTCTGCAACGATTCAGGGCGAATGGGATAATACTCGTCCAGGTTAAACGTAATTACATTTTCAAAGCTCAACTTTTCCTCCCGGTGCAATCGTATAAGTTCTGCGTACACCGATGTCGGAGTGGATCCTGTGGCCAATCCCAGGACACAGTGCTTATGCTGTTTTTGCTTGTCTCTGATCAGGTCGGCAATTTCCCTGGCGACAAAGGCGGAAGCTTTTTCAGCGTCCTTGAAGATAGAGGTTGTAATTTTTTCAGTGGCGGCATGAATTAACATAAATCCATTTTAGCAGGTGAGCAGGAAATAAAGGCGGTTATCAAGAAGTAAAATTATCCACTTTGCTGTAAATCCCCGAGCGGACCATAAACAAACTGCATTATAATACACATGAGGCCGATGATAAAACGGCAACGCATCGCGTTGTTTTGAGTCCATCATGGGGTACCTTTGTCGAATGAGTGACTTTCGGACCATATTGAAAACAATCCCCTCTGCCACCGGCATTGGGCTTTCAGATTCTCTGATAACCATCGGATCGTGCTTCGCGGATAACCTTGGCCAATTGCTCCAAAAGCACAAGTTTAATGTGCTCGTAAGTCCATTCGGAACTGTTTATAATCCGCTTTCGCTTCATAAGCTGCTGGAATATGCCATTGACTGCCAAGTCCCTGGCGAGGATACCTATGGTGAGCTGAACGAGACTTATTTCAATTATGATTTTCACTCTTCTTTTTCCGCGCTTGACAGGCCAAGTTTGAAGGCAAACATTACAAAGGTGATTTCAAACAGTCACAACACCATCCAATCTGCCTCGGTCTTGCTGGTTACTTACGGAACATCCTGGATTTATGAACGAAAAGATAACCACCACGCTGTCTCCAATTGCCACAAGATGCCGTCCGGTTATTTTGATAAAAAATTACTCACGCAAAAACGAATCCTGGAATCGTTTGACACCCTTTATAAAAAGCTGATGGTCCTGAATCCCAAACTAAGGATCATTCTGACGTTAAGCCCGGTCCGTCATCTCAAGGATACCCTGGAACTCAATGCCGTGAGCAAATCGGTGCTGAGGGTGTCCTGTCATACCATGAGTGAAATATACCAGCAGGTGGAGTATTTTCCTGCTTACGAGATCGTGCTAGACGACCTTCGCGACTATCGATTCTATGACCGCGATTTGCTCCACCCGTCCCCTGAGGCCATTGACTATATCTGGAAGATGTTTAGCGACCGCTATTTCGATCAACCAACTGCAAAATTTGTGAAAGACTGGGGTGAAATCACCAAAGCCCTTGAGCACCGGCCTTATCATCCCGGCACCCAGGCACACCAACAGTTTCTTTCAGGCATATTATCCAAATTGAACGAACTTAAAAAATCGATCAATGTTGATAAAGAAATAAATCAGGTGCGACAACAGATGAAGACCTGATCCATGAAAACCATTCTTAAATCCACTATTTTTTTATTCGCCTTAACCCAAGGATGCAGCATGCAAACCGATGATAAACAACCCAACCGGCTGATCAATGCCACGAGCCCCTACTTGCTGCAACATGCCTACAACCCGGTGGATTGGTACGAATGGGGTGAGGAGGCGTTGACCAAGGCCAGAGAGGAAAACAAACCGTTGCTGGTAAGCATAGGTTATTCCTCATGTCACTGGTGTCACGTGATGGAACACGAGTCGTTCGAAAACGAAGACATCGCAGCCATCATGAATGAAAACTTCATAAGCATTAAAGTCGACCGGGAAGAAAGACCCGATATTGATCAAATTTACATGGAGGCCGTGCAGGCGATGGGTATCAATGGCGGCTGGCCTTTAAACGTCTTCATCACCCCCGATCAAAAACCTTTTTATGGCGGCACTTACTTTCCACCTAAAAACTGGTCGCAACTGCTTATTCAAATCTCCAAGGTCTACAAAGAGAAACGATCAGAAATAAACAATTCCGCAGATGAATTGGCAAGCAGGTTGGCGTCAAGTGATATTGATCGGTTCCGGCAATCGGACTCCAATGCCACGCTATCGATCGCAGGCATGACCAAAATGTACAATACCCTTCAGTCAAAATTCGACCATAAATGGGGCGGACTTGAAAAGGCACCCAAGTTTGTTATGCCAACCCAATGGCTTTACCTCCTTCGCTACTATGCGAAGACGAACAACCGCGGGGCAATGGAAATGGTGGAGCTTACCTTAAAGAAAATGGCGATGGGTGGTCTCTACGATCAGGTTGGCGGAGGCTTCGCCCGGTACTCGGTGGATGGAAGATGGTTCGCCCCGCATTTTGAAAAAATGCTTTATGACAACGCCCAACTCCTGAGTTTATATTCAGAGGCCTATGCCATCACGAAAAATGAATTTTACAAGCGCATCGTGTACGAAACGGTCGCGTGGCTAAAACGAGAAATGACTGGCGCGGACGGTGGATTCTATTCTGCGTTGGATGCCGACAGCGAAGGTGTGGAGGGAAAGTTCTACGTCTGGACAAAAAGTGAATTCGACAGCATCAGGGGAACGCAACCGCAATGGCTAAATGATTTCTACAGCATTACCGACAATGGAAACTGGGAGCACGGAAATAATATCCTGTTCGTTGAAAAAATGGAAGATGAATTTGTGTTGGATACCAAGGTCCCTGCCGATCAGTTTTATAAGGAATTGAATGCCATAAAATCAAAATTATTGCAAGCCCGCAATGAAAGGGTCAGACCGGGGCTTGATGATAAAGTGCTGACCGGATGGAATGCGATGACTATCCACGGTCTACTTGATGCTTATGCCGCTTTTGGGGACGAGTCTTTTTTGGAGTTGGCCATCAACAACATTCACTTCCTCGAAAAGAATCTCATAGACGAAAAAGTTTATCGCTCGTTTAAGGGAAAAAGATCACCCGTTGAGGGCTTTCTGGAAGATTACGCCTTCCTGATACAGGCATACATATCTTTGTACCAATCGACCTTTGACGAATCGTGGCTTTCGAAAGCGGACCAGTGGACCCAGTATACCCAGGCCAATTTCTTTGATCAAAAGGAAGGCTACTTTCATTTTACCGGTAACAAGGCCGAGGAACTCATTGCCCGTAAAAAGGAAATATTTGATAATGTGATTCCCTCATCGAATGGTGTGATGGCGCGTAACCTTTTTCACCTGGGGATTCTGCTCGACAATGATGGCTACCGGGAACGGGCTCAAAAAATGGTTGCTCAAATTCATGAGCTGATTGAATCTGAACCTGGCTATATGTCACATTGGGCCATTGTTTACGCGGAAATGACTTCGCCCATGGCCGAGATCGTTATTGTGAGTCCTGAGTTAAAAAAGGTCTCCAAAAGGTGGCGTGAAAATTATCAGCCATTCAGTGTGTTGATGGGAACGAGTTCTTCCAGCAAATTGCCGCTCATTGAGGGGAAAATTAATCCACCGGACAGAGATGCAACGATTTATGTATGTTTTAACAAGACGTGCAAGTTGCCTGTGCACTCTGTGGCGGATGCCCTCACCCAACTTCCGGATCGCATTTCGAAGGTGAATTAGCATTTTGCAAAAAAAGGCTGAACCAACTCCATTTCTGGCTCAGCCATTTTCTAAATGCCCCTATTACTTCAGCACGGCAGCCCCCGAGCCTGTGCCCACCGCGATCTTAATATCAGCATTACCTTTCACCGCTGTCTTTTTCACCGTAACCTGATCACCGCCTTGTGCAATTTCTTCAGTCTTATCAAATTCAAATGGAGCTTTAATGGTGCCGTTGCGCTTGTTGGCTTTCATCACCACCTCACCAACAATTGCATTGCCATTAAAGTCTAATTCCGCATTGCCCGAACCGCTGTTCACTGAGATGTTGTATTTGGGTGAGGCCGCCAACACAACTTCAGCGTCACCGGAACCCGTGTTGAACCTACTGGAACCTTCGAGGGTAATATTTTGGCTGCGAATGGTTCCGCTGCCGGTATTCACAGAAAAACTTGCCTTGCTGTTTCGAACGTGAATGTCTCCGCTTCCGCAGTTTACATCGATTTCACCAGACGACTGCGCCACCGTAATATTTCCGCTGCCGGTATTGGCTTTAATTTCTCCACTAAAATTATCAAGGTCAATTTCTCCAGAGCCTGTATTTCCACGCACATCACCCTTGACGTTAGATAGCCGAATGTCGCCTGAGCCGGTTCTAATATCCAGGTTCAAGTTGAGCTCAGTCGCATCGATCGACCCTGACCCTGTTGAAAATTTTACCTCGACACCATCGGGAACGGATATAGTCCATCTGGAAGTCCCGCGGGACGTCCCAGAGGCAAAAATTTCTCTAATGTTCAATCTTTCCCCCTCCTGATTGAACTCTGGTGTCAAACTTTCACCAAAGGTGTGCTCCAGATCTACGGTTACCCTATTGCCGTTGCCTTTTACAAGTTTGCAATCTCCAGAACTGGTGTTCATGTTAATTTTTTTTACGCCATCAAACGTTTTGGTCATCTTGCTTTGGGCAAATACATTCATTACGCAAAGACCAAACGCGATGGTAAGGGATAGTAATTTTTTCATAAACAGTTAATTGATTTATTGTGTACAGCCTAATGACCGGAAGGTTACAATGAGGTTGCCTGTGTTAGCTAAATTAAATTCGAACCGTTGGTATTGTTTACAATCAAAATACCCCATTACTGGCTCCGAAGCCATAAAAAGCGCAATCCAGACTCCCAGGCCTGAGTATTGCAACAATGCCGGAGCAATTTCCGGCCGCAAGATTTTGGTTGGAACTTAACCAATGAAGGAGAATAATAATTAAATTTAAATGACACTTAACCCCAACCCATCATGGAAAAAGCAGCTTTTCTGGCAGCGTGGGACAATTTCATGGTAATCGGAAGTGAGATCTTTTTTGGCATCGGTATCCTCATTTTCATCTATTATGAAATAAAAATCGCTCAAATCAGGGATCTTAAAGAAAAGTATGATTACGTGAGCACCCATGAAATACGATTTTTCTGGTATTCTTTCCTTGCTTTCGTCATAGCCGGATGCCTATTTCTCAATTCGGTGGGGACGGCACAAATAACCACCCGTTATCAGTGGTTGATTTACGTTCGCCTCGCGGTTACCGGGATCATCGGGATAGTGGCCTACCTTTTTTCGACCACAACCATCAACGTGTACTATCCACGCTACTTGATGAAACGATTGGATAAGATTCGCAACAAACCCAGGGTGTCACCGGAAGGAAACATCATGCGAAAACTCAGTGAAGAAGAAGAAGATGCGCATCTGGAAGAAAGCATGATTGCCGAAGAGGCGAGTGCTGTGCATTCAGTCGATTATGACGTCTGGATCGATGAAAAAACAGGTCATAAAAAAATCGAAAAATATTTTGATTACCTCCACACAGAAGAATGCGCTGATTGTGGATTCTACACCTTGAAGATTGACCGGGAGGAAATCATCACCAATCCCACGCTCAGCGAGCCCGGCATGATTCACAAGCACTACAAATGTTCTTATTGCAAACACCGGGAGGTAAAAGAGGTCACCATAGCGAAATTATCTGCCAACGTGGCTTAACTTAAATACAAGAATATTTAACCTTTAAATTAACCTTTAAATAGGAGAAGTGTGTAGTAACCATGAATACACACAACCATCGGCCATTTTCTTTGACAAAAAATTCTCGTTGATTTGCCACTGGTTGTAAATGGTTTTCCGCTGGTCGGAAGCGACTGATAAAATCATTTTCTTATTCACTTGTCGGCCACCCGATAACAGTTGGTATTTTTTATCCGTACTTTCGGGCTGATTAAATCTAATATAGCATATGGAGACCTACCTGGAGACAACGCACAACGTGTATAAGGAAGCAGCCGAAAACCCTCAGGTTGGACTTTGCTGTACCACTACGCCCGTGTGGCAACTTCCCGGCCTGACCATACCCAAGCGGATGCTGGATATGAATTACGGTTGCGGTAGTACTGCCAATGCGCGTGATCTCGTCAACAATCCAAAAGTCCTGTATGTGGGAGTGGGTGGAGGAATGGAATTATTACAATTTGCCTATTTCAGCAGAAAGGACGGTGGCGTGGTTGGTGTCGATATTGTCGATGAAATGCTGGAAGCCAGTCGCCAAAATTTTAAGGAAGCGGAACGCCTGAATCCATGGTTCAAATCGTCATTCATCGAATTAAAAAAAGGCAACGCGCTTGATCTTCCTATCGAAGACGCCAGTATTGACGTGGCAGCTCAAAATTGTCTGTTCAATATTTTCACCCAGGGCGACTTAAAAAGGGCGCTTGCCGAAATGTATCGCGTGCTGAAGCCCCATGGCAGGCTTGTATTATCAGATCCTGTGTGCGAAACTGAAATGCCAAATACCCTGAAAGAGGATGAACGACTAAGGGCGCTATGCCTTAGCGGTGCCCTCCCATTGAAAGAATATATTAGAATGATCACGGAAACGGGATTCGGCACGGTTGAAATTCGCGCCAGGCGCCCTTACCGAATTCTCGACCCTGGTCACTACGCAACCGATCATCTCATCTACATTGAGAGCGTTGAGGTTTGCGCCATCAAAGACCCGATGCCCCAGGATGGTCCATGTGTTTTTACCGGAAAAACTGCCATTTACTATGGAAACAAGGAGTATTTTGATGACAAAAATGGCCATGTCCTCATGCCCAATCAGCCACTCGCTGTTTGCGATAAGACGGCTGGCGCTTTGACGGAACTCGGACGAGACGATATCTACGTATCGGCCTCTACGTTTTTTTATGACGGAGGTGGCTGCTGCTAACTACAGGGTACACCGCGAAGCGATCAGGAAATTTCAATAATTTCAAAAAAAAATTGGGATGAAATTCTCATCCCAAAATAGTCTGGAAAATTCTTCCGATCGCTAATTATTGTGCTCCGCATTGTTTTGGGTCGATTTTCAATTTCTCCCTATCTTGTAAGCAACGCAATGACACCGGAAGAATCGGAATTCAACACCAATACTTTTTTCGCAGAACTGATTCTCCCGGTTCCGATCCCCAGGCTCTTTACCTATCGGGTGCCTGCCGCACTCAACGATTTGATTAGAGTCGGCAGCCGTGCGATCGTCCAGTTTGGTCAAAAAAAAATCTTGACAGGAATTGTAAGCTCGTTGCACCAGCATCCCCCTACAGGGTATGAGGCAAAGTATATTCTTGAACTGGTCGATGAGCAGGAGGTTATTGGCCCACGCCAGTTCAGTTTATACCAATGGATGGCTGACTACTACATGTGTTCACTGGGTGAAGTAATTAACGCTGCCCTCCCATCCGGGCTAAAACTCTCCAGTGAAAGTATGGTACAGTTAAATCCCTCTTTCCAATGGGAAGACACCCAATTCGACTTTTCTGAAAAAGAAAGGATGTTGATCAACAGACTCCAGCACGACACCCTGACTTATTCTGAGGTTGCCAAATTTTTGGGAACCAAAAATCTTTATAGTCTCCTTAAATCCCTTACCTCAAAGGAGGCGATCATATTATTTGAGCAGGTTAAAGAGAAGTACAAACCCAAAACCGAAAAGCGAATACGGCTGACAAAAAAATACAACAAAAGGAAGGAGCTTGAAATGCTATTTGAAGAGACCAGTGCCAAACCAAAGCAGGAAGCCATCCTGCTGAAATACCTGCAAGCGGTTCCTGTTTTTCATAACCAGGAACTCAACTCCAGGGGGCATTCGAAGTCAGCATTGATAGCAGGTGAATCCGCCTCGTCCTTGAATACCCTCGTCAAAAATAAAATCTTTGAAGAGTTCGAAATAGTTGTGCCACGATTTGGGTTTGACGACCCCGAAAGCGTTCAACCCATATTGCTTAGTGAGAAGCAGGAGGCCGCGCGTAACAAAATCTTGAAAGAATTCGAGGGCAAGGATGTGGCGCTTCTCCATGGGGTCACCGGAAGCGGAAAAACAGAAATCTATATTGACTTAATCAAAAGGGCCATCCAAGGAGGAAGTCAGGCACTGCTCCTCATCCCCGAGATAGCTTTGACCACGCAAATCGTTCAGCGATTAAAAAAGGTCTTTGGCAATGAAATGGGCGTGTATCACTCAAAGTTTTCCGACAATGAACGTGTTGAAGTATGGAATGGGGTTCTGGCCGGAAAATTCACGTTTGTGGTCGGAGTACGGTCTTCCGTCTTTCTACCCTTTGACAATCTCGGGTTGATCATCGTGGACGAAGAGCATGACTCATCTTACAAGCAACAAGACCCGGCTCCCCGCTACCAGGCCAGGGACGTAGCCCTGGTCATGGGTAGCCAACACGCGGCCAAGGTGGTATTGGGAAGCGCCACGCCATCGCTTGAAAGTTTCTATCACGCGATCCAGAATAAGTTTTGCCTGGTGGACCTTACAGAAAGATTTGGTGAAGCGCATCTGCCGGAGGTAGTCTTTGCAGATATGGCGATCGAGCGTCAACGCAAGTCCAACAAGGGCGAGTTTTCTTCGGTATTGCTGAAAGGGATTGATGAAGCCTTGAAGAATAAGGAACAGGTGATTTTATTCCAAAACCGCAGAGGCTATGCACCGATGGTTCAATGCGAAGATTGCAACTGGATACCAAAATGTATCAATTGTTCAGTAAGCCTCACTTACCATCAGTACAGGTATGAGATGATCTGTCATTATTGCGGATATCGTGAGCCATTGCCAGCGTCCTGTCCTACGTGCGGTTCAAAACGAATATTAACGCGGGGGTATGGCACAGAAAAATTAGAAGAGGAGCTAAAGCTTTTTTTTCCTGATACCAACGTGAAAAGAATGGATTGGGATACCACCCGAACAAGAAGCAGTTATGAAACAATAATCGATGAATTTCAAAAGGGCGAAACAAGCATTCTTGTAGGCACGCAGATGGTCACCAAAGGCCTTGATTTCGATCAGGTGAGCCTGGTCGGTGTTTTTGATGCCGACAGGATGATGCATTTTCCTGATTTTCGAGCCAACGAAAGGGCATTTCAACTGATCGTTCAGGTGAGCGGTCGATCCGGTCGAAGAGAAAAAAAAGGGAAAGTGATCATACAAACAGCTGATCCTAAACAGTCCCTATTCGATTTTGTTAGGGTCCACGATATCCCAGGCTACTTAGAGACGGAAATGAGGGACAGAAAAATGCATCATTACCCTCCGTATTCGCGGCTTATAGAGATAACGATAAAGCATACCGACAAGCTCCGCTGCAAAAATCTTGCATCGCGGCTGGCACAAGACATACGGTCGCGCCTCAGAGGATTGAAGATATTGGGACCAGGAGAACCGATCGTCAGTAAAATCAGGAATGAGTTTCTTCATACCATCCTGATCAAAATTCCCAGAGATGGAGGTCATCTAACTGAAACAAAAAAACAATTGAACGAAGTGGCCGATCAACTGCTTGCGGTCAAGGAGTTCCGCGCAGCAAAGATTGTTTTCGATGTCGACCCTGCCTGAGTCCTTAGAGGTTCAACCAGTAGGTCAACTTGACCACCAACGACCGGTTCTTAACACTAAAATTATTTTCAGTGCTCCTGAAATCGTAGAGGTAGTTGTCCGTGTAGACGATAAACAAATCTGACACGGGCTTAAACCTCCATTGGAACCTGGAGTACACATTCATGTTGTCAAACTGGCTGTTGTATTGCGCCACAGACGTCCAAAAAACGTTTTTCGTAAGGGTAAGGTCTACCTTAGGACCGATTACAAAAATATCCGCATCGTTGTAGGGGTCGGGAAGGCGAACCTGATTGACATCATAGGCTATGGAGAAGATCCCATAGGGCTGTAGCCTGTAGCCGATGTTGCCCGCCACGCCCGCGATGTTGCCGTTGTAATATTCGCCACCTTTAAGGGCAATCCAATAGTTAAGTCGTCTGCGCTGGTCACCCTGGTATGATAGCCTTGCCTGCGTATAGGTAAAATCCGATCCCTGGTTTAGCTCCAGGCCATTGCTTTCAGAAGGGTCGTAAGAATCAAACAAAAACGTATAGCTGTTGGTAAAGTTAAAATTCAGTTCAGCAGTATTCAAGAACCCAATCTCAAACCACCCACCATTTTCCCTGTCCGAACGGCCCCAGATCGCATCCCAGGTCATGTTACCAAAAGTTCCAAAGCTTAACCTGTTCAGCGTGGTGGATTCCGGAAATATCTGATGGCCAAAATATCCGCCAATGCGGTCAAACCCTTCGCGCGGAGTATAGCCAACCACAGGGTTGTAATTGGAACCGATGCTTGTGAATGAAGCCCCACCAAACCACCTGCGGGAATTATAATCCATTCTAACGCCCGAGCTATAAGCATCCGCCTCAAAATGATTGCCCCGAAATTCAGGCGCAAACTGTTGATGAAAAAAAGCGTTACCGACAAATCTGTTCTCATTGAAATTGAAATTATAGTCCAGACCAGCTACCCTGTTGTAATCGGTGCTATTGCCAAGATCTTGCCGGTTGACGAGTATCCCCCTGATGTTCGAGTTGGTGCCAATCCTTCGCTGCACGGTGGCTACGCCAAAATTATAACTCGGCACGTTCAAGGAAGTCACTTTTTGAGACTGCATATTCAGTACCCCAATCCGCCATTTCCGGTTGAGGTTACCGCTTAGGCGCGCACCGAAACGAATATCATTTTGTACGTATTGTCCGGTTGAGGTGTCAAGGGCAAGCCCTATCCTTCTGGAGAAAAAAGGACGCGATCGTTCGCCCCCGAAGTCAGCAAACAAATCTTTATTTTCCAAAAAAAATTGCCTTCGTTCGGGGAAGAAGAGCTCAAACCGATTCAGGTTTGTCTGCTGCTCATCCACATCCGTGTTAGAGAAATCGGGATTAATGGTAATGTCAAGATTAAGGGACGAAGTCACTGCAATTTTGGCATCGGTTCCATAGGCCAGGTTCAAATCTTCCCTGACATTTTCTTCGTAGTCGCGCGAGGACTTGGTGGCAACAAAAGGAATCACGGAAACATTAGGGCCGGGATTTTTCAAGGGCTCGTCAAACTGCAGGATGCCATGGTAGTTCAGGGCGAAAGCCGGAAATATACGCGGTACCCTCGCCCATATCGACCGTTCGTTGCCCTGGCTATCCTGCCGGAAAAAATTCAGGTTCCACTGGGTACTCCCGGCTTTGAAACGAATCGACTTAAACGGAATTGCTATTTCGTAAATCCAGGCGTTGGACGTGTGCGTTGCCGCATTGTACCACTTATTGTCCCACGTGAAATCAACGGGAAAACCATCGTTCGTATCCAGTCCACCATTGGACACCAACCCCTCACGCTGAACGCCAGCCGGATTGGTTCCAAACGTAAATGCATTGGTCTTGTCCTGAAATGAATCCAAAATTATGGTGAAAATATCTATGCCAGAGCCAAAGAAATCCCTTCTCAACGATGGAACTACATATTTGCCCGGATTGTCAGTATATAGTTTAGCTGCGAAATAGATAAATTGATCATCATAGGTAGCCCGCACCACTGAATTGAGAACGGACAACGAGGTATCGTAGGGAAATTGCTGATGAAACCGACCCGTGCTATCGGCCAGCTGCCAGGCCTCCTCGTCCAAAATCCCATCCACCTTGATCGGTTGCCTGGCGCGCTGAATCTTTAGTACCGGAGTTTGGGTATCGTCCTGCCCAATGGCTTCAATCGCAAATGCAAACGGAGCACACAAAAAAATAAGGACACTCCTGTAAAATCCAACCATGCAGCATCAAACGGGAATTTTCACAGCCGGTTGATCGAATGGCAATTTTTTATGCGGGCAATTAAATGAGTGGTATCAATTCCGTCCAAAAGGTGACAAATTAATTTTTCCGTTAACAAAATTTTAACAAAACCGTCCAGGTCGGTGTGCCAATGCTATTCTTGTTTTCCAAATCAGTACGACAAGTCGAAGGATTACCTGCACTTTGCCAGAGGATTTTCGTTGCTTGTAAAAAAAACCGATGTGAAACTGAACGTCTATATATTCATTGGCTTGCTGGGGTCATCCCTCTCTCTGTCAGCGCAGGGCGATATTAAAATGGCGCTTGAAGCAGCATCTGCAAAACTGGCTGAAAACAAAGCAGACGAGGCGATAAATATTCTGGGTTCGGTTTCCTCCGAAAACGCCCAGCCAAAATTCCGGTCTGAGCTTCTCAGTTTATTGGGAGAAGCATATCTAAAAAAGAAAGACTTCAAGAAATCTCTGGAATTCCTGGATGAAAGTTTGGCGCTCGATAAAGTCATTTTTAATCGAAAAGGACTGACCAGAAGTCTGTACTTGAAATCCCGGACGCTGGCTTTCTCAGGTGATTTTCAGTACGCGTTGGAGTCGGCTCAGCAAGGTGCCTACATCGCCAGGGCCAGGCAAGACCATCAACTTGAGCTTCAACTTCTTAATATAATGAGTTGGGCTCAATTTGAGACTCAGGTCGATTTCAACGCAGTGCTCACACACGAGGCAAGAGTAATTGTGGTGGTACAACAAACGGGCAGCCCGATACAGAAGGCAGACGTTTACAACAACCTGGGTTACGACCTTACGGTTGCCGGGATTGTCAAACTGGATAGTGCCATTGCACTGATGCAGTACGCCAATCAAACGTATGCACGGCAAGCACAAAACCAAGGGAGGTGGTACACCCTAATGAATCTCACCTGGCAGTATCGATTAAAGAACGACCTGAATCAATCCATGAAATATGGAGAAATGGCCGTAGCTCAAGCGAAGGCTGACGATGACCGCCACGCCATTGTTGAGTCTTGTTTCCAGCTAGCCGAAACATTGATTGAGGCCGGAAAAACAAATACAGCGCGCCCCTATTATGAAATGGCTTTGAAACGGAGCCTGGAAAAAGACGATCGGGACAAATATGTTTTTGACATCTATTATGGCCGGTACCTTTGGGAGATCGGAAAAAATAAGGAAGCGATTGACCGTCTGCAAAAGGCGGTTGAATTCCTTACCACAAGTGAAGTTTTTTATGAAATGCATGGAAGGGCACTATTGGCTTCCTACTACTTTGAACAGGGAGAAATTGACAAGGCGGATGCCATGCTTCACGTAATAGAAAATCCACGCCATAATTATATTGCCTTCGAAACTCGGTTTATGGCAGCGTGCACCAGGGCAAGAATTCTTCAATCGATGAAAAAGCCGGACATTGCCAATGCACTGCTTCAATCATGGATGGAGGAGGCCGAATATAACCAGTCAATCCTGTTGCTTCAAAAAGGGAAACAAACGCTTAAGGATATAAATAACTGAACTGCATGAGAAAACTATTGGTGTGTCTGACTTTGTCGATCGCTTGTTTGCGGTGCGAATCTCAAAATAAGAACGGATCAGCATTATCCAATCCGGAAAAGGTTTTCGAGGAATACTGGCAATTGATGGATGATCATTATGCATTTTTCGAACTTCGAAAAGTGAACTGGAAACAACAGTACTCCAAATTCAGACCAAAGGTTAATGCCTCCACCACCGATGATGAGTTGTTGCAGATTCTCAGCGAAATGATAAGCCCGCTTAAGGATGGCCACACTTCCATTTATTACAAGGGCGTCAGGCACAGGTCTGGCGGCCATGCACCCATCTGGGATCAGGCCGGCAATGCCAAGTCAATCGTCAAAAAAAATTATCTAAAAGGGGTGTTCAAGGAAAGGGCTGGCGGAGTCATTACCTATGGCTGGCTCAACGCTACCACGGGATACATAGGCATAACCGCCATGGAGGGCTATTCACCGGATGAAATTGACCCGGTATTGGTCGAACTGCAAGGCGCCTCTCACCTGATCGTGGACGTCCGCTTCAACGGGGGTGGCTACGATGAAACGTCCTTGCGAATGGCCGACCGGTTTGCGGACAAGCCAAGGCTTGCCTATTCAAAGGAAACATTTTATAAAGGGAAAATGAATGAACACAAAGATCTCTACATCAGGCCTCATCCTTCTTTGGCGTTCAATGGCGAACTGATCCTGCTTACAAACCAGGCCAGCTTCAGCGCAGCGGAAATGTTTATCATGGCTATGACCACGTTGCCCAATTGCACGGTAATAGGTGAAAACTCCGCGGGCGCCCATTCAGATGTGATGCAGAGCACTTTATCCAACGGATGGCGCGTGGGACTGTCCAATCAGGTGTACACGATGCCGGACGGGAAGGTTTACGAAATGATCGGGATTCCGCCCGACATTTTTGTAAAGGGGAGCTATGAGGGTGGGCGGGATGCAATTTTAGAGCACGCGTTGTCCACGTTAAAATAATTCTCTCTAACATTTTCGCTTAATTATTCGTAACCGAAATAACCTTTGTTATCGTTATTTTTGGTTATGGATGTCAAACTTCTCATTGCCGTCACCAGTGGCGTTGCCATTGCCAACAGTATTTTCTTTGCCGTCTATCTTCTGAAATTTAAAAAGAACAAACGATCCAATCTATTGCTGGCGTTGTTACTTCTTGCCCTGGCGCTGCGCATAAGCAAGTCCGTGATCATCATCATTTGGCCCAACTCCTCTGCTGTGTTCCCTGCGCTCGGTTTATTTGGAATGGGAGCCATTGGTCCACTCCTGTGGCTCTATCTTCATTCCCTGGCAAGCCCAGGCTTTCGATTTCGAAAAGCAGATATGGTTCATTTCATTCCTTCCGGATTGATATTGATTGCGTTGCCATTCTCAGATGACATGATGATTTATCGCTTCTACCAGCTTATTGCCATTCAGATTTCGATCTACATTGCGCAGTCGTTCAGAATGTATTACAGTCAAAATGCGCAAGAAAATACTTCACCTGTTATTGCTTCATGGAGCCGAAGCGTTACTGTTGGTACCACAATTATCTGGATGTCTTTTCTCGCTCAACTGGTTTTTGACTATTTCGTGATTTATCTGGGGGTAACTGCGGTGGCGGCCGGCACACTTTACGTGTTGGCCTTTAAAGCCATGCGGCAGTCCTCTGTTTTGGCGGGTCCCAAACGGCAAGTTCAAAAAAGTGAATTGTCACACCTCTCGACAAAAATCCGCGAACTGCTGGAAGAGAAAAAACTTTACAAGGAGCAGGGCCTCACCATTTCCCGCATTGCAAAGGAATTAAATTCCCAGTCGTATCTGGTATCACAGGCAATCAACGAATCCTACGGCCAAACGCTACCAGAACTGCTAAACAAATACCGGGTGGAAGAGGCGGGTAAATTGCTGAATTCCCCCAGCCATCAGCATTACAGCATTGAGGCGATTGCCAACGAATGCGGATTCAATGCGATGTCGGCTTTCTACACGGCCTTCAAAAAAAACAAAGGCCTCACGCCCTCTGAGTTTAAGCGTAAAATAATCGCCTAGCCGATTCATTCGATCGGTTTATAAAAAAATCTAAGGGAGGTTATTCAAAATATCCCAATCATTATTGAGGGTCGGTATGGCATGGTGGGCAGTAAGATCGAATTCGCAGGGTACGACAGAAACATAATTGTTGGCAATGGCCCACTCATCGTTGTCTTCGCCCTTGTCAAAGTTTACGAAGTTTCCCGTCATCCAGAAGTACCGCCTCCCATTGGGGTCGTGGCGCTCGTCAAATTCCTCTACCCACTTGGCATTGGATTGCCTGCATATTCTTATACCCTTAATTTTCTCGTTTCGTTTTGGGGGAAAATTAACATTCAGGGCAACACCTTTTGGCAGGCCTTTTTCTATTACCTGCCGGGTGATCTTCTTGATGTATTCCCTGGTGTGAGAAAAGTCGATATTGGTTCCATAGTCGCATAGTGAAAACCCGATGGCCGGGGTTCCCTCAATTGCCCCTTCGATGGCCGCAGACATAGTGCCTGAATAAAGTACGCTAATTGACGTATTGCTGCCGTGATTGATGCCACTCACCACCACATCCGGTTGACGCTCATTGCGCAGCACAAAATGCCTTGCCATTTTCACACAATCGGCCGGAGTGCCGGAGCATTCATAAGCCTTCACTCCATCGAAAATAAAATTCTCCTCCAGCCTGAGTGTGTCTCCCACGGTGATGGCGTGCCCCATACCCGACTGAGGGCTGTCCGGTGCCACTACAATCACCTCACCAAGCTCCTTCATGATTTCAATCAGCGTGCGAATCCCTTTGGACGTAATACCATCATCATTGGAAACGAAGATCAAAGGTTTTTTCATAGCGGGAAGGAAATCTATCGGGGAAACATGGAGTTATAATAGGCGATAATACGACTTAGATCGTATTTCTCGTCAAAATCAAGGCGGTTGGCTTTTGCGAATTTCTGTACTTCATCTTTTCTGCTGGTCATCAGTTCCAACCAGTCATTTCTTCTGCCATCAAATGGAACAATGCCTCCATTTTCTTTTAACAAAAAATATTTATACACGACCGTAAGCCGCGAGATATTGCCATAATAATAAAACGAAGAGGAGTACGTTCTGTATTCCAATGCCTCGCGGCAAAGTAAAGTGATTTTCCCCTCCTCGAGCAATTCAAAAATCACTGGTGCCCTGTATTCACCCGAGGTGTTGTAAGGCAGCGAGTACATCCTTCTATACCGCCTTACCGTTTTGTCATAAATCTCCAGGAAAAGTAATTTTCTGGCCGTGTAGGTCTCGAGTCTGTCACCGACCTGGATCTGCACGAGATCGGTCTGCATGTTGTACTTTACTTTTCCGGTAAGGGTGTCTCCATTCTCAAGCACCACCTTTCCGTCATGCCAATAATCTGATGCAAATTCCTGCGCCTGAAGATTGAGAACCCCAATCCACAACAATGATATAATCAAAACTGCCCTGCTCATTCCTTCAAAATGGTATGCCCCAATTTGTCCCTTTTTGTCAACAAGTATTTTTCATTGTGAGGATTGGGGACTATCTCAATGGCCACATTATCAACAATCTCAAGTCCATACCCCATTAGCCCTACCCGTTTTTTCGGGTTGTTCGTGATCAGTCTTATCTTGGAGACACCCAGGTCATGAAGGATTTGGGCGCCTATTCCGTAATCTCTGTTGTCCATGTCGAACCCAAGTTTTATGTTAGCTTCAACGGTATCAAGTCCTTCTTCTTGCAGTTTGTACGCCTTTAATTTATTCAACAGACCGATTCCTCTTCCTTCCTGCTTCATGTACAGCACAACCCCTTTACCTTCCTTCTCCACCATCTTCATGGCATTGTGCAATTGGTTGCCGCAGTCGCAGCGACAGGAACCAAAAATATCTCCCGTGACGCATGAGGAATGAACCCGTACCAGCACCGGCTCATTTTTTTTCCATTCACCTTTAACCAAAGCCATGTGCACTTCCCCGGTTTTCACTTGCTCGTACGCCACCAACTTGAAATCTCCAAATTCGGTAGGCATGCTCACATCTACATGCCGCTTGATCTGAGATTCCTGCTCCATGCGATAAGCAATGAGGTCTTTGATGGAAATCAATTTGAGCTGGAATCGCTCTGCCACCTTCACCAGGTCAGGAAGGCGCGCCATCGAGCCATCCTCATTCATGATCTCTACAAGCACTCCTGCAGGCCTGAACCCAGCCAGCCTGGCCAGATCAATCGCAGCTTCGGTATGACCCGCCCTTCGCAGCACTCCTTCTTTTTTTGCTTTGAGCGGAAAAATGTGACCGGGTTTACCCAACTCCTCAGGTTTTATTTCAGGATCAGCCAATGCCTTGATGGTCTTGAATCGGTCGTGGGCAGAAATCCCGGTGGTGCACCCGTGCCCAATTAAGTCAACAGAGACGGTAAATGGTGTCTCAAATGCGGCCGTATTTTTGCCAACCATCAGGTCAAGCCCCAACTCTTCGCATCGTTCTTCACTAAGGGGCGCACAGATTAATCCTCGGCCATGGGTGGCCATAAAGTTGATGATCTGAGGCGTCACACTTTCTGCAGCACAAACGAAGTCACCTTCGTTTTCGCGATCCTCGTCATCGACCACGATGATGACCTTACCATTCTTGATGTCTTCAATCCCCTCCTCAATGCTGTTCAATTTTATTTCGTTCATTTTTTCTCCAATTCAAGCTTATCAACAACAAAACCCACAGGACTGTTCCTACCTGGCGATAACTATTCCCAGCAGTTCAGACAATTCCTTTTTTGCCTGATCCAGTCCAATCTGGGTTTCCAAAAAATCATCCACTTGTGAATCATTCCCATTTTCCTCGGCTGCCTTTATTTTATGTTTATTCTCATCCAGCATCTTTTGGATCACCCGTAGCTTTAGCCGCAACACATTGGTGTAGGCCATTTCATTGAGTATATCTCCCTCCCGGGGTATGAAGATGTGATATTTATCTCCCCAGTGTACACTGATATCATAACGCTGGGCGATCAGGTCTGTCACAACCCTCTTTTGGTCCTCACTTCCATGCTGAAGAAAATAATGACTGGTCCTCGCCTCACCTTTCTCCCACCCTTGTTTTAAACCCGAATAAATCTCGGCAAAAACCGGATTTACAAAAACCACATCCTCCAGCTCATGAAACAAAAAATCCGACAGCTTCTGATCTTCAAGTTTTTCATCTGCATAATTAAGCAGAAGCCGGATGGTCTCTCGCTCCTGATGCTGCACCATGCTATCCGGATCAATTTTGGAACCGCTGATTTGTTCAGCGAGAGGTTCAACGGATTCCAGGTTAGCATCGGCCTCCCGCTGCCTGTCCTTTTCTATCTTCCGCTTTTCGTTAATCAGAATTTTATTTAATTCCGTTAACAATACCGCCTCGCTTATTCTGAGTAAGTTGCTCGTCTCCTGGATGTATACGGATCGCTTAACCGGATCGGGTATCAACGAAATGCTGGTCACTATTTCTTTTATGGACTCGGCCTTTCTAATTGGATCAGTACCCGCTTCCGCGGCATACAGATCTGCCTTAAATGAAATAAAATCTTTCTTGCTCTTTTTTAAAAAATCCTGAAAATCCGATGAGCCCAGTTTGCGGGAATAGCTGTCCGGGTCCTCCCCATCAGGAAACAGAACGACCCGCACATTCAAACCGCCTTTCAAGATCAAATCGATCCCGCGCAACGCAGCTTTGATACCTGCCGCATCGCCATCAAATAAAACAGTGACATTTTCACTGAATCTTCGGATTAGCTTGATTTGTTCTTCCGTGAGTGCCGTTCCGGATGACGCCACCACATTATCAACACCCGACTGATGAAGTGAAATCACATCCGTGTATCCCTCCACCAAATAACAATTATCATTTTGCCTGATGGAATTCTTCGCCTGAAAAAGACCATAAAGTACGTTGCTCTTGTGGTATATTTCCGTTTCTGGCGAGTTGATGTACTTCGGCTGGTTCTTCTCCTTACCCAACATCCGCGCCCCGAACGCAACCACTTTCCCGGAAATATTATGCACGGGAAAAATCACCCTCCCGCGAAAGCGATCGTAAGAACTGCCATCTTCTTTTTTAACGACAAGACCTGCTTTCTCGAGCAGTTCTTTGTTATACCCTTTCCTGATTGCTTCTTCGCTAAAATTCTCCCAGCCATTTAAGGCATAACCGAGCTCAAATTTTTCAATGGTTTTGTCGTTAAAACCCCGTTCGCGAAAATAGCTGAGCCCGATACTTTGCCCTTCTTCATGATTAAGGAGAATGTCGTGATAATACTCGCGGGCAAAATTCATGAGTATGTAGAGCCCCTCTCTTTCACTTTGCTGAGTTGATTCTTCCTGGGTCGCGGTTGACTCCTTCACCTCCACCCCATACTTTTTGGCCAGGAACCTGATGGCCTCCACATAGCTCATGCCCTCGTGCTCCATCAGAAATGTGAAGGCATCACCGCCTTTCCCGCTACTAAAATCCTTGAATATGCCTTTACCAGGAACCACAAAAAATGATGGCGTTTTTTCATTGGTGAAAGGACTGAGACCCTTGTAATTCTGGCCAGACTTTTTAAGCGTAATAAAGTCGCTGATCACATCAACGATGTCGATGCGATTTTTTACTTCATCTATGGTTTCGCGGAAAATCAATTCAGAAAAATTGAGACTTCAAAGATACTTTTTTATGCTTTGGGAGTTTAGCAATGAATCAAACTAAGTTAAATCATGCCGGCTAATTGTCCCTAAAATTAAAAAAGGATCAAAATATCAAGGCAGACTCCCTTCTTTAGCCCTAAATTGCGCCCGAACGAAAAATTGAATGAAATATTCTGAAAACGATATAATTAAGGCGCTCTCTACCGTGAACGATCCTGATTTGCACAAGGACCTCGTAACCCTCAATATGGTGAAAGCAGTGTCGGTGAAGGAAGATTTCGTGGGGTTTACCGTGGTGCTCACCACACCGGCATGTCCGCTGAAGGAGAAGATCAGGAAGGATTGTGAGGACGCAGTTAGAAAAGTGATCGGCCCGGAGATGAACCTCGAAATCACCATGACCTCGGCAGTAACCTCCACCCGCGACAGGGCGCCCGTACTGACCGGTGTAAAAAACATTATTGCCATTGCCTCAGGCAAAGGAGGTGTTGGAAAATCTACTGTCACCGCAAACCTGGCTGTTGCGTTGGCACAAATTGGGGCGAAAGTCGGCCTTATCGATGCCGATATCTATGGCCCTTCGGTGCCCCTCATGTTTAATTGTGAGCACGAGCAGCCCGATGTGAAAGTGGTGAATGGAAAAAACATCATTCAGCCGCTTGAGCAATACGGTGTAAAATTACTCTCTATTGGATTTCTCACGCCGCCCGATAGCCCGGTTGTTTGGCGGGGCCCAATGGCAAGCTCCGCGTTGAAACAGTTTATCAGCGATGCCGACTGGGGAGAACTCGATTACCTGTTTATCGATTTGCCCCCGGGCACGAGCGACATCCACCTGACACTGGTACAAACTGTTCCGGTAACAGGAGTGATCATCGTAACCACGCCACAAAAAGTGGCCATTGCAGACGCCACCAAGGGTTTGGCCATGTTCAAACAGCCCCAAATCAACGTTCCGGTGCTCGGCATTGTCGAAAACATGGCCTATTTTACACCTGCGGAGTTGCCTGAGAATAAATATTATATTTTTGGTAAGGACGGGGGTAAGAACTTATCTGAAAAGTATGGCGTTCCTTTTTTGGGCCAAATCCCATTGGTGCAGGGAATTCGCGAAAGCGGGGACAGTGGACTTCCGGCCGTAATGAAGGAAGGTTTAACTTCGACAGCATTTAAAGACCTGGCTGAAGCCATGGCCCGTCAGGTTGCCATAAGAAATGCTAACTTTGAAGGGACCAAAAAAGTGGAGATGAAAGTACAATGAGCATAGCCAAAGAAAAAAAAGAAGATTTGAATACCAGGGTGGAGGCCGCCCTGGATAACATTCGCCCCTACCTGGTTACGGATGGCGGCAATGTTCGTGTGCTTGAAATCACAAGAGAAAATAAGTTGAAGTTGGAATTTGTCGGCAATTGTGGCACATGCCCCATGTCCACGATGACATTTAAAGCTGGTGTAGAAGAAGCAATAAAAAAATCGGTGCCCGAAATTAATGGCATTGAAGTCATCAACATGACCCCGGCCTAGGGGTTACTGCTTTTCTTTTTAGCCCATTAAATCATAGTTTTAGTGTTTTAGCGTTAAACGATTGATCGTCACTAAAGGTCTAAACTTCGGATCTTGGCCGACTTTTTTTAATTGACTCCGTGATAAGGCAACTTAGTTTCATCGTATTGGCTCTTATTGTGGCCCTTGAAGCCAAGGCGCAGCAGCGGTGCGCTACTGTTGAATACCAGAAAATCATTAAGTCCAATAATCCCGGATTTGACATTCAATTTGAAAATTGGATGCGCAATCAGCAGGTATTAAAAAGCAACAGTACCCAGGGCACGTCAGCTGGACCCTATACCATTCCGGTGGTCGTGCACGTCATTCACAATGGTGAATCCATCGGAATTGGGACGAACATTTCAGACGCACAGGTAGCTTCTCAAATCAGCGTCCTTAACAAAGATTTCAAACGCCTCAATGCGGATGCCGGACAAACACCTTCGGAATTTCTGCCTGTGGCTGGAAATCTTGATATTGAATTCGTGCTGGCCAGGCAGGATCCGGAGGGCCTCTCCACCAACGGGATCAGGCGCATTCAGGGCACAAAATCGGAATGGACCCTGGCGGACAATGCAGAATTCAAATCCCTGAGTTATTGGCCATCGGAAGATTACCTCAACCTTTGGATCATCAACTTCAACGACCCCAGTAATTTCATTGGCTATGCGCAATTCCCTGAGTCCACGCTTCCCGGATTGGAAAATTCCTCGTCAGATCCACTGACGGATGGTGTTGTGATCAATTACAGAGATGTTGGATCCATTGATGACGAGCCTGTACCAGGGGCATTTAATCTTGAGCCGCAGTTTAACAAAGGCAGAACGGCCACGCATGAAATTGGTCATTTTTTTGGTTTACGCCATATATGGGGAGATGTGAGCAGTTGCAGTGGAACCGATTATGTAAACGATACACCTCCTCAGTCGTCAGAAACCAACGGATGTCCCTCTCATCCGCAAGTGAGCTGCTCCAACAACAAGATGTTTCAAAACTACCTCGATTATACCAATGACGCCTGCATGAACCTTTTTACCATGGGACAGATTTCGAGAATGGAAATCATTTTGCAGAACAGTCCCAGAAGGGTCACGCTGACTACATCATTGGGGTCGCAAAACCCGACTCCTGTGGCAAACGATCTCGGCCTGCGAAAGATCATCGACCCAGGAATCACCTCCTGCGGTGGCACGCTGACTCCATTGCTGGAAGTACGAAACTACGGAACCAACGTCATCACGGCAGCGCGAATTGAGTTCAAGCTAAACACCGTCTCGCAACAGGTCAAAGATGTGGTCCTGAATCTAAATCCCCTGGAGATAGTTAATGTTCAATTTGATCCCATTAACCTGAGCGCACCCAGCACGAGCACGCTCAGTTTTGAAATTTTACTTACCAATGGAACAACTGACGGAAAATCATCAGACAACCTCCTTACTCAAATCTCAAAAGTGCCTGCTACAGCTCCAGTTCCACTTTTTGAATTTTTTGATACCAACCCAGCCAACTGGACGATCCAAAACCCGGACTCGCGACAAACTTGGGAAAACGTGACTGCCCTGAACGGCACAGCCGGAAACAGGGCCATGTATATCAACTTTTATGACTACGAAGAAAAAGGGGTCGTTGATCAACTGCTCACACCGGCCTTGGATTTGACGAGTATTCCCACGGCAGCATTAAGTTTCAAAATCTCCCACGCCAATTTTCCCAGCGCCAGCCTTCAGGACAGACTGAAAATTGTTGTGATCCCCGAATGTAATCCTGATTTATCCAGTGGTATTGAGATATTCAACAAGGCGGGTGCAGCCCTTGCCACTGCGACCGCCTCAGCCAATTCTTTTGCCCCTTCCAATGCTTCTCAGTGGCGAACGGAGTCCGTTTCATTGACACCATTTATCGGATCGGGCAAAATCCAAATCGCATTTATAGGCCAAAATGGAAATGGCAACAATCTCTACCTCGATGATGTTTTTGTCTTTGAAAACAGGACTGACATCGCCCTCACCGAAATCATTAGTCCGTCAGCCGTAATAAATAAAAACAATCCGTCACCGATGGTGAAAATCAGAAATCAGGGAAGCACTGCCATCACCAGCCTAAAAATTGAGACAACGGTAAACGGAGGCGCTATTTCCAGTAAGTCGATCACAGGAATCAATCTGCTGACCGGCAAAGAAATTGATGTTTCACTCGATCCGATTTCTCTTATAACAGGTTCCAACCAACTGGTGATCGCACTCACCGAGCCCAATGGTGGTACGGATGAAGTACCACTCAATAACTCGAAGGAAAGAACCATCATTGTCAATGACCATCGGGAATCCATCCCGGTGCGGCAAAATTTCAACACCTCCTTCCAGGAGTCATGGACCATTGTCAGCCAGAAATCCATGCTCAATTGGGAAACTACGACCACCAACAAAGGCCCATCTCTGGTTTATCGCGCGTTCGCGAATACATCCAAAGGCGATGAGGCATGGCTCGTGACCCCTGTTCTGGATTTTTCTAAAAGCGTCAAGGCAAGTATACTATTTGATGTGAGCTATGCGCTAAGCCCAAAGGGAACTGACCAACTGCGCGTGTTGTCATCGACAGATGGAGGTTTAACTTTTGCGACATCCCAGTTTGACCAGTTGGGCAATCAGTTTGCGGTGGGTAACAGTACAATGGCATGGATTCCGATAACCAACACCGACTGGCAGAGAACTTTTGTTAACCTCAATGACCTGGTGGGCGAATCCAATGTCCGGCTGGCATTTGTAGTGACGAATGACAACGGAAATCATCTCTATCTCGATGACATTGAAATGTACGCCGATGACAATCCTTCACCGCCAATTGCCCCGTCCCTGTTTGCGGTGTATACCACGTCATTTGATGAAATCAAAATAACATTTAACCTCACGAACAAAGAAACCTCTCGCCTTCAAATCTACAATACCATGGGACAGGTGGTGCTAGATAACCTCTTGCCTGATAACTTGAATCAAACCTATACCATCGACATGAGCAATCAGCGGACCGGAATTTATATTCTCCGGGTCGAGGCTGCCAACGAGGTCAAGTCAACCAAAGTCTTTATCACCCGCTGACCGAAATTTCCACCAAGAGTTGTTATTTTAGTGGAAATCAGATAAATACTGGACATATTTGAGGCGAATTGATCGTGCATGACTAAACTGAAAGTTGGCATTCTTTATGGTGGGCGCTCCGTTGAGCACGGAGTATCGATTAACTCCGCGAGGAATATTGACGCTTACATTGACAAAAATCTTTTCGACACGTACACAATAGGTATTTCGAAAACAGGAACCTGGTATGCGACCTCTTCGGTCGGCAAGGAAATTGAAAATGGATCCAAACTCAAATTGCACCTGGATGGTGAAAATCCCAGTTTTGAAGACGAGCGCGGACATCAATTTCGGATAGATATTGTTTTTCCTGTTCTTCATGGCACCGATGGCGAAGACGGAAGCATTCAAGGGCTGCTAAAGGCGATGGGACTACCGATGGTTGGGACTGGCGTACTTGGGTCCTCCATCTCGATGAGCAAATTGGTTGCCAAGCAATTAATGGAGCAAGCGGGAATTCCGGTTACACGATTTCTGTCCTTTCGATACGACCAGAAGGAAACCATCTCTTTTGACGCGGTGAGAAACAACCTTGGACTACCGTTTATGGTAAAGGCGGCCAACCTCGGCTCTTCAGTGGGGGTTTCCAAAGTAAAAGATGAGACTGATTTCCGTCATGCCGTTGAGGAGGCATTTAAATATGACGACTGCATGCTGGTGGAAGAGTATATCCAGGGACGCGAAATTGAATGCGCCATACTTGGCAACAAGCCGCCCGAAGCTTCTCTTCCAGGTGAAATTATTATCAGTCCGAACTACGAATTCTATACCTTTGATGCAAAGTATGTGGATGGTGAGGCCGTGAAAATTGATGTCCCGGCACAATTGGATGAAAGTACGATCCATGCCATCCGTGAATATTCCGTTCAGGCATATCGGCAACTCCAGTGTGAAGACTTTGCGCGAGTCGACCTGTTTCTCGCCAACGATGGCAAGATTTATGTCAATGAGATCAACACCATTCCGGGTTTTACCAACTCCAGCATGTACCCAATGATGTGGAAAGAGAGAGGTATTTCGTTTACCGACTTGATTTCCAAATTAATTCGACACGGCATGGATCGACACGAAATTTCGAAGCGAATAGAAAAGGACTTTCAGTCTTCATTGAAATTTTAACGGATTGAAAATCAAAGCATCATCATGTGAAGCCAATAAAATAACTACCTGAGAATGAAATTCAAATTTCCATTTTGGTCCGACACGTTAGGCTCATTGATCACCAACCTGGGACTAGCCATAGGTTTGCTTGCCATACTCTCGATTATTTACTTCTATATTTTCCTTCCGAGTACTACGAACCATGGTGAAACGATTACAGTTCCGGATCTTACCGGAATGGAGTTAGATAAAATGGAAGAGTTCCTTTCGAGTCATGACCTGCGATTCGAATTGAATGACTCATCCTATTCCGAAGATTTTCCCCCACTTACCGTGCTGCAACAATTTCCGAAGCCGGGGTCCAAGGTAAAGGAGAACAGAAAGATTTATATCACCATCAATCGCATCACGCCTCCCACCGTACCAATGCCTGAACTGGTGGACCGCTCACGCATCAATGCTGAGGTGGTCTTAAAAAGTAACGAGCTCAGAAGAGGTCATATCATTTTGGAGCCAAGTCCTTTTCTGAATCTGGTTAAGCAGATGAGGTACCAGGGGAAACCTATCGCTGCCGGTACACGTGTGCCAAAAGGCGCAGTCATTGACCTGGTGGTGGGTGATGGAAATGGAAGGTCAGACTTCAGAATTGGCCGACTTATTGGCGACTCTTACGAAACTGCGCTGTTTAAATTGCAGGGCTGGAACCTGCACCTGGGCAACGTTGAAATCCCCTACGGTGTGGATACTACCGGCACGTCCCCGGTCGTTTACAAACAATACCCTGATGTAAACGAGCAGGTGCATGTGGGCGATCCGGTTGATCTCTGGCTGGCCCCGCCAGGCTACAAAGAAGAAGATAACAATGAGAATGAATCCCCGGCACCAGATGGGCTTTGAAAAAGTAAGGTGGCTTGCTTTTCTTTTTGTTGCCCATGCCCATTTAGGGTTGTGTCAGTTCTCAATTATTCCGATCCCCAACCACACACAAACGAACAAAAATAATACAAGCGGGCGAACCAAAGAGCTGACACCTCTGCCGCTTCCTTTTTGGGATGATTTTTCCTTTTCCAATACTCCGGGCCTGCCCCATGATACCCTGTGGCAAGCCAGGGAAACGGTTTGGGTGAATAATGGCATGGGTGTAAATCCCCCCTCTCAGGGCGTAGTCACTTTCGATGGGCTCAATGCCTCCGGAAATCCCTACAGCGTGAATGATGTATTGGCCAAGGGCGTTGCAGATAGCCTGGTTTCCAGGCGTATCGCGCTTGATCTTGTGCCCTTGGATGAAAGGGGCACAGTCTTCCTGAGTTTCTACTATCAATTCAGGGGAAATGGTGAACCGCCCGACCCGGGTGATCAACTCAGGGTATTGTTTAAAAATGCATCAGGCGAATGGATAAATGTACGAACCATTGAGAATGACGGAACCTTTGATCCAAATGTGTTTACACAAATTCTGATTCCCGTGTCAGGTGACCAGTACTATCACAACAATTTCCAATTCAGTATTTTGAATTTTGGCAGGCTTTCTGGGCCCTACGATACCTGGAATATTGACTACGTGTACCTCAATAAAGGACGAAACACCAGTGACACCAGCTATCCGGACAGAACTATCACTACTTCGCTCACATCGATGCTCAAGGGTTATTTTTCAATGCCTTTCGATCACTTCATGGAAGATCCCCCTTCCAACCTGACTCCGCCATTGCTGTCGATGCACAACCTTGAGTTTATACCGGGAAATGCCAACCAGAGTGATGTGCAGCCTGTCAACTATGATTCGCAGGACACTATATTTATATATCGGGGCAAATCCGAAGACATCTTTACTCATCAACTGGACCTGGCCACCACGATTGGCAGCCCCTTGCAACCCCTCGAATTCAGAAAGACGCCCATTCAAACGCCTCCAGATTTGTCCAACCTGGCTCCCAGTGACTCAGCGGTAAGGGTAAAGCTAAAGCTCTGGATTAACTCCGGGGACAATATTGACCCATCAACGGATCCACTGGGCGACTACAACACCATTAAATATGCGCCCATCGACTTCAGAAGCAATGACACCACGCAGGTTGAGTTTATGCTTGACAATTATTATGCGTACGATGACGGAACTGCGGAATATGGAGCTGCTTTAAATCAGCCAGGTGCGCAACTGGCCTACCTGTTTGAAATGCGAACACAAAGGAATGACACGATCATTGCCCTTGACTTATATTTTCCAAAATTTGGAGAAGACATCACACAATCTATCCAACTGCTGATTCTGAAGGACCTGAGTGGGGACCCGGGTTCGTTTCTTCACAGGGAAACGGTTACTGTGCAACGAGGAACGCAAAATAAATTTTGGCGGGTAGGGTTGAGTCGATTGGTAGGGGTGCAAAATAGGTTTTATATTGGCTGGAGACAGGCCACTGCCTCGGTACTAGCCATTGGCCTTGATAAAAACACCGACTCGGGAAGCAAGATTTTCTTCAACCTGAATGGAGCCTGGGAGCAAAATGTGAACCTGACCGGCAGTTTGATGATCCGTCCGGTTTTCGGAGAAAGCGACAACATCTTCGTGGGTATTCCTGAAAAGGTATTGGCTCCTGTAAGTATTTATCCTAACCCTACTAACGGATACTTTAACGTGACCGGAGAGGTTCATAAAGTTCAACTATTCGATCTTACAGGCCAAGAAATTCAAATCACCATTGACGACATTCATGACGGGAAGCATGTTCAGATGCAAAATCAGTCACCGGGCATTTATATCGTAAGGCTGCAAACTCCAACTGGCTCATTCGCGCATCGAATCAGGGTTGACTAATTCCAGTAATCACGATCTCAAGGGGATTGGGCGCAAAGGAAATCACAAAAACAAACAAGGCAATCCAACCCAACACTATACGCGACAGACTTAATGGCTCTTCAATTTCGGATTGAGGGTGCCTGACCCCAATGAAGCGGCCGATGATAAACACGAATAACAGCCAACCCGGATAGCCCTGGATGGTTGGAAAAAGAGTAGCCAGCAAGTACTGGACGGCAAATAGGACAAATGCATACATCAGGGTATCACGTCTCGAAAGCCCAAGTCCTGTCAGGCAGAAATACAGGAACCCTATGAAAAGCGGGATTTCCCAAAGCAGGGTTTCCGCGGGATCGCCAGGACTTATGTATCCCAGGCCGGCATAAAACAAAAATAGCACAAAGGCCATGGAGGCTACTGTTTTGTGGCCTTTGAAGCCAAGTAGCCCATAAACGACATGCCCCCCATCCAGTTGGCCTATGGGCAATAAGTTAATGCTTGTGAATACAAGCGACAGGAACCCGGCAAACAAATATGGATAATGAATAATCTCATGCACGTTGGGCACGCGGGCCGGATCCCCAATAAATTTTTCAAAAAATACAAACAGCAAATTCTTCCCGACAAAGACATCCGCCCCTGCATTTTGTGCCAGGTACTCCTGCTGATAAACAAAATCAGCATAATTCAACCCGAACGCTTCATACTCGGGATGAAACTGGAAAATGTATTCCGGAGGAGGTAAGTGAGTAAATCCATACCACAACACCCCAAAAGCAACAGCAAACCCAGCCAGCGGTCCGGCAATGCCTATATCAAAATGCTGCATTTTTGATTCCACTTTTCCCTTCAACCTGATCAATGCACCCATGGTGCCGAACATGAACGTAATGGGAGGCAATGGAATGAAATAGGGCAATGTGGTTTTCACTTTGTAATGAATGGCTGTGAAATAATGGCCAAACTCGTGCACCGTCAGTATCAGAAGGAAAGGAACTGAGTACGGCATCCCGCTGACAAAATCGGCCCATGAGTAGCCGGGCATGAAAATGGACTTTCCAAACGTCCACTCGGCACCGGCAAGTGTCGTGGTCACAAAGGTGACCAGAAAAAGTGACGTGTGAATAAGAATCTCCTTGCTGGTAAACTTCATTTAAAGAGATCAAAAAGTTGAGCGGGAGATTCCACGTGAAAGGTCCCGATTCCAAGCGACTTTGCACCATTAAGGTTTGACCGATTGTCGTCAAGAAACAATGTGTCTCCTGCAATAAGTTCGTTTTGATCAAGAATCAGTTGGAAAATCTCATGGTCAGGTTTCCTCATGTGCACCAAATGTGAGTAGTACGCACGTTCGAAGTACTCATCAATGGATTGTTTGCCGGAAACACCCTGAAGTATTTCGTTGAAACGCTTCATGTGTATGCTATTTGTATTGCTCAATAAAAACAATCGGTAGGATGGTCGGAGTTTGTCAAGCAGGCTCAGTCTCTCTCCGGGGATATCCAGTAACATAGCATTCAAGGCATCATCCATCTGTTGATCGGTCGCATTTAACCGGAATGTAACCCTAACTTCTTCCCTAAATTCGTCAGCTGAAATTTGTCCCTTTTCAAACCTCTTAAAGGCGTCAAATTCCAAAATGGACTTTTTGATGTCTGATTGATCCTGCGCGTTTAACCGGGCAAAGGCGTCCATGGTATTTTTTTCGTCAAGGTTAATGATCACACCACCAAGATCAAAAATGATATTCTTAAAAGAAGTTATATCCATCGCCTAGTTTTGATGACGCGAATAAAGGGCAAAAATCAGAAACCGCACAATAAACCGAAATCAATTAACCGGCAGACACTACTTATCTGATTGAAGTGCAACGTTATCTCGCGCCTTGGTGACAAAGTGGCCCATTGAAGTAAAAATCGCAACACAATGGCACCAGGTCACAAAGCGTCACTATCTCACCTCGTCAAATACGGTCAATCCGCTTAGAAACTTATCCCAAAAAATTACCTCTCAACGGCCCGACCAACCAGCAATTTACGATTGCTTCCCTGATTCCAGCCGATTTAATTAAATTCAACTCACTAAAACCTCAAACATGACCATTCCCTACTTTCAAAAACTCGCCAAATTGTCGGCAGTCCTTTTAATAAGTGGTTGCACTTCCTCGACCCCTGAAGATCCGGTTTCGCTATCGGAAAAATTTGCTCCGTTGGAAACCACACCCTCGCCCCAGGGTACCAATACGGCATTGGGCCTGGCAGGTTATGCCAAAGTGATGTGTTCAGCGGTTTTCGTATCCGGGCGAAATATTGAAGAAGCCATGGAGAACAGTGGGTATTTCTTTTTAGGTGAAGAATGGTATGGTAAAGTCTCCTACTCTATAGATACTGAAAAGAAATCGGTGACCCTTTCACTGGGAGATACGCTAAGCAGATCGGCAAAGCTTGCCAAAGGTCAGGGTTGCATTATTCAGACGGAAGGTGGTCTGCACTTTGATCCCCTTGACATTGAGACCACGTTGGGTGACGCGGCCACGATGCCGTGGCCAATGGGTGATATACTTGACGACAATGACCCGCCTAACCGGGATTTAATTGAAACGGCACTGGATTCTGCCTTCTCACCGGCCGAATCATTGACTGCGGCCGTTCTTATTGTTCATCATGGAAAAATCATTGGTGAAAGATACGCACCCGGAATTACCAAAGACACTCAACTTGAGAGCTGGTCCATGGGAAAAAGCCTGACCGCTACTTTGATCGGCAGAATGATTCAGCAGGGATATTTTGCTATCGATGACAAGGCGCCTGTTGCGGCCTGGCAGGAAGAAGGTGATCCGCGAAAGGAAATGCGCATACGCGATCTCCTGCAAATGAGCAGCGGCCTTCGTTTTCAATCCCACCATGACCCCGATGCAAGACCGCAGCTTAATCTGATGGATCATTTTTACATCTACTCGGGAGCAATCGATGCATTTACCTATTCGTTTGACAGACCCCTGGAATTTCCGATAGGCACCAACGGGCAGTATCATAATTGTGATCCATTGACGCTGGGCTATATCATGAGAACAACGCTTGAAAAAAATGATGTAGAATACCTCACCTATCCGCAACGGGAATTGTTTGACAAAATCGGTATAAGAAAACAGGTCATGGAAACAGATCCTTACGGAAATTTTTTGCTTACCGGATTTGACTACGGCACAGCACGGAATTGGGCACGACTGGGCATGCTCTATCTTCAAAATGGGAAATGGAATGGAGAACAAATTTTACCTGAAACATTTTCAAACTTTGTTTCGACCCTGGCGCCTGCGTGGAAAGAGCCTGTGTATGGCGGCTTGTTTTGGATCAATGGCAAAGGAGAAATGCCCATTCCCAAAGAAGCCTACTATATGGCTGGCGCAGGCGGACAGAAAACGATCATTATTCCCTCGAAAGACCTTGTAGTCGTCAGGCTTGGTCACCATCGGGGCGACCCTATTGGTGCCAGGTCACTCAACAACGCGCTTGCCATTCTCATGAATGCGGTTAATTGAAGCGCAGTAATCACACGAAATTATTGGTGATCATAAACCTTGCAGGCGATTGGGAATCACCTTCCAAATTGTTAAAATTGCAGCCTCTTTGAAATAACTTCCTTTTTAAAGGGCCCTTAGCTCAGATGGTTAGAGCACCTGACTCATAATCAGGTGGTCGCTGGTTCGATCCCAGCAGGGCCCACCAAAACCTGTCAACGAGCTTGGCTTGACCTTATCCTCCAATAAGCGTTAATACGCCAAAGTTTTACACGATACCATTTTCACTTAATGAAAAATGTGTTAAAATTGGGTCCTAAACCAAATGTACTGATGAAATTCACGCGCCATAACGCCCTTATTCTCCTTACAGTATTGACCTTCGGACTATGGTCCTGTGGATCATCCACAAAAGAGGGAAACAATTCGGATGAGTTTAAACAGGCCGAAGAGTCACTTCAAGAGCAAATTCAGGATGTAGTTTATAATATCCCTTCACCATCTGAAATCCCGTATTTACTGGAAGCAACAGGAGCTGAGTACAATCAGAGCCTGATCAACAGCAGACAAAAGGCTGATCAATATGGTACCATTAACGATAAGGCCGCACTGAACCTTGGTGTGTATGCCGCAGACATTGGCTACCTGAGCTCATATGGTAAAACACAGGAGGCGATTGACTATCTCAACGCCTGTAAAAAACTGGCAGATAACCTGGGCGTGA
Source organism: uncultured Ohtaekwangia sp. (assembly GCA_964655635.1). Taxonomy (GTDB): domain Bacteria; phylum Bacteroidota; class Bacteroidia; order Cytophagales; family Cyclobacteriaceae; genus ELB16-189. Next base: position 129,782 of record CAZZNH010000004.1, read on the forward strand.
TTGGTTCATTTGACGTCAACATCCTGCAACAATTTGAGTCCAACATTGGCAACAAGGATTCCCTTGCCTCCATCCTGAACCGGTCTATCCAAAAGACGGACAGCTACCTGAAAGATGACAGTCGCAATAAGTTGGCTGCTTTGATGCTGACGGGCAGTTTTGTTGAAGGTCTGTATATTTCCACCGGCCTCATTAAGAGCTATCCAAAAAACATTTTGCCTGACGATGCCAGGAACCTGATCCTGACACCGCTGATGCGTGTGATCCTGGAGCAGGAGAAGTCAGTCGATGAACTGCTGAAGATGCTCAACACCATCGACCAATCGGAGCCGGTAGGCGGCATTGTGAGCGACCTCACCGCCCTGAGGGCGAGCTACCGGGCACTCAATATTCAGGAGCAAATCAAAAATAACCGCGCAGACCTTGTGCTTACCGACAAGAATCTGGAGCAGATTACCGTGACGGTGCAAAAACTCAGAAACTCAATCACGGGATAATACCACTCAAAACACTTCGAAAGGATTGGTCTTGCCAATCCTTTTTTTTTGTCCGCAATATATGCTCCTTTAGTATCTTTAGTCTAACCTAAAATCCTCCGAATGAGCGAACCTGTACTCAAGGCCATCATTAAGCTGTTTGCCCTTGTTGCAAAAGAAGATATGGTCACCAAACAAGAACGGGACCACATCCAGGCATTTCTGTCCGATCACCTAAGCGAAAGTGCTGTCGAAAGTAAACTTCAATTGTTTGATCAGTACTCAGAGAAGCTTTCGGGCCAGATGTCAGCCGAGGAAGAAGCCCGGACAATTTCTACCATATGCGAATCCATCAACAAGGAGATTGCGCAAAAACAGAAAACGGTGATCATGGTAGAGCTGATGAGCGTTGTTCTCAGCGATGGCACGATCTCATCCCGTGAGGATCAACTGGCCAGAGTCATAGCCACAGCCCTCAACATCGCACAGTCCGATATTGAACTCATTGAAAAATTTCTGATGGCCAAATCGGCCGAAGAACTGGATCATGAAGATATACTTGTAGTTGATAGCCGGCCGGCTTCCAGGGGAAAATGCAAGCATCTCAGCAGGCCAGAGCTCGATGGATTTGTGGCCATACTGCATATCAGGAGCACCGATGTATACTTCTTTGAATACCTTGGACACTCCGATGTGTTTCTGAATGGAGTACCTCAGAAATCGGGCAGCATCAACGTCATCGCGACAGGCAGCACAATCCGTTGGAACAATGTCACGCCTGTGTACTACGGAGATATACTTGCCCAGTTTAAGCAACTAAGCGATGGGCTGCATTTGAGCTTCGAGGCACGAAATATCTCCTATCAGTTCAAGAACGGAAAACTGGGACTAAGAAATGTAAATATTTACGAGGAGTCGGGAAAACTGGTGGCGTTGATGGGTGCCAGTGGTGCAGGCAAGTCAACGTTGCTGCATGTGCTCAATGGAACAGAGAAACCATCTGCCGGCCAGGTGTTGATCAACGGAATCGATATTCACGAGTCAGCCAAGGAAATTGAGGGGGTCATCGGCTTTGTGCCGCAGGATGATCTGTTGATTGAAGATCTCACCGTTTACCAAAACCTTTATTTTGCGGCCAAGTTATGCTTCAGCCAATTGTCTGAAAAAGAAATTGAAGCACTGGTGATGGCCACGCTGGAAAACCTCGGACTAGTAGAGACGAAAGATCTTACCGTTGGTTCGCCATTGAGAAAGACGATAAGTGGCGGTCAACGGAAGCGCCTTAACATCGGGCTGGAGCTCCTGCGCGAGCCCACAGTGCTCTTTTGCGATGAGCCGACTTCGGGCCTCTCCTCCAGAGACTCTGAAAATATCATCGATTTGCTAAAGGAACTTTCACTGAAAGGCAAGTTGGTATTTGCGGTTATTCACCAGCCTTCCTCTGACATCTTTAAAATGTTCGATAAGCTGGTCGTGCTGGACACCGGAGGCTATCAAATATATTATGGTAATCCGGTGGATGCCGTTACCTATTTTAAAAGAAGCATCAACCTGATCAATAGTGAGCATGGCGAATGCATCTCTTGCGGCAACGTAAACCCTGAACAAATATTTAATATCATAGAAACCCGGGTAATCAATGAATACGGCAATTTCACCAATGAACGAAAATTTTCACCGCAACAGTGGGAGAAAAAATTTACTGAAAATATCAAGATCGAAAAGGTACTGCCGTCCAGCGAAGTACCTTACAGCTCGTTGAATATTCCGAACTGGTTCAAACAGACTAAATTGTTCTCGCTGCGGGATATGTTTTCCAAACTCAGCAATAAGCAATACATGCTTATCAATTTGCTGGAAGCCCCCCTGCTGGCCTTTATACTCGCTTTCATCGTCCGGTACTACAATGAAGACGACATTTTCAAAACAGACTATGTCTTCAGCAAAAACCTGAACATGCCCGCCTATTTTTTTATGAGCGTTATCGTGGCACTCTTTATGGGGCTCACCGTTAGTGCCGAAGAGATCATCAGGGATCGAAAAATTTTGAAGAGGGAGGCGTTCCTCCACCTCAACCGAAGCAGCTACATCGTTTCAAAAATCACCATTTTGTTTGTGATCTCCGCAATCCAAACATTTTTGTTTGTGCTGATCGGCAACTACATCCTCGAAATAAAAGGAATGCTGCTGATTCATTGGTCCATTCTCTTCACCACTTCCTGCTTTGCCAACCTGTTGGGACTGAATATTTCATCCGCTTTCAATTCAGCCATCACGATTTACATACTTATACCCATCTTGCTTATCCCGCAGCTCATTCTCAGCGGTGTGGTCGTTAAGTTTGATAAACTAAATCCCATCATCGGAAACACGGAGACGGTACCTATTGTAGGAGACCTGATGGCGTCACGTTGGGCATTTGAGGCTGCCATGGTTGCGCAGTTCAAGGACAATGAATTTGAAAAGCAATTTTACCTCTATGATAAGAATATGGCGGAATCCGATTACAAGAAGATCTACTATATTCCCTCGCTCGAAACACAATTGGACTTCGTTAATCTTCACATCGGCAACACGGAGGAAGGAATCCGAAAGCAAGTGGCCGATAACCTTACCTTGCTGAGAAACGAAATTGGAGGAGAACTCGATGTGGTGGGCCACGATAATTTCAAAGAAGTAGCGTTGTTGTATCCTGAGAAATACGATTCGGCTGTTTATTCAAAGACCGTAAAATTCCTGGAGACGCTCGGTAAATACTACATAAACCGCTACAATGTGGCAGACAAGAAAAGAGATGCCATCATCAGGGCTTCAACGGCTACGGCAGCCGGGGAAAAAACGTTTGAAAAATTCAAGGACTCCTATCAAAATGAAGCCATTGCCGAACTGGTAAAAAACACCACGGAGCAACATCGAATTGTGCGGAGTGGGAACAAACTTATTCAGAAAATTTTCCCCATTTACAAGGACCCGGATCCTGAACACGTGGTGGACTTTAATGCGCAATTTTACATGCCGGCCAAACATTTTCTAAATCGAAATATTGACACCCACTATTTTAATCTTGGCGTAATATGGTCGATGACAATTATTCTTAGCTTGACCCTTTATTATGAAGTATTGAGGAAAATTGTGGATGGGTTGAGCAACATCTCGAACCCGCTGCCAAAGCGAATGTAACCAATCATGTTTTTTTTTCTGTCCAAAACGTTGAATTACCTGATGATGCCCCTGGTCATCATTACACTTCTTTTGGTTGTTTCAGCTGTCCTTGGAAATAAAAAATGGAAAAGGCGCCTCTTCGTTGCCGGTATAGTTGCTCTACTTTTTTTTTCAAACGAGTTCATTGCCAATGAGGTGATGCGGCTCTGGGAAGTTCCCGCAACCCCGTACGCGGACATAAAAAAAAACTATACGTGGGCCATATTGCTGACCGGTGTGGCGAGGGCCGGTCTTGAACCTGATGACCGGGTCTACTTTCAGCGGGGAGCTGACCGCGTGACCCACACGGTCCAACTCTACAAACTCGGCCTGATCAAAAAGGTAATGGTTTCGGGTGGCAGCGGCCGACTGCTGGATATTGGTGAGCGAGAGGCTGGTACCTTGTCAAAAGCTTTGATTCTGATGGGTGTAAATCCGGAAGATATCGCTGTTGAAGATGAGTCAAGGAACACCCATGAGTCGGCTGTGGCGGTGAAAAAACTACTTGATGGCAAGGCGCGCCCCGAAGAATGCCTTCTCGTCACCTCAGGATACCACATCAGAAGGTCGTTGGGATGTTTCAATAAGGTTGGCTGGGCCGCAGACCCATTTAGCACGGACTTTCTCACCCATCCCCGCATTTTTACATTCGATGTATTGTTCATTCCTAAGATAGAGGCGCTGACCATCTGGCACCACCTTATTAAAGAAACGATGGGTTATATCTCTTACGTTGTAGTGGGATATATTTGAGGGGCATATCCAATTGAAAAAAACAGGAAAAAAATTATGGGACAGACTGGTCGGGTTTCTGAGGACAGGAAGCTCACCTGAACAATTGGCCCTATGCTGTGCCATTGGCGTAGTGATCGGAATTTTGCCGATTTGGGGAATCACTACCGTCCTTTGTCTCCTTGTTGCCGCTATCCTCCGGCTCAATATTGTTGTGATGCAGTTGGCTCACTACTTTGTCTATCCGCTTCAGCTCATTTTGATCCTGCCATTTATCAAGATCGGAACCTATCTTTTTGAAGTAAACCCAATGCCCTACGCTTTAAACGAGCTTACTGCGAGGTTTTCAAATAATTTTTGGGCCGAGCTGAAGCAAGTCGGGCTGGCGATCGCGCTGGGAGTGGGCGTTTGGGCGATCACCTCTATCCCACTTTTTTTTGCTATCTACTATACCACACGGCATTATTTTCAACGATGGCAGGCGCGCCATCAACGGGAATTAAAATCCCAATAAAGTTTCTGCATGTAGGCCTTGCCCAACTCCTTTTCAAAATCTGACGGATTGCCTTCCTCAAGAATGTATGTTTTACCGATGGTGTCAAAGACACTTAGTGTGCTGTCCGTTTTAAATCCATAGCCGTTGTTGTATACAAATACCGCAAACGGGTTTTTATAAGACGTATCGAACAGGTCGTGGGAAAATGTGAAAGCGCGGTCTTTTAAATCCACCTGACCTAAAATGGTATTGGCAATATCGGCATGACAACCCAGCGTGGTCACAACAGTGTCCCGTTGGGCCAGTGCACCACCCAGCCACAACATGGGTATCTTGAATCGCCTGGGGTTTTGAAGACCGGGATTGTCGGGATAGGGATGACCATGATCGGCCGTTATGACGACCAGGGTATTTTTCCACCAGTTGGATTGTTTCGCTTTGTCTATGAATGCACCCAACGATTGATCTGTATAATAGGCGGAATTTAGAAACCGATTTACTTCATCGTCCCCCTCAATGACTGTTTTCATCGGCACGTCAAAAGGTTCATGGCTGCTTTGCGTCATCATCACCTTAAAAAATGGTTCGGCAGAAGCCTGGGCCTCGTCAAAGAATTTGTCGAACACATAATGATCATGCACACCCCACTTGCTCGTGTTGAGTTCTTGTGGAAAGTCCTGGCTGTGGGTAATGTGATCAAATCCCGCATTAATCAAGTACGACCGGAAGTTAGAGTAGTCAATATTGTAGCCATAGGTAAACTCTGTTCTATAACCCTGGTCCCTAAATACCTTATTCAAATAAGGAAGTGATTTGGTCTTCTTAGGATCCTTGATAATAGAAGTGGCTGGCTGGGACGGGTATCCGTTTAAAATCGAAACAATGCCCTTATCGGTACGATCCCCGCTCGAATAAAAATTATTGAAAAGAATTCCCTCCTGCACCAGTTCATTGATTCGGGGAGTAATATGGGGCAATCCGCCCAGTGATTCAATAAACCGGAAAGTGTAACTCTCCAAGGCAATCAAAATAATATTGGGGCGCTTTGTATTCAGCAAGTGAGCGGTAGAATCAAAGGCCGGAAACATTTGGGTGTAATAGGCTTCAGTGGTGGCTTGATCAAAAAAATTGTCAGGATACCGCAGGCTATTCATCTTTTGAACAGCGTACCCAAAGTTCCAAACGACATTGACTGCCGCGTGATTAGCATAAAGGTTGTCCTTGTGAAAATAAACAAAACCTGTGTTCATTGGAGCCACACCCAAGCTACCCCTGATAGGGAGAATCAGCAAAACGGTTAATCCAAGCAAAGCCGGAAAAGTCATCCAACCCGTAGCCGGTACCCGATCGAATCGCGGTTTAAAAAATTTATAAACAAAATAACTCAGGCCAACTGAAATCAGGAGCCAAAAGATCAGCAGCAGAACCGATTTCCAAAAATCACCTGAGCTTGCCGCCTCCTTGCCAAAATACAAAATGGGGGTAGCATCCAGCCTGAATCCCCAATGCACATACAGCTCCGCGTCAAGGACCACAATGAATGAGGTCAGGATAATAAATATCACCTGGTAGGGAAACCATATTTTCCACAATGATTTGCCAGCGATAAAAAAAAGCAGGGCCAGCAAAAGCCCCGGAATAAGCGATAAGTACCCGGCCATCGCCATATCCATCCGCAAGCCGTGAGCAAAGGCAAGAAAGACATCTTTCACCGCCAGCAGCGAAGTTGCGTCCAGGTGGTAGACCATAAAGAAAGCGCGGGCCGCTAAAAAATAAATGATCCATCCCGCAAAGCCTGCAATGAAAAGCCAAATTCGTTGTCTCATCCTGACGTTCTGTTCAATATCCTGGGATAGATAATTGATCTGGCCCTTTCGAGATGCGATGGATCGTCAATCTCACACCAGGCCAAATCTTTAACCACCTTTACAAATAGTTTGTGCGTACTTGCCGCACCCACCATGGCATCCTCATAGTGAATATCCAATCTATTTTCTAAATACTTTGTCTCCGCAAAATCAGCCATCGCCTTGAGGCCAGCGGTGCTCAACTTACTGATTCCCACCAGTTCACCATTTATTTGCGTCAACAGATTCATGTCTTTGCTCATGGCCACCAGTAAATTTCGGCCGTCCACTTCTATAAAAACTTCATCGCCTGATCTCGTGGCATCGCTGGCCAGTATGACGTCATCGTGGGAATCATTCATAACCCAATCAAGCGCTGCGGGTTCATACAACAAATCCCCTTCCAGCAATAAACAAGGTTTGTTTATCAATGAGCGCATCAGGTAAAGCGTGTACATGCTCCCTGTGTCGGAGAAATCTGGGTTTTTGGAAGTACTGACCTGTGGATATTTGCTTGCCAGGGCATCGAAGAACTCATGTTTGTAACCTGTGCCAATAAAAATCGAATCAACACCGCGATCAATCAGTAGCCGGAGGGACCGTTCAATGAGGGTTTCACCACCAATTTTTACAAATGCCTTCGGCTGATTTTCTTTATGATCACCGAGTCGGCTGCCTAATCCGGCCGCCAAAATTACCGCTGTGTCAATTGCTTGCCTCATTGAGCAATAAACTTCATCAACCTGGATTTCACTTCGTGTGGTTTCATGGTTGGCCTTCCCAAATCCTTGGTCGAACCCTTGGCTATTTTCAAATGAAGGAACGTCAGTCCCTTATTCATCTGCCACTTCACCACGGCCTTTGCCAATTCATCCAGCCCACTCACCTTCAACGCAATAGGATAACAAACCGCGGCCGCCTGATCTACAAAATCAATATTATGAGAAACCGTGGCCTGACCACCAGTAGAATCATGAATATTGTTGTCCAGCAAAATGTGCAGCAAGTTTTCGGGTTGATAATAAGCATTGGTGGTTAATGATCCCATGCGCATGATGGCTGATCCATCTCCGTCAATGACAATAACCTTTTTGTCGGGACATGACATAGCCAAACCCAGTCCCAGCGAACTGATGCAACCCATCGAGCCCACCATGTACAAATGATTCGGTTTATCAGCGACTTCAAATAATTCACGCCCCGTCTTACCCGTAGTTGCAAGCAGAATGGTCTCTTTCTCCGACAAGTCAGTCAACATTTTAAGTGTTTCTCTTCGTGTCGGAAGCTCTGATTTGTTAGAGGATTTTGCCTTGATTTTGTTTTGTCTGGTCTTCAGGGCCTGTTCCTTTAATTTTACTTCATCAAACGTGCCCTTCTTCACCACAAAAAAGAAAGTTTCATTTTTGGCAATGTGGCGATCGGCTTTTTTAAGTTGCTTTTTCGCTTCATGAATATCATTTGACAGATAAGCCCATTTCACTTTTATCAGCTTCAGCATCTTCTCCGTAATTTGCCCCATCAGTTCGTGCTGTGGCTCATCGCTTATTCCTTCTTCACCGCGAAGGCTTACGAAACCCAATACCGGAAGTTGAAACGTGTAGTTAAGGGACGTCAATGGAGAGGTGGCATTCGTTAATCCGGAGTTTTGCATGAGTACTACCGATTTCTTGCCTCCCAGGTAAGCGCCAGAGGCAATCGCGACCGCATCCCCTTCGTTGGCCGCCATCACATAATCACACTCATTGATGGCGTAGTTGATCAGGTATTTAAGGAATGAGCAAGGAACACCTGAGTAAAAATCATACCCAAGTTCTTTGAGGGCATTGCCAAACTGCTGCGTTGAAAGCATTACAATCTTAGTTTACCTGCATTTTGGAAATCCACCAGGGTGTCTACGTCCAGCCAGGCCCCGCTGATGTATTTCACTGCTATTTTATTCTCTTTTGCAATTTCATTGAACAAATCTGAGCATGTCATTTTCCTGAAGTCTGGATGCTTCGACAAGGTGTCCAATGCCTTTTTTACAATCTCCGATCCCACCTTGTTTACCTTCCATAACCCGATGAATTCTCCATAAATTTTGGCAGGATCAAGATCGGACGCCATTTCCCTAAAAGTGGCGAGGCCTTGATAATTGACGCGATCATATTTGTCCGAAGCAGAAACAAAGTCCTTGTCTTTCCCGTCCTTGTCGCAATCCGCGTCTACAATAATGGTAATGTTGTTATTGTCATTCAAAAGTTCATTCAAAACGAATCCTTTGAAAATAATATCCCCGTAGCTGACAACTGTATTTTCCTTGAGCTGATCTTTCGCCAGGTACAGAGAGTACAATTCCTTGGTGTCCGCGTACGCGTCATTGTCCCTGGTTTGGATATTGTTCATTTTAATTTTCTCTTTTGCAAAACCCCGCACCACGGTGATATCTTTAATACCCACCTGATTGAATTCGTCAATTTGTGTCGACAGCAGCGATTTTCCGTTTACCTCCAGCAGTGTTTTTGGTGTGTCTTTCGTCAATTCCCCCAATGAACCCTGGCTGGCTGCCAGAATGATGTTGTTGACTTTTTTGCCGGACGTAGGCAGATATCTTTTTTCCGCTTCTTTCAACTCATCGGCACCTTGCAGACGAAATACTTCGCTGACGCTGGCTATCTTGCTCTCAACATTGATGAGCGATCGATCGTCAAAAATTCTTTTGGTGGTTTCTTGCATGACTTTCACTGAGCTGCGAATGTTATGGTTCGCCCAGATGATCATGCTGACACCTATATCCTGAAAATGCGCGGTAGGTACCGAATAGTATTTTGTGGGAACAATAATCACCGGCCCTCTGTTTCCCCACTCCTGCATAAAAGCATCAATGTCTGTTGAGTCAGCCTTTTTGCTGTGGCATAGGATCGCATCTGCACCCGCCTTATGATACGCCTCCGCGCGTCTGAGGGCCTCGTCCAATCCCCATCCGGCAATGAAGGCCTCGAGTCGTGCTACTACCATAAAGTCCTCGTCACTTTGGGTGTCTTTGGCCGCCTTGATTTTGCCGCAAAATTCATCCATATCCGCCAGGGGTTGGTTTTCGCCACCAATAAATGAATTCGTTTTTGGAAACAATTTGTCCTCGATACAAACCCCCGCCACCTCGCGCTGCTCAAGTTTTCGGACCAACCTGCGCATGTTGTTGAAATTGCCGTACCCCGTGTCTCCATCCAGAAGGATCGGAATCTTAGCCGCATCGCTCATGAACTCCAGCACATCCAGCACCTGCGTCCATGACGCTTCATTGTTGTCCCGAACGCCCAGCGCAGCCGAAATGGATAGCCCGCTTCCCCAGATGCCGGCAAAACCGGCCTCCTCAACAATCTTGGCTGACAGTCCATTATGGGCCTCCATGATGTAGGTCAATTCCTGAGAATTAATTAATGATTTCAATTGAGACGTCTTCTTCATTACCGGGCGGATAAACCTAAAATGGTCGCAAAAATAACGATTAATTTATCGCCAATTAATTTTAAAGTAATTAAGTCATTAACTTTCGAGCTTGAATACAGGTCAGCAGATCGTTTGCAGCTTATGAGGGAATATTCGTACCGATGTCATGATTTTTCATTACTCACCCCCGGCTTCAAAAAATGGTTTGTGGCACCCCTTCTTCCTTTTGTTCCCTGGTCAATTCCTGCCAACATTGTTACCATTATCTCCAATCTTTTTGTATACATCGGTTTTTTCGTAGCACTTTATTTTCAATCGCCTTTAAGCAGATTGATCGTGGCGATCTGTCTTTTCCTCTATCTGGTGGGTGATCACCTTGACGGTATGCAGGCCAAACGCACCAAAACGGGGTCGGCACTTGGGGAATTTTGTGATCATTACCTGGACGCGTTTAATAATGGAATTATTTTATTCACGGCATTTCTGGTATTTGACGTTTCAAATCAAATGTTAATCGGTGTGGTGCTCGGAGCATCTTACCTGGCGCATATGGCTGTTTTTTATGAGCAGTTCAAGACTGGCTGGTTGACTTTTGAAAAACTAGGGTCGCTGGAAGCGGTGTTACTCATTTCAATTTTGATCGGCATTTCATCTCTGGATGCGGCTTACGGTTTCATTTCAACGCAAACACTTTTTTCCTATCGACTGATTGAAATCGTTTTTGCGGGGTCTGCTGCTGGCGCAATCGTGACTTTCGCTACGACCCTGTTTCGAACGCCAAACAGAACCACAGGGGTCTGGCTATTTGTTGCCGGTCTTGCCGTAGTCACGGGTATGGGTGTATTTCAATTTACTGGTATCCAACTTTTTATTCTAATCACGCTGTACGCAAGCTTTTATGTAGGGCTGGTTATGCGAGGCCATTTGATCGATGGCATAGAGCGACTGCCTGATCTCGTGATCCCTGGGGCATTGTTCATACTTTTCTTCATCAATCAGTCAAATATGAATTCAGCCTTCTTGATATTGGTAGTTTATCTTTTGGTGAGAATATTATTGTTGGTAGGGCAAACATTCAATGCGCTAAAAGTGTACTGGGTTTGGTCCAATCCACGGATATAAGCGGCATGAAAAATATTGACAGAAAAATTTTACTTAACCCAGGTCCCGCCACCACCACCCAAACGGTGAAGGAAGCCATGGTAGTGGAAGACATTTGTCCGAGAGAAAAAGACTTTGGGCAACTGCTCGATTCCATCAAACTCGATTTGGTAAAAATTGTCCATGGCGAGGATTCGCACGTGGCCACCTTATTTACCGCCAGCGGTACGGGAGGACTCGAGGCAGCCATCACCTCCGCGGTGCCGCGCGGTAAAAAAATACTTATCGTTGACAACGGGGCCTATGGCACGCGAATGGTCAGCCTCGCCCACACCTTTAACATCGAAGTGGTGCGGTACCAATTGCCCTATGGAGATTACCCGAACCTTAACGAAATTGAAAAACTGTTGAAAAAGCACGTTGACGTCAGTCATTTGGCGGTCGTCCACCATGAGACAACCACCGGGATGCTCAATCCCGTACAGGCAATTTGCGACCTGGCCCATCAATACCCCGTAGAAGTGATTGTGGACTGCATGAGTTCCTATGCGGGTATCCCTATTGACATCAATCAATTGAACGCTGAGTATGTAATCTCCTCATCAAACAAATGCATCCAGGGAATGCCGGGCCTGGTGTTTGTTATTTTCAAATCAAGTTTGCTTGAAAAGATCAAGAACACTAAACGCTCGTTTTACTTCGATCTGTACAGTCAATACACGGGTTTTGAAAAAACCGGACAAATGCAGTTTACTCCGCCAGTACAGATAGCTTATGCGCTGCGCCAGGCAATCGATGAATATTTTGCTGAAACTGAAGGTGGACGGTGGAAGCGCTATCAGGAAAACTACGACACGCTGTATAAGGGATTGAAAGAACTGGGATTCGAGTTCCTGCTGCCGGACGATCAGCAATCGAAAATCTTGCTCGCTATCAAAGAACCTGAGCATTCCAATTACAATTTTGATGCAATGCACGACTACTTGTACAACAGGGGGTTTACCATTTACCCGGGCAAGGGCGCTAAAGAAGCCACCTTCCGATTATCCGTGCTGGGGGATTTACACAAAGGTGATATCGAAAAATTTTTAAGCTGTCTTAAGGAATATATGCTTGAGGCGGGGATTATTAAATAAGGGCTATTGCATATCCTTCTTAACAGGAAAACCCTGCGCACTCCAATTGGTAAAACCCCCGGACAAATCGTATACCTCTTTAAAATTTAGCTCTTTCATTAAATCTGCAGCACCACGGCTTCTTCTACCGGCTGCGCAGTAAACAAAATAGGTTTTGTCTTTATCAAGGGAACTGAGCTTGGTTTTAAAATCATCCGCTTTGTAGTCAATATTGATCGCTCCTTCTATATATCCACCTACAAGTTCTTCCGGGGTTCTCACGTCAATGATCACTTCATTCTCGAATGAATTTATTTTTTGTGCAAAATCTTCCGCTTGAATCGTTTCGGAGATGGTGACTTCAGCTTCTTGTGAAGTCGTTTCTGATTTTTTTGAGCAGGCGAACGACAACACGGTCAGGGCCAGGTAAAGTAGTTTCTTCATCCGATAAATTTATCGAATTATTTGAATCCATCCTTTGCATGTTGGCTCATTCTCGATCTCGGCCTCATAATAATAGGTGCCGGCTTCCAATCCTTCCCCATCCCATGAATCATCATAGTTGAGGTTTTTATAAACCAACTTACCCCATCGATTATATATGGATAGAGAAACTTTGACGCCAGCATCCGTTGTGGACCTGATTCCTTCCTCTCCATAGATAATACGAAAAACATCATTTCGACCGACCGAATTAACATGGGCATTGCCTGGAGTGATCACGTTGGGCACCTTTATGGCGAAGAAGGGTAAGTCAACTGATTTTTCATATGTACAGAATTCTTTCTTGCCCACGAGTTTGATCCTGTAGTTCCCATCACCTTTGTAGTTATGGGTCACCTCCAACGCCTCAGAGGAACTCCCATCACCAAACTCGAAATGCTGGTCCTCATCTGCGACAGTTCGATTGACCAGGAGCAATGTGGGTCTGGAGTAACAATCACCTACTTTTCTGAAATCAAATTTGAAGTCAATCCCTGGCACCACGCTCACTTTGACTGTGTCTTTAACAAGGCAACCGTTGCTATCAACAATGTCAACGAAGTAACTGGTGGTGTCTTTTGGAATTATCGTTGGCCTGGCCAATTCGGAAATAACGCTATCTTTTTTTACATACCATTTATATTGTGCTCCTCCGCCAGCCAATAATTGTGTAGGTGACTCAAAACAAACCGCCTTATCTGCTTCTGCAAAACCGGAAGCTTTACTTACCACAATGGTGGCAAAGTCAAAATCCTCCCCTTTGCAGGTTCCCTGATCGATTGCCCTCAACCCAACCTGATACGTACCAGCGCTTTGGTATTCATGAATAATTGATACCGTGTCCGGTTTGGAATCGAAGGTACCGTCTCCAAAATCCCATTCATAAATTTCACCTCCTGTACTTTTGTTTTGAAATACAAGTTTATCTGGCAGACAAATTCTATTAAGACCAGGCTGGTCCAACTTGATGGAGTTCGTTACAATTCTGGCGTTGAGTGAGGAAAGGTCAAATTTGAAAGCCGCATTGTTGCAATTCAAACTGTTGTTGACTCCGCTCCAGGAGTTGGGTGTCGTGGGAAAATCGGACGAAGAAGTATTTTGATTTGCATTAAAGGCCGCACAACCCGAACAAACAGCGTGATACACAATTCCACCTTTATCAAATCGGCTGGTGCCCCCGTCCACGTGCGTTCGTGACAGATTCCCACCCATGTAGGTGCCGTATAAAAATTGTGTGGCATCATCGGTCAACACCATAAAATAAAAATCTGAACCGCTTGAAGTCGACTGAAACGCATCCGGAGTTACCGGCATGCCCACCGTATTGCTGTTCCAGTAGATGGAGTTACTTTGGTTGACCAAACCTCCCCATCCTGTCATATAAATATTATTACATTCATTCACCAGGAAGGCCGTTGGCGATATGTTGGGAATTCCCAGGCCCGATCCAAAAACTGTCGAGAACGATAAATTGTTTAAATCACTACCTAACTTCTGCAAAAACTGACCGCTTCCAGGATTATTATAAACTCCTGGCGTTACCGGAAACTGGCCGGAAGTTTGGCCGTAGACATACACCTCATCGCTGGCATTCAAGTCCAGAAAATAGACCTGATCGAAAGAGCTCGTTCCGGTAAATGTACCGGCAATAATCCCCGACCCATCAGGCTCCAATTTCGCAATCCAACCATCCACATGTCCGCGATGGCTGGGTTGGTAAGAACCCGCGGTAACGGGAAAGTTGACACTTGACGTGCCACCACCGACAAGTATTTTTCCTTGCGAGTCAAACTTGACGGTGTGGGAAGCATCTGTGCCCGCCCCACCCACGTAGGCGCCCCAGATAATTTGACTCAGATCACCAGAAAGTTTTAAAACCACCGCATCGGTCAATCCACCCTTGTATGCAGTACTGAAACTATTTTGGACAGGAAAATTGGATGATGAAGTAACGGTGCTGATCAATACGTCCCCATTTTGATCAGTAATGATATCACCCCTGAGTTGATCGCCATAATTGGCAACCAGCGGGCTGTTGTTTGGATTCAGCCCATCTAGGTCCGAGCCTCCCAGGTAGGTGCTGGCCAGCAACTGACTTCCGTCTTTGCTGATTTTAGCCACAAAAATATCGGATCCGTTATTGTATTGGACGACATGAAGCAGAGGCGCCCCTCCTCCATTAAAATCCCGGTCCACAACGCCAGCCGTGGTTGGAAAATTGGCTGAGCTTGTCGTTCCCAACACCAATAGTTCCTCGTCCTTATTCATGATCAGGCTGTGGGGACTTTCTGATTCCGCCCCTCCCAAAAAAGACGCGTAAAGCATCTCCTGACCCAAAGAATCATATTTAAAAATGGCCACATCATATAGGCCTCCATAACTAACCTGAAATGGTCCGGCTGAAGACTGGGAGTTAAAGGCAGGAAAATTTCCACCAAATGTCGTTTGATTGGTGACGCCAGCAGAATACAGGTTGCCATGCTCACCCGGTGTAGCTGTACTTCCCCAGTTGTCGGCAGTAAATCCCGAATAGGTGGAGAAAATCAGTAGTGGATCGATAACCAATTCATAACATGGGTCGTAACCCTCAGTAAATGAAAATGACACGCGATTGCCAGCGAGGTGATAGGCCGCAGCCACAAACACTTTTTTCCCACCAATCCATTGAAATGCAATGGGCTTTTTTTCAACAACTTCCGTCAGTTTTGCATCTACTATCAAATCGCCATCATGCACCATCATGGACATTGCGCCATCATACTGAATTTGAATTTGATCTGGATCAATTCCCGGTGCCACAATCAGGTCATACTTTATATTATTCCCGGCTATGTAAAGCTTCAAATCAATGCCTTCATAAATACCTTCGTAGGTAACCTCACCGTAAGCATGAACATTGGACGCCCACATATCTGGGTTCGCTCCCAGAAAATAGTTGTAGTAGACTGAAGATTTTTTTGCTGCCTTTGGCCTTGCTGAGGTATTGCTATTGACAAAGTTTACACTGACCCTATGACCATTGATAAACAGGTCCTCAGCACCAGCAATATTTACCTCTTTGAACCGTTCATGGGTTGCTTCATGCAGTTCATTGATTTTCTCGTAATCGAAAAAAAAGTAATTGAATTGACCGGCCCCCAAAGCCATCTGCCCTCCAGGTACCTGGGCCAAAAAATCTACCTCGCAGGGCCACTGGTTTTTGTTTTCAATAAATCCCGGTCCAGGCCCGGCATACAGATGGCTAATTGCAAAGAAAACCCAGAGGAAAACAACCCTTTTATCCATTCCCGAAATTAGTGACTCAATTTACTTTCCTTCTATATACCATAAAAGGACTGAGGGTGGCGTTAAAAGGGGTATATTTTGTGGGAAAAAGTCAGTTCTCCTTCCTGAGGACCTGCAGCGGTGGCGTGTTAATAACTTCCCGCGAATTGTACCAGCCAATAAACACGGTGAGTGCCGTGACAGCAATGCCCAGGTAGCCAAGATCAATCCCGCTGAAAGAAAAATTTACTTTAAAAAAGTACCGCGTCAGGAACCAGCCTGAAACCATGGATAGAAAAATTCCTGTAACCGCTGAAAACAACCCGAGATAGCTATACTCGATAAGGGTAATCTGCGTGATTTGCCTGGTCCGTGCGCCAATTGTCCTCAATAGGATATTCTCCTTGATCCTCACAAACTTGCTGTTCATCACAGCCCCTGCGAGCACCACCAGGCCGGTGATGATACTAAACAAGGCGAGGAAGCGAACGACCATCCCGATTTTGTCAAATAATTCGTTCACCGTGCTGAGAATAAGTCGCAGGTCAATCAATGATACATTGGGATACGCCATCACCAACTCCTGGGTAAACCGATTTGCAGCTTGCTGATCATCAACACGGGTTGCTGCCACCCAAATTTGAGGTGCATATTCGAGGACACGGGACGGAAACACAAAAATAAAATTAGGCGGATCCTTTGGCCAATCTACTTTTCGGATTCCGCTGATCTTAGCGGGGATAGGAACGCCCTGCACATCAAAAACCAGGGAGTCACCGATTTTCACATCCAGGGACTCCTGCATCCCCTCTGAGATGGTAACCCATATCGAATCGCGTTGGCCTTTTTTCAATACATGAATTTCGCCTTCGAGCATCTCTTCAGAAATATGAAGGCTGTCTCTGTAGGTTACGCGGTACTCCCGGGTCAAGGCCCAATTGGGAATATTATCGGTCGTGTCCTGTTGATAGGAGCTAATGTTTTTGCCCTTCAGCTCACTTATCCGGCAGGTGATGATCGGCACGACCTGATTGACCGGAAGTTCATGTGTTTTAATCAGGTCGACTACGCCATCCTTTTGTGATGGCTGAATATCAAACAAGATGGTATTGGATTGATTTTCGTTGCCGGTAAATTCGACCTGGTCAAGCAGGCTGTATTGAATCACATTGAGCGTAGCAATAATAAACGCTCCCAATCCGATGCTCACCATCAACACCCTCGTTTGGTTGTTGGGTCGAAAAAGATTGGACAAGGCATGCCGAAAGATGAATCCGGACTTCTTAGGAAAATATTTTCTGGCGAGAGTCAGTAAACCCAGGGCCACCAGCGAGAGACATCCCAGCGCCACTGCGATCCCGATCGAAAAGCTCGCACCATATAAAATACTTTTGGTCTGGTACCAGGCAGCGAGAACGGGAAACAAAATAACCAGACTTACCACGGTCCATTTTGTCTTGGAAAATATTTTCGCAGGCTGAAAATCGGCCCGCAAAACGGAAAGGGGTGGCACAAAGCGCACGGCCACCAACGGGAGAATGGTGAACAAAATCGAAACGACTACCCCTAGCAACAACCCTTCCATCAATGCCCGCCATGAAATTCCAAATTCCAACTCAATGGGAATGGAGCCCTGAAATACCAGCGGCACAAGCTGTTGAATTCCCAACCCCAACGCAGCACCCGCCACGCTTCCAATAATCCCAAGCACAAAAACCTGGATAAAAAATATATTGAAAGCTTGCCACCCGGACGAACCCACACAGCGAAGTACGGCCACCTCATCCCTTTTTTCCCGGGCATAGATATGCACCGAACTGGCAACTCCGATACATCCAAGTATCAAGGCCATAAATGCCAACAACGTAAAGAATCGGTAAACAGATTGAAACCCATTTCCCAGTTCTTCCTTGCGTTCTTCCACGGTGTCGTACCAGTGCCCAAACTTTCGCAAGGTCGGCCTCCACTTTTCGCCTATTTGTTCGGCTTGCTCATCGGTTTCGGTCTTGTAAAATCTTTTGTAGGAAACACGGCTCCCGTATTGTATCAATCCGGTAGAATCCAACTCTTGCATCGATATATAAACCGATGGCGTAAAGGTTGACAAGACACCTCCCCCACCCGGAATCTTTTGAACCACTCCCGCCACATTAAAATAACTGTTGCCAATCTTCACGGTATCGCCCGAGCTAACTTCATATTGGCTGGCGAGGGTTTCATCCAGTATGACAAATCTCCCTTCGCTTATCTTGTGGTAAACATTTGGCGGTAAGGTTTCAACCTCCCCGTAAAAAGGATAAGGTCCTTCAATGCCCATCACCCGAACCAATCTGGATTGTTTATTATTCATAAACAGCACCATCGAAGCCATTTCGGCATCCATCGCATATTCAAGTTTTGAGGAGTCCAATACAGCAAGAACTTCAGGTTCAAAACTTCGGTTGCTGCCCACGACAATATCCGCACCCAGAAGTTCTTTGGCATTGCGGTCGAGATCAGATTGAAGGGAATAATTGAGGGAGGCTATGGCAACCACTCCGGCAATACCGGTTGTCAATGAGGCTACAAATAGAAATAGCCTTCCAAAATTGTTGCGCGCATCGCGCCACGCCATTTTCCACACCCAGGGATCGGCATAAATAGGTTTTGCCTTCCGCTTTATTTTGATGATGTATTCGATCATATCACCACCTTGAGGTATTTTTCCTCCACAATTTTGCCGCCTTTCATTTGCAAAACCCGCTCAGTTTTTTTTGCAAGTTCGAGGTTGTGGGTGACCAGCACCAAAGTCGTTTTCTCCTCTCGATTCAGAGTAAACAGTAAATCGGTAACATGATTGGCATTTTCCTCATCGAGGTTGCCGGTGGGCTCATCAGCAAAAAGTATTCTCGGTGCGTTGATAAATGCCCTGGCCATTGCCACGCGTTGTTGTTCGCCTCCTGAAAGTTGGGTCGGATAGTGATGCATCCGCTCGGCCAGGCCTACCCGGTCCAGCAGTTCAATCGCTTTGGGCTCCACATTCTTTTCACCCCTCAGCTCGAGTGGAATCATTACATTTTCTAAAGCCGTAAGGGTGGAAAGTAATTGAAAATTCTGGAATACAAATCCGACAAATTGGTTGCGCACATACGCACGGTCGTCCTCGTTCATTTTGTTCAGCTTAAACCCCATAAGCGATATGATGCCGCTCGTGGGCACATCCAACCCAGCGCAGAGTCCCAACAAAGTTGTTTTGCCGCTGCCTGAAGGCCCGATGATGGATAAACTTGTTCCCTGCTCCGCGCTAAATGACACACTGTCAAGTACGGTAAGCTCCCTTGTGCCTGACTTATAAATTTTCGTAAGATTCTCCGCTTGAAGTACAGTTTCTGGCATTGTTTTTATATTCTTAACCCTTGATAACCAATAGATCGTTTATTTGGTTATTAATGTTACATGTTAAATCAATCTATTCCGGCTGAAAATAGCAACTTACTGATATGATGGTCGTTAACAAAGTCTTAATTATTGCACTGGTCATGTTTTTTGCTGGCGCAGAGCCACCGAAAACAATCCTTTTCTTTGGCGACAGCATTACAGCAGGATATGGATTGTCGATGGAGGATGCGTTCCCAGCCCATGTGGAAGCAGCGCTTGTTAAAAAAGGAAAGTCCGTGAAAGTGGTCAATGCTGGATTGAGCGGAGAAACGTCAGCGGGTGGACTTAGCAGGATCGATTGGCTGTTGCGACAACCCATTGACGTGTTCGTGCTGGAACTTGGCGCCAATGATGGGTTGAGAGGCCTGCCGCTGCATCAGACGCGTACCAACCTGCAGACTATCATCGATAAAGTCAAAGCGAAAAATCCGGAAGTTAAAATAGTGCTGGCCGGGATGATGGTGCCGCCCAATCTTGGCAAAGAGTACACTTTGGATTTTAAAAATATTTATCCCGAGTTGGCTAAGAAGAACAATGCCACTTTAATTCCATTCCTGCTGGAAGGAGTGGCGGGCGATGATAAACTTAATATCGCGGACGGCATTCATCCCAATGTTGACGGGCACAAGATCGTAGCCAAAACAGTTGTTGGTGCCCTTGAGCCATTGCTGAAATAGCTACCCAAATTATTCCAGATCAAGTCAATGAAGGGGCACACAATAAATTAGCCTTTAGATCGACACCTAGAGTATTGTAAGGAAAGTACGCAAATCGCATGGCCCTAACCTATTTAAAGAAATTCCTGAAAATGATCGCAATACTACTAGCCGGCCTGATAATTCTGCTGGGCCTGATTGGTTTCATGTTTATTAAACTCAGTCCTCAATTTGGTGGCAAACCGTCACAGGCTCGGGTGGAAATTTTTCAAACCTCCGCCAATTACCGCGATGGAATATTTCACAACGAAATTCCCACTTCAATGGATATGGGTTTCAAAAAATTCATCTCCATCCTTAAAGATTACATAGTAGGTGTGCCCAACAACGCACCAAAAAAACCGCTACCCGTTCTTCCCATCGACTCACTGGACATTGTTAACCGGCCAGATTCCATCACCCGGATAACCTGGTTTGGTCACTCAGCTTTTCTGCTGGAAATTGAAGGGAAAAATATTCTAATCGATCCCATGTTTGGATCAACGCCTGCACCCCATCCGTGGCTTGGGCGCAGCCGGTTTACCAACGGCCTCCCAATAGCAATTGAAAAACTTCCGCAAATTGACGCAGTGATATTCTCGCATGATCACTACGATCATTTGGATTATGGATCAATTATGAAACTCAAGGCGAAGGTGAAACAGTTTTACACGCCATTGGGTGTAGGTACTCACCTTGAAGCGTGGGGTATACCCAACGAAACCATCCACGAACTGAACTGGTGGGAAGAGATAAGGCATGAAGACCTGATATTTAAATGCGCTCCTGCCAGACATTTTTCGGGCAGAGCTTTCAGCGATCGGTTTTCCACGCTTTGGGCCTCATGGATTATTGAAGGATCGGGTCACAATATCTTTTTCAGCGGTGACAGCGGATACGGGCCGCATTTTAAGACAATCGGAGATAAATATGGCCCATTTGATTTCGCCATGCTGGAATGCGGTCAGTACGATGAACGTTGGAGGAGTATTCACATGATGCCTGAAGAAACCGTTCAGGCCGCAGTTGACACGCGATCAAAAATTTTCATGCCTATCCATTGGGGTGCATTTGTACTTGCCTTGCATACGTGGAAAGATCCCATTGAGCGCGTAACCAAAAAGGCCCGCGAAATGGGGGTACCCATTTCAACACCGAAAATTGGTCAACCTATTATCCTTCAACAGCCGCAAAAACCCGATGGTCGATGGTGGGAAGGCCTTGAATAAATTTATCCTGGTTGACCCGGTCATTATTCAAATAATTTAATAAATTTTGTTTCCTGGTTCTACGACTTCCCTGGCATGGTGATTCCGGTGCACAGTTTGATGGGGAAGCTTTCAAAATTTCAACGGGTGTCTTTTAATTATCTGGCAGAACATAGTACAAACTCCCTTTAACCTAATACCGAATCATATGAAAAACATCTTTATCACTGCCCTGTTGGGAATGCTGCTTATTTCGTGTTCGCAACCTGCCCAGGAAACCAAACCTACAGAGGCGGAAGTGCTTCCTGTTGAATTCGCTGATCCTAAGTTCACGGAAATGGCCAAAGAAAGCCTTCGCCAGTTGGCAGAGGGTGACATAGCGGGGTTTGGCAACAGGTTGGCCGACAATGCCATTTTTAGGTGGAACAATGGAGATAGTATCGTCAGCAAACAAGCGATCGTTAACTTCTGGCAGGATCGGAGGACCAAAGCCATTGATACCATCACCTATAGCCGCGAAGCGTGGCTTTCCATCAAAGCAAACAACCCACCGAAGCACATCGCCAAAGGCGTTTACGTTTTTAACTGGGCCGACTTTCATGTCACCTACACGACCGGGAAATCAATTGACCAAAATATTCACAGTGTTTTCCAATTTAACGATCAGGGCCAAATACTGGGAATGATCCAATACCTGGACAGGGCACCCATTAATGCTGCCCAGCCGCCCGCGAAATAAATTGGACTCATAAAAAAAGGGCCGCCATTTGGCCGCCCTTTTTTGTGCGAATCTGCAACCAGGAAATTATTTCTTTTTTCCTGTTTTTGCGGCAGCCTGAGCAACCGAATCAGCTTTCGCTATTGAATCAGCCACCATTTTAGCCTTTGCCGCCATCGCTGCTTCCATCTCGGCTTTCACCTGGGCCAAAGAATCGGCAACCCGGGTAGAGTCAGCCTTCATTTTTGCAGCTGCTTCTGCTGCTTTTTTACCGCCATCGCAAGACACCATTGCTACTGCAAAGCTGCCCACGATAACCAATGCCATAATTTTCTTCATAGTTTGGGTTTGTTAAAAACGCTGCAAATGTACCTCTATTCTATAATCACAAATTTGTTTTCTGGGATATTTATTTTTTAGGCGGCCTAAATGCATTGTAAACCGCAAAATTAAAGGCGAACTCAACGCCATGTTTCTTACTAAAAAGTAGAACAAATGGTGAGCCTCACCCGTATAACCTCTACAATTTAGTAACAAACCTATGATAGAAACCCGTTTAGGCGACTTCGAAGAAGTAATCCTGCTCATGGTGGGCATTCTCGGTGAGGAGGCCTACGCCTTTAATATTGCCAGCGAATTTGAGTCCCAGACCGGTCGTACGGTGTCCATTGGGGCTGTGCATTCTACCCTCACGAGGTTGGAAACCAAGGGTTTTCTCAAGTCTGCCATGGGAAAATCAACAGCGGAGCGCGGTGGAAGAAGGAAACGAATTTTTACCATTACCGCCCACGGCCAAAGGACACTTAAGGAATCCAGGGATTTTAAAGTTTCGCTCTGGGACAAATTTCCAGCATTTGCAACCGGAAAATAGTCACAGGCGTCCAATCAAAAAATGAGCACTAAGAAAAGCCAACCTCCAATCCTTGCACAAAGGTTCCTCCGCTGGTTTCTGCATCCGGACCTCGTGGAAGAAGTGATTGGAGATCTGGAGGAAAGTTTTACCAAAACACTTCATGCCAAATCTCTGGCCAATGCGAAGTTGAATTATTGGTTCCAGGTATTTAACTACTTGCGTCCATTTGCCATCAGAAAAACCAGGCTATCCAACATCAATCCCCTGCCCATGTTCCAGCACAATCTCATTATTTCATTCAGAAGTTTCCTTAAGTACAAAAGTACTTTCGTAATCAATCTCATAGGACTTTCTACCAGTTTGGCATGTGCCCTCCTCATTTATTTGTGGGTGACCAATGAGTTGAGCATAGACAACTTTCACGAAAATGATAGTCGCCTCTATCAAATCATGGAGGTTAGACACAGTGCCAATAACGTTGGCGTGCAGCGATCTACTCCCTGGTTGTTGGCCGAGGCTCTTGAGGCAGAAATGCCTGATGTTGAATATGCCGCTGTTGCCACACCCACTGAATGGTTTGAGAAATTCACGCTTACTTTCGGTGAGAAAAGTATTTCGGCCAAGGGGCAATACGTTGGAAAAAACTACTTCAACCTATTCTCCTATCCGCTTGTAAAAGGTAACAAAGACAAAATACTAAGCGACAAGAATTCGATTGCGATCTCCGAAGAATTGTCGATGCGGCTGTTTAACACAACAGACGCGGTAGGCAAGGAAATAGAATTTCAACATGAATCGACCTTCCTTATATCTGGAGTCTTTGCCAACGTCCCTTCCAACTCATCCAGTCAATTCGATTTCGTTCTTTCCGTTGAGTTACTAAAAGACAAGCAGCCACAAGCATTCGACTGGAAGAACGCAGGGCCGAATACATTCGTCCTCCTGAAAGAGGGAATTGACGCAAGAGCCTTTGAAAACAAAATCAAAGACATCATAAAAACAAAAACGGATCAGACACACAGGCAGTTGATGCTGACCGCTTACTCAAGCAACTACCTCCATGGCCAATACGAAAATGGAATTCAGGCAGGTGGCAGAATAGAATACGTGAGGTTATTTTCGCTCATCGCCATATTTATCCTGGTAATCGCGTGTATTAACTTCATGAACCTCGCTACGGCCAGGGCTTCAAGAAGAACAAAAGAGATAGGCGTAAAGAAGGCAATTGGAGCCAAACGTCAATCATTGATTTTTCAATACCTGTTTGAGTCCGTATTCATCTCCCTCCTTTCGCTGGTTGCGGCTTTGTTTATCACCTACGCTTTTCTGCCGCAGTTCAATGTCATTACAGAAAAGCAGCTAACCCTTCAGCTCAACCATCAACTACTTCTGCCTTTCATTGGAATTGCGGCTTTAACCGGCTTGCTCGCAGGAAGTTACCCAGCGCTTTACTTGTCCGGATTTAAACCAGCGGTGGTGTTAAAGGGAAAATTGCACAGCAGCCTGAGCGAATTAATCACGCGGAAAGGTCTGGTGGTGTTCCAATTCACTATGTCTATTATTTTCATTGTGTCGGTTTGGGTCGTGTATAAACAAATTGAATTTGTTCAAAACAAAAACATCGGCTACGATAAAGACAACGTAATTTATTTTCAAATTGAAGGTAAAATAAAACAAAGCACCGAGACCTTTATTTCAGAATTAAAGAGGATTCCGGGCGTTGCAAATGCTTCCACTATCGGCCAAAGTATGGTGGGTGGCGGAAACAACAGCCCTATTGGATGGGAAGGAAAGCCTGAAGATGACCTGACCCCGTTTTCTTATCGGCCTGTCAATTATGGCGCTCTTGAAATGCTTGGGCTACAATTCAAAGAAGGTCGGCCGTACTCCCGCGCTCACCAGGATAGCCTTAAAGTAATTTTTAACGAAACGGGAATTGCCAGGATGGGCATGCAAGACCCCATTGGGAAATTTATAAAATTTGGGCCCTTTAACTGTGAGATCATCGGTGTGGTCAAAGATTTTCACTTTGAATCACTTCACGATCCAATTGATCCATTGTTTTTTATACTTGCACCTCCATTCACCGAAAAAGTCATCGTAAAGATTGAGGCTGGACAAGAAAGCAACACGTTGTCTTCACTGCAATCCTTTTACCAACAATTTAATCCCGGATTTACCTTTGATTTCAGATTTCTGGATCAGGACTATCAGGCTCAATACGCTGCTGAACAACGGGTAAGTACATTGTCAAAATATTTCGCAGGCCTTGCTGTTCTGATCTCATGCCTGGGTTTATTTGGCCTGGCCGCGTTCACTGCAGAAAGAAGACAAAAGGAAATTGGAATTCGTAAAGTGATGGGCTCGAGTGAATTCAGTATTATTTACCTGCTGTCCGCTGATTTCACCAAAATTGTTCTGATGGCCATTGCCATTGCGCTCCCGATCAGCTATTACATCATTAGCACCTGGCTGAATGATTTTGCTTACCGCATTCCGCTTCAGGCCTGGTTTTTTGCTGGCTCAGGAATGATGGCCTTAATTATTGCCTGGTTGACTGTTGGCCTACACGCATACCGTGCGGCCAGAATAAGTCCTTCTCAATGCCTGAAAGACGAATAGTCGCTAAAAGCAATTTTGAAGAAGCAAATGATCAGGCGGTGTATTAAATTGCTGCTGGATTGTTATTCCAGCAAAAATGAACGCTTACGAAACGGTCGACCAATACCTAGCCCATGCCAAACAGTGGAAAAGTGAATTGGCCAAACTCCGTGAAATTTTATTGGAAACGTCACTTCATGAAGAAATCAAATGGGGTGCTCCTATCTACACTTATAACGGAAAAAATGTTGCTGGCATTGCCGGTTTCAAATCCTATTTTGGTTTATGGTTTCATCAGGGCGCATTATTAAAAGATTCCAGGAAAAAGTTAATTAATGCTCAGGAAGGAATTACAAAAGCACTCCGCCAATGGAGATTTAAGTCCATCGATGAGATTGACGCCAAAATAATTAAAGCCTATATAAAGGAAGCGATCAAATTGGTCGAGGATGGGAAAGAAATTAAGCCACTTCCCAGGAAAAAGCTGATTGTACCTAAGGAACTGACGTTGGCACTTAAGAAAAACGCACTTGCTGCTGCGGCCTACAAGAAACTCACTCCGTTCAAACAACGCGAGTATGCAGAATTCATTGCTGATGCTTCGAAGTCCGAAACCAAAGCCAGGCGATTGGAAAAAATTCTGCCCATGATTACCAGGGGCATCGGACTCAATGACAAATACAGGTAGCCCTTTACTTTGCTTACTGCGCAAGTTTGTTATAAATTATAGGCAGATAATCAGTCTCACCAAGCTAAGGAATGTATGAAATGGACTTATAGCATCCGGCAAAAAACCAAGGTGGTATTCTGGTCGACCTTAATCCTTGTCCTCGTTTTCGCCAAAAACTTGATCGACAACAACAATGTCACTACCCTGGACCATTCGTTCACCACGGTATATGAAGATCGGTTGGTAGCCGAAAGCTACATTTTCCTGATTTCAGACCACCTGTATCAAAAGAAAATAGACATCTCATCCTGCCGCGGAACAGATAATCCGCAAAAAACCTTACATGACATTGCCTATCACAATGACGCCATTGATGCTTTGATTAAAGACTTCGAGGCTACCAAGCTCACCAAAACGGAATCATTTTACTTTAAACACCTTAAAGAGACCCTGCAAGAAATAAGATCGCTTGAATCCAACGTCCTGGACGATTCACAACATCCGGGGTCACTCGGTCAAGTTGCCGATCTGCAAAGACAATTTGATACGGCTGTCAAGGACCTGAACCAACTGTCCAAAATTCAATTGGCCGAAGGCAAAATCCTGAAAGACCAATCCAGGCAAATCGCTGCAGGATCTACCCTGCTTACCCAATTTGAGCTGACCATCATTGTTGGAATTGCCCTGCTCATCCAGATCTTGATTTTCTCAGCAAAATCCACCATGCCGCTGGAACCTCAGCGATTCAATCTGAACTAAAGGATCTATTTGATCGAATGACCTTGTAGGATTCGATCAACCCATAAACTGTATTGTTTCCCGGAAGGGTGAAGACCATCCTGCGCCACCAATTCTCCATCGGCCAATCCCTGTCTTGAGATATCGGTAATGTTAAAATAAGCGACTCCATGGCTTTCGGTAATGCGCTTATTGATGGCGTTGAACTCATCAAGCGCTTTGCTAATCTGTTCCCGTCTTGGCTCACCAAATGGTGTGTATCCATAGTCAGGAATAGAAACCACAAACACGCGATCCTTCTTGCCACCGGCCAGCGCAATGGCAGTCTTTAGCAAATCCTCATACTCAGCGGCATATTGATCCGCCGGCTTTCCCTGGTACTGATTATTAACTCCGATCAGCAAAGACACCATGTCGTATTCATTCTTGAGCTGAGCTATGTTAATTCCATTTTTCAGGTTGTCGGTCCTCCATCCTGTTACAGCGATAATTTTTGGCTTCGCAACAGGTGTGCCTTTTTTGGTAAGTGCTTCCGCCAATTGAACGGGCCACCTTTCCGACTCATCGACACTTTCTCCAATGGTATACGAATCCCCCAGGGCCAAATATTTTAACGATTTTTTTTGTGCACACATTGAATTGGAAACTAACAGAATTAAGGCAATGAATGAAAAACTAATCTTAACGCTCATGGAATTATTTTTTGTTATCAATTGCACCGGACATTTTCGGGCTGCCCAAATATTTGCCAAACCAATCTCTATATCTGGTATAACGGTCCACCTGATAACTGGGTGTGCGAATTCCATGGTATTGACCGGGATACACCACAAACTCAGTGGGCACTCCCAATGATTTTAGCGCTTGGTACATTTGTTCACTTCCCAATGGCGGCACGTTAAAATCCTTTTCACCCACCATATACAAGGTGGGAGTTTTCACTTTCTCTATGTTGAAAAATGGAGAGGACAGTTCCATCCATTTGTCCGAAGTTTTCCATGGTACTCCCAACTCCAGCTCGTATTGTTTGGTATACTGGTCTGTTCCATACAAAGAAAACCATAGCGCGCTTCCAGCTCCGCTGGCAGCTGCCTTGAATCGCGTGTCTGCCGCAGTGATGTAGTCGGTCAGGATGCCGCCATAACTCCACCCACCCACACCAAGGTGGTCCGGATCGGCCTTTCCCTCTTTAATTAAATGATCAACAGCGCCTAATAGGTCAACGACTTCTTTATTTCCCCAGTCTGCATAGATCGCGCGACTATAATCCATGCCACGTCCATTGCTTCCCCGATAGTTTACATTGGCCACGGCATAGCCATTGGCAGCGTGCAATTGGGAGATCAGGTCAAAGCTAAAATCATCTTGCCCGGTCGGTCCACCATGAATCCACAGGATCAGCGGCAGTTTTTTGTTTTTAGGAACACCCGCAGGCCAAAGTAAAAGACTTCCGACATCGGTGCCATCTTTGCTCTTTGAATTAAAGGCTTCTACGGAAGCCAGTGCAACGGGCTTAAGAAATTCATCGTGCACGTGGGTCAATCGGTTTACCACAGTACCCTCGATACCGTAAACCTCAAAGGGTGTCATCGCGTCTCCTCCCATGGCCACCCATTTATTATTCGGTCCGCGACCCAGTGATCCAAATACGCGATCGCCAACGGTTATTTTTTTCATTTCAGCGGACGCCACATCAAACGATACCACATGCGTCCTTCGGTCATCATCCATGGTAGTTAGTATGGATTTCCCATCCCACGACCACAGCGGCCCGTTCAGGTCCCTGTCTATTTTGGCAGAAATGATTTTAGGCGTACCCCCCGCTGCCGGTACTACGGCTATTTGTGGTTGATCATAAATGTCAAATTCGGGTGTCCTGGATTTAAGGTAGGCAATCGACTTTCCGTCAGGGCTCCAGCTTGGAGACGTGTCTGCATCCTGCCAGTCGGTCAACCGTTTTTCCTTGGCACCTTGCTTCGCCTCCACCACCCATATGTCTGTATTTCCATTGCGATCAGCATCGGACGTTCTATTACTTACAAATGCAAGTTGTTTTGAATCGGGCGACCACGCTGGCGAGGAATTGTCAAAATCACCGCGAGTGATGGTATCCATCTTTTCGGTTGCCAGATCATATACATAAAGGTGATTTCTTTTTCTTTCCAAATAGCCCTGGCCATCCGCTTTAAAGTGATATCGATCAATGGCGATCGGTTTCTTCGTTTTTTTCTTGTCCTCGTCCTCGATTGGCTCCTGGTCCTTTATGACAAGCACGATCTTTTTCGAATCGTGGCTCCACTCATAATCTTCGATTCCTACTTTCAGTTTGGTTAGTTGTGTGGCCTCCCCTCCTTTCCGATCCATTTTCCAAATCTGAGCCGACTTTGCGTCATATCGCGAGGACAGAAAGGTGATGTATTTTCCATCAGGCGACCAGCGAGGAGAAGTTTCACTGTCAGGGCTGGCTGTCAGCCGAATGGACTCCCTTCCGTCCCAGCTGGTCATCCAGACATCCGAGTCGTATTTGTCTTTCGCTGAGTCCGGTGTGCTCACCACATAGGCCACCCACTTGCCGTCAGGCGATAATTGCGGATCGCTGACAGACTTTAGTCGGTAAACATCCGAAGGTTGGATGGGTCGTTGCGCAAATGATAACAGGTGAAGGACAATGGCGATCGCGGTCAGGGCAAAAGATTTCATAAGGATCATTTAACCCCAAAATAGAAAACTTTTGGCACCTACGAGGGAAATTTTACACGGTAAAAAATCTACTCAAACCGGAGCGATTCAATGGGGTCAAGCTTTGACGCTTTGAAGGCAGGATAGTAACCCGAAAGAAGGCCAACAACGATGCAAATGATTAAACCCACCAGCATCCACAGCCAGGGAACAACAAAACTATCAATCCCGATGGCCCGCGATATCAGGTTGCCGATGCCAATGCCCATGATAATGCCCGCAACTCCTCCCAAAATACAAACAACAATAGCCTCAATGACGAATTGCTGACGAATGCGAAGCGGGGTAGCACCAAGGGCTTTCCTGACACCTACTTCCCGGGTCCGCTCCGTCACCGACACCATCATGATGTTCATCAATGCGATGGACGCACCAAGAAGCGTTATAAACCCAACGCCAAAGCCACCGATTCGCAATGCCCCGGTAATGCTCTCAAGGTTTTCCGCAAGCGTTTCACTTTTCTCCATTTCGAATGAATTGGGTGCTCCCACCCTGTCCTGGCGTATGGCACGCATGAGGCCCGTTGCTTCGCCCATTGCCAACTCCAACTGCGATGCGTCATTGATGCCGATGGTTAAGTTGTACTCCAATCCCCGTCCGCTTGCCATTTGATTGGCGACAATAACCGGCACAAACACCATGTTGTCGTAGTTGTCTTCTGAGAGCTGACCTTTTTCCTTAAGCACTCCGATCACCCGGAACCTTGTTCCCTTCAATGAAATCTCGCTGTTGATCGGATCCTCGCTGTCTTTAAAAATCGACTCGATCACCTTTGTGCCAAGTATCGCCACCTTGCTGCCATATTGAATTTCAAGGGACGAAAAATTTCTCCCCTTTTCAATGTTTAGACCTTTTATGGCCAGGTATTCGGTGTTCACACCCATCACACCTACATTGGGGTTTGTCTTTTTAGAATCGTGTTTGATTTCAGCGATCTGCGTAAGATTGGCTGACAAGCTAATGGATGACGGCACCGTGTACCGTTGAATAAATTTCTCCATCTCCTGTAGGTAGACAGGCCTGACCACTTCTTCTTTGAGACCTTGCTGGCTCCTGTTCCGGTTGCGCTTGGAGTAGATGTCGAATGTATTGACACCCAAAGAGGACAGGCTCTCGGATACAGAGTACTCTATCCCGTCAATTGCGGTAAGTATCCCGACCAATGATGTAATCCCGATTGCAACGATCAGCGCGGTCAATACAGACCGCAAGAGGTTAGCCTGCACCGATCTCAACCCTTCCTTAAAATTTTCAAGCAGATTCATTCAAAAATCGCATAGATTACCCATCAAAAGTATGAATTGGTCGTTGTAGTTTAAGACTATAATGGCCTAATTTTGTTACATTAATTGTCGCAATGAGAAGACTAACGGTGCAGTTGTTGATTTTGTTCCTGGTTATTACGACCAGCAGGGTCTCATTGGCCAATTATGTATTCATCCCGATGGATACAAAACAGGTCAACCACCTCAAGGCCTATGGGATTGCCTATTGGATATTGAAGAATGATATTGAGGTTGATTGGCTCCTCAATTATCGCGGTGGAAGTTTCATGTGCAAATACCAACCGGGCATCCAAAACGAGTTGGTAGTTAGGGGTGTAAGTTTTGAAATTATCTCTGATGCCCAGGCCAATTCTATCATCACGGAAATTGCAAGCCCTGCCGTGAACTATGACCTGATGAAGTTGGAGAAGTATCCGAAAATTGCCGTCTACTCGCCAAAATCCAAGCAACCCTGGGACGATGCGGTTACCTTGGTACTTTCGTATGCAGAAATTCCTTACGACATCATTTTTGACAATGAGGTGATGAAGGGAGAACTTCCAAAATACGACTGGCTTCATTTACATCATGAGGATTTTACAGGTCAGTACGGAAAGTTTTATGGCAGTTATGCCAACATGCCGTGGTACATTGAAGCGCAGAAAGAAGCAGAGGAACTTGCCCGGGACAACGGATTCCATAAAGTATCGCAGTTAAAACTTGCCGTTGCCAAACGGATCAAGGAGTTTGTGGCAGGAGGTGGATTTCTTTTTGCCATGTGTTCCGCCACCGACTCGTTTGATATTGCCCTGGCCGCGGAAGGCGTTGACATATGCGAGCGTATGTACGATGGCGATCCGGCCGACCCCAGGGCCCAGGAGAAACTTGATTTTGAAAAAACATTTGCCTTTACTGATTTTCGGATATCAAGAGATCCCTACCAGTATGAATTTTCGGACATCGACAACAATGCCCCGGAACGGGGCTTGCGGCAGGACAATGATTATTTTAACATTTTCGAGTTCTCAGCGAAGTGGGACCCTATACCCACGATGCTGACGCAAAATCATACAAGGGTCATCAAGGGTTTTTATGGCCAAACCACGGGATTTAAAAAACACCTGGTAAAGCCGGATGTTGTGATCATGGGAGAAAACCGGGATATCAGAGAAACCAAATACATCCATGGCGTTTTGGGCAAAGGTTTTTATACCTTCTATGGTGGGCACGATCCGGAGGACTACCAGCACACGGTGGGCGAAGATCCCACTGATTTGAACTTACACCCCAACTCGCCCGGCTACAGGTTGATATTAAACAACATCCTCTTCCCGGCGGCAAAGAAGAAAAAGCAAAAGACCTGAGATTCTTTTATTTTTAGATATGAATTGCCACCAGGAGGTACATCCGACAAAAGGATGCTAGGATAAGACGGTTCCACATGACTTTGAAAAATGAAGATCAGTATATGAATTCAAATTTTCCAATTTCAATAAAAATAGAAAAAGACGGGAACGAGTTTCATGCCTGGTGCCCTGAGCTACCCGGGTGTCACACGCATGGTAAATCTGTGCCCGAGACGCTCCAGCACCTGAAGGAAGCTGTTCAATTGTACCTGGAGGCAGTGATCGAAGAGGAGATAACCCGCAAGTCCGCTCAAATGCTTGATGAAGCCTAAAGAGCTGATTAAGATTTTACAAAAGGATGGATTTGTCTTTATGAGGCAGTCTGGCAGTCACGCAATTTACCGAAAAACGGGTTTCAAAATTATCGTGGTCCCCATCCATTCCAAAGATATACCAACCGGCACCCTGAAAAGTATTCTCAAAGACGCAGGGATAACATTATAAAATTATAATGCTAATGCATACGGTCACCCCTGACCGCTAGTCGGCTTACGATCAATGCCTCTTCTTTTAGCAACTCCCGCCACCGTTTATCTACCCAGTCGGCATCTTTATAAGCTTTGGCCAGTGACAGAAACGTTTTATAGTGGCCCGCTTCAGAAACCATAAGTTCGTAATAAAATTTTCTCAGCGCCAGGTCACCAATTTCCCTAGACAGCAGCCTGAAGCGTTCACAACTTCGCGCCTCAATGAGGGCATTCATGAGCAGCTTTTCCACCAATTGGTCATCGCGACTGCCTCCTTTTTTTATGATCTTCTGCAATTGTTCAACATACTCGTCCTTGCGGGGCATTCCGAATTTCATCCCTCTTTTCCGAAGTTCATCGATTACCCTTTCGAAATGTCCCCATTCTTCCGCAACGATAGGCGTGAGCATTTCCACCAGCTGTTGCTTTTCAGGATATTGTATAATGAGTGAAATGCATGATGAAGCCGCCTTTTGCTCACAATACGCATGGTCGATCAAAATCTCTTCAATGTTTTTACCGGCAATGTTAACCCATCGCGGATCTGTTGGTAACTCAAGCCCGAGGACATGCTTTTCCATGGCTAGTCAAAAAGTAAAAGTTCAAATCCAAAATCAAGGATGTTGCGCTGGCCAGGGTAGACGGGTGTCGACAAGTACCCCGATTTCGTAAATGCCTGGATAAAATTGTTATACTTCAAAAAAAACCTTCCTCGCTTCATTTTTCCGTTAAGGAAAATATCGACTAAAGGAAAGGGTCGACTGGCTACGCGATCCTGAACAAAATATTGCTGAATGGCAGGATCATAACCCAAATCAAAATACCTGGATTTCCAATGAATGTCCACACCAACTTGCATGTCCAAATTCTTCTTAAAAACCTGATTCTCGTACGAGACTTGGGTGTTGACAAACAATTCGGGAACCCTGATCGCATCATCGTCATTGGTCATCAGTGTCGAGTAGATTATTTGTGGCCTCAGGTGAATGTTTCTCAGAAAACGAAAGTCACCGCGTAATTCCGGAGATAACAATTCTTGCTTTCCGGACGATTGAACAGGCAACACTGTTTGGCTCGTGGTATCACTGCTGCCTCTCTTGAAATATATATAATCGAGGTAGGCGGTATACTTCACACCGGCTGAGAGGGACAACCGCCCAAGGGGCAGTTTGCCAAATGCCTGCGCCTGCGTAGTTGTCGTGTTCCTGAACTTATTGTTCCACAGATCGAATGATCCCCGATAAGCATTATAAATAAATGGTGGTTTGGAAACGGTCTGCATCACCCTCGCATCCACCCATTTGGATTGAAGCTTAATCTCGGCCCCGTAGTTGCCCCCATCCAGGTATTCAAACCACGTAGTCAAATGGGTTACTGAATCGTGCTCATAGGACAGCCTCCCACCAAGATAATACTCATCATCGGTCAGTGGCAGATCGAGCGTGTCTTCGGTGATGTATTTATATCGAAATTTATACGAGCGTGACTTTACGTACCCATTGTAAAAAACTTTTCCCACCTTTCCTTTGATACCGGCCTCATTGGTAAAATAGGAAAAACGGGTGCTGTCATTAATTATTTTAAGATTCAGCGTATCTGGATTAATCAAGTTGTCATAATACTCCTCGGGATCTTCGTTGAGATCATCTTTATATAAATTGATCTTTTTGCCCACATCCGATTTGTGGTACAATTGAAGGGCGTTGCCAATTTTGTATTGGTGAAAAAGGTGCGCCTGGTTTTGAAGGAACACGCTGTTCGCCTTTGACAACAAAGGGCTTACGTCCTTGTCAAAAAGAGATAGGTAAGTGGAGTCGCCCGGCGGATCTACCGTGGCAATACCACCTATCTCATTCACACTGTGCCTGATCCGCCTGTAGTTAAGCAATAGTTGATAGCGGTCATTCTTTCCCCGATACGCCATATAACCGTCATAGTAATGGCTGGTGGTTTGTTTTTCATTTTTTACATGTTGGATTTGCCTGTCCACCAGTATCGGACGGTAATTAAATCCGAAGTTCCATCTTGGACTGATATTTCTGCTAAACTCAACGCGGGTCATGGCGCGGCCATCCCCACCCCAGATTATCCGCATGCGGGTATATGGGGATTTGGTATCAAAATATTTCGGCTCCTCGGTCTCAAAGTAAGGATCGTAGGATGTAAAACCTGTCGAGACGCCAATGGTATTGCTTACCATCGGAAAAACGGGATGCAACGCAGTTCCAATATTGCCCAGGTCTTTGTAAGCATTATTGAACCGTTGGGTGTATGTCCAGCGATGGTAATTTAAAATGGTTGTGTCGATGGGCTGGTAGGTATTCCTTCCAAAAAACAAGTCTTCCTCTGTAATCCATTTAGTGCTTGAAGGTCCGTACACGTTTCGTGTGGAGTCATCCAGCACCTGCGAGCCCCTTCTTTGGCCCATTGCGACCATGGAAGAAGCCGTCAGCACTAAAAAGAATATTGACGATCTCAGAAACACGGGGGCAAAGGTAAATTACTGAAGGGTAGTATCAGGCCTCGTTGTGACGTTTTCGATGGCATTTATGACCAGCTTATCAAATTCCGCACCATTTTTGATGAATTTCATTTCGATGGGGAGGTAAAACCAACCAAAATGTTTAAGGTGTTCTGCGAATTTTTGATCCAATAACCTGACCATGTCCTTTTCGGTGGTTAACAGGGAGACAGGTTCACCTTGATCACTCGCAAAATTATGGAGTTTGTTTAAGTCACCGATTGAGTACAGGTGATGATCCTTAAATCTGAAATGCCTTATCAAGTCAAAATTCATCCTGACATACTCTTCCAGTGGCTCGGGTTTGGCAATCCCTGTCACCAAAATTACTTTCATGGCAGGTGCAAGATTGGATGATCGAAAAGCTTTTGGCTGGCCGTACTGTATCGATGAAAAAAATACAGGCTTGTCACCCGCATATCGCTTCACACTTTCCCTAATGCCATCCTGTGTCTCCAAACTTATGGTCTCGCGGCATTTGGTTACGACTACCACGTCAGCGCGAGACGCTTCCGTTCGGGCTTCCCTCAGTCTGCCCATGGGCAAAAGGAAGTCATCGTAAAATGGTTGCTCACAGTCTGTGAGTAAAATATTAAAATGAGGGCTCACCCTGCGGTGCTGATAGGCATCGTCCAGTAAAATCACCGAGGTGTCGGGGTGCTCATATAAAATATTGGGAATAGCGAAGGCGCGGTCTTCGCCCACCACCACTTTCACATCCTTACCGAAATTTAGGAAAAATTGATATGGCTCATCACCCAGGGTGCTCGCGCTGTCCTTTTCATTGGCAAAGCGAAAACCACGGGTTCTCCTACCGTATCCCCGACTAAGCGTGGCTATTTGATATTTATCTTTAAGCAGCCTGACGAGGTACTCGATCGCTGGGGTCTTGCCGGATCCCCCGATATTCAGGTTACCAACGTTAATTACCGGAACCTCAAATCGAAAAGATTTTTTGTGCCCGATGGCGTACAGATGGTTTCTCACGCCCGTTGCAATCCGAAAAATCACCGCAAAAGGAAACAGCAACACGCGCAAAAAGACCATCTCAATCGGAGAGTTATAACTTTGTATTTTTGTCAAAACTAATCATTCGATGGAAACCATAAAGATAAAAGACATTACTTCTCATCTCGAACGATTAGCGCCACCCACCTACCAGGAGAGCTACGACAACAGCGGCCTACTCACGGGCAGTCCGGAATGGACCGTGAATGGTATCCTCGTCACGTTAGATTGTATTGAGGTTGTTGTGGACGAAGCGATCAAACAAAATTGCAATCTTATTGTGGCTCATCACCCAATATTGTTTAAGGGAATAAAACGGCTCACGGGAAAGAATTACGTAGAACGAACCATCATCAAAGCCATTAAACACGACATCGCCATCTATGCCATCCACACCAATCTCGACAACGTGCGGAGCGGAGTCAATAAAAAAATTGCAGAAAGAATCGGCCTAACGAACTTAAGAATATTGAGTCCACTATCAGGCAGCCTAACCAAGTTGGTTACGTTTATTCCAAAAGCCAACGTGGAGGGAGTAATGGGCGCAATTCATGAGGCAGGTGCTGGCGAAATCGGCAATTATAAAAATTGCAGTTTTAGAATTACCGGTACGGGAGTATTTGAGCCGACAGCCACGGCCAATCCTCACCTGGGTGAAGCGGGCAAAAGAGAGACCGTGGAGGAAGTACGGGCCGAAGTACTTTTTCCAAGTCACCTTGCAGCATCAATTCTTAAGGCACTAAAGACCGCGCATCCATACGAGGAGGTAGCCTACTATTTGACACCTCTTTCCAATACCAACCAGGATGTGGGAGCAGGCATGATCGGGCAGCTTAGTCAGCCCATGGAACCTATGGCCTTTCTGGAGCGTTTGAAGGACAAAATGAATGCAAAGTGTGTGCGGTTTACCTCCCTCCCTTCTAAGCCAATCCAATCAGTTGCCGTTTGTGGCGGTGCCGGGAGTTTCCTGCTTCCGGTTGCCAAAGCCAACCATGCCGATGCCTTCGTGTCGGCTGACTTCAAATACCATGAATTCTTTGATTCTGAGGGAGAAATCATGATTGCCGACATCGGACATTACGAAAGTGAGCAGTTTACGAAAGACCTCCTAAAAGAGGTTTTGGAAGAAAAATTTCCTAATTTTGCAGTCTATTTTTCGAAATCGGTCACCAATCCTATAAGTTATTTGTAAGTAATGGAAAATCAATCAGTTGCGCAAAAACTCGAAGCCTTAGTAAAACTCCAGTATATAGACTCCAAAATTGACCAGCTTAAGAAATTAAGGGGTGACCTGCCTGACGAGGTTCAGGACCTTGAAGATGAAATGGAAGGTTATAAAACCAGAATGGGGCGCTTTGAGACTGAGCTCAAAGACCTGGATGAAACCATCAAAAAGAACAAGGAGGGTATCAAAGAAGCCGAAAAGCTCGTTAAGAAGTACAATGAGCAGCAGAAAAATGTAAAAAACAACCGCGAATATGACGCCATCACCAAAGAGGTGGAGCTACAGGAACTCGAAGTTCAAATTTGCGAAAAAAGGATAAAAGAGGCCAAGGAAAAAATCGACTTGAAAAAAGAGGAAATAAAATCTGTCGAAGCGTTGATAGCCGAAAGAGCAGAGGACCTCAACAATAAAAAGAAAGAACTGGAGGAGATACTTGAAGAGAGCCAGGAAGAGGAAGCAAGTCTTCTTTCGGACCGCGAAAAGGCATCTAAAAAGATTGAGGATAAATTACTGAAATATTACGAGCGCCTTCGCTCCAGCTTGTCCAACGGACTGGCCGTGGTAAGGGTAGTCAGGGGTGCGGCAGAAGGTTGCAACATCATCATCCCTCCCCAGAAAATCGCGGAAATCAGGGAAAAGAAGAAGATTGTAATCGATGAGCATTCGGGCCGTATCCTGGCTGATGTGGATATGGAATCCATGGAAGAAGAGAAAAAACCTAAGAAAAAAGCCGCCCCAAGAAAAAAGAAAGTTGGCTAGGAAAAATACGATAGCACGCAACAAGAAGGCAGGCCAGATCGCCTGCCTTCTTTTGTTTTGCATATCTACAGCTTTCGCAGGCGATCCTCTCTGGAAATTCGATCCGGCCTTGCAGCGTGCCTACCAATCCGTGCTAAACCTCGAGACCGACCAGGCCTACGAGGCGCTTGAGAAGTTGGGCACTCAAACGAATCCTTTCCATAAAATTTACGTCCAAAGTTTTTGTGAAACATTGGATGTATTGATTTCCGAGGACGAAATCAAATTCCAAAAAATAGAAAACAATTTTAAAGCCAGGTTCAAATACCTGGATGATCAAACCGAATCTGCCGAGACCTTATTCCTGAAGGCTGAACTAAATCTTCAGCGGGGTTTCAATTTCCTCAACCTGGGTCAGGAATTAAATGCGGTTTGGGCGATCCGCACCGCGTACCAGCACACGCAGGATTGTCAAAAAAAGTATCCCGGCTTTGTCCCGATAAAAAAAACCAGTGGCGTAATTCAGGTAATGATAGGCTCAGTTCCCGACAAGTACAGCTGGTTCATGAGCTTGCTGGGTATGAAGGGATCCGTACAAGCAGGGCAAAATCAGTTACAGGATCTGCGTACCTCTACATCCTCCCTGAATGTAGAGGCCACCATTCTTTACTTCACCATCAAAGGATTGATTAATCAACAACATGAAGAGGCAACTCAGGGAATTTTGCAGATTCTTGAAGAACAACCCTTCAACCGCCTTACACT
Organism: uncultured Ohtaekwangia sp.; assembly: GCA_964655635.1. Taxonomy (GTDB): domain Bacteria; phylum Bacteroidota; class Bacteroidia; order Cytophagales; family Cyclobacteriaceae; genus ELB16-189. Next base: position 168,960 of record CAZZNH010000004.1, read on the forward strand.
TTTTCTTGGCGTGAATATGTTGATGAAAAATTCGCAAAGTGAACAGGCCCTGAAGCTGATCAAAACGCTGGATGAACATCCCGAAGGTCTTCCCATGTTCTACATCGATTACCTGAGGGGTGAAATATTGCTTCAAAAAGGGGATTACACTAAATCAATCGCTGCCTATAAAAAATTCATTGCCAATTATAAAAGCACCAACTTCAAAAAAGATTCATACTACAAAATTGCTTTGTGCTATTGGCTTCAAAATAGAAAGGAAGACGCCAACCGTTATTTTGAAATTGCGAAAAAGACGGGTAAAGAAGTGGCAGAACCGGACCGGTATGCGGGTGCCCAACTAAAGGAGAATATTTTCCCCAATGCCAAGCTCTTAAAGGTGAGGCTGTATACGGATGGAGGATATTTTGAAGAAGCGAATAAGGTGCTAAAATCGATAACCGAAGGTGATCTGAAAACGGAAAAAGAAAAAGCCGAGTTCAATTACCGGAAAGCGCGACTTGCCGATAAAATGGGCGATACGTTCACTGCCAAACTTTATTATACGAGAACAGTCTCTTTGTCCGGCACAAATCCCTGGTATTTCGCCCCCAATTCAGCACTACAACTTGGGTACCTGGCCAAGGTCGATAATGACTACATCAACGCCAGGAGATATTTCGAACTTGCGCTTAGCTATAAAAATCACGCTTACAAAAGTAGCATTGATGGCAAGGCAAAATCGGCACTCAACCAGTTGCAGGAGTAATCAACTTTTCCACTTTTCTTTTGTTCATTCGCATTAGATGGCCGATGTCGTTAAACTTCTCCACCTTACACATGGTCCCAGAATAATGGAGGAGGTACAGACAAAGGTTGTTGTGTTCAAAAATATCCATTGCATGCAATGGGTAATTGAGCAATTGACATAACAAAATCCGTATCGCACGACCATGCATGCACACCAATATCGTATGTTCGTGTTGGTTCTTTAAGATTTGATCGATTACCGGTCGTTGACGCTTGGCTACATCTTCAGGGCTCTCGCCTCCTTCAATCCGTAGTGAAGTCTTTTTCTCCTGCCATTCGTTCAGCAGCCAGTGGTAGTATTCATCTTCCTCCGGAGTAATTGCTGTCCCCTCCTTGCTGCCCCAATTAATCTCGTTTAGGCCGGGATGAATCTCATGAGCAATTCCACTTTTGATAAATGGATCAACGGACTGAATACTCCTTTTTAGCGAAGATGTGTAAATCTTGTCGAAACCAACGTGACGATACGCTTGATAAAAAGTAGCTGCCTGGGCAATCCCTGTTTCATTCAGCGATGAGTCAATGCCACTTCCCTGTACAATCCCCTGACGGTTGAACTCAGTTTGCCCATGTCGGATCAAGTATATTTTTTTGCTGGTCAATTTTCTTCTAATTTGGCGTCAAAAATAAGGAAATAGTCCATTGGCCGCACCGTCATCTACCTACTCATTTACCGCTAAGGGTGTCACCCCGGAACAATTGAATAAAATGTCGCGTCACACGATGGTGGAGACGCTGGGGATAGAATTCACGGAAGTGGGCACCGACCATATTTCTGCCACCATGCCGGTTGATCACCGAACGCACCAACCTTACGGCCTGCTTCATGGTGGGGCATCGGTTGCCCTTGCAGAGACGTTGGGTAGCGTTGGGGCAACACTCTTTATCGACAACAAGGTTCAATATTGCGTTGGCCTCGAGATCAACGCAAACCATATCAAAAGTATTCGCGAGGGTCAGGTGACCGGCACTGCACGCCCAATTCACGTAGGTAAAAGGACCCAGGTGTGGGAAATAAGAATCACCAACCAGAACAATGATTTGATTTCGATCAGCCGTATCACCATGGCAATCATTGATAAGCGATAGATTTGGGAGGTATGATCGAACATATTGAACTCAAGAAAAATCAAAAAGCTGAGGGGGAAGCCATAACTTCGATAATTAGCTCCCACCTCAAAAATGGCGATGCAGTTGGGTTGTGGAGGCTCCCGGACGAAACAAAAAAACATTTGATTATCTGCACCGAGGGACCTGTGCTGGTGGATGACATCGTCCTCGAAGAGCTGGGTACAGGGTTTGCGTTTGCACCCTTTGATACCAATCGGAAAAAAGTGTTTCTGAAGGCCAACATCTCGTACTCTTTTGAAGCGGGCGAAGTGGTCAGCCACCATACCGAACCTGTCGCTAGTGAACAGGATTATTCACCAAGACAGCCAAACGATGATGCACGTCCGCTCTTTCATGGCACAATCGTATCCGAAAAGATTGATGCCGATAAGCTGCAATACCTCGAGCTTGTAAAAAAGTCAATTGACCTGATTCAAAAAGGGAAATTTGAAAAGCTGGTGCCCTCGCGGTGTAAAACGATCGCCCTCGCCCCCGAATTTGATTTGGTTGAATCATTTAACAAGTTATGTTCAAGTTATCCCGGTGCATTTGTGTCGTTGGTTTCGTCTTCTCAAACGGGTACCTGGATGGGAGCTTCTCCCGAGCTGCTGGTTTCGGTCAATGACAAAATGCATTTTAAAACCACCGCAGTTGCAGGCACGCAAAAGTTCGAACCGGAGACAGACATTAAACAAGTAGCGTGGACCCAAAAGGAAATCGAAGAGCAGGCACTAGTTAGTCGATACATTATTAACTGTTTCAAAAAAATACGGCTAAGGGAATTCGAAGAACATGGCCCAAGGACATGGAGGGCGGGCAACTTGTTGCACTTGAAAACAGACTTCGAGGTCGACATGGTCGCCACCAACTTTTCGCAGTTGGGTTCTGTAATGCTAAAGTTATTGCATCCCACCTCCGCGGTTTGTGGCATGCCCCATGCCGACTCTTACGCGTTTTTAACCGACCATGAACGCTTCGATCGAAATTATTATAGCGGTTACCTGGGCCCGGTAAATTATAAAAACGAAACCCATCTTTTTGTAAATTTAAGATGCATGCAGTGGCGGAAGGAAAGTGCGCTGCTGTTTGCGGGCGCTGGGGTGACGGTGGATTCCATTCCTGAAAAAGAATGGGAAGAGACTGAAATGAAAATGAATACGCTCCTCCAGGTAATCCGGCCCTGACTTTGCAACGACAATCCATATACGATATTGCCGAACTGTGTGCGCTGAAGGGGATAACGGAAGCAGTCCTTTGCCCGGGATCGCGATGCGCACCATTGACAATAGCCTTCGCGCGAAACAGTAAAATAAATGCCAGAACTTTTAGTGACGAAAGAAGCGCTGCATTCATCGCCAATGGTCTCGCGCTGGCCTCAGACAATCCTGTTGCGATCGTCTGCACTTCAGGGTCTGCTGCCTACAATCTTGCACCCGCCATCGCGGAAGCCTTTTTTCAGCACATCCCACTCCTGGTTCTTACCGCGGACCGGCCAAAGGAGTGGATTAACCAACTGGATGGACAAACAATTGATCAGGCTGGAATATATGGAAGCCATGTAAAGGCCTCCTATGAACTACCGCAGGATGACCATGCTGACTCCGCTTGGTTCGTTAACCGAACAATCAACGAGGCCATCAATTTATCCAATCGGTATCCCAAAGGGCCTGTTCACGTAAACATTCCGTTGCGCGAACCGCTTTATCCGGCTGAAGGCGAACAAATACAATTTTCCAGTGGGATCAGGGTCATTGAAGAAAAATTGCAAGTACCCATTCTGACTGATGACTTGCTGACTGATTTACAAAGGGATTTGAAATCATCTCACAGGATGCTGATCGTAGCTGGTCAGGAAAAACTTGATAGCAGAACCTCCGCGGCATTGGAGCAATTCTCGCAGTTGCACAGCGCTCCTGTCATTGCCGATATTATTTCCAACCAACACATCATCCAAAACATTATCAGCCACAGTGATCTTTTTCTGGGAGCGTGTACCCCGGAAATAAAAGCAGCGCTGAGGCCACAACTCCTGATCACCTTTGGAAAATCAGTCGTTTCAAAAAATCTCAAAATTTTCCTGAGGCAGCACCGACCTGTTAAGCACTGGCACATTCAGCCTGGAGGTTATGTCGCGGATACATTTCAGTCACTGACTTCAATCCTGCCCGTCACTCCGTTTGCATTCTTTGATAAACTTAACGGAGACGAAGCAATCGGGGGATTTGACGCTCAGAAAAGGGTAAACTACACTCGGCTGTGGGAAGCAGAGGAGCGGAAAACTGTCAGGACCGTAAATTCATTCTTTGCCACACCCTCCCTGAATGAATTCCACCTGGTTAGCGAGGTATTGAAAAATATACCTGCCGGATGCAATCTGCATATTGCGAACAGTATGTCCATTCGATATGCAAATTTTATCGGACTGGACGCCATGAGAAAAAATATTGAAGTTTACTGCAACCGCGGCACCAGTGGAATTGATGGGAGTACCAGCACCGCTGTGGGGCATGCCCTCGCAACAAAGAAACCGACCATTGTGATTACCGGGGATATGGCCCTGCTTTACGACCGAAATGCTTTTTGGCACAATTATAAAATACCAAACCTTCGTGTGGTGGTCTTAAATAATCACGGTGGAGCCATATTCTCAATGATTGATGGCCCGTCACATTTGCCGGAGGCCGATGAATATTTTGTCACCGATCAAAAAGCATCTGCCCGGTTTCTTGCCCTTGAGCGCGACTTCGATTACCTTAAATTGGACAATCTTAAAAAAATGAAAAATCTGCTTAAGGATTTTTTTGAATTTGATGGCAGAACAAAACTTCTGGAAATTGAATCAACTCCCAGGGAAGCAAACGCCATCATGACTGGTTTTAAAAATCAAATAAAGAAAATTTACGAAACATCCATCGTCAAAGAGCAGAACTGACGAGATGATAATGATGAACCGTCAATCAACGATAATTTCAAAGATGTTAACAAAATCAAGTAGTCATAAAATATAAACAAAAAGATGAAACTTAATTTTCCCTGGAAATCAATAAAAGAATATAAAGAAATATTATTCCAGCAATACGAAGGGATTGCGCGTATCAGCATCAACCGTCCGGAAGTTCATAATGCATTTACTCCATTGACAGTTCAAGAGATGATTGATGCGATGATGATCTGCCGCGAGAGCCCGGAAATTGGAGTGGTCATTTTAACCGGTGAGGGAGGAAAAGCCTTCTGTAGCGGGGGCGATCAGAGTGTAAGAGGTGACGGAGGATATGTGGGTGGAGACAAAGTACCGCGATTGAACGTATTGGATCTCCAAAAGCTGATCCGTTCCATCCCCAAACCTGTCATCGCTGCGGTAGCGGGCTGGGCCATTGGCGGGGGCCATGTGTTGCATGTGGTGTGCGACCTGACCATCGCTGCCGAAAATGCAAGGTTTGGTCAGACAGGTCCAAAGGTGGGAAGTTTTGATGGCGGATTTGGGGCCTCTTACCTTGCTCGCATTGTCGGTCAGAAAAAAGCCAGGGAAATTTGGTTCCTGTGCGACCAATATGACGCACCTGAGGCATTGGCGATGGGGCTGGTGAATAAGGTGGTGCCCCTGGAAAAATTGGAGGAAACCTACGTGGATTGGGCACGGAAGATCCTGAAGAAAAGCCCGCTGGCTATCCGGATGCTGAAGTGCGCTTTCAACGCTGAGTTGGATGGACAGGCTGGAATTCAGGAACTCGCGGGGAATGCCACGCTGCTTTATTACCTGAGTGAGGAAGCGAAAGAAGGGAAGAACGCCTTCCTTGAAAAACGTGATCCGGATTTTTCCAAATTTCCAAAATTCCCGTAATAGAAAATGAATCAGCCATCCATCGTTGTCAATGGTGTCACCTGGACCCGCGATGGGATGATCAACGGAACAATACTTCCCCAATCAAACTTTGAAAAGTGTACCCTTGACTTTTGTAAAGCGTGGATTGGTGGAAATGAATCCTTTACGCTTACCACCTCAGGCTCCACGGGAGATCCAAAACAAATTACTTTTACGCGCGAGCAAATGGTGGCGAGCGCCCGAATGACCGAAGCGGCACTTGAACTCAAGCCTAACCACTCCGCCCTGGTCTGCCTTGACACGCGTTTTATCGCTGGACAGATGATGCTGGTCAGGTGTTTTGTTACAGGTATGAATATCGTTGCCGTGGAACCGGCAGCAAATCCGCTAAACGCCATAGCCAAAAATCAAAAAATAGACTTTGCCGCTTTCATACCCTATCAGGTGGCGGCCATGCTTGCACACGATCATGAAAAACTGAATCAAGTCGGTGTGGCAATTATTGGCGGTGGTCAGGTTGATAAAAACCTCAAAAGTGCGATCTCAAACTTAAATGGTAAATGCTACGCAACCTATGGAATGACGGAGACGATTTCGCACGTTGCTTTGATGAGGCTAAATGGTGCTGAGCCGGATGACTGTTTTAATTCTCTCCCGGGGGTGTCGATCAGCATGGACCACAGAGGTTGTCTCGTTGTTAAAACGACTTTTTTGGATAGCGAAGTCACAACCAATGATTTGGTTGAGGTAATAAGTGCCAGACAATTCAAATGGCTGGGCAGGTGGGATAATATCATTAACAGCGGAGGCATCAAGGTGATTCCTGAAAAGGTGGAACAAAGGTTGAATGAAGTTTTTAACGAACTTAAAATCCCAGGCCGGTTTTTTGTGGCAGGAGTCGATGACAAAAACCTTGGGCAACGCGTCTGCCTGTTTCTAGAGGGAGAGAAACCGAGTCCGGAACATCAAAAAAAATTGCTGGCAAAAATGAAAATGGCGCTTTCCCAGTACGAAGGCCCAAGAGAAATCCGGTATGTTAAAAAGTTCGTTGAGACAAACACGGGGAAAATAAACCGACCCGGCACAATTAATCTATACCCCGTCTAATCCCCAAAGAGGGAATAAGACGAGGATAGAACGCTAGGCTATTTCTTCTTTGTTTTTAATTCAAGTATTTCCTTTTGCAAGTCTAAAACCACACCTGCCAGATTTTCAATGGACATATCCTTTTGGGAATCCATGTCGGGAAACTGAACACTGATATAGGCTTTTGCTGCCCAGGCTTCCAATACATCTTCTCCATCAATTTGATAAGGCGAGTAATGCCGATTGTCTGAAACCAGGAAGAGTTTCCCGTTTTCATGGAGGTAATTAAACACGCGCTTATAAACGATCCCCTCGCGACCAGTCACTAAAATATACGTCTTTCCGTTTTTCAAATCAGAAAGATTTTCAACATACTCACCGACAATAATGGTACCCGGCAAAATCGGCAACATCGAATCACCACTGATTTCGAAAGCCCGGTACGTTCCCGAGTTGAGTATGGGAAGATTAAATTTCGGCAACTCCTTTACATATTCTGCATCCGCGTATCCATTCATATAACCGGCCGCTGCTTTTTGCGGTACCAATTCAATATTGTCTTTCCTCGCTGAATCGATTGACACGACAAGTACATCCTTGCCCCGTATATAATTTTTCTTTTCAGTCTTGGGGCTGGGCTCAAACTGCAATTCGCCACTGATCAGGTTATCGACTGATAACCCCACCAAGGCAGCCATTTTTTGTAGCAACTCCAGGCGAGGCTCTGCCCTGCCCTCCTCATAAGCGCCAACCAGTGATCGTTTTATACCCAGCTGCTGGCCAAATTGATCCTGGGTAAGTTTAAGTTGCTTACGGATGAATCGGATATTTTCATTAATAGCAGGCATAGTCTATTGTTTAAAAATCAAGATCCTACCGGAGTTGATCTCCTTTTTACAAAACGAAAATAAATTTCTTTGATAATACCTGTCCGAACGCTGCATCGCACTCACATGGCGGTTGATTTTTTCGATGACCTCGTTGACGGAAGTCTTTGCCTCTGCAAGCAGGTAACCATAACATTCCTGGGTGAAACCAACCGTTGAAAAGTTTACCTGAAACTTTCCCGATTTCAATCGCCTGCTGGTGAGCTTCAATTTCGAGTTCATACCGTGTAACTAATAATTTTAGCCAATTAATAACTAATGCGTCATTAAAACAAGAAATAACTAAAATATTTAGTCAGAGTGGGAGTTGCCAGGTTCCTTCTTTGGCCAAGGCTAATTTCCCCCGATCTACAATTAAGGGCGATTCAACGTTGTCCTGATAGATTTTACCCGTCCCCAGCCCCTGGTGGAGGGGACTTTCATAATTGGCCGCAAACTGTGCAATGGCGTTGAGACCCAAACTTGACTCAAGGGCCGAGGTCAACCACCACCCTATTTTTAGTTCGTTTGCCACGGCAATCCATTGTTGGCACCCCCCAAAACCCCCATGTAAAGTGGGCTTGAGAATGATGAAATGAGGTTTTACGCGCGCAAGCAAATCCCGCTTTTCTTCTTTCGAAGTCTGGCCAATAAGTTCTTCATCCAATGCAATGGGAATGGGCGATGTCTTGCACAACTCAGTTAGGCCAGCTGCCCCTGCTTTCAGGGGCTGCTCAATTGAATGGATGTTGAATTTGGACAACTCGTGAAGTTTGTACCCAGCCTCTTCGGGCTTGAATGCACCATTCGCATCCAACCTTAGCGAGATGTCCATCTTGAAGTACTTGCGTCTGATGTATTGAAGGATATCGCATTCCTTTTCGAAATCCAGCCCACCTACTTTTAATTTCAGGCAATTGAATCCTTCCTGAATTTTGATTTCGATCTGCTGCAACATCATATCCATCCCCCCCATCCAGATCAACCCGTTGATTGGAATGGGATGACCCTCAACAAACTTATTATTGAAAATAACCCGATTCCCGCCATTCAACAGGTCGAGCAAAGCCATCTCAAACGCGAAGAGCACGGACGGATTTTTTTGTATGTCCATTGTAGATCCAAGCACCTCTCCTATTTTCTCAAATCGAATTGTGTCAAATGCCTCGACCCGAAAAGACTTTTTATTGAAAGATTCAATCAAATTGGCAAATGCCTGTTCGTAGTTTTCATCGAGCTCTAAACTAAGACCCGGAAGCGGCCCGGCCTCACCATAACCTGCTACATCGGGATTTTTACTGTCCACTATTCTGATAAACCAGGAGTCCCTTTTCTGCATTACGCCCCTCGAAGTTTTAGCCCTAAAGCTGAAATGAAATGTTTTTTTTACAAAGGTCGCTTGCAGGGCCATATCGCTAATATGGATGGCTTCCCGCGGAAATACAATTACAACGCTAACTTTGCACGCTGGATTTATGACGAGGGAACTTAAGAGCACCGACTACTTCTATCACCTGCCGGAAAGCAGGATAGCCACCCATCCGCTGAGCGAACGCGACCAGTCAAAATTACTTGTTTACGACAGGGGCACAATCAGGCACGAGCGTTTTTCCAGCTTACCTGAATTGGTACCAACCAATTCTTCGCTCTTTTTTAATGACACCAAAGTGATTCCTGCTCGCCTTATCTTCCACAAGCCGACCGGAGCCCAAATCGAAGTGTTCCTCTTGCAACATGCTGAGGCCAACAAGCCCGTACAACTAGCCATGTCTACGACTCAAAACGTTCAGTGGTACTGCAGCATCGGAAATCTTAAGCGCTGGAAAGAAGGTGCCATTCAACTGCAGCATGGCGATATAGAATTGACAGCAACGCTCATTCACCGTGAGCAGGGTCTGGTTCAATTTAGCTGGACGCCAAAAGATTTCAGCTTTGGGGAAGTTATTGGACAACTTGGTGCAGTTCCTTTGCCACCTTACCTGCGGAGACCACCGGAGGAAATGGACAGAACCCGATACCAAACGGTGTATTCACACCACGAAGGTGCGGTAGCCGCCCCAACAGCCGGACTGCACTTTACCGATGAGGTGATCGAAAAACTCAAGTCGATGGGGGTCCTCACAGACTTCCTCACCCTGCACGTAAGCGCGGGCACCTTCCAGCCCATAAAGACTGACAATGCACTCGACCACGTGATGCATGCCGAGCAAATAATATTCACCAGGGCAAACATTGAACAGCTCCTGTTACCCGATCGGACGATCATCGCGGTCGGGACCACGGCCATGAGAAGTTTGGAGAGCTTGTACTGGTACGGGGTGAAAATATTGAGGGGTGAAAAAGAATTCCACATCAACCAAAACGACCCCTACCTCTGGGAAAAGGAACCCTTGCCGCACCGCGACAAAGCCCTGAATGCCGTCTTGACCCAATTTGAGGACGGCCAGGAATTAGTTGGTCAAACATCGATCTATATTGTGCCGGGGTATAAATTCCGACTCTGCCAGGGACTGATTACGAATTTTCACCAGCCAGGGTCTACCTTGATGCTGTTGGTAGCCGCCTTTGTTGGGGAGCAATGGCGAGCGATTTATGACCAGGCACTTGCAGGCGATTACCGGTTTCTGAGTTACGGTGACAGCTCGTTGCTGATACCATAAAAGTGCGCTCACTTAGTCTCAATGTAAACGAGCCCGATAGGCAATAATGTTTTTATTAAAACTTTATGATATCTATACAAATAACTGTTAACCAGCGATTAATCAAAAGTAAAATGAGCGGGTTAACAAATAGGAAATCTCGTTGATTCTTATCAATTTCATGGTTTAGAAGATTTTGTAAAACCGCCTATGAAATCACGTCTACTCAAAATGCTGGATGTAGAACCAGAAGAATCCGGCCGAGTATTTCTGCTTTTGGCGATCAGTTTCTGCATGGGTCTTTTCCTGGCTACGGTTACGGTGGCCTCCCAGACGCTTTTCCTTACCTATTTCAGTGAGACGGAAGACCTTCCCATTGCGCTCGTGGTTTCCGGTGCTTTTGCCATTCTGGCTACAGGACTCTATAATTTTTTTCAAGGGAGGATTCGGTTCAGCTACCTGGCCATAGCCAGCTTGACGGTCATCATCGGGCTTACTGCCTTTATCGAATTTGGCGACAACTGGATCGAAGACGAAAACCTCCTGTACTACTTCGGTTTCACCCAGATTCTGCCCTTTACCTTCATTTCACTGTTGGTGTTCTGGGGAACGTTCAACCGGCTGTTCACCCTAAAACAAGTGAAGCGGGTGATTGGTAGCGTGGACGTGGGTATGGACATTGCTGCCATCCTTGCCTTCTTCACCATCCCTATCCTGCTTCAATTTGGAGTTGAAACAACCACGCTATTCACCATCGGACTGTTCAGCATTATCGGTTATCTCGTTCTCTATATTATCTTAACAAAAAACTACCTGCAAAAGGGCACCGCCATCGCCATCAAGGAGGCGGAGAATAAAAAACTTACAGCCAGGCAGTTTTTCGGCAACCGGTACATCATGTCCATGTCGTTGTTCATCGTCATATCGATGGTGGCATTGAGGTTCGTGGACTATTCATTCTTCAACGTGACCACAAGCCAGTTCAACGACAACGACCTACCCTATTTTCTAAGTTACTTCGAGGCGACCATTGTTGTGTTCAGTTTCCTCTTTACCACGTTTGTCACAGAAAAAATTAACAAGGACTATGGTCTTAGGGTATCCCTGATTATCAATCCGTTGCTGTTGATGATCTTCACCGGTGGCGCGTTCGCGCTGGGTCTCTATTTTGGATTTGATTCAGGGGCGGGCGGTTCGGTCATTTTCTTTTTCATCATGATTGCGATGAGCAAGCTCTTCATTAACTCGATGAAGGACGCGATTGATGACCCCACCTTCAAATTCTATTATGTACCGATGGATAAATCCATCAAGATCGATGCACAGACCAAGATCGAGGGAATTGTCATCGGGATAGGCAGTACCATTGCCGGGGGGTTAATCGTGCTTATAAACTCATTTGAAATCTTCAACTTATTGTCTGTTACACTGTTTACCATTCCTGTTTTGGTGATCTGGTATTGGGTGACCGGCCGGATGCACAAGGGATACCGTGACACCCTTCAAAACTCTTTGATTAGCAACAAATCGCAGACAGAAAAAAAAGTCATCAAGGAGTATACCCTCGACAGCGTCCTTTCCCGCGAAGTCAACGGGTCAGCAGAAGACAAGGTTATTTATGGACTTCGCCTCATGGAAAAGCTGGAGCCTGCCCTGTTTGAAAGTTCGGTCATTACACTTGCTGAGAGCGATTTGAAAAAGGTAAAGCAATTTGCGAGAGACAAAATTTCTGAAATGGGAATTGGTCAGGACTTCAACTCGGAATTGAAAGGCCTGGCGCGGCAGGCAGCTGGCGAATCGGAAGACAGCGATTTGCTGTCTATCTCGGTAGACAAGCTGATGAAACTAAGCAAGTCCGTCAAACAATCTGACAGAATGTTGGCGGCAAAACTTCTTCGAAAAATGGTCAGTCAAAAAACCATTTTTATTTTGCTCGAATTAATGCGCGATGCTGATCCGAAGGTAAGAGAGGAGGCTCTGTTGACGGCAAGAAAGGTAAAACGACAGGAAACGTGGAATGTATTAATTGAGTTGCTCAGTTCGCCCGCATATGCACACCAGGCCGCCTCTGCGCTAAAAGAAGCTGGCGAGCCGTGTCTCGAAACCCTGGAAACAGCTTTCCATAAATCAGGCCAGACTGATTTGGTGATGCTGAAAATCGTGCAGATCATTGGACACATCGGAGGACCAAAGGCAACCGCATTGTTGTGGGAAAAAGCGGACTACCCGGATAAGCGAATCGTAAAACAAATTCTTTATTCATTAAGGTTCATCAATTATCAAGCGCAGGGCCGTGAAGCCATCGTTGTTAAAGATTTGCTTGATATCGAAATGGGCAAAACGCTCTGGAACCTGGCCGCGCTTGAAGAGCTTACCGCAGAGGAGCACTTTAACTTCCTAAAAGGGGCGCTGCGGGAAGAGATTCGCGACAATTACGATCAGATTACGTTGTTGTTGTCCCTCCTGTATGATCCGAATTCTGTGCAGCTTGTTAAGGAGAACATTGAGTCAGATTCATCTGACGGCACCGCCTATGCCCTGGAGTTGCTTGATTTGTTTTTGGATCAGGACTTAAAGCCCAAGCTAATACCATTACTGGATGATGACACGACCCTGGAAAAACTGGAAAAACTGCAAACCTATTTTCCCAGGGAGAGCTACAATCCGGTTCAGGTAATTAATTATATCCTCAACCGCGATTTCAATTTCAACAACCGCTGGACCAAACTGTGTGCTGTGCATGCAACTGCTTATCTAAAAGATTTCAGGGTAAGCCGCGGACTCATTGCGCAGATGTTCAATCAGGACAAATTGCTCCAGGAGACAGCCGCATGGGTGATCTATAATAAGGACAAGAAAGCGTACGAGACGATCGCTGAGCGTTTGCCATTCAAAGACAAAAAGTTTCTGGACTCTTCGATCGAAAATAACCAGTTGCTGGACGGCTTGAATGACGGTTTCTTCCTGGGAATTGAAATGGTGATGTTCATCAAGCAGATGCCGGCATTCAAAGGCATTGATGGAAATTTACTGAGCGACCTCGCGGACAAGATAGCTCCCGTGAATTTGAAAGCCGGTGATAAACTTGTCTTTGACGTCAACGAACCCTGCCCGGTCATGATCGTGGCCCATGGCGAAATCACATTGCACCATGACAATGGACAAAAAGAAATTTTGAAGCAAGGCAGGGCATACGGTGATTTATTTCAAAATGGCCCCGCTCCGGTGATCAGAGAGGCCAGCGCCAGCGACAATGCGGTCGTTTTCAGGATCAGCCTGATTGATTTCTACTTTGTGCTGGCCAACCACCATGAACTGGTACAGGGACTTATAAAAAATAGTACAAACAAAGAATTAAAGGATACACTAGTGTAAACACATAATACGTCTAAGATGGCTTTAGATATTGATGTAATAATAGCATTCGCAGAAAAGGACAATGCAACAAGTTCTAAAAAGGATCTAGGTTGGGTTACCCAATTCAAAAAGTTTCTTGAATTAATGCTTCTTCAGGTGTTAGGCCAAAAGCCAAACATTGTACTAAAAGAAGAGTTTGATTCCATGACCGCCTCCACCATGGACAATGCCGCTGTCCTTGTTTCCATTTTATCGCGCGACTTCATCGATTCCGGGCGTTGCCTGGACACCGTAGAATCTTTCTACAAGGCCACTTCTTCGACCAAAGCGAATAGGGTGTTTAAGGTGATGAAGTCACCGCTATCGCTGGCTGAGCAACCTCCAAGGCTCAGGGACTTGATAGGTTACGATATGTACCAATTGGATGCGGAAACAGGAAACATGAAAGAGTATTCTGATTTCTTCAGCCAGGAAGCGGAAAAGCAATATTGGATGAAAATGGTTGACCTTGCCTACGACATTCATGAAACGCTGATATTCCTGAAAGAAGGTGAGACAAATGCAGAAGTTAAAAACATTTTTAAACGCAAGACCATCTATCTGGCGGAAACGGGTCATGATCTTTCTGTTCAGCGCAATATCATCAAAAGGGAACTACAGCGCCATGGATACATCGTGTTGCCCAACCATACCCTTCCCTCCCAGCTTTCCGAGTTGGAAAGGATGGTAAAAAAGGATATTGAAGAGTGTAGCCTTTCCATCCACCTGATAGGAAGTGCTTATGGGGAAATACCGGAAGGCGCTGAGCAGTCGGTTGTCGACATTCAAAATAAGTTGGCTGCTGAACAAAGTGCGCTGAAGAAAAGCCGTAAAGAAGAATTTTCGCGGTTAATCTGGATCAGTCCAAATTTGAAGAACGCAAGCGACCGGCAGAAGTCTTTTATCGACAGCATCAAGCGGGATGTTGAGGCACAGGAAGGTGCCGAAATTCTGCAAAATCCGCTGGAAGACTTTAAAAACATCATGCGGGAAGAGTTGCTGGATTCGCAAGAAAGATTGGTAGACGACAACAGTGGACGTGCCATCTATCTCCTGCACGATCGCGTAGATCACCAGGCCGTGCAACCCTTCCGCGAAGCCATAGAAAAAAATGGATTCAAGGTAATCGAACCCATTTTCGAGGGTGACCTGTTGGATGTCAGGAAAAATCACATTGACAACTTACGCACCCTGGATGGCGCGATCATTTTCAAGGACAAGGTGAATGACCAGTGGGTGAGAATGAAAGTGCTTGATTTGTTGAAAGCTCCCGGGTTTGGTCGAAAAAAACCCATTCGAGGTAAGGCTATCGTAACACCGGAAGGGAGTCTTTCAAAATTAGAAGGTTTCAAAAGCCAGGATCTCACGCTGATCTCTGGCGATCAAAATAAATCATTAGAGTCGTTGAAAATATTCTTACAGGATTTCAAATCATAGTAAGCTTAAACTTCAAAAGTTATGAGTCAGGTAACAGACGAATCTCAAGAAGTCAAATTAGGAACTGCCAATCCATTTCCTGGACTTAGGCCTTTTAAGATCGAAGAGAGTCATCTCTTCTTTGGTCGCGAGGGGCAAAGTGATGAAGTGCTCCTAAAGCTTTCCAAACATCGCTTCGTGGGCGTTATTGGTCCTTCGGGAAGTGGTAAATCATCATTCGTGTATTGCGGTGTACTTCCCATTTTGTATGGCGGTTTTTTGACCGATGCCAGCCCCAACTGGGAAGTGGTCGTTACCCGCCCGGGAGCTGGTCCCATAGATAACCTCGCAGAGGCCTTGCTTAAGTCTTCCGATGATTATTCATCTGCCAACACAGAAGACCAAAAAATCAAGCGGACCATTGTATCTACACTGCTTCGAAGCAGTTCTCTTGGACTGGTGGAAGCCGTTCAGCAATCCAGGAGATCCAAAGATATCAACTACCTTATACTCGTTGACCAGTTCGAGGAGTTGTTCCGCTTTAAGGACAGCACCGATCCCGGCTCTGTAGACGAAACGCTGGCATTCGTAAACCTGCTGATGGAAGCGGCCAATTACGAAGACTCTCCCATCTATGTCGGCATTACGATGCGCTCTGATTTCATTGGGGATTGCGCACAGTTTCCAGAACTCACCAGAAAATTGAACGATAGCCACTACCTCATTCCCCAAATGACCCGCGATCAAAAACGCAGGGCAGTGGAAGGACCGGTAGCCGTTGGAGGGGCCAATATAGCTCCACGCCTCGTGCAGCAGTTGCTCAACGACCTCGGTGACAATCCCGACCAGCTTCCTATTCTTCAGCACGCGCTCATGCGTACATGGTCCTACTGGGCGCACTACCGCGATTATGATGGTGAACCGGTCGATCTCAAGCATTATGAGGCCATTGGCACGATGTCCCAGGCCCTTTCGCAACACGCCAATGAAGCGTATGAAGAGCTTGATGAAGAGCAAAAACGAATTTGTGAAATTCTCTTTAAGGCCATTACTGAAAAACGGGGAGAAAACTTCGGTATCAGGCGTCCGACACGACTCAACGAAATAGCGGCCATTGCTGATGTTTCCGAAAAAGATGTGGCCGAGGTCATTGAAAAGTTCCGTGAGCCCGGAAGGTCATTGCTGACCCCCGCCCATGGAATGGAGCTGGGCTCCAAGGCCATGATCGATATCTCGCACGAAAGTTTGATGCGGATATGGGTGAGGTTGAAAAACTGGGTGGACGATGAAGCAGAAGCGGTGCAAATGTATTTGCGATTGGCGGAAGCCGCTGCGATGTACCAGGTGGGTAAAGCAGGACTTTGGAGGCCACCGGATTTGCAACTTGCGCTGAACTGGCAGGCGAAACACAAGCCTACCCTGGTTTGGGGCCAGCGTTATCATCCCGCCTTTGAGCGTACGATGGTGTTCCTCGAATACTCGCGCAAAGAATTCGAGACCGAACAACGCATTAAGGAACTTGAACAAAAGCGAAAGCTTCAACGCGCCCGGGTGACGGCAATCGTATTCGGTTCGCTCATGGTGGTTGCGTTGATGTTCCTCGTATATGCGATCTACCAGCAAACGGAGGCTAAGCGGCAGGAGGCTCGTGCCATTGAAAACGCTGAAAAAGCCATTGAGCAACAGAAGCTGGCAGAAGCAGCCAAGGAGGAGGCCCTGGAGCAGAAGGCGGCTGCTGAAAAAGCCAAAGCCGAGGCCGACATACAGCGGGCAGCAGCGATTGCCAATGCAGAGGAGGCTGAGCGCCAAAGAATAGCGGCAGATGAACAACGCGAGCGGGCCGTACGCAACGAACAAAGAGCTGTTGAAAATGAAAACCTGGCCAAGAAGAATGAAAGACTCGCCAACGAGCAGAAACAAATTGCACTGGAAAATGAGGCCAAGGCAACAAGAGCGAGGTACATCGCTTCTGCAAAAGCAATGGCGCTAAAGTCGCAGGAGTTGTCAAGTAATCCTGCGCAGGAGGCTTTGCTCGCGCAGCAAGCATTCAATTTTAACAAAAACTATGACGGTTATGCATATGATAATGACATCTACAACGGTCTGTATTATGCCTTGAAGTCATTAAAACATCCATTGACCAATAGTTTGGAATCCCATAAAAAAGGATCGGCCCGGGCAATTGAGCCGCGAATCAGTTCAAAACATATTTACTCTGGAGGAAGTGATGGAAAGATTATCAGGTGGTCAAGCCAAGATGGTGTTTGGACTCCCGAAGAAATTACTCCAGAGCGGACAACATATTTAGTATTTACTCTTGACATCAGCCCCGATGAGAATTTCTTGATTGCGGGAGGTCTGTACCCCCTCAATCGAAATGAAAACTACGTTGAGCTTTATGACCTTCGAAACCATGGCAGCGCACCAAAAAAGATCATGGGTTATGTTTCGGACATTGGCGACCTTCATTTCACCCATGATGGCAAAGGCTTTTATGCACGTGACAACTCCGGCAGAAGTATTAAGTACAGCGACCTGAATACTGCCAGGGAGGTAATTGCAAGCAAAACAAAAATTAATGCGCTAAGTATAAATGACGATGGCACCAAACTCGCTGGAGCGGGGCAAGATGGAAATCTGTATGTGTGGGACATTGTAAATAATTATCAGGAAACAGTAACGAAGATATCTGCAAGCGCTCTTTCCGCAGTCACCTTTAATCCCACTGGCCAACTCATCGTGGTTGGCGACATCAACGGCTTAATCAGGATCGTTGATCGTGGGATCATAACCCGTGACCTTTCTGGTCACACCGGCACGATAGAAAAAATCAGGTTCAATCATGCGGGAACGTTTATGGCCTCTGCCAGCAAAGACTTTAAGATTCGATTGTGGAACATGAGAAACCTAAAGGAACAACCGATTGTGCTTAGTGATCACGACTGGGTATGGGATGTGGCTTTTTCTCCGGATGACGAGCAATTGGTTGTAGGCATTAATAGTGTGAAGGAAAACATCGGAAGTATTGACTACCCGATCCACGTATGGCCAACCAGGGTTGAGACCATGTCGGGGATTCTTTGCCCATTGGCCACAAGGAACATGACAAAAGATGAATGGGATATTTTTGTTGGTGAGGACTTGAAATACGAGTCAACATGCCCTAACCTTCCACCTAACAACCAATAATTGTATGCACAAAAGTCTTTTTGTTGGCTTAATCCTATTACTCATAGGCGAGTATTCCCTTGCACAAACGTCCACCTGTGCACAAACACTACGGTTGGCACGATCCACCTACGAGCAAGGGCGGTTTCACGAGATTCCCGCGTTGCTTGAAAACTGTCTCAAATCGGGTGGTGACGGTTTTAGCAAGCAGGAACGCGTGGAAGCGCTTAGAATACTTACCCTGTCTTACATTTATCAGGAAGAACCTGAACAGGCAGATGAGGCAATGTTGAGCCTCCTGAATACAGACCACTATTTTGTTATCAACGACAACGTTGATCCCGCTGAGTTTACTGCGCTTTACAAAACATTTAGAACAAAACCCGTGTTCGCGGTTGGCATTAGATTCGGGGCAAACGCCACCTACCCCACGGCCATAAGAAATTTTTACGTGGGAGGGGCTTCCACAGGGAGGGGAGAATATTCACCCAACTTTAATATTCAGGTCGGAGCAGTTTTTGAGAAGCACCTCTTTGAAAAAAATGAAAATTCAAAATGGACGGCCGCCCCGGAAATACTGCTTGCCAATCACTCCTTCAGCTACGCTAATGAATCGTTGACGAGCAGCGATCAGACCGGATTACCCTACTCGTTTCTCGATTCAAAGTTTAATCAATCCCGATTGGACCTGAACCTCATGGTACAATACAAACTTAAGGAATCCATACTTAATCCTTACATCACGTTTGGCCCCGGTATCAGTTATTTATTAAGTAGTTCGGCTCAGATAGAAACACAATTTCCCTCCGAAGGCAGTGTGGTCACCGGGCCTAGCATTGATATGAAAGGGACCTTTAAGCCGCTGGACTACGCGCTTGTAACCGGTGGTGGCATCAAATTCAAGTTTGGAGAAATTTACCTTTTGGCAGACGTTCGATATAAATACGGTCTGACCAATCTCACCAAAGAATCATCAAGGAGTAACCCTGAAGCCGCTTTTGATTATGGGTTCGTGGGCAATGATGTGAGACAAAGTAGTGTGATGATAAACATCGGGTTTATTTATCCCTACTTCAACCCCAGAAAATTGCTGAAATAGGTATGAGAAAAATAGTTATAGTTGCGCTTTTTGCTTGCCTCGGTTGCCTGAAAGAGAAAGATGCCGATCCAGGTACGCCAAATACTTTTGTCCGGTACTTCAACGGTGGGTTCAACGATACGGCTCATGATATCAAAGCCACTGGCGATGGCGGGTATATAATCCTGGCTACCACAGAAGTAAGGCCAAACGAGGTTACCGATCCCAGATTCAAGATTAAGCTAATAAAAACGGATGAATTTGGCGGCTTGCAATGGCAGCGCGTTTATCCTGACTATGACACCGACCCAACACGGGTCCCCCAGGTTGATGACTCCATTAGCTTCCGGGGCAGGTCAATCGAAGTTGTCAGGTCAATAAATAACGGAATCAGCCAGGACGTGGGTTACGTTGTGGCCGGTGACAGCATTCATAAAAGACCCGGCTCCCAATCCCATTTGCGCGTTATGCTAACCGATTTGGATGGAAATATCACAAAAGCAAAAAACTTTAAGCCAAATTTTGCAGTCAATGGCCGGGCCGTCACGATCAATGCGTCCGGCAATTATGTCGTTTTGGGAGGTGCTGTCAATCCGCAAGCTGCCAACAACATGTTTTTGGCCGAGTTGGATAAAGATTTGAAGCTCAGTTGGCAACAAGCCTATGGCGCAGGGACTAGTACGCTCTCCAATCGATTGTTCATTGATGCGCAATCGGCCATTTTTTGGTCCGGCACCATTACAAAAACAACCCGCTCCGACATCCGATTTGCCAAAGCTCCGCCAAATTCCATAAGCACGGATTTTGATCTACCAATCGGCAAGCCTGAAAACAATGAAACTGGCAATGACATTTGCCGTTACGGATTTGGCTTTGCGATAATCGGCACAACCGATGAAACGGGAGACGATGACATCCTGTTCAAAAGACTGGCGCCCAATGGTGACGAGCTTTCCTCCAAGACATTTGGTTTTCCTAACCAGGCAGAAAACGGCCTTTCGATTTGTCAGGCTCGAGATGGCGGTCTGGTGTTGCTTGGCATGGTTGACACCAATGTAGACATCGGTCGCGGTGGCAAAGATTATTTTCTCATTAAGATCAACGCCTTTGGCGACACGGAGTGGACTCAGGTTTTCGGAAGTAAAAATGATGATGTCGGGGCGAGTGTGCTTGCGAATCCGGATGGATCATATACGATATTGGGTACCGCATTATTTGGAGGCTTGAGGACGGTTGCTTTGATTAAGACCGATAAGGTGGGCAGGATAGAGTAAGGGATTAATTCCTTATCCGGTTGGAATGTTCGTTTGGTTAAAAAATTTAGAAATCTTCTTATGATGAGAACTATACTTGGTGCATTTATTATTCTAGCAGCTAACATCTCACTTTGGGCGCAAAATCCGACTCAGGCCCCGACAGGATTTAATATTTCCGCCTCCACGCCAACCTCCATTACACTGCAGTGGACCAACGTGGCGGATGCCAACAGGACCAATTATATGATCATGGCTAATACGACCGGAACATTTACACCGCCTACCGATGGAGTTGCTCCAACCAATGATGTAGACCTCACTGACGGAACCGCTGTTTCATTTGGGTCAATTGGTGCAAGTGCCACGACCTTTGCGGGTTTTTCAGTAAACGCTGGCACACAGTATCATTTTAGAATCATTCCTTATAATTCCGGAGGCGCAACTCCACCCTATTACTATGCGGGCGCGGCAGTCACCACTACTGGCTTCACTGAACCAGTTCAGGCGACCAATATCGCTTTTAGCAACCTGGATGCAACTACATTGGATGTGAATTGGACGAACGGTGGAACGGGTGGGGCCAGCAGAATAGTGGTAGGAAGGGCCACGTCAGCCGTTAGTTTCACGCCCACAGATGGTACCCCAATTGTTGTCACCGCCAGTACGGACTTCACAGACGGGGTGAATGGTGATCTTGGCGGTGGAAATCGCCTGCTTTTCTCCGGATCTGGTAGTGGCCCCATCAGTATTTCAAACTTAACGGCCAGTACGACCTACCATTTCCGGGTATATGAATTCTCGGGTTCAGGTGCACTGATCAACTACAATACGGCCACGGCTACGGTAAACCCAAGCAGCGTGGCAACGCTTGCCGTGGAACCCACAGCGCAGCCAACTTCAATGACTTTTACTTCTGTCACAACCACAGGTTTTTCAGTCGGGTACACCAACGCCACTGGATCACCTACGGGTTATCTGGCTATCAGGAGGCAGGGGGCGTCTCCAACCGGAGTTCCTCAGGATGGCACCACATACACCGTTAGCACTAGCCTTGGGGATGGAACCGTGGTCATGGTGGGAACAACCAATCCTTTTACGCAAGGAAGCCTTGGCAATGAAACAGAATACTTTTTTGACATCTATGCTTTTAATGGAAGCGGTGCTTCGATTAACTACCGCCAGGCTTCACCATTGGAAGGTAATCGTTTTACACTTTCACTTGAGCCCAGCAATCGGTCAGCAGCCATAACTGCCAACCCCGTAGCCGGAACAACCAATATTGATATTGGATTACCAGACAACAGCGGGCTGACCAACACGGACGGGGTTATTATTCTTCGTGCACAGGGCGGCACGGCTCCAAACGTTACGGGTGTAATCGATGGCACAGCTCCTGGGTCACTTTCTCTTCCAGGGGGAACTACCTACGTGGCAACGGTAGCGAGTACAGCCGTAACAACTTACACTGACTTAGGTCCGCTGCTTCCGAACACCCAATATTCATACACCGTTATTTCCTACAATGCCAACGCAGGTGCGAACGGCCAGACGTTTAACTATTTTACAAGCAACACAAGAACCGCGAATGCGACAACGGGCTGTGTGGCTCCTTCAACACAAGCCAATACGCTTGCTTCACCAGCAAAGTCAGCGTCAACTATTGATTTGACATGGAACAGAGGCGATGGAACAAAGGTTATTCTACTTGCGCGGGCTTCCAGTTCAAACACTGCAGTAACACTTGCCAATGGTACTACTTACACTGCCAACCCTGAATTTGGATCAGGAACGCTGATCAATGTGTCGAACCCTGATTATTTTGTGGTCTACATTGGAACAGGAACTTCAACCCAGGTTACCGGCTTAGATGGAGCACAGGCCTATAGCTTTTCCTTATTCGAGTACAATGACAACGGAGGTGGAGGAAATCCCGCCTGCTATACAGGCTCCCCGGCCGTGCTAGCAAATATTGTAACGAATTCAGCATCCAATAACACGACACTTACTTCAGGAACCGGAACTGCCATACTCCCATCCACAGCTACCACGCTTGGAACAAGGGTTACTGTTTTTCAATTTGTGATCACAGATGCCGGTGATGACGGACAGCAAACAGACATTTCGCAAATGATCTTCCGCCCGCTCAACACTCCTGCGCATAATGAGATCCCAAATTTCCAAGACCTGATTGCTGGCGCTCATTTGACGGACAACCTGGGAGGCGATCAGGGATTTACCGCCACCATCAACCCAACCAACATCACGATTTCCAATATTGACAGAGATGTGTCAGGAGGATCAAGTAATGAATTAGGAGAGATTTTTAATGGGAATTCGAAGACCTACGTGTTGTCTGTATGGTTCAAAAACCCGCTTACTGGAGCACTACCAACGACCGTAGATGGTCTCCATCTCGCGTTGTCACTGTCATCCGCAGATATAATGACTGATGTCGGTCAATCCGGGATGACCCCTGGCCAAACCCAGGACTCAGATGTAAATGGTTCATTAACTAACGGACAGGTTTCCGTGGTGGCTTCCGAAATCAGAATTAATCAGCAGCCATCCACATCCGCCAATGCATCCGTGCCCCTTGCACAACAGCCAATTTTTGAGGCCACCGATGCTAACGGTAGCAGGGATCTTGGATTCAATAATGCCTTAACGGTTAATACAGGCAATCCGGCAAACCTCGGCCCGACCAGTGCTCCTGCTGCGTTTTCCGCGGGGTTGGCAAATTTCACCGCGTCTGGCTTCAACTTTGCCAATACCGGCACGTCAACCATGTCAGTCACTGCAAATGCAATTACCTCACCTAATTCGAGCGCGATCACCGTTACGGCCTCCACCACGTTGGCCGGAGGAACTACGGGTACAAGCCTGGGGCCAAATCTTTCCAACAGCGCCACCAATCAGGCAGTACTAGGGTTTTCCCTCCAAACGACCGGGAGTCTCCTCAATTTAAACGGCATTACGGTTACCGCCACTTCTGATCCGGACATCGTATTCAATAATATTCGACTTATCTCATCTACAGACAATGATTTTGCCACCGCTGTAGACAACGTCAACCATTCAGCCGTGGTAACAACGCCTGGCAATAGTATCACGCTGGGAACTTTCGGAACCGCGGCATCTCTCTCCGGAGTAATCAGATACTTCTTTGTAGTTGCCGATGTCAATACTTCATTTTCGGTGTCCAACCCAACCATACAGCTATCCCTTACCACTGCCAACACCACCGTCTCAACAGGATCCGTGGTAGGATCAACACAAACCGGTGTGCTGTACACTTTTGTTGACTCCACGCCCCCTACGATCGTGAGTATCACCAACAACGTGAATCCAATTTTTGAAGGAGCCCTTACCCAAACAGTTGTCGTATTGTTTAGCGAGTCTATGAATGCCACAGGTGCCTTCAATCCTGCAATTACATTGACTGGCGCAAATTGGGGTGCGCAGGCGGCAGGAGGTTGGTCAACAAATGCGTTCTCCAACGATACTTACACAACCACGTTTATTCACAACGGCACACAACAAACGATTCCAGCAGCGGTGGCCACCATCAGCGTCAACACCCCAAGGGACCTGGGCGGCAATGCAACCACCAATGCCCCGATTTCTTCCGCATCCTTTGTGGTCGATACCCAAAAGCCCACAGCTACGGTAACCACCTCGCCTGCCGTCATCACAACCAATAACCTGTCTGCCCTCCAGGTGACTGTCCAATATTCGGAATCCATGAATACCAACACGGGTTCTGTACCTCCGAGGCCGGTCATTAACCTGAGCGGTGGAAGTTTTAACCCACTTCCTATTGGCGTGTGGTCGTCCTCGGTGTTCACCAATGATACGTATACCGTTTCAGGTATAACACACAACGGTACCGCGCAGGAGATTGCCTCGGTAACCGCTTCCGTTACGGGGGCAAGAGATGCTAACGGCAACGTACAAGTTGCCTCTCCGGCCTCCAATGCCTTTAAGATCGATACGCAGCGACCAACAGTTCTGTCACTAAACAGGCAAACACCGTCTACTGCGCTTCCTATAAATAATACATCGGTTGTGTTCAGGGTGACCTTCTCCGAAAGTGTAACGGGCGTTGATCCAACTGACTTTACCAAAGTGCAACCGGGGTTAACCAGCGGTGCAATTACTATCAACCCGATTAGCGGCACCATCTACGATGTCACTGTTCCAAGTATTTCTGGAGACGGGACATTAACATTGCATGTTTTGAACACAGCTACCATTTTGGATGCCGAGAGCAATGCATATAATGTGAATTTTACTTCCGGACAGATTTTCACTATTGACAATACACCACCCCTGCTCAGCGTACTTCTTCCAGATGACAATAAATTATCAGTGCCTATACCCTCGACAGCCGGTTCGGTTTGGACCATCTCGCTCAACGAACCTGTTCAAGCCGGGGTGGGGAACATTACGATCCGAAGGTCTTCGGACGATGTCGCCATTGCTACGATTCCGATTGTCGGAGCAGCCATTGGGATAAGTGGCAATGATGTTAATATTACTCCATTCAACAATGTCCCCTCTGTTGCCCTTGTAGCAGGAGTTGATTATTACGTTCAAGTTCCGTCTGGGGTCATCCGCGATTTGGCCGGCAACGCCTACGCAGGCTTTGTCGATAATGCTTCCTGGAATTTCCAAACCTATGCTACTCCCTCTGTCACACTTATTACCAAGTCGCCAAGCGCTACAGCCCTGGCTGGCTGTGTCGGTGAGATTATAACCCTTACCGGGCAATATTTTTCGGGATACAATGTCGCCAATGGCATTCAGTCCGTTACCTTCTACGATAATGTTGGTGGAAACGCAACCACGACTTCTACGGGGATCACGGTTTTGGGCCCTACATCATTGACGGTGGTAGTGCCGGCAACTGCATCTATCACGACACAGACGCAACTGAAAGTTACAAGCAAAACTGAGGTTATTCCTAGCCTTGGAACTAATGTAGGAGCACTTAGTGTGAGTTTCTCCCCTTTAATAAACCTGGGGCCAACATCGGCCACAATGGCTCTGTTTACACCTGGCCAATTTGAGGTCTGCAATACTGGAACTATAACCACTCGCGATATCAAAGTAACTACTGCCGGTGGCAACAGCGGGCCTTCGAGCTACAATGTAATCTATTCCATTACCGGTACTATTCCAACACCAAACGGATCGGTCGGAAGCTACACATCCGCAAGTGCTATTAGCGCCAATCCCCCAGGTGTTGGAAATTATAATTACCAAATTGTTTCAGTTACAGATCAGTTTGGCTGTCCTTCGCCAAGCAACACTGGAACGGCCACTGTCCGCGAGTACACCGCCAATACGATCGCCCTTAACTCGACCAATCAGCCGGTGCCTGTTTGCCTTGCCAATTCACCGAATACAACCATCGCCATTAATACCACCATAAATGGTAGTTCAGTGGCAGGCGCCATTTTTAGCAGGGGGAATGGTCAGGGAGGTTGGCCAGCATCACCAACCGCAACGCTTGGTGGTGCCGCCCCAACTAATCCTCCGACAAACCAAACCTTTACCACAACCACGACATATACCTTTAATATTCAGGATTATGCGCTACCAGCCGGTACACCGCTCACATTGACCTTGACTACAACTGGTTCCAACGCGGTATGTCAGGAGGCGACCCTCCCTGTAGTGGTTACATTTGCTACCAGCGCAAGCGGTTCGATTAATACAAATAATCCATCACCGCTATGTCAGGCCGTGACGCCAACCAATACCACGGTAACTTTAAATGGAACGGTTACCGGAGGAGCTTCCGGTGGTGTTTGGCAGGCCTTCTCGGATGCGGGAGGATCTTCTAATATCACCTCTCCCACCAATTTTACCGGAGGCACTTATTTTGCTGACATAAGTGGCATTGCTCCAGGGTTTTCCGGGCCAGGATATCAGACGGCTGCTTCAAGTGGTGCGGTTTCAATTTCCTACACTTACTCAAATTTTAATGGCGGTGTTGCGCATTTCAAGTTGATTCCTTCAGGGGGAACCTGCGGAAGTTCATCGGCTTCGGGAATTTACACTGTAACTGCCAATCCAGTTCCCGCTCCGACTCCAGGCGCCAATCCGCTGAATGTGTGCGTTGGTGATCAAGAATTCTATAACGTAACCAATACACCCAATAGCACTTATACATGGACGGTCGCACCGTCCCCGTTCTTCGGTTCAATTCTTGGTGGCCAAAACACGAATGCTATTCTTGTAAAATGGTTAGGAGGCATTTGGAATTCCAGCACAAATTATAGTTTGGATGATGTTGTTTCCGAAAATGGCATTCTGTATAAAAGTCTAGCTGGCGGCAACGCAGGAAATCAGCCAAGTACCTCGCCTGCCCAGTGGAGCAGCGTCACGTGGTCTTCAACGACAACCTACAACAATGGCGACTTTGTCAATCATAACAACACGTGGTGGCAAAGTAATACCAACGGAAACGTTAACAATACCCCGGTTGCTGGTCCCAATTGGACACAGGTCTCTCCAGGCCTCTCGGTGGTGGAGGTGACACAAGCCAGCTGCTCAAGCTTGCCTGTCGCAATTCCAGTAAATATCCGGGTACTTCCGCAACTGGCCTTTGTATCCCCTCCGGGCAGACTCTTTGGAAGCAATGATGGTGCCAAGAGTTTGACGGGTACTGCTGTAATTCCCGGATTTGCAACAAGCGGAACAACTACTTTCTCAGGCAATGGCGTTTTTCAAAATGCCGGATCTCAATGGTTCTTTTCTCCAATAAATGTTGCCAGTGGCAGTCCGCCTCCACCACTCCCAATTACGTTCGATATCGTTTATGCGTACCAGGAAAACGCAACGTCAAGCCAATGTCAAAGTTCCATCAGTGACTCGTTCACGGTGTTCCAGGCAGGATCGGGTCTGGCCTTAACGCCTACGCTGCCAAATAATGAATATTGTCAGGATTTTCCGATGATTAGAATGGAGTTGAGTAACGCGTTTAAAAACCAATTGTCAAATAACATCCAGAGAGACCTGGAGGACTTTGTTTTGGTTGACGCTGGCGGTGGCGTCATTACAACAAATCAAGATTTCAGTGTTGCAGGGATTATTACCAGCACCTCACCAACTGGATTGAGAATTGTCACCCATCTGGGCACCCCAGGGGCACCTACTTACAGAACCGATTCCTATGCAGAGTTTTTCCCACCAGAGGGGCCTACTTTGGCGGCACCAAATGAATTTACCATTGCCGCGAGGTACAGAGATGCCTTTGCGACATTGAACACGTTAACCACCCAGATCATTACGCTGAATGATGTTCCTGTCTTGGATCCTGTTACCCAGGGCATCGCGGCAGGTGCATTTTGCACAGATGCTGTTCCCCAGGATTTAAGGTCCAATAACTCCAGTGACATAACCAACTTCATTTTCGCCCTGGCAGAACCAGATTTGTCCACTTCAAACCCCAATGATGCAGTAATTGCCCCAGACCCAAATCAAATTATAAGGGTTAAAGGAGGTTTTACCGACAGGTATGAACTGGTTCCAAGCAATGGATTGCCGTTGTTTACAGGAACTGACTATGAAACCAAGGACCTGCTTTTCTTATACGGCTTCCAAAATGCAAAAGGTTGTAATGATACAACAACCGTCAACCTGTTAAATGTCAAAATTAATCGAAGACCTCCTGCGCCAACAATTGAAGCAATTAATCCGGACTTATCCACAGTTCTTGGGGCAGATATATGTGTGGTAAATAGTGAAAACCCACGACCAGCGCGAATTGTCGACAATATTACCAGCTCTGATGACGTAGCAAGGTACAATTGGTTCGATGCTTCATCTTTGACGGGTGTGTCGCAGACGACAAAAACACTCAACCCAAATCTCGATCCTAACAAAGTCGATCCGAACGGGCCATTAGGGCCGCGTCCATATTATGCTGTCCAGTCACTACATGGATGTCAGAGTCCCTTGACCCAGGTACGATACCTGATCTTTAGAGCTCCTGCGTTTACCTGGAATCGTTTTTATTTGGAAGGCAGCAACCCCATCGAGTTCACGGAGGTGTTACCTGGAGCTGTACAACCTCTCATTGATAATTTAACTTGGAACATCTCAGATAGCGGAGGAAACACCCTCGCCTCGATTGCGCAACCTAGCCCGGCAACGACTCAAAAATTAGATTACCTATTCTCGTCACCCGATGTTTACAATGTGGAATTGGTTGTTACGAGTAAACCTTCCGAGGGTAGTTGCCCCGCGACCATTTCACAGTCGGTGGTCATTGTAGCAAGTGCTACGGCAAATACAACTTCGGCCTATGACGAAAAATTTGATAACACAAGCGGAGGCTGGCTTCCCCTTGGCAAAAATGTAAGTTGGGAGTATGGTCAACCGGGTCCTTCAAAAAGTAAGCTGGGCACCAGCAAACTCTGGGCTACCAAGCTTGACGGTATTTACAATGACGAAGAATTCTCCTATTTGTATTCTCCCTATATTGATATGACCGGGTTAACCCGACCCATGATCTCTTTTGATTCATGGATCGATATGGATGTAAAGGATGCCAGTGGCAATTCGACAAACTCCGGTGACGGAATAGTGCTCCAATATTCGGTGGACAACAAAGTGATCGGTAATCCCACTAAAGTTTGGAAGAACCTAGGCTCAATTAACTTTGGTATCAAGTGGTACAATAAAGCCTTCATCACGGCCAATCCAGCCAGCATAAATGGAACAAATGGAAATAATAATCCAAATATTGGCTGGGGCGGTTCAGACCAAAGCCAAGATAAATTTGACAATGCCAAATATGTTTTGGACGATCCACGCTCGGAAGGGACGCATGTCGTGTTCCGATTTGCCTTTGCCTCAACGAAAGTTTCAGGCGGGGCAATTAAAGGATCGGGCTTTGCCTTTGATAATATCAGAATTGGAAATAGAACACGGACTGTGCTACTTGAAAATTTTAGAAACGCTGGTAACACCAACGCGATTGAGAAAACCGTTAACAACAAGATTACCGAATTTGTTTCAAGGAATATAGGAACACAGTTGTTGCTCGTTAATTACCATGTAGGCTTTCCAAATTTAGATCCATTCAATCAGGACAATGGTGCCGATCCCAGTTCCAGGGCACTCTACTACGGGATAACAAATACGCCTCGGTCAAGGCTGGACGGTGATGATGGCGGCCAACCTGATCAACCTTTTACTGCCTGGGGTGCAAATCAATATGATGTACGAACCTTGCAGTTAGGCCTCGCATCTATCGTGTTTGATCCTGAAACTGCCATCGATCAAAATAGGTTAAAGGTAAAAGTAAACATCACTCCTTCAATCAACCTTGATGATAAAACAACCCTTCATATTGCCGTGGTGGAAGACACGGTGATGATGTCAAAATTACCTCAGGCTAAAAAGGATTTGATTAAATCGACAGAGGAAGGATTTAACTACCTCCTTAAAAAAATGCTTCCTACAGCAGTCGGTCAAAAAACTGGTCCCCTCACCGGAGGTGAGACGTATACGTTCGAGGCATTATGGGAGCCAAATGCAGCGACACTTTATCCACCGGATGACGTAAACCCAAATATTTCTGTCATTGTTTTTCTCCAGAACGAAGCAACCAAAGAGGTCTACCAGGCTGAAATATCGCAACGGTTAAATTACCCCAAGTTTGATGTGGTCACCGGTCTCGATCAAATTCTAGACTCTGAAAAGATTGGGATTTTTCCAAATCCGGCAGACAATGAGGTTACTGTAGAACTACCGGCTGCCGCGCCCGGTCCTATTGCTATCCAAATGGTAGACCAGGTTGGAAGGCCAGTCTATGCGGGCGTCTTCGAACAGGGCACGAAATCCAAAACCATCAGCACTAAAGAAATGGCTGGAGGCATTTACCTGCTGCAGTTGGGAAGCGGCAAGGTAAGCACCCGGACTAAAGTGATGGTGGTACACAGGTAGAAATCAAGTGACAGATATTCATCGAGCCCATTCGTCCCGAGTGGGCTCTTTTTTTTTGGAGACTTGAAAAAAACAAACTAGACTATTCCATAATGAGATTTAAAAAACGCGATTCTGATCGAAAAAAGGCCTTTTTCTTTTGCTCCTTTCCCTTTCAAATATTCATTGCCATTGCTTAATTTGAATCTGAATTTCCTGTTAAAAAACTTTAATCTCAACCATGGAATTGTTCCTCAAAGCGGATACCTGGCTCGCCCTCCTCACCCTCTGCTTTCTGGAAATTATCCTGGGAATTGACAATATTATTTTCATCTCCATTGTTTCCAACAAACTTCCCGAGGAACATCAAAGGAGAAAAGCACGCAACATCGGACTCATGCTGGCCATGGGTGTTCGCATCATGTTCCTGCTGGGGATCACCTGGATCATCAGCTTTACCGAACCTCTTTTCACCGTGCCTGCCAATTTTATCATATCGCACGATGTGTCATTTAGCGGCAGAGATCTCATACTTGGGTTTGGTGGGCTTTTCCTTATCGCCAAGAGCACCATGGAGATCAACCACGAAATGGAAGGCGATGATGACGAGGATGATGCATTGAAAAAAGCGGGCCAGGTCACCGTAGCCGGAACCATCGTACAAATCATCTTACTGGATATAATATTCTCCTTCGATTCCATCCTCACGGCCATCGGCATTGTGAATCATGTCAGCATCATGATCATCGCTGTCATTGTTTCCATTATTGTGATGATGATCTTTTCAGGCCGCATCAGCCGGTTTATCAAAGAACACCCGTCCATGGAAGTTTTGGCACTTGGATTTTTGATTCTCATCGGTTTTACCTTGTTCCTTGAAGCATTGCACGAAGAAATTCCGAAAGGCTATATCTATTTTGCTGTTGCCTTTTCACTGCTGATAGAATTCACCAACATCCGCGTGCGGAAAAAACGCAAGAAAAAATCCGAACCGGTGAAGCTTCATAAAAATTATACGGATGAGGAAATGAAGGAGGTAATCAACGGCTAATAGGCATGATGACGGACGACCGGTACCCCATCGGCAAATTTCAAGGCCAACAAAGTTATGCTGCGGAAGCAATTGAGGCGGCCATTAACAAAATTGAATCCCTGCCCGCGCGATTGAAAGAGGAAGTCATCTCTTTGTCGCCCGCACAGTTGGATACGCCCTACCGCGAAGGGGGCTGGACCATCAGGCAGGTCGTACACCATCTGCCGGATAGCCACTTGAATGCCTATGTAAGGATGAAGTGGGCGTTGACAGAGGAAAATCCGACCATTAAGACCTACGATGAAAAGGCATGGGCCGAAACTCCAGATACAAAACTGGCACCGGAAGTCTCCCTGTTGCTGCTCAGCGCACTCCATGCCAAGTGGGTTTTGCTCATGAAAACGCTCACACCAGATCATCTCCAAAGGGAGTTCGTACACCCGGAGTCCAAAAGCCGAACACCGCTCAACAGGATGATTGCCCTTTACGCATGGCATGGCGAGCACCACCTGGCCCACGTCACGGTGTTGAAAGCAAGGAGAGGTTGGAATAAATGAGCGACCGCACACTGACAAGCAGCTACACGCCTCCACGAATCCTTTTCAATAATCACCTGGAAACCGTTTACCCCACATTGCTAAGGCGGGTAACCGACATCAACTACACGCGCGAAAGAATTTTTACGCCTGACCATGACTTTTTGGATTTGGATCGGCTGAATCAAAACAGCGACAGGTTGGTCATCATCTCCCATGGCCTGGAGGGAAACACGCAACGGGCCTACGTCAAAGGAATGGCGCGGGCTTTTTTTCGGGAAGGGTATGACGTGCTCGCATGGAACTACCGTGGCTGCAGTGAAGAAATGAACCTGCAACAAAGATTTTATCACAGTGGAGCCACCGATGACCTTGACACTGTTGTTCGACATGCCATTAATAACCCTCATTATCAGGGCATATCGCTGATTGGATTCAGCCTGGGCGGTAACCTGACCCTGAAATACCTGGGCGAACAAGCAGCCGCCATTCACCCGTTGATAAAAAAAACGGTGGCATTCTCTGTTCCGCTCGACCTTCACGCCAGTTGTCAAACCATTTCCGGATATTACCTGTATTCACAGCGGTTTATCCGAAGTCTTAAACAAAAAGTGATCGCCAAGGCGAAAATGATGCCTCAACTAAAAACTGCGGGCATAGAGGAAATAAAAACATTGATTGAATTTGATGATGCGTATACGGCACCGCTGCATGGCTTTGGCAGCGCCATTGAATACTATCAGCAGTGCAGCTCAATCCATTTTATTGACCAGATTCGCATTCCTGTGTTGATTGTCAATGCCCTCAACGACCCTTTCCTTTCGAATGCCGTCAACCAACATCCAGCTTTAAGAAGTAATCCCAAGGTGCACTTTGAACAACCCCAATATGGTGGACACGTTGGTTTTACTCTTTTCAATCAAAATGGTCTATATTGGTCAGAATTAAGGGCCCTGGAATTTATCAGCAATGGTTGACCGTTATTCAATTTCTGCAACTGCGCAAAATGTGGCGGATCATTTTTCTGCGGATGTTCCGGCACACTATAAACCACGATACAATGCCGGGCCTACCCATCTGCTGCCCGTGATCACCCATCAAAATCCTGAAGGACTCTCCTTTTTCTATTGGGGGGCAATACCACAATGGGTAAAGAATAAAAACATCAGTGAAAAACTTATCAACATCAGGGCCGAAACCATACGGGACAAACCCGGCCTAAAAAAAAAGATGATGGGATTTCGATGCATCATTCCCATGGATGGTTTTTACAGTTGGAAAAAAATCAGCAAGAAAGCAGCGGTGCCCTACTTATTCTTCTTAAAGAAGAAAGGAATGATTGCAGCGGCTGGGTTGTGGGAAGAGTTTGAAGATGAACAGGAAGAAACACATCATACATTTAGCATGATTACGACCAAAGCCAGGGGTGCCGTCCAGGCTGTGAACGACCGAATGCCTTTGCTGCTAAATAACGAGAGTAAAAAAGTTTGGCTGGATAGCGCAACTTCCGAGGGTGACCTGCTCCGTGTTATCGATGCCGGTCCATCGGCAGAGCTGGACGCGTATACGGTATCGCCCAGAATTAGTTCATTGAATGTGAATGAACCTTCGCTCCTGTTGCCCTCGGCCCCGGCTGATCAGTTTGGCAATCTTACGCTCTTTGATTAGTTGAATCAAAAACCATCATCCTCTTCCTCCTTTTTAGCTGGATCAGGTTTCTTCTCCTCCACTTTCTTTTTCACTTTTTCCTTCTTCGGCTTTGGCGTCTTTGGCTTCCTTCCTTTCTTGTTGCCCGTAGAGTCTGCCGGCATTGACGGTCCTTCAACGGCTGTCGAATCACTTTTCTTTTTAAACAGGTTTTTAAAGAAGCCTTTCAAACCCTTTTTCTCCTTACCTCCAACATTGCCAGTTCCCAGGTCCTTACCACTTTTTTGTTCCAGGGCAGCGCGAACATCCGGCAACACGAGCTGGTTTCTGAAGTACCACATGTAGTTATCCTGATCCACATTGTACTTTTCTTTTGTTTTTGTGATGGCGTAGGCAGAATCCGTACGGTCCAATCCCTGCTGGATGGCCATACTGTCCACTACGTCACGCTCAGCCATTATCAGGTCCGCGCCTTCCTCAATCTTCAGCGAGTCCGGTATCTCCGGATAAATGGCTTTCATTTCAAGGGTATTCATCCCTCTCATTTTTTTCCGGTAAGATTCCGGAACGGCAATGAGGTATTTCGTCTTACTGGCCGTCAAAATCTTTGGGGTGGAGTCTTCCTTGAAATAACTGAATTTTTTTCTAAGGGCTTCTTTGTCGTAGATATAGGCGCTTTGAAAGGCAGGGCATGTCATCCGCTGGGTGCAGGCACCCGACAAAATGATTATGCCAACCGATAGAAGCGCGATTTTGCTCATTAAACTACGACCATTGCAATCAACAAAAATAAAGAATTAACCTCAAGTAATTCGGGGTAGGCGGTATTTGTAACCAAGATATAACCAATTGATTACCAGCCTATAAAGACTCAAGTGTTAATTTTTGGCTTTTGGTTAAAGATTTTATGACCAAGCGGTACGATTCCAGAATCCACTCCCGAAGCAGTTTATCCGGAATCGACCCGTCCATCATAACGGTGATCCAGTGCTTTTTATTCATGTGATAACCGGGAATGACAGAGGGATATTGCTCCCTAAGCTGTGCGCCCGCCTCCGGGTCGCATTTGAGATTAATGCTTGTAAACTGATCCAGGTCCGTAAGAGCAAACATTTTGCCCATGACCTTAAATACGAGTGTATTTTCATCGAATGGAAATTCTTCCGTCACTCCCTTCAGGTCCATACAAAAGTGCCGGTAGGACTCAATGTTCATGCCAGCAGCCGCCTGATGATGATAAACAGCACACCAAGTAGGAAAATGATAATACTTATTTTGTTTACCCCGTGCATCATCTTCAGGTTGATATTGCTGGGCCGTTTAGCATCTTTTCCTCTGAAAAAATATCCGCCAACTTCACCCAGATTAAAAAATTCTCTCAGCGACATTTTCTTTTTCGGCACGGGCGTTTCAGAATGTTTTTCCATAGCTTAATTATTTTCAACCAATTCCAATTCGATCCATCTCCCATCCTCACGGATCAGATTGATGAGCTCTTCAACGGCCTGAGCTGAAGGTACGTGTCGCTTTACCACCTCTTTACCCCGATACAATGTAATTCTTCCGGGTCCTGATCCCACGTACCCATAGTCCGCATCCGCCATTTCTCCCGGGCCATTGACAATGCAGCCCATGATACCAATCTTAACGCCCTTGAGGTGATAAGTTCTCGCCCTGATCATCGCGGTGGTTTCCTGCAGGTCAAATAGCGTTCTTCCACACGAAGGACAGGAAATGTATTCTGTTTTTGAGATACGCGTCCGGGTTGCCTGCAGGATGGTAAACGCGATCTCGTTGATTCTTTTATCCGGACCACAGTTGGCCGCGCTGATAAAAATGCCATCACCGAGCCCATCAATCAACAACCCACCTATATCAGTCGCTGCATACAATTGTACTTGTTCCAACGATAAGTCGCGATACGTTCTTCGGATAACGACCGGAACATCACAATTTGTATTAATCAGTTCAGCGAACAATCTCCGTTGCTCCGCCATTCCATGGCTGTTATCGGTATCAATTACCAAAACCACCGTGGCATCACGGGAGATCGCATCAATGAATTCAGGTGTCAAATCACTTAAACGCGCACTGATAAAATTCAAGTCACCTGACTTTTCTTCGATCGTCAAATACGCCCTGGCATCAATTAACGGATACGACCTCTCCCTTTTCTGTTCTGCAACCCAGGTGTCATGGTCATAAATAATGCCCAGTGTACCGGGAATTTCAAAATCGATAATATTGGGCCCCGCATAAACGTAATCACACGCCATATCGGTGATGGCCCATTTATCCAATGGCACGGAATATTGGTTGCCAACCGCAAACAACGATGCCGGTAGAATTCTCTCCTTTGCTGAATAATCTGCAATCACCCTGGGAACATTCGCGTCCCCGAAATTTTTTACCGTTCTCGACACCCTTTTGTTGTACTCAAAGGGATTGATCGGGTTCGCTGAAAGCTCGGGAATAGGGTCGCTTCTTCTATTTTGATACCGGTCGGCCAACATTTTTGCCACAGGAACCTCGGCTTCCGGCTCCTCGGTAAGAGAAACCCTAATCGTGTCTCCCAAGCCATCCTCGAGCAAGGTACCAATTCCTACAGACGACTTGATCCGTCCGTCTTCACCATCTCCGGCCTCGGTCACACCGAGATGCAATGGATACGGTTGCAGTTTCTCTTCGTCAAGTTTTTGAACCAACAACCTGTATGCCTGGATCATCACCTGAGGGTTACTTGCCTTCATCGACAAGACGATGTCGTAGTAGCCCAGGTCTTCACAAATTCTCACAAACTCAAGGGCCGATTCAACCATACCAAGCGGGGTGTCACCATACTTGCTCATGATCCTGTCCGACAATGAACCATGATTCGTGCCGATGCGCATGGCCGTGCCGTACTCTTTGCAAATTCGCACCAGTGGGGAAAATTTCAGCCGGATTCTTTCCAATTCGGCCTGGTACGTGTCATCCGTGTATTCGATGGTTTCAAATTTTTTTCTGTCCGCATAATTCCCCGGATTCACCCTCACCTTTTCGACTACACGCGCGGCCCACTCTGCGGCATTGGGTGTAAAATGGATATCGGCAATGAGCGGAACATCATACCCGCGTACTTTCAATTCCTTTTTAATCAGCTCCAGGTTTTTGGCGTCTCTTAAACTGGGCGCTGTAATGCGCACATACTCGCAACCTGCTTCCACCATGCGAATGGTCTGCTCAACGGAACCCACGGTATCCATGGTATCCACGGTGGTCATTGACTGAATCCGGATGGGGTTGCTGCCCCCCAGTGGAATGCTGCCAATTCTGACCTCCCGGGTCATCCTCCTGCTATAGGAAATCAGGCTGTTGCAATAATTTTTTAATTGAATTATTTCAGGCTTCACGACCAAATGTTTTCACAAAGGTAACTTCAAAAGCACATTATTGTTCAGCAATGAATTGCTAAATGTCTCCCAATTGAGGCCTTATTATGAGCTCCTCCACGACACTTCTCGGAGAAAGGTCATACGCACCGTAAATGGCCTCTGCAATGTCCTGTGAGGGCATAAATCGCGTCTCCGGCAACGGTGAGCTTGCCCAACTGGCGGTATGGGTTGCTCCTGCTATCACAGCCGTCACACGAATACCGTGTTCCTTCAATTCTTCTCTTAAAACCTTGGTAAAACCAAGCAAAGCGAACTTGGCGATCGAGTAAGAACCGCCATTCGGATAGGCGAACAGGCTGGCCACTGAGCATATAGAAAAAATATGCCCCGAGCGCCTATCCTTCATGGAATTAATCAAACCCCGTGTTAAGTGATAAGCACTGTACACGTTGGTCTTAATCATATTTTCTAGGGCACCTTCGCGTTCTTCGGTGATCAGACCCGGCTCAAAGTAGCCGGCATTGTTGACGAGAATCTCAACAGGCTTTTTCAACTCAAGGATGGCTGCCACAAGGCGGGCAACTTCCTGACGCTGGCCCATATCGGCTACGACATAGTGCAATTCAACCTCGTATTTCTTTTCTACCTCCTCCTTCAACTCTTTCAAATCTTTCTCGCTGCGGGCACAGGTAAATACATCAAAGTTGGACGCTGCGAACTTTTCGATAACGGCCCTCCCTATTCCTTTTGTGCCCCCGGAAACAACTGCCAATTTCCTCGTCATGTCAATGAGAAATCGATAGTAAAATCCCTTTTTTTAAGCCACATTCCGTGGGTAAGATCATAGATAATTTATTTTATCTTTGGGCAAGATAGGCATTTAATGAGGTTTAAATGAAGGGATTTGGCAAGTACTTAATGTTTCTCGGATCGCTTGTAGTACGAAGAGAATCCTTCAAGACATACTATAAATTAATCCTGGACGAATCCATTCTGGTAGGTGTCAATTCAGTGCTTCTTGTTTCGCTGGTAGCCTCATTTATGGGCGCTGTAACGACCGTTCAAACTGCCTACAACATGGTGAGCCCGCTGATTCCCAAATTCATTATCTCGCAGGTAGTAAGGGAGATGACTATCCTGGAACTCGCACCCACTATCATTGCCATCATCTACGCGGGTAAGGTCGGTAGCAGCATGGCTGGTGGACTGGGAACCATGCGGATTACTGAGCAAATTGATGCCCTTGAGGTCATGGGAATTAATTCGGCCTCCTACCTTGTGTTACCCAAGGTGGTCGCCTCACTCCTCATGTATCCACTTCTCGTCATTGTTGCAGGTGTGTGTGCGCTGGTGGGCGGATACCTCGTAGGGTCACTCACTGGCATCATCACACCTACAGACTATGTCTATGGCATTCGGTTCGTATTCAATGACTACATGGTAACCTTTGCGCTAATCAAGTCATTTGTTTTTGCCTTCATGATATCAACAATCTCTTGCTTTAAAGGATACTATACCAAAGGCGGTGCATTGGAGGTGGGAATTTCAAGCACTGAGGCAGTAACCACGAGCGTCATGGCCGTGCTTATCGGGGATTATTTATTGGCGCAACTACTGTTATGATTGAAATACAGAATATTTCGAAATCGTTCGAGGAAAAAAAAATCCTCCATAGCATCAGTGGCGTTTTCGAAAAAGGAAAGACGAACCTGATCATCGGTGCAAGCGGAACGGGCAAGAGTGTTCTGTTAAAGTGCATTGTTGGTCTCATTCATCCCGACACCGGCACGGTCTTCTATGATGGCAGAAATTTTACGGACGCTGATAAGGAAATGAAGGCAGAAATCCGCAGGGAAATCGGCATGTTATTTCAAGGTGGAGCGCTGTTCGATTCAAAGTCGGTGGAGCAAAATGTGATGTTCCCTTTAAATATTTTGACCCAAATGTCACCATCTGAAAAAATTGACCGGGTAAATTTTTGTCTTAAGCGCGTGGGCCTGGAAAATGTCAATCGCAAAATGCCATCCGAAATATCGGGAGGCATGAAAAAACGCGTGGGGATTGCAAGAGCCATTGTCAACAATCCCAATTATTTATTTTGTGACGAGCCTAATTCCGGACTCGATCCTCAAACATCGATTCTGATCGATGAACTGATCAAAGAAATAACGGACGAATTTGATATCACCACCGTAGTGGTGACCCACGACATGAATTCAGTGATGGGTATTGGTGAAAAGGTGCTATTTATGTTCCAGGGCCAAAAGCTTTGGGAGGGCTCCAAAGACGAGATTATGACCTCGGGGGTCAAAGAGTTGGATAATTTTGTATTCACCAACAAGGTGATGCAGAACCTCAAAGGCAAAGAGTAGCTCCTACTCGTACCTAAGCGATTGTGCCGGGTTGACCATCGAAGCCTTCAGCGAATGGTACCCCACTGTGATCATTGACACCACCAGGCAAATGAGCGCTGCAATCAAAAGGGTGCCATACCCCACGTCCACATGAAAGGCGTACCCGGCCAGCCACTGGTTCATAAAATACCACCCGAGCG
The DNA here is from genome assembly GCA_964655635.1 of uncultured Ohtaekwangia sp. GTDB lineage: Bacteria > Bacteroidota > Bacteroidia > Cytophagales > Cyclobacteriaceae > ELB16-189. Next base: position 208,670 of record CAZZNH010000004.1, read on the forward strand.
GACAGCCAATCAGCGAGGCAACCAAAATCAGCAGCGCGAATTCTTTTGACACGAGACGCACCAATCCACTCACTGAAGCACCCATCACTTTCCTTAAGCCCAGCTCTTTGGTTCTTCTCTGTGCAGCGTATGCCGACAACCCAAAAAGTCCAAGACAGGATATAAAGATGGACAGCAAGGCAAATCCATTGAACAGTTGGCCCATCCTCGCTTCTGCCTGGTACATGGCCTCCCACTCCTTGCTGAGAAATTCGTACCTGAAAGGATATGCAGGGCTGTATTTTTTCGCCACCTGTTCCAGTCCGGCAATTGCTTCCGTGACCCTGCCCGAAGCCGCCTTCACCAACAGGAGATTTGCATTCTGTATCCCCAGGTGCATGATCAACGGTTCGATCTTGCTATGCAATGAACCGAAATTAAAATTCTTCACCACTCCAACAATTATTCCCTTTTTTCCCCACATTTCGATTTCCCGTCCTGCAATGGGGCCCTCAAAACCAAACTTGGAGGCTGCCACTTCGTTCACAATAAAATTGGAAGAATCAGCAATAATATTCCGGTCAAAGCTTCGGCCCTCCAGCAAAGTCATTTTCATCGTTTGGAAAAATTCATAGTCAACAGCGACCTCAGAAAACAGAATCTCTGTATCCGGGTCTTTTCCCTCCCACTGAACATTGCCGGTCGAGTTGTGCACATCTATTGGAAGCTGGGAGGCAGCAGATACATCCTTGATGGATGGGTCCGCCAAAAGTTCGTTCCTCACGGTCTCCAACTTGCTGAACATTTCGCCTCGCATACGCATGAAGAAAACATCTTCCCTGTCCATTCCGATGTCGCGATCCATGGTAAACTCCATTTGCCGGTAAACAACAGTGGTGCAGATAATCAGGAAAATAGAAAGGGAAAACTGTGTCACCACCAGGGCCTTTCTAAACCCAGCTGCCGACCTCCCTGTATCCAACTGGCCCTTAAGCACCTTGCTTGGCTGAAACCTGGAAATAAAGAGGGCAGGATAGCTGCCGGCAAGTAGTCCGGTGCCCAACACCACAAGCGAAAACATGAGGATAGTTTCCCGATTCAGCAGATCAAAGCTCAATTCTTTGCCGGTAAGCACATTGTAGTACGGCATCAATAATGTTACAACTGCCAACGCAATCGCAGAGGACAATACGGTGATCAGCATTGACTCTCCAATAAACTGGAGCAACAGCTGCCATGGAACTGCACCAACCACCTTCCGCAATCCCACCTCCTTCGCCCTGCGTGCAGCCTGTGCGGTGCTCAGGTTCATAAAGTTGATGCTGGCAATCACCAAAATAAAAATCGCTACAATAAAAAAGATTCGAACGTATTCAATTCTCCCGCCCGTCAGCTTGCCTTCCTCCCACTTTCCATACAAGTAGGCATCGGCAAACGGCTGAATGATCAACTCTGTGTTTGATTCCGGCACATGTTCCTTTATCTCGTAGCGCAACTTTTCGGCAAATACCGCAGGATCGGTTCCCTCGGTCAATAAGATATTGGTGCGGATATTATTGTTACCCCATCTATCAAGCCATCTCATGTTGGCCTCCCAAAAACCCTGGAATGGCAACAAATAGTCAAACTCAATGGATGAGTTTGCCGGCACATTCTCCATTACCCCTGTCACCTCAAAACTTTCTGTACTGTTCATCACCATCAGCTGGCCCACTGGATTTTCATCGCCAAAGTATTTTTCTGCCATTTTTCGGGTCAACACCACCGACTGGGTTTTGTCGAGTGCCGTATTGGGATCGCCACTGATAAAAGGAAAGCTAAACATTTGCAAAAAATCAGGATCAACGTAAAGTCCCTCTTCGAAGAAAGATTTGTCGCCAGACTGGAATACGTTGCTCACCGTCCATGTCTGACGTGTGGCCCGTTCAATTTCTGGAAATTTTTCTTTGATGAAAGGCGCCATCGGGCCTGGGGTGGACAGGAAAGTGAAGATATTGCCATCCGAATAGAACTGATTTTCCCGAATTTTGTAGAGCCGGTCGCGTTTCTCATGAAATTGATCATAGCCCATCTCGTCATTGACCCAAAGTAGGATGAGCAAACTGCAACTGATGCCAAAGGCAAGCCCCAACAAATTGAGAAGGGAAAAGAGTCTATTCTTTTGCAGGTTTCTTAAAGCGATGCTTAGGTAGTTCTGAAGCATGTTCTATTGCTTGAATTTTTTAATAGACAACCTCCAGCTAGAAAGGATGTCTCCCGCCAGAAGAATCTTTCATAACTACCCAGGAGTATCTCCCTGGTTACAAATTCGGTAAGAAAAAATTAACCGATTGTCGGAATTTCGATGTGAAATACGGTCCCTGCACCAATTTGCGACTCAAAATGAATGGTGCCTCCATTCTGTTCTATCCCCTGCTTGGCAATCGCGAGGCCCAGTCCTGAACCTGACTTTTTGGTGCTGAAATGGGGCAGAAATATCTTTTCACCAATCGCAGGATCTATGCCTTTGCCGTTATCGGCAAAGCTTATACGGCAAGTGTTGTCGGCTTGAGATACTGTCACCTTCACTTCAATCTTCTTGTCATCCTCACGGGATTGCAGCGCGTTGAGTACGATGTTGGAAAATACACGGCTAAGCAACTGGTCATCGCCCATCACGTAGATGGGTTTCACCAGTTTGTTGACGGTCACCGTTCCCTCTCTGTAGTCACCGTGAAGATCCACCACACGCTTCACGAGGGCCGCCACATCTATCCTTTGTAGAATAGGCGCTGGCATACGTGCGAAGGCACTGAAGGAAGCAGCAATCTCGTTAAGGATTTCCACCTGTTGCAGCAAGGTGTTGAGCGACTTGGTTGTTCTTTCTTTAGACAAACTGTCGGTCAGCAGGGCATGCTCCATTTGCTGCAGGGTCAATTTCATCGGGGTGAGTGGATTCTTCACCTCGTGCGCCACTTGTTTGGCAATTTCACGCCATGCCGACTCTTTCTGGATACGTGACAATTCTACTTTGCTTTGCTCCAGGTTCTCGACCATCTTGTTGTACTCGTTCACCATCATACCTATTTCATCATTGGCACGCCACACCAATGGTTTATTGGATGCAGACAGGGTCGTCCGCCTCAAAGTCCTGGTAATAAACTCAAGCGGAAAAGTGAGCCATCGTACTGCAAAAAAAGAGACAATTGAAAACAGGATAAATACAATGCTAAATATGGTCACAATGTTCGCCACCACATTGATTTGTGTTTTCTCCAAGGAATAAGCGGATTCGAAAAATGGAACGCTTAATACACCCATCAAACTGGCAGATTCGGCTGACCTCAAGGCATAGTACGCACAATTATAAGTCAGTAGCCCAATCCGCTCGTTATTAACAAACGACTGCTCGTCATTTTCGATGATCGCCTGGTAGGCCCTGCGGTCGATCAGTGCCGACAAAATCCGGTCCTCATAAATCAGCGGCTGGCTCGAAGTCAATAATTTTCCTGACGGCAAAAAAACGGAGGCATCGATATTAGCTAGTTTGGTAAGCTCAATCACCTGGTTCTCAAGGTCGCTTAAAGAGACATCGGGATTTTTCTGATAGTTGTCAACTAAAGGTGCGAGACGTTCCGCAATAATTCTGGATTTATCAACATAATCAACTTTAAGCTGGTTTTCAGCTGACTGACTGATCAGTCCGATTGTAGTCGCGCTCACCAGTACCAAAGGAAGGATAAAGGCCAAATAGACATACAGCTGAATACGGGCAGAATAATTTATCTGTTTACGGTAGTATAAGGTCATCACCCCGTAAAAGAGCAATCCTGAAAGCATAATAAAAAGGCCGATCGTAAATAGGAAAGAAAAATTAGTGATTACGTCAAACCACCGGTAAGCGGGCGAAGACACCAGCGTAATATTTTCCTGATCGTCTTTCACACCGACATGCAGGAATCCACCTTTATTCAGTCCTGCTTCAAATAAGTTTCTGTCCTCCAAATCGGCTGAGGTGAGATTCTTTTCATAATTAAAGTCTCCAAAACTGTTTCCTATGACGTTATCCACATAAAAGGCATAGCTAAAATCCCGATTTTTAAAATACTGGATAAACCGGTCGTCCAATAGCAGTTCGGGAAACACGTTTCTTGGAATTACCCGTTTAAGAGACAAATCAAGGACCACATACCCTGTTACCAAACCAAACCTGCTGATAGGCACCACAGCCAGGTATCTTTTCGTAGACTCGGGCGTTGAATTCTTAAGAAAAAAAATTCCCTCAAAGTTCGTATTATTGGCTCCCCTCTGAAAATCAGTACTCGTCTCAGAAAAACTAAGACTGGTTGAGTTATCGTATGAATTTCCGCTGGCGTTAAACAAGTATACGCGGATGTCATATTTATCAAAATAGGAATTCAGGTAAACCTGTTTCACCTTCTGACGCACCACCGCCTTGCTTAAAAACGGGCTACCTAATCTTGTTTGGATAAAAGGATCGCCTGAGATCCGCTGCACGCTTTCATTCAACAAATACTCACCCAGGTAATCGCGATCAGTGAGAAAGGCATTGGCAAACCTGACCTGAGAACTAATTTTATCTTCGACAACAAATTTCCTGATAGCGAGAGAGCCCTGCATCGCCAACGCCACCATAGCCACAAAAAGATAGATGAACGTGGTGTAAGATGTACGCCACAAGTACTTAGGCAGGTTCAAGGCCCATGTTACGCTTAAATAGCCAACTGAAACAGCCATAGAAATCGCGTAGCTCCGCTCGATCAAAATCGAAATCACAAAAAACAACAAGGTTGCCACTAAAAGGCGAGTGAAGAAAACCTTTGCGCTTCTACCAGTCAGGCTGAGCAACAACCTAAGAAAAATGTGGGTGAGAGCAAATCCGCTAACGCTCCCCAGTATAATAGACAGGAAGGAAAAAGTCCTTAAATAATCAAATTCAAGGCGCTGAGTTACATCCAGGGAAATTGACGAGTTGTGGGAAATGGTTTCAAAAAAAAGAAAAGGAAATAAAATACAATAAAAGCAAGCCAGCAGCGCGACTATTGAAGCGACCAGTCTCATTTTGCCTCGCGTGGCCAGGACCGATTTGAAAAAAGGTATACGGTAATAATTATAAAATAAATAACCAATCGGAACAGAAATGGCCAGCATATTCAGCAGCAGGTCTCCAATCGACCGGTTATAACCCGATGAGGCAAAAAATGACGGATCAAATAGGGGCCAATCGGGTGACGAAAAGAAGTACAACATCAAGGCCCGTCCGCCAACAAAAAAAACACACAGCAACAGGAACACCTTACCATGATTCATTTGCAGGTGTAATCCCTTCATCCACAAGCAAAAGCCTGCTATCCATAGTAAAATACCTAACGTAATGAGTACATATTCCAAGTTGTTGGTTCCGCGAGCGGCCAATACCGGTTCCGCAAGTTTTAACCTGAACACAATGGTTCCGTTCCATGCGAATGGGTAACCATCGGCAGTACCGTCATTGATGCTGAGTTCTTGTGTAGGGAAAATATTTTTATTCCATCCGGAGACCAGATATCGGTTGTTTATCTTATACCTGTTTTGCAAAGTGATGACAGCCAGCAGAAACTTATCGTTGTTCATGGGCCATTTTCTTAAAAGAAAAATACCCCGGGGCCATCGAAGAAGTCGGATCGAAAAATCATCCTGGACAGTTCGAACATCCGGAACAAAATCGTTCTTGTTCCATCGAAGTACAGATATGCTGTCCATGATAAAGAACGAATTGTTCAAATTATTCCAGGAATCCGGATCGTCTGCCAAAAGTTCTGCTGCTTCACGATCCACATCGAGTAATTCCCGGCTGATGTTGTTTCCGATTTCTACGGCAATTTCGTCATGGGCTTCCTCCTGATTATGGAGGTTTAATCCCAGGACAATAAGAATTAATCCGATAGCAATAGTAAGGGCAGGTTTCCGATAATTCATTGACTCAGATAATCAATAAATTTAACGAAAACGAAGAAAGAATAGCTACCGGATTTCCGGGTCGTAGCCAATGCCCCCAAAGAAGTAAAGGAAGAGGATACGCGAGTAGCGAAATGAGAAAGGTGTGAACAGAACCGCCCCGACAACGATCGCCAAGATGTATATCCAGTCGGCCGGATTACCCAAGACGTAAAGGGCAACACCGATGGTAGCGAATATCACCACGCTGATTGCATAGCTCACGAACATAGCCCCAAAATAGAAGCCCGGCTCAGGCTCGAAGGTCACGCTGCAGTGGGAGCAACGGTCATACATTTTCCAAAACCCACGAATATCAAATAGTGAATGTTTAAAGATATTGCCTTCACGACATCTGGGACACTTACCTGAGAGCAGTGCGCTTTTCCAAGTCCTTTTTTGCATTCAGTCGCGTTGTTTTATACCAAAAATAAGCCAGCGCACCCACCGCCACGTAGGGTGCCAGGAATAAATACATAATTCCAAAATTAATACCAGCGGCTATCCCGGGGTCTCCGTTGCTCAAATTGTTCTCCAGCGTAGCACGGCACATGGCACATTGCGCAAACGATGAGGATACACCGGAGAGTAAAACGGCCAGGGTCATTGCCAACTTCTTCATAGCATCAGTAATATGGACTAATCATCAAATATACAATCACCCCAGTCACCGCCACGTAAAGCCAAATCGGGAAGGTGAATTTAGCCAAAGCCCGATGTTTTTCAAAATTCCCTGACAAGGCCCGGCTAAATGTCAGTAACACCAAAGGAACAACAGCAACTGACAACAAAATGTGCGAGACAAGAATAAAAAAATAGAAATATTTTGCAAAACCCGAACCCCCATAGGCAGTTGAATCCGTGGTGATATGGTAAAGAATATACATCACGAGAAAAGAGGCCGACAAACCGATAGCCGTTTTCATCATTCTCTCGTGTAATTGCCGTTTTTTATTCTTGATCGCCCATACCCCTATCAATAGCAACAATGCGGTCAAGCCATTGATTGTGGCATAGATAGGCGGGAGAAAGGTAAAGTCATACCCATCGATTTTTACCCTGAATAGCAGAGCGACTGCCAGGGGAATAAAAATCGACAGAAAAATTATAAGCTTTTTATGCGGCTCGCTGGATACCATTCTAATACTGTTTCTTAATTATTTTGAGCTCAAGGATCAACCGGTCAATCTCTTTTAAGGAGGCATCTTTATACAACCCCCTTATATAACGGTTGGCATCTACCAGCACAATTCGATTCGCGCCAACCAAAAAAACACACTTTTGCTCATGCTCATAATCAGCGTTCGCAAGGAGTTTGTTTTGATTATCCGGGTCAACATCCATTCTTCCAAAGGTCACGAGGGTCGGGGCATCTTCCCGAAATTCATTTTCGAGCCTGCTCAGCTGAAACATAGCGTCAGTGTATTCATCCACCGTCAACCCTGAGGCAAAAAAGACAACAGTTACGTCCCTGATTTCTGTTTTAGATGATCGCACCTGATAAGGGTATTGATCTATTTTACATCCCGAAGGAATAGTGTCCGTAGGTGTTTCGTAAAAAACCGGAACAACAAATTCGTTTTTCCCAAAATAGTGGAGGAAAACGAACACCATGACTGGTAATAATAATGCAAGGACCAGTAGTGTTACTTTCCGCATAGTTATCGAAAACAAAAAAAGAAGGCTAAAGCGGGTACTTTAGCCTTTGGATTTAGGTACGGAAAAATTCAAAAGTTTATTTCTGATATCTTCATTCCCTCGTATACAAATGCAACCAGCATCCACACCACAAAAATCATAGGGATCAGGATTGACCACAACAATATCTTTGCCTCGTGCCTGAGGTGCATAAACTCACCCACTATATAGGCTGCCTTTACAATGGTCAGGCCAACGAAGATCGCTGTCTTCAATGGTCCGTGACCCATCGTGAATGCAATAACGAATTCAAGGGCAGTAACTGCACCCAGAATGGCAGCCACGGTCCACAATTTTTTGATCTTCTCTTTATCGGGTGGTAAAACCGTTACCTGAGGTTCGTGAGAATGAGCCATGAATCAAATTATTTAATAATTAAACAAGGTAAAAGAAGGTGAACACAAACACCCAAACTAAATCTACAAAGTGCCAGTAAAGTCCAACTTTCTCCACCATCTCATAATGTCCTCTTCTGTCATAAACACCTGTCACTGTGTTGTAATAAATCAGAAAGTTAAGCAGCACGCCACTGAAAACGTGAAACCCGTGAAAGCCCGTAATAAAGAAGAAGAAATCGGCAAAGTCGGCCGGGCCATACTGATTAATTCTCAGGTTGGCACCGGTTACTTCCTTGGTTATCCATTGACCGTTGACAAAATCCTTAACCAATGTGGGCGTATCTGTTCCTACAATAAAATGCGTCCATTCCCAGGCCTGGCATGACAAAAAAGTAATGCCGCCAAGAATGGTCCACAGCATCCATTTTTCAACAGCCTTCCGATCCATCCGATGGCCCGCTTCAACTGCCAATACCATGGTCACGCTGCTCATGATGAGGATAAAAGTCATGATACCCACGAAAACCAGCGGCAACTCTACACCATGTAAAAACGGCACGGCTTCAAACACTTTTTCAGGAATAGGCCAGTATTCCGTGGAGAAAGTAAAGGCATCAACGGTTCCGGTGTAGGCCGAGTGGGCAGACCGAACAAGCCCGTACGTTATCAGGAGGCCTGAAAAAGTAAAGGCATCGGAGAGCAGGAAAAACCACATCATGAGCTTTCCGTAGCTCACTCCCATGGGTGAAACCCCTCCGTCCCAAACGCTTCTTCCTGTTGATACCGTGGTGGCTGAAGTATGTGCCATAGTCAGTTTTAGATTATCGATTCAATAATAGAAAGATGAACAAATATAGCCAAAGTCCCCCCAAAAAATGCCAATAAGTTGTGCACATTTCTATCTGTGCGAGGCTCCTTGAATGGATTTTAAAGCGATATGCCGAGACTAAAACAATCGCGAGATAGACCATGGCGCTTACGATGTGGAGCCCGTGAAGGCCAGTGAGGACGTACAGGAATGAGCCCGATGGGTTGCCCACGAAATACACATTTTGAGCCACCAGTTCCTTCCATGCCATCACCTGTCCGATCAAAAAAATCAGCCCCAAACCGGCCGTTGCCGCAACCAGGTATTTAACCCGATCGAGCCGGTCTTTCTTTGCTGCCCAATAGGCCATTTGCATGGTCACGCTGCTGGCGAGGATGATCCCGGAAGTCCAGAATAGGGTGACGGGCAAATTAAAAAAAAGCCAATTACCCTCGGCCTGCCGAACAATGTAGGCAGACGTTAACGCTGCAAACAACATCCCCACGCTGGCAACAAAAAGCCACATGGCAAATTTTTTCGGATGCATCGCCAAAGGTTTCTTTGGCTCTTCTACAATTTTGAAATCGGTAGTCATACTAACTCACTTTATCCAACAAATAAGCGATCTGAACGATGGGTAAATACAAAAAAGAACCAAACATAATCCGAAGTGCCGACTGCCGGCTTCCGGTTTTCATCAGAGAAAATGTTTGGGCAAAAAAAGCGACACCGCATACAGTCGCCACTACGGCTGAGTTGATTCCCGTTATCCCAAATAATGCAGGCAACAATCCCAGGGGAATAAGGGACATGGTATACACCATGATTTGAATCACTGTGTTTATGTTCTTCCCCTCGCTGGAAGGAAGCAACTTGAATCCGGCCTTCTGGTAATCATCATCAGCCACCCAGGCGATGGCCCAAAAGTGTGGGAATTGCCAGATGAATTGGATCCCAAAAATAATCAGGGCCTCATAGGTAATCTGTCCGGTTGCCGCGATCCATCCTAACAACGGTGGAAGCGCGCCTGGAAAAGCGCCAACAAAAACAGCAATAGGGCCAACGCGCTTCAATGGAGTGTACACGAAGCCATACAAGAGCATGGAAATAATAGAGAGCGCGACAGTTAAGGGATTGGTGTAAATCCAAAGAACCCAAACACTTAGCGCCACACACAAAATTGCGAAGCGCGATGCTTCTTGTGTTGAAATTCTTCCGGTGGGAATGGGCCTGTTCATGGTCCGCTTCATCAGCTTGTCCAGGTCTTTCTCCAAAATCTGGTTGATACAAACAGACGCGCCAGAAAGCAGGAATCCGCCAAACGTCACCATGATTAAAGTAGACCAGTTAACGTCACCTCTTGAGGCCAGCCCGTATCCAAAAGCGCAGGAAAATGCAACCAATAGGGACAACCTGACTTTAAGCAATTCAATATAGGCCCTACACTTGGTGCCTATCACGGCTAGTTTGCTGAGCTGATGTGCCTGTCCTGTTATCATCACGGTCTATTAAACACCAATTTGGCGTCAGTGTTTAGGTTTAAAAACAAATGCAACTGCAATCCGAAAGTTATTGTTGCCAGCACCAAATGAATAGGTTGTAGAAATGCTGGTATTCCAAAATAGGCCATTCCCGTACCCGTCAATAAGGTCCCCAAAATTAGAATTATTAGAGCAAGTGGTAAAGTTTTATTACCCCTAGTTTTCCTCAAAAAGTACAATAATAGAAGGTGCATAAAGAGCACGACCCAGGAGAAGGAACGATGCAAAACAAACGTACCCCCCGCGTTCAAAATCCAGTCGTTCCGAGGGATTAGACTCGTTGAGAGCTGATCAATAATTTCGCGCACTTCAGTACCAAAAAAAATTTGAGCCAGCAGAGCGGCCATACATCCCGCTAAAACCACGCGAAGAATCGGAGGCCCCGAAAGCTTTGCACCCTCGCGGTCTTCCTGGCTGATTTTTAGCAAAAAAAACAGGAGGGCGACAATCACCAGGGCGAAGAACATGTGAATGGTGATGGTCCATTGCGTCAGGTTGGTAGAGACCACGATTGAGCCGAACCAACCTTGAAATATAACAGCGACAAGGGTGAGTCCGGAGAGTAAGAAAATGGAAGGGTAATTCTTTCTCAGCTTAATCGAACGCCAAAACAAGGCGATGATGAACAATCCAATGACCACTCCAACAACGCGATTGAGATATTCTACCCACGTTTTTCTGACGTTGAAGTCAGCCTCTTGTTTGATTTGTTCATCGTTGAGGATTTGATGTGCCGTTTCGTCCATACCCAAAAAACCCAGGTATCGCGCAAATTTCACATTCTTTTTGTGTCTGTAATCAGAATAAATCTGCTTGTAGTTCTCCGGCAATTCGGAAACGGAAGTCGGTGGAACCCACCTTCCAAAACAAGTCGGCCAATCCGGACAGCCCATTCCGGATCCGGTACTCCTAACAATCCCCCCAACGAGTATCAAAAAATAAACAGCAATCAGGGTAGATAAGCATAACTTATAAAATCCCCCGATTGCTGTTTGGCTCAATGAGTTGAAATATCGCTGTTAATGTTTATTGTCAACCACGATGGTGTTGTCGTCCTCCATCTCCAGCTTGATGAGATCATTCTCATGCGGCAAATTTGATTCAGGAGTTTCCGAATAAGGTACCGTTTGCGGTATGTAATCATCCTTCGCGCCCGGTTTACTGTAATCGTATGGCCAGCGGTAAACAGTTGGTATCTCTCCTGGCCAGTTGCCATGTTTGGGGTGACGTGGCGTAGTCCACTCCAGTGAATTTGACTTCCATGGATTGGCTGGTGCCAGTCTACCTCTGAAGATAGAGTAGAAGAAATTAAACAGGAATATGAACTGCGCGGAGAGCGTGACAATCGCTGCAGCACTTACCAGCATATTCAGATCGGCAAATGAATTGAATAATTCAAAGTTTGTCCAGGAGTAATACCTGCGAGGGAATCCTGCGATGCCAATGTAGTGCATTGGGAAAAACACCAGGTAAACCCCGACAAACGTGATCCAGAAATGAATTTTTCCCAGCCTGTCGTCCATCATCCTGCCAAACATTTTGGGGAACCAATGATAAACCCCCGCCAGCATTCCAAAGAAAGAAGCGCTACCCATTACAAGGTGGAAGTGAGCCACGACAAAATAGGTGTCGTGCAATTGAATGTCTACTGCGGAGTTTCCGAGGAAAATTCCAGTAATACCACCAGACAAGAAGAAAGAAACCAATCCTATGGAGAACAACATGGCCGGGGTGAAAATGATATTACCCTTCCATAACGTTGTTACATAGTTAAAAATCTTTACAGCAGAGGGTACCGCGATAATCAGCGTGAGCAGCGTAAATATTGATCCAAGGAAAGGATTCATTCCTGTAACAAACATATGATGCGCCCATACCACGAAAGACAGGATCGTAATGAATAGGATCGAGCCAACCATGGCTTTATACCCAAAAATGGGCTTGCGCGAATTCGTGGCGATAATTTCCGAGGTGATACCCAGGGACGGCAAAATCACAATATAAACTTCCGGATGCCCAAGGAACCAGAAAAGGTGCTGAAACAAAACGGGGCTACCACCCTGGTTGGGCAGTGCTTCACCATTGATGTAGATATCGGATAAGTAAAAGCTTGTCCCAAAGCTTCTGTCAAAAATGAGCAACAAGGCAGCCGCGAATAAAACCGGGAAAGAAAGCACTCCGATAATCGCTGTGAAGAAGAAGGCCCAAATCGTGAGTGGCAGTCTTGAAAACGACATGCCCTTCGTGCGCATGTTGATCACTGTAGTGATATAATTGATTCCGCCCAAAAGCGAGCTCACAATAAACATGGCCATCGAAACCAACCATAATGTCATGCCCAATCCCGATCCGGACATCGCCTGGGGAAGCGCACTAAGTGGCGGATAGATAGTCCACCCTCCGCTGGCCGGACCAGTAGAAATAAATATGGACGTAAACATGATCACACTGGACAGGAAGAAGAACCAATACGAAAGCATGTTCATAAATCCTGACGCCATATCACGCGCACCAACTTGCAACGGGATCAGGAAATTACTAAATGTCCCGCTCAGCCCTGCCGTAAGCACGAAAAACACCATAATGGTTCCATGCATCGTAACCAGCGCCAGGTAAAATTCCGTATCGATTTTGCCTTCCGGGGTCAACCACCCACCGAGCACCGGCTTCAACCAACCCAGGTCAGCCTCAGGAAATCCCAATTGTAACCTGAATAGCACAGACATCGTGCCGCCAATCAACGCCCAGAACATCCCAGTGATAAGGAATTGCTTGGCAATTACCTTATGATCCTGGCTGAATATGTAATTGGTCCAAAAATTTCCATGATCGTGCTCATGCTCATGATCGTCATGGTGATGAACATCTGCCTGCTTGTGAATATCTACTGTTGCCATTCTATGAGATGTCTTTAATTGCTAATCGATACAGTTTGTGTGGTGGAGCCTGCGCCAGCCGTGCTCTCTACCGGAATACCCGATTTTATCATTGCAACCTCCCGCAATGCAGAAGGTACCCTGGTCAGGTAGTCAGGGTTCTGCTTGAGCCATGACTCCTGCGCTGCTTTCCATTTTTCAAAATCTTCTGGTTCGTCCACGACAACAACAAATCGCATGGAGAAATGACCTTTGCCGCAGATTTCAGTACAAGCCATCTCATAGTTGAAATTCGGATTACCGGTCTCGCTTCTCATGTCTGCCGTAGATTTGGTAGGAACGAACTTGAAATTGGTATACATGCCAGGAACGGCATCCATCTTCACCCTGAAATGAGGCAGAAATACGCTGTGCAAAACATCTTTTGCCCGAATCTTCAGATGCACTTCCTTTCCTTTTGGAAGGTGCAACTCAAGCGATTTGAAATCGTCAAACGAATTTTTGTCCGTCAGGTCAAGACCAAATTCATTTACGGCATCAATCAATTTATAATTCACCTCGCCCAACTGGTTGTCTTTAACTCCAGGGTATCTGGCTGTCCACGCAAATTGCTGACCGATCAGTTCAACGACCTCCGCTTCCTCTGAAGCAGGGCTGGTGATATCATTCCAAACCCTCAATCCTCTAAAAATGAGCAGCGCCAACACGATGGCTGGAATGATCGTCCATGCGATCTCCAGGGTGTGGCTGTCGGGATAAAAGGTTGCTTTCCGGTCGGCATGGTAACGGTACTTGTAAGTGAACCAGAACATGATCACCGAGATCAGCCCGAATGCAACCACCGTAATGATCATGGTAATCCAAAAGAGGTGATCCGTTATGGCCCCATGCACCGATGCAACAGGAAGAACGTAACTATCAAAATGAGCGTAGGAATACCAGCCAAAGGCTACCAAACCCCCAATCAGAAACAGCATAAAAAGGTAGCCGTGGATGTCATTGCCGGGGTACTCATTTTCTTTTGGCCCCTTTACCAAACCCACCAAATTACCAATCTTAAAAATCAGGTAAAGTATGAACAGAACCAGTACTACGCCCAAACCTATTATCAGACTCATCATACTATTTTGTTATCGATTTCTATAAATAACTTATTCTTCATCATTATATATGGTGGTTCAACGCCTCGCCCATCATCGGATGATTCTTCGCTATCAGGGGTACCTTCGATAAGGCATTGAATGTCACAAATAAGAACGCTGCCAAAAACACAGCCGCCAGTCCAATTTCCAACAAGCCAAGGCTCCCATTACCCTGCATCACACCTGGTGTCACCATGTTGAAAAAATCAAACCAGTGACCAACGATCACGATCGGACAAACGACTTTCAACATTGACATGTGGCGTTTGGCGTCTCTCGTCATCAATAACAAGAAGGGAAGCACGAAGTTTAGGATAAGGTTGGTATAAAATATCCATCCATAAGGACTTGTGTTAATCCGGGTGACGAAGTACACGGTCTCCTCGGGAATGTTGGCATAGTAGATCAACAGGAACTGGCTGAACCATATGTACGTCCAGAAAATACTAAAGGCAAACACAAATTTTCCGAGGTCATGAAGATGATTAGAATTTAACGGTTTTAAATATCCCGCTTCCTTAAGGGCCGCTGCCACCAGTGTAATAAAGGCAAGGCCAGTTACCCACCAACTGGCAAATACATACCAGCCCATCATGGTGCTGAACCAATGCGTATCAATGCTCATCACCCAATCCCATGCTGCCACGGAAGAACTCACCGCGAAAATCACTAAAAAGATTGCCGACAACGACCGGGCCCGGGTCCAATGTGAAGTACCCCCGTTAATATCTTCTGCAAGCATTTCCTTTTTGATCCAAATAAAGAACATGTACCACAGACCAAAGAAGGCAACCATTCGCAACACATAGAAGAGCGGAAATCCACCGGCCGCCAATGGCCAAAAGAAATAGCCGCTTTTCCCATTGATGATGGGATCAAATCCTTCGCCCTCTACATAAAGATCGTGGTGCGTCCAATGAAATACGTCAGCCTTAACCACAAACCAAAGCACCACCATTAATATTCCGGAGATTGGAATCCAGTGGGCCATGGCTAACGGAATTCTTTTAACCGGTGCCGACCATCCGGCCTGAGCAGCGTATTGGATCGCAACAAAGAATAAACCGATGATTCCTAATCCGGTGAAGAAAATATTGTTTTGCCAAAGGGAAGTATAAATCCGCTTCAGCCAAACCGGGCTGCCATGATGTTCTTCGGCTGCGGCTTCATGTGCCTGGCCTGCGGCCGCTTGTTCTGTGCTGGCCACAAGGGTCTTGGATACTGCGGCCGCTGCATGCTCCTCTCCATGGCCGGAGCCCGCGTTCATCGCCATAAATACTCCAAGGATAAAAACAACAAGCCCAACCACACCAAGTATCGCAATCTTCTTCTTTGTTTCGGATGTGAATTCGTATTTCTCTTCGGCTACCATTTATATTTCTTCAAAAGTTTGAAACCCTTACTACTTCTTCTGTAATGTCTTTACGTATTTGGCAATCTTCCACCGATCTTCAGGGCTTACCTGCGAACCATGAGGCTGCATCAGGTTCCTTCCCCAGGTAATCACATGGAAGATGTGGCCTTCGGTAATATTGATGTAAGCATCTCCGGTAAGGTTGGCAACACCACCGACCAGTCCTTTTTCCACGCCATCCACTTTAACGCCAGTTGCCACTTTGCCATCGCCCAATCCCTTGGGACCGTGACAATGGTTGCAATACACAGTATACAAAGCCTTGCCTTCTGCGATGATGGCAGCAGTTGAATCGAAGGGATTTTTCAGGTTCGCTGCGGCATACTCTAAGCTATCCTTGCCGATGCGGTAAGGCAGCCATCCCTGGGCGTTGCGCTTTACGGTATGAGGTGCCGGTTCGCGCATATTCATCCTATGAGGATTGTATTTATTTGAATTAAAGTATTCACCCCTTCCATTGTTGAGCGAGTTAACCCAGGTACCCGCGCTTTCATCGGTAACTTGTGTCAATGGCTCGTAGGCTACAGAGTGATACATATTCGGTGCGTATTCGCGACCGGGGTTGTCACCACTGGCCGTACATCCAGCCAATAGCGCGGCACCTGCCATCGCGATCAATACTGTCTTTAGTAGTTGCATATTCCGCATCTGCATTTTAAAAATTCTTGTCGTTAACTTCCTGTGCTCCACTGTCCTTCAAAATGGCACCAATATCCGCCTTGCTCATCTTATTCGTTGCGAGGTCAATAGCCATGATGTGTTTATCGTCTGTGCTTCTGATGTCGAATTGTTGTGGCCAACGATACGGTTTCATATCGCTGACAATAAGGAAAGTAGCTACCATCCCCAAGGCGGACAAAAGAACCGTGAGCTCAAAAGTTACCGGAATGAATGGAGGTAGCGAGGCGAAATTTTTACCTCCGATAATCATTGGCCAATCGTACCCCAGCATCCATATCTGCATAATCAAGGCCAGACTTGTTCCCGTCATTCCAAACATAAATGCAGCAATCGGAAGTCTGGTTTTTTTATAACCCAATGCCTCATCAAGGCCATGAACCGGAAATGGCGAATAAACTTCATGAATTTTTACACCCTTTCCCCTCACCTTCTCTACTGCCTGAATAAGTGTATCTTCATCGTCAAACACACCCAGCACAAAATTCTTATTGGTTTCCATGATCGATTAATGCTTTTTTTCTGAAGATGACTTAATAATACTCTTAACCTCGGCCATGTTGATCACGGGGAAAAACTTGGCAAACAAAAGGAACGCGACAAAGAAAAACCCAAAGGTCAAAATGTATTCCCCAACATCATACATGGTAGGATAAAACATGGACCAACTCGATGGCAAATAATCGCGATGCAGTGAGGTAACAATAATCACAAAGCGCTCAAACCACATTCCGATGTTCACAATAATGGACAATACAAAGGTTGCCACCAGGCTCGTTCTGATTTTCTTAATCCAGAAAAGTTGTGGTGAAATCACATTGCAAGTCATCATGGACCAGTAAGACCACCAGTAGGGGCCAAACGCGCGATTGATGAACGCGTACTGCTCTGCCGGCACCTGACCGTACCAGGCGATAAAAAATTCGGTAATGTACGCGATACCCACAATAGATCCTGTAACGATGATGATGATGTTCATCAACTCCACGTGGTATATGGTAATATAGTCTTCCAGCTTAAATACTTTCCTGGTGACCAACAGCAGGGTAAGTACCATGGCAAATCCAGAGAAGATAGCACCCGCCACAAAGTAGGGAGGGAAAATAGTAGTGTGCCATCCCGGTACAACGGAAGTGGCAAAGTCCATCGATACGATGGTATGAACCGAGAGCACCAGCGGTGTGGAAAGTCCGGCCAGTATCAGGGCCACTGACTCGTAACGCATCCAGGTTCTTGCACCTCCCTGCCATCCAAAGCTCAGGGTATTGTAAATAGTAGCCCTCGTCTTATTGCCCATTCTCACCGCGCGGTCGCGGATAACGGCAAAGTCCGGAATCAGACCCATGTACCAGAACACGAGGGAAACGGTGAAGTATGTTGAGATTGCAAATACATCCCAAAGCAACGGTGAGTTAAAATTTACCCAAAGGGAACCAAATGCGTTTGGAAGCGGAAGCGCCCAGTAGAATCCTAACCACAAACGTCCCATGTGTATCAATGGAAAAGAAGCCGCGCAGATTACGGCAAAGATTGTCATCGCCTCGGCCGCCCGGTTGATCGACATTCTCCATTTTTGGCGGAACAGCAACAAGATCGCAGAGATCAAAGTACCCGCGTGTCCGATACCAACCCACCAAACGAAGTTGGTGATATCCCAGGCCCAACCTACCGTTTTGTTCAGACCCCACATCCCTATGCCGTTCCACAAAGTCATGGACATGGTATATACTCCAAAGCCGAGCAGTACGAGGGAGACGCCAAAAGCCATCCACCAAAGTTGAGTGGGCTTGCCCTCTACCTGGCGGCTGATGTCTTCCGAAACGTCACCAACCGTCTTGCCACCGGTGATCAGAGATTCGCGTAGTGATGAGCTTACTTGCATAAAGTCGTTATCCGTTTATTAGCTATGCGTTCGTTAAATCTTTGTTCTTAATTTTAGTGAGGTAGAAAATATTCGGTTTCACGCCAATTTCCTCCAGCACCCGGTAAGCACGAGGATTACCTATATGTTTGTCAGAGCTGTTGGGCCGTTTTGGATCACGCTCAACCTGAAGCAGTTTGCTGATTCTGCTATCTGCATCGTTCATGTCTCCAAATACGATGGCGCCAGATGTACAAGACGCTTCACAGGCAGTTACCACTTCGCCATCCTTCACTTTGCGCTTCTCCCGCTTTGCAGCAAGTTTTCCAGACTGGATTCGCTGTACGCAGAACGAACACTTCTCCATCACACCTCTCGATCTCACGGTAACATCGGGATTGAGTACCATTCGGCCAAGATCGGTGTTCATGGCAGGGTTTGCCTCATAGAACTTCTGGTTGTCGTGGTACTTGAACCAGTTGAACCTTCTCACTTTATATGGACAGTTGTTGGCACAATAACGCGTACCGATACAACGGTTATAAGTCATTTGATTCAGACCCTCCGTGCTGTGGGTGGTTGCCGCAACGGGACAAACAGTCTCACAGGGCGCATTGTTACAATGCTGACACAACATCGGCTGGAACACAACTTCAGGATTTTCTGCTGCATGCTCCAATTCGTCATAGTTTGATACATCAGCAGCGTCACTGCTATAGTAACGATCGATCCGCAGCCAATGCATCTCTCTGCGGTTAATCACCTCCTGCTTACCAACCATGGCTACGTTATTCTCTACATTACACGCCACGATGCACGCACCGCAACCCGTACACGAGTTAAGGTCGATCGCCATTCCCCAATGGTGGTTGTTGTAGTCATGTCCTTTCCAAAGACTTACTGTGGCCGGATCCACCTTCTCTTCCCACTTGGTAATCTTGGGGAATTCTCTTCCGGCAGAAGGATTTTGTTTGAATTCGGCCAGCACCGATTCCTGAATCACGTTACTCCGGCCCATGTAGGTCTGGTGTATCTGGGTCTGGGCAATCTGATATGCCTCATCGGTGGCTTGAACGGTTACCCCTGAGGTTATATTAAAATTGACGGCACCATTTAATACGCCCGCCAACGGGTACGCATTCAATCCCAGGTTCTCCGCGACTTTTCCAACTTTGGTCCTGCCATAACCGATAGCAATGCCAATTGTTCCAGGCGCTTGCCCTGGCTGAACCAATGCAGGGATTTTAATTGTCTTTCCAGATGCCGATATGGTAATGTATTGCGTTCTTCCCTCCGCATCGTTATTGATGCCCAACTCCGTAGCGTCTTTTTGAGAGATAGTCGCGTAATGATCCCAAACGGCCTTGGTTATCGGATCAGGAAGTTCCTGCAGCAACGGATTGTTGGCCTGGGATCCATTCCCTCCAGCATAACTTTCATACAGAGCAACTTCGAAGCCGGTATTATTTGCTTTATAGTTGGCACTCACGCCAGCGGCAGCAGCATTCACATCGCCAATAAAGTTCGCTGACGAAGTGTCGGCACTGCCCAAATCGAGAACACCATCGTAAAGACACTTGTCCCAGAAGGACTGGAAGTTTAGTCCACTTCCAGATTTTGCATAGAACCAGTTTTTCCAGTTGTTCTTTACAAAAGAGAAATATTCTACTTTTTCGCCCGCCCACATCAATAGGCTTTCCTGACCCTGACGCGATTTAAACAGTGGCGTAATGGCGGGTTGCGAAAGGCTGTATGAATTCGGCTTAGGCTCAAAATCATTCCACGACTCCAGATAATGATGATCCGGAGCTTTGTATGTAACCATTGAAGACGTTTCATCTTCCGTATAAGAAGTAGAAACCGACAACGAAAGGTTTTTCAAAGCTGCACCCAATTTAGCTCCCATCGGATGGTCATAAACCGGGTTGCAGTTATAGAAGATTACTCCTGCAACGTTTTTTTCCTCGACATCAGCCACGAATGCGGCCATTGCCTCGTCATTCCCATTTCTGTAGTTCACAGGGCTATTCAACAAAATTGTCGACCCGTAACTTCCGAGCATGGCGTTAATCCCGTTCACCAGCACCTGCACATCTTTGTCATTCGATCCGCATACCACCAAAGCATTTCCTCTGTTGGCCCAAAGTTCCTCGGCCGCTTTATCCAGGTGTGCCACCTTGTCAATTCCTGCTGACAGGGTGCTATTTCCCGACTTGCCGGCAATGAGGTTATACAACTGTGCCACCACCAATCCTTGCTGTGAAGGACGAATCATGGTGCGATAGTCTGCGTTGGCTCCCGTGAGCGAGAGGTTCGACTCAAATTGATAATGACGAGACATGTCTCGTTTGCTTTCACTCACCTTCCGATTGGTGGCGTATTGTTTTGTGAATTCGATTGGCGCCAGCCAGGTACCCAGAAAATCCGCTCCCACGCTAACGATAAGTTTGGCTTTCGAAAAATCGTAGGATGGAATTGTTGCTTTGCCAAATGAGGACTCATTTGCTTTCAGCAAGCCGTAATAAGATACCGGATCATATTGAATATGGCTTGCGGTAGGATACTTCGCTATAAACCGTGCAATTGCTGCCTTCGTGCTGGGGCTCAATATCGTGTTACTTACGATGCGAATTTGTCCGCCTGACCCGGCTATCTCGCCAAGTTTGGAGGTAATTTCTTTGTCCACTTCTTCCCAACCCGCGTTGGCTCCATCTTTTTTGGGACCGCGTAACCTGTAATTGTCGTAAAGTGAAAGTACTGAAGCTTCAACCTGGGCGCTGGTGCCTCCGTTGGAAATTTTGGAAAGAGCATTGCCCTCAATTTTTATCGGGCGACCTTCACGGGTCTTCACCACGACACTGCAATAGTCGCCACCGTTCACGTAGGTTGACGCATAATAATTTGGAATGCTTGGATCAACGTCTACCGGCTTATTCACGTATGGAATTGCCTTCCGGATGGGTGCCTCACACGCTGCCAATGAAGCCGCGGCTACACTAAAGCCCATCATTTTCAGGAAATCCCTGCGCGTGTGGCGAGGGTCGGCCTCCACGCCAAGGTCAACGAACTCTTTATCCGCATGTTTAACAAACGCTGGATCGTTCTTTAGTTCCTGCAGGCCTTTCCAGTATGTCTTTTTTGTGTCGTTCATACTTATATCTAAATCCAATCGAGTCTAAATTATCAATAATGACATTTTGCGCACTCCAGTCCTCCAATATCTTCCACTTTCATGGCTTTATTGTTATGGAGTTCCAGCAAGTTATCATAATAGGCGTTGCCCTTTGTGTTTACATCTGTCTTTCGGTGACAATCGATACACCAGCCCATCGTAAGCAGTGAATATTGTCTTACCACATCCATTTCCTCTATGGGTCCGTGGCATGTCTGACACTCCACCCCCGCGACATTCACATGCTGAGAGTGATTGAAATAGGCCAGATCGGGCAGGTTGTGCACGCGTACCCACTCTATGGGTCTGTTGGTTTCGACAGCGGCAACGATTTTAGCAATCTCCGACTCGCCTGTGTTGGTGCCATTTCTAATCTGGGTATGGCAGTTCATACAAATGTTCGGTGAGGGTATATTGGCGCTGCGGCCTTTCATTGCTCCGGTGTGGCAATATTTACATTCGATTTCATATTGGCCCGCATGCACCTTGTGTGAAAAAGCGATGGGCTGCTTGGGCTGGTATCCCTGCTGAACGCCTACGGCAAACAACCCGTCAATGATCGTTTTGAAAGAAATACAGGCAACGATAAACACCACAAGAAAGATAAACCCGGGACTTTGCGCGATGGTACTAAATGTGAAAGGTGAGTGCACCATCTCCCTGTCCTCTTCGCTCAAATCTTTCTGGTCCAGGTATTTCTTGAGGGCATTGATGATAAGCCCAAGGATAATAAGCAATAAAACCAGAATGATGACCATCCCCACAAGAATGGCATTGAGATAGGTGGTTGGAACTCCCGCTCCTCCCCCTGTTGCTGCGCCTCCACCATCTGCAACCACCTCATCCGGCTTCTCCGCCTCGGCCTTCACATAGGCCATGATCGACATGATCTGATCGTCATTGAAGGACGAGAAAGAGGTCATGAGCGTCTTGCCGTTCTCCTCATAAATCTTGTTGGCATATTCGTCTCCGCTTGCAATTACCTTGGAGGAGTTCCGGACGAACTCTTTGATCCAATTCATGGAGGGAGCCCGGTCATAAACGCCAGCCAGCGCAGGACCGATCAGTTTCGTTTTTACCCGGTGGCAAGCCTTGCAATTGGCATCAAATAACGCCTGGCCACCTGAAATAACAGCCGCATCGGAAGAAATTTCTTGAGCAAACGAGGTAAAACTTTGAACTATAAAAACGAGAATGGTGAGATGCTTAAATAAACCAGAGATTTGGTGCGTCATCGTGATTTGTTTAGGTGTCCGATTTTATACGGAGGTGCACAAATCTACACTCGTAATGCATTATTTCAAATTAAATTTTGCGGTTGGGGGTATTATTTTCCGCGTTTTCCGATACATCCTGATCGGGAATAAAATCGCGTTTCGAGTCAAGTAGAAATGCCTGAAATTTTGCAATTTAGAATCAATTTAAATAGAATTTCGCGGCTCCATCATGCTAGGTCCCTTCGAATATGTCACCGTTCTCATTTCCATCATCTTAGGACTTGGCATCACACAGATCGTCACCGGTTTTGCCGATATCATTCACCAATGGAATCGGATAAAATTATACTGGCCTCATGTCTTGTGGATGGTGATCGTCTTTTTTCTCCATATCCAGGAGTGGTGGAACATCTATGATCTTAGGAGCTACGAAGTCTGGCGGCTCCCGACATTTCTGCTCATCAGCCTTTACCCCATCAATCTTTTTATCCTGGCCCGACTCCTTTTTCCCGTGTTTTATCCTGACGAGACAACGCTGGATTATAAGGAGTTCTATTTTGCCAACTACCGAAAGTTCTTCTTTGGCGTTATTCTCACAGCAATTTTTTCCGGTATCGAAAATTTTGTAATTGCAGAAAGCGGTTGGGAAGGGATTGTTTTGCAACTCCTTATTCTTGTGACGCTTTCCTTCGTTGCGTTAAGGAAATTGCGGCAGGAGTGGATTCATCAACTGATTGTCACCGTCTGGATTTTCACCATCATCGTATCGGTGATTATCAAATGGAATGTGTGGCTGATAACCTAGGGCCGCAAAGAAAAAATGGCCCAATTCGTGTCAAATAATGGGATTTCACCCAAAAATATGCTATCTTAGGGAATCTCCGGGAATAAGCATATTTGCCCTGGCACCTCCATCAATTCTTGAGGTCGTGAATCTTATGCCCGAGTGGACCGGAAAGTGAATGGAAACACTTCCACATAGCATATTATAATAATACGCGATACCGAATTATAAATACCTTTGGAAATGCATTGATGAAATTTCATGGCATTTAATTCCGAACATTTAACAAGTGGTTTAAAAAATTATGCAAAGTACAATGAGTAAAGAGAAGGCGGGAGAGCTTGCCTTTGACAAGACCAAAGACCTGATTGAAAGAAGGAAGGCCGTGGTGGCAAACGGTGTGAGCGTGTTTGTGCCGTCATCAGCGATCAGCGCCAAAAACGGCACCATCATTGACGCCAACGGCAACGAATTGATAGACTTCGGTGGAGGTATCGGTGTGCTAAATGCCGGACATTGTCCTCCACCTGTGGTGAAGGCCATCCAGGAACAGGCAGGCAGATTAATACATGCATGTTTCAACATATCGACCTACGAGCCATATCTCGAACTCAGCGAAAAGCTGGTTAGCTTATTTCCACACGGTGAAAAAACCAAGGTAATGCTGACCAACAGTGGCGCTGAATCGGTTGAGAATGCCATCAAAATTGCCAGGCAGGCCACCAAGCGCTCCGCAGTCATCTGCTACAGTGAGGCTTTTCACGGGCGCACGATGATGGCCATGACACTGACTTCAAAGATCAACTACAAGATCAACTGCGGTCCTTTTGCTCCTGAGGTTTACCGCCTTCCCTTTCCAAATTATTATCACGAAGGGAAGGGATTGAGCGAATACGATTTTGCAGAACAGGAATTGCAAAAGCTGCACGATGCCACCCACTCGATCGTTGATCCCGACAACATTGCAGCGATAATAATAGAGTTGGTGCAGGGTGAAGGGGGATTCAATATTGCCCCAAAACGATATGTGGAAGGCCTGCGTGAGTTCTGCGACAAGTTTGGCATCGTGTTGATTTTTGACGAAGTGCAGAGCGGATTTTGCCGCACAGGGAAATGGGGTGCCTACCAGCACTATGGGGTGACTCCCGATATTTCTACCTGGGCAAAATCCATGGGATCAGGCATGCCTATTGGGGCGGTTATTGGCAGACAGGATGTGATGGATGCAGCTGTGGTGGGAACGATCGGAGGCACCTACCTGGGTAATCCGGTTTCGTGTGCGGCCGCGATTGCCACTATCCAATACATGGAGGATATTAACCTCAATGAAAAGGCTCAGAAAATAAGCAAAATAGTCGGTGATCGCTTTCGCAAACTAAAAAGCAAGTGCGCTGCCATTGGTGACATACGCGAACTGGGCGCCATGCAGGCCATCGAATTTGTTGAAAACAATGATCCGTCCCTTCCTGATGCCGAGACCGTCACCCAACTCACCAAGGCATGTCTCAAACGAGGCCTGATTCTCCTAAGTGCCGGGACCAACAAGAATGTAATCCGCGTGCTCAGTCCCCTGGTCATTTCGGAGGAGCAGTTGAACAAGGGGTTGGATATTATTGAAGAAGAACTTTTAAAGATCGCGAACTAGATGACACCATTTTCTATAGCAGGAATTCAAATGCATGTTTCGGCAAGCCACAGCAATGTGCCGATTATGAAACACAAGATCGATGTGATGATGTCGGTGTATCCGTGGGTTCAAATGGTCATGTTCAGTGAGTTGTGTCCGATGGGACCGTTGACCTATCATGCCATGGAGTTCCCCAACGAAACGGAAAAGGAATTTTGCGAGATAGCCAAGCGCCACGGGATATGGTTGATTCCTGGAACCATGTTTCAAAAAAAAGGAGAACTTATTTACAACACGGCCAGCGTCATTAACCCTCAGGGCGAAGTGATAGGACGATACAATAAAATGTTTCCATTTTATCCCTACGAAGTCGGGGTGACCGGTGGCAACGAGTTCTTGATTTGGGATGTGCCCCGGGTAGGTAAGTTTGGACTTACCATTTGTTATGACATGTGGTTTCCCGAAACCTCTCGGACACTGGCCGTCAATGGAGTGGAGGTCATATTGCATCCAACCCTGACCGCCACGATTGATCGCGATATTGAATTGGCGCTTGTGCAGGCGACTGCCGCTACCAACCAATGTTTCATCTTCGACATCAATGGACTGGGTGATGGTGGTACGGGTCGGTCCATCATTTGCGGGCCAGACGGCAGGGTGTTGCACCAGGCAAGCACGGGCGAAGAGTTGATTCCCATCGAGATTGATATAGAAAGGGTGAAACGCAGCCGGGAGACAGGGGTACTCAGGCTGGGACAGCCCCTCAAGAGTTTCAGGGACAGGAATATTCGTTTTGAAATATACCAGCATGGTGCTCAACTGCCCTACCTTAACACATTGGGCAAATTGAACAAGCCTACGCGATTTGAACAAATAACTGAAGTATTACAGTCCAATTCGGAGGAGCCTACCATATTGCAAAACTGGATGAGCAAATTGAAATTATAGAGTTAACCTAAAGTGAGAATGTTATGAAAGCGTCTGTGAAACATGTGAAGAAAGAAAAACCATTGAACCTGAAGCACTATGTCAATTGGTTCGATATTCCTGCACTTAATTTTGAGCGCGCCATTTCATTTTACAATCAAATCTACAACATCACCATGGACACCACGGAAATCAATGGATACCAAATGGGTTTTTTTCCAGCCAAGCGCGGAATTGGTGGCGCTGTCGTAGCCGGTGAGGGATGTACACCGAGCACAACCGGCCCCCTCATCTATCTCAATGGTGGCAAGGACCTGAATGTGGTATTGTCCAAGGTAGAAGCGGCAGGTGGACGAATCGTCATGGGAAAGACGTTGATCAACGATGCCGTTGGTCACTTTGCTTTGTTTATGGACACCGAGGGCAACCGACTGGCACTGCATTCAAAAAATTAAGTCACTCTTGGTTGCAGTGATTAAATGAATGAAATTAAAACCAGACATCAAATGAAAGGCGCAAACGGCACAAATGGGAAAGCGATCGGAAGAGCAGGACATTATTATAATATAGGGCAACTGAGAACGGAACTGTGGACCGAACTTAAACTTCACGCGTACAGCCTTGCCAGAAAGAGAAAGAAAGCGGAACAGGAAGAAGCAAAGGCTCAGATGATCAAATTCATGAAACGCCTCAGGGAGGTGGAGCAATATTTTGCCTTCCCGGGAAATGCAACCCTTGACGTGATCACCGACTTTCTGAAAAATGATGAATATCAGATTTTAAAGAACTCAGTTAAGGAAATCCTGCGCCTGCTGGTGAGCGAGGACTACCGCCATGACCCCGACATGTTTTCGTTTGCCAGTTTATTGAAAGGCAAGGAAAATAAGCATACGCCTTTACCAAGATCAAAAAGGAAATACTTTGAAGTCCTTTTTGTTGACAACCTGACGACAAAGGAGGAAAGCGTCATCACAAAAAAACTCACGGATGTCAGGGATCCAAAAGACATATTTGCCTACCAACTGGTTTACGCCAAATCTTATCAAGACACGCTCATTGCCTTAATCGCAAATCCAAATATTCAGGCCTGTGTTATTCGCTATGAGATTCCATTTAAGTCAAAATACGCGAATGGCGTGCTGCAACCGTTTTTAAAACACCTGCTGAAAGAAAATTACGAGGAATTGCAGGAATACGATCTGGGTATTTTGTTAGGACAGGCCATTCGCAAATTAAGACCGGAACTTGACCTGTACTACGTCACCGATAATGCCGTCAACAACCTGCCTGACACTGCATTGAAAATATTTCAAAGGATTTTTTACAGGAAGGAAGACGCGCAGGAATTGCATTTAAGTATCATTCGCGGAATCAAAGACAGGTACGACACTCCTTTTTATACTGCGCTAAAAGAGTATAGTCAAAAACCCACGGGCGTATTTCACGCGATGCCAATCTCAAGGGGTAACTCTATATTCAAATCAAACTGGATTGACGACTTTGGAGAATTCTATGGGCGCAATTTATTTTTGGCAGAGACTTCTTCAACCACTGGAGGTCTTGATTCCCTGCTTCAGCCCACAGGCCCACTAAAAAAAGCGCAGGCACTTGCTGCGAAAGCTTTTGGCTCCAAGCGTACCTATTTTGCCACCAACGGCACATCCACTTCCAATAAAATCGTTTTGCAGGCGCTGGTTGAGCCGGGCGATGTGGTGCTCATTGATCGGGATTGTCACAAGTCGCATCACTATGGAATGGTGCTCGCGGGTGCCTACGTCACCTACCTCGATTCTTATCCCTTGCAAAAATATTCGATGTACGGTGCCGTGCCGTTGTCCGAAATCGTGGAGCGGCTTCACGTCCTGAAGAAAGCCGGCCGACTTGACCACGTCAAAATGCTGTTGCTCACCAACTGCACGTTTGACGGCCTGGTCTACAATGTGGAACGTGTGATGGAAGAAGTACTCGCTATCAAACCGGATATGATCTTTCTTTGGGACGAGGCCTGGTTTGGGTTTGCTGCATTTACCCACACGTTCAGGCAGCGCACTGCCATGTACGTGGCCAACAAGCTGTGCAAAAAATACAAAACAGAAGAATACAAAGAGCAATACAAGGCCCATCTTGCGGACGTTAAGAAAAAAGGCCTTGATCCCAGGATGCCCAACCCTGAATTGGTGAAGATCCGTGTATACTCAACCCAGTCCACACACAAGACTCTCTCCTCTTTCCGGCAAGGGTCGATGATCCATATTTATGATGAAGAGTTTGAGCGCAAGGCTGAAACTTCTTTCCACGAAGCTTACATGACCCACACCTCAACGTCCGCCAACTATCAAATTTTGGCTTCATTGGACGTGGGAAGACGGCAGGTGATGTTCGAAGGATATGAGTTGGTAGAGAAAAGCATAGAGATGGCGATGCTGCTGCGGGCAAAAATCAATGACCATCCGAAGTTGCGGAAATATTTCAAGATCATGACCATCAAGGACATCATTCCCGACCAGTACAGGCAATCGGGATTGTCGGAATATTATCATCCCGAGCAAGGCTGGCAACGACTGGAAGATGCGTGGGAATCAGACGAATTCGTATTGGATCCCACAAAAATCAACCTGCACATAGGCAACACGGGTGTGGATGGAGACACCTTCAAAAACAAGTATCTGATGGATCAATTCCATATTCAGATCAACAAAACATCGCGCAACTCGGTCCTATTCATGACGAACATTGGGACAACACGAAGCTCCGTCAGTTACCTGATCAGTGCATTGCTAAAAATCGCTGAGCAAATTGACCTTCAGTTTGATTCCCTAAACCCCGAAGAAAACAGAATACTGCAAGACAAGATATATTCACTGACGGAGCAAGCTCCTCCCCTGCCTGACTTCAGCCACTTTCACGATTCTTTTCGTGCCGTTGCGGGAATACCCGGAGGTCGCATGAGGGAAGCCTATTTCCTGGCCTACAAGGAAGATAAATGTGAGTACATTAAACTTGCCGATTGTAGCGCAGTCATGGAGCAGGGGCGTCAGCTTGTTTCTTCCGCCTTTATCATTCCCTATCCTCCGGGATTTCCCGTGCTGGTGCCTGGTCAGGTGATGACCAAAGAAATTTTAGATTTTCTTCAGGCCCTCGATGTAAAAGAAATTCACGGTTATCGCCCCGAGTTGGGTTTGAGGGTATTCACCAAGGCGGCCCTCAATCGTCATCAATCTGGCACCGCACTCGTTGGTGCAGCTGCTGGCATGAGTGCCATGGGCGGTGCAGGCAATGGTAAAAAGAAGCGCAAGTCGGTAATTCCAAAATCCAACTAACCATTTTAGTTGAAACCCGGAACTGGTGGATTTCCTGAGACGGAGTTCTCAGGCATGGAATGCTATGGTGTTAAAAATGAATAAATGAAAGAAACTATTTCAACAGAGCGAGCCACGCTCAAACAAGAAATCGGAAAAGTTGGCTTTTTCTGTCTGGCATTTGGCGCCATGATTGGCGTGGGCTGGGTAACGGCCATGGGGCCGTGGTTGAGAACAGCAGGGCCCGTTGGCGCGAGCATCGGATTTGCCATTGGAGGTATGCTGATGTTACTGATCGGCTTTTGTTACGCAGAAGTAACAGCGATGCTTCCTGTGTCCGGAGGTGAGGTAGCCTATGCCTACAAAGCCTTCGACAGCTCCAAGTCGTTTATCGTGGGATGGTTTTTGTCTTTTGGATATATATCCGTTTCTGCATTTGAAGCCATCTCCATCGGGAAAATCATGAGCTACCTGTTTCCCACCATTGACCGATGGCCCTTGTACGCCATCAGCGGAGATCAAATCTATGGCAGCCATTTGCTTCTTGCATTGATTTTTGTTTCGATAATCACATGGATAAATTATGTGGGTGTTCAGGGCTCCATGCGTTTTCAAATTTACCTCACCATGGCGTTTTTATTTATCGTGGTGTGTGTAGTGGTGGCGGGATTTGCCCACAGTGACGTTAGCAACCTGAAGCCCTATTTTGTGCATAGTGGCGATGCAGGCATCTGGGGTGGAATTCTTGGCGTGTTTGCTACCGTACCGTTCTGGTTAGTCGGCTTCGATACCATCCCACAGGGTGCGGAAGAGGCCAAAGCGTCTGTATCGTATCGCACCATCGGCATCTTGATTTTAGTATCCATCATCGCGGCTGTGATCTTTTACATACTATTAATTATCAGCACGTCCATGATTGGAAATTGGCAATCCTTACTGGATGCCGAACTGCTCACGGCAAAAGCTTTTGAACTGGCCTTTGGATCCCCCTGGGTGGTCAACGGAATTCTGGTTGCTATCCTTATCGGATTGCTTACGAGCTGGAACGGATTTTTTCTGGCGGGATCGAGAGTCCTCTTCGCCATGGGCCGGGGACGAATCATAGTTCCCCACCTGGGTAAGTCGCACCCGAAATACAAGACGCCCTACAATGCAGTTCTATTCAGCGGTGTGGTTACTTTGGCAGCATCATTGCTGGGACGCGGGGCCATGGTTGCCTTCGTGGATGTGGGTTCCTTTTGTATCGCAGCGGCATTCCTGGGTGTAAGTTTTTCATTTCTCAAACTCAGAAAGTCATTTCCAAATCAACACCGACCGTATCGCACTCCAGGTGGGAAGGCGACCGGATACATTTCTGTTGTCGGTTCAATTGTTATTCTGTTGGCCATTTCACTACCCGGAAGTCCAGCCGCTTTGGTTTGGCCGTTGGAATGGCTGATTCTTCTCGCGCTAAGCGTGCTCGGCATTGTGTTTTGGATTTTATCTAAAAAAAGCAGGGACGCAACCACCAAGGAAGAGCGAGATTATCTTATATTAGAAAAGTTTAAATAGTCGATAGTATTTAGTCATTAGTTCATTAGTCATTAGTCATTAGTCATTAGTCATTAGT
Source organism: uncultured Ohtaekwangia sp. (assembly GCA_964655635.1). Classification (GTDB taxonomy): domain Bacteria; phylum Bacteroidota; class Bacteroidia; order Cytophagales; family Cyclobacteriaceae; genus ELB16-189. The sequence continues at coordinate 239,616 of CAZZNH010000004.1, forward strand.
CATTAGTCATTAGTCATTAGTAAAAAGTAATAGCATGAAAAAGAAAAGTACGTCCAGGAAAAATACTTCGCTGAAGGCAGCTACCAAAAGGGCTGTCAAGGTGAATAAAGTTGCAAAGGTTAAAAAGAAAAGCGCCAAGAAGGCTGTCAAAAAGAAAGGCGGTAAAGAAGTACTTAATGGCATCTCTGACATCCGCAGGTTTTTTTACCGCAATGAAACTCCTATTTACTTTATCAGTGCTACCAATTTTAATTTGCTGGGTGCGGACGAGTGGGTCAAAGGATTTAAATTCATTTGCTACATAGAGTGTTTTGATGGATTACATCCCAATGTATTTTCTCCCAAAGAAGAACTTCCACACGAAGAGTTCCAAAGCATCGAAGACATCAACAACTACCTTTTGGAACACAAAGAGGTAGTTGACTACATAAAAAGTCGAGGCAGCAAAAGCAAAGCACTTTTCCTCATGTTTGACGCTCGCACGGAAAAATTGGCCAAACAATTGGGATTAGAAGTATGCTTTCCATCGGCCAAGATGAGAAACTTCATGGACAACAAAGTCAACACCAATCGGATTGCCGAGAAGGCGGGTGTTCCCTGCGTCCCCTATGTACTTTCCAAAGTGAAGAGCTACGAACACCTGACCTCGGTTACTAAAAAGAAGCTCGGCACAGACCTGGTCATTCAGACTCCTTTTGGCGACTCAGGCCACACCACCTTTTTTATCTCGAACGAAAAGGAATACAACAAATACAGTGACGAAATTGAAAAAGAGAAAGAGGTTAAGGTGATGAAACGGATCAACTGCCGGGGTTCGGCTATTGAAGCATGTGTCACCCAGCACGGAACGATCGTGGCCCCGCTGATGACGGAGCTTGTCGGTTTTAAAGAGCTTACACCATACAAGGGCGGATGGTGCGGCAATGAAATCTATGCCGATGCCTTTACACCGGAAATCAGGAAAAAAGCAAGACGGTATACACAATTGTTCGGAGACCAACTTCGCAAGGAGGGTTATAAAGGATATTTTGAATTGGACTTTCTCATCGATCAAGACAACCAGAAATTATACCTGGGTGAATTAAATCCCCGAATCACCGGAGCCAGCTCGATTACCAATCATGCAGTATTTGCCCTATCAGACATGCCCCTGTTTTTATTCCACATGCTGGAATGGATGAATCAGCCATATAAGCTTAGCGTCAACGCCATCAACGGCAGGTGGTTCAAACCTGAAAACATTGACTCATGGGGTCAACTGGTGATCAAGTACACTGAAAAAGAAGTAAAAATTATTACCCAGGCCCCACGATCCGGAATTTATGTGATGAATCCGGATGGCACGATCAAATTCTCCCGCATGGACACGCACCGAAGGGCCGTGGAGAGAGAAAACGAAGCTTTCTTCCTGAGAATCAGCCGTGCCAACGATTACTTTTACGAGGGTGCCGATATGGGAATACTCGTGATGAGAGGCAGGCTGATGACGGACGATTTCAAGCTGAAGCCAAGGGCAGTAAGCTGGATCAACGCCATCAAGCGGTCCTACGCGGCAGAACCGATCACCATTGCAAAAACACCGCACCCGGAAGCAACCGAGATTGGTGGATTTAAAATGATGTAAATTTCGGAATGCATATTTCGTTCAGCAGCATTCAGGAGGACAAGCCTGGTGAAAAATGGAAGGCCCTGTTTGAAAGAACGTGGCCTCACTACAAAACCTGGTTTTTATCAGAAGGAAACCTGGCCCGGAAGGGATACCTCACCTCAGCCACTGAACTGAAAAGGCACATGCCCGAGTTGGCATCCCTGTACGATCAGCTCGTATCGCTGGCTGGCGGAGGCGACCTGGAGGCCAGATTTCTCAGCATGTATTGTCCACCCGCCTACATGTCGGGCTGCTCACAGGTAGCCTGGACGCGGGAAAACCCATGCCTGATCAGAAACTATGACTACAGTTTCAAGATGTTTGAGGGCACGATGATGTACACCAATTGGTTGCAACCAGTGATCGGTGTCAGCGATTGTACCTGGGGGCTGCTGGATGGCATGAATGCCAGCGGCCTGGCTGCATCTTTGACTTTCGGAGGGCGAAAGGTGGTGGGCAACGGTTTTGGCATACCGGTCATCATCCGTTACATCCTCGAAATAGCAAAAACGGTTGAAGAGGGAATTGCAATTCTTAATCGGGTGCCCGTCCACATGGCGTATAACGTGACGCTGGTCGATGGCACGGGCAATTTCGCGACTGTGTACCTTTCGCCAGACCGTAAACCGGTGATTGTGAATACACCCGTGGCGACCAATCATCAGGTGGAAGTGGAGTGGGGCGACTATGCTTCCCTCACTGGAACCATTGAACGGAAAAAGTTTTTGGACGAGATGGTGACTTCACCCTATGAAACGGAGGCCACGATGCTCAGCCGATTTCTTCATCCGCCACTTTACAATACCAACTTTGATAAATCATTCGGAACGCTGTACACTATAATATATAGGGTGAACGCAAAAAACATTGACGTGTTGTGGCCCAACAGCCACATCCACCAGTCTTTCGATCGGTTTACAGAGGACCGGGTAACGCAGGAGATGCGGGAATTGCGGAAAGGTGTGGTATGATCACGTAGGTTATTACCACGCAAGGATGAACCCTTCATAGAAATTATTCTCTATCGAGCTCCTGCAACAAACCTTCGAGATGAAGCGGTTTTGTAAACATTTCAATTGAACCGTCCTCCCTCCTTGGCCACGATTCTTTGGGCCTGTCCCAATACAACTCCACGCCATTGCCATCAGGATCATCGAGGTACAGGGCTTCCGAAACGCCATGGTCCGAGGCACCCGTAAGCGGATAACGGTTGGCGCGGAGCCGATTGAAAATGATCGCCAGATCTTTCCGCGTTGGATAAAGTATAGCCGTATGAAACAGACCAACGCCCTCAGGTGTTGCAGAAGGCGCATTCTTGCTGTGCCAGGTATTCAGCCCGATGTGATGATGGTAGCCACCCGCTGAGATAAATGCCGCCTGGTCGCCATACATAGTGACGAGTTCGAACCCGAGCAGGTCACGATAGAAGCGCAACGAACGGTCGAGGTCTGCAACTTTTAAATGCACATGGCCGATTCTGGTATTTGCCGGTACGGTATAGGGAGTGTCCATCAACTAAAGATAAAAAAGATTTACTGCTAAAACCGCCAAAAGGAACTATTGCAGTCGAACTTTCCACACTCGATTTTTAGCTTTTGATCTGATTGATCGTTGCATGGTCGTGATTACAATGCATCAATTCCTTCTATCCCTAGTGGCTGATTTCAGAAAACTCAAGTGGGGTGTTTTTCCTGCCGTTAGTAATTTCAGCAAACAATTTATCTTTCGTTGCAAATAATTTTGATGTTGTTTGAATTGGTATTTTGAACTGATGCACTTTCTCAATATATTCCTGATATCCATTAATGACATCGTACTCCACCAAAACCACCCTGTTGAAATTAAACACGTGATTCGCTAGCAGAGGATGTTGCTGCGAAAAATCTGTCAGGTCAGGCACCCTAAATTCTGTTGTTGTTTCATCCCGCATATATACCCTCCAATCAAATACCCTTGCAGTCGATCCCTGACTAGCCGGTTGAAATTCGGTTGCAAGCATTAATTTATAATCGTAGCTACCCGTTGTACTTATCTTGTAGTTGTTTTTGACTCTCGCCAACTCCACATCTGACGAAAGCTTAACAAAATCTATCGACTCGGCTCTTCCAGTATTCTCAGTCAGGAACTTGACGTTTTCGACAGTATAATAGACATCTGTTACAAGGCCACCGTAGTTGTCTTGGTCAGGGTAGAAAATTTCAATGTGGTTGCTTGCGAAGGAACCTCCAGTGTCAATAAACGATTTTTTACCGTTATTACTTATTACCCAAATGTCATAACGTCCATTAACGGTACCATCAAAATTCACAATCTTCTTATTCATCCGTCTAAATGACGATACACCCTGTGAATACTCCCTGGCAACTTCAATTTCGGGCCTGTAAAAATATAGAGGGTTTGCGTTGTCCTCCTCCTTAATGATGAAGGTACATTCTGAAATTTGTTGACTCATATCCATTATAAATTTTAACGGAATTATGGTTCCAATTTGAAATGTGGTTTTGACGATTTCCGCACCAAATGCATTAGACGCAAAAGGTTTCAACGGATTGGAGTCCAAAACGGTCAGCGATGCAGATCCCACAACGGGGCTGCTATCGCTGGGTTTATTACTCGGCCTGGTGAAGTAATATACACCTGACGCTATGTCCGTTAGGGACAACATCGAATATCTTAGAATTGGCGAGGTTTGATTCGGCTGAGCCACTACAACTCTGGTAAGGGTAAATTTATCCAGTAAATTAAAACCTTCAGGTAGGGTAATGGTAATCAGATCTGCGTTTCTAAAAAATTTCTTATCGATCAATTTTCCTGCTTTATCACTTAGCAATACCCAGCCAGTTTCGTTGCTATCCATGAATTTGGAATCGACCCCTATTTCCAATAGCGTATTTTTAACGGTTACATGAATAGTTCTTTCCGCCATGTTGCCATTGGTATCTTTGGCTACCATTCGAATTTTGTGCTCTCCATCCTGCTCAGTGGTCGTGTTCCACTCCTGCTCTACAACGGATGCTCTAAAATTCTTGAACAAGGTATTATCGATATAAACCGAAATTATTTCAACTTCAAAATCATCTTGTACATTGATAACAATGGTCACTTTTCCCGATAATGGACCGGTGCCATTTGCTATCTCAAACCTAAGAATTTCAGGAGGGCGGGTGTCTTGAGGAATCACGTCATCAGAGCAAGCCAAAAGAATGGCTGTCATGATCAAGCAAGAAACCAACCTGGCACTCCTCATTCGTGAAATATCAATTTGCTCATCACATTTCATATGGCTTCAATCAACTTCCTGACCTTGCATTGACCTTAGACCTTGCATTGACCTCAGACCAAGCGGATCACAAAATAGAAAAATCCAGGTAAATTAAATACGCCAGGAATTGCTTTTTTCTTACATGGAGTTAAAATGGCCGGCACCTTTCCAGCCAGGCGCATGGCAAAAAGACCGCGGTGAGTTGGCTTAAGAAAGTTGAGCCGGTCAATTGTGTGCCACGATTTTTCTTATTACAAAACCATTTCGCTCACCCACAAAAATTTCACCTTTGGAATTAACGGCTATTCCACTGGGCAAGGAAAATCGCGCGGTTTTACCATCCCCGTCAGCAAATCCAGGTTCAATATCCCCAGCAATGGTTGTTACTTCTCCATTTGGCTTGATGAGCCTGATGGCATTGTTGGGCCCATCGGCAACCAGCACATTACCAAATCGATCAACGGTCATGGAGTAAGGAGAGGAAAATCTTGCCTCAGTGCCAGTTCCATCTTTTAGGCCATCCTCGCCTCCAACGAATGCCTTAACTACTCCAGGGGCAGAGACTTTGAAAACCCTGCTTGTATAAAACGAGGTCACCAAAAAATCACCGTCATGGCCCACCACAATGTCCCATGGACCACCTACTGCCGCTTCAACTCCAGTTCCTTCTCTAAAATCACGGGTGCCATCACCTGCTACGGTAGTTGTGACGCCACCTTGTGTTACCTTCCTTATCCTGCTGTTTGATAAGTCAGCGACAAATAGATTTCCTTCTTTATCCAAAGCTAGTCCGGTGATAAAATTGAACCTGGCCTCGGTCCCAGTTCCATCTTTATAACCAGTCTCAGCAAAACCAGCCACAACCGTTCGATTACCATTCTTGGAAAATTTGAATATCTGACCATCAATGGTAGATGCAAAAATATTGTCATTGGCATCGATCACCATTCCATTAAATCTGAAAAACCGGCTGTCTCCCTTGAAAAAGGTAGTGACCACACCCTCAGGAGTGATTTTCCTGATTGCCCAATTTTCCCTCTCAGTAACAAAAAGGTTGTCCTTTGAATCAAATCGCATAACGGTTGGAAAGTTGAATTCTGCACTTGTCCCCGTCCCATCCTTGAAGCCAGGTACACCAGCTCCTGCAAACGTACTCACGGTTACGCTGGTGTAATCGGGCTGTGGGTCATCTTCATCTTTACAATTCTGAAGGACAATGATAAAAAATAACCCAAGCAAGGTCACTTTCACATAAAACCTATTCGATAAGAATCTTAAATCCATACAATTTGTGGTTACCACCTGTTAATGTTACCCGCCCTGAAACCAGGGACAGAACCTAAAAAGTAGCGACTTCCCTATTCAAACACAATCCTCCTGATTGCGTGATTTCCCCCATCGCTTATAATGATCTCACCTTTTGAATTGACAACGATCGCATTAATAAACTCAAACTCTGCCTCAACGCCAAGGCCATTCCTAAACCCCTTTGTACCATCCCCGGCAATTGTGGTGACCATACCATTGGCGCCCAATACCCTGACCCGGTAATTGAGCGCGTCTGCAATAAGCAAATTCCCATTTAAGTCAAAAGCCATCGAAGTGATTCCAGAAAACCTTGCGCTTGCAATATCTCCATCGGTAAATCCATTTCCGGTTCCAGTAAAAGTTGTAGTCGTCCCGTCCAACATCATGCTTCTGATCCTATTATTGAGGTGATCTGCAATCAGCAATGTATTGGCATCTTTCCACATTATTCCTACTGGAAAATTAAACCTGGCTACCGTTCCAGTACCATCCATTAATCCTGGTATCCCATCCCCCGCCAGGGTTGTCACCACACCTGCAGGTGTTACTCTCCTGATTACGCTGTTGCCAAAGTCTGCAATCAATAGGTTGCCGCTATTGTCCACCACAATTCCCCGGGGGGCACCAAACCTGGCTATACTGCCAATACCATCCGTAAACCCCGGAACACCGTCACCGGCAATGGTTAACACCTGTCCTGTCGAGGTTATCTTCCGGATATTACCATTGCCACTATCGGTGATAAAAAAATCTCCACCTGCAATTGCAATCCCCGATGGCAGGTTAAACTTTGCTGCCAGCAAATCTCCATCTGCCACACCCTGATCACCGGTACCGGCAAACGTAGTCACATTTCCAGCTCCATCAATTTTTCGTAGTCGATGGTTGCCACGGTCGCACACATATATATTGTCGTCTCCGTCAAGCGCAAGACCATCCGGGTTGCTGAATCGGGCGCCTTCTCCCACCCCATTGACAAATCCCTCTTCACCATCCCCTGCAATCGTGTAGACCACCGGCACCAGCTCGTAGTTAAACGTTGGCCCTTCAAACGCGGAGTATTGTGTGGATATAATAATTGGCCCCGTACCGGTTGCCCTAGGAATTGTAAATTTGATCTCGGTGGATGAAGCTGAGAGCAAAGGAATTTCCTTACCATTCACTTTCAGTTTATTCATATCCTTGTCTGCTTCAAAATTTTCACCCCTTACAATCACTAGCGTATTGAATGAACCAGATAATGGTTCCACCGAAGTGATGACAACACTATTGTAATAAGTAAACAACGGCCCCCGGGCTCTGGCTACCCTGGTCGTCACGACTACCTCTCCGCTACCGACATCCCTGGGTACCTTAACAATGATCTCGCTTTCATTCCCAGCAAGAATGTCAACTGATTTGCCATTGATGGTTACTTCATTTTCTGTAGCTACAGCTTCAAAATTCTCTCCAACAATGGTCACTTCGGTGTCCACTGTTCCCAGTAATGGATCTACATAATCAATTTTAGGCGGTTTGGGTGGATCGACAACCAATTCTTCCTTGCACGAAGTGTGAGCCAGAAGCAAACCAATCAAAGCTACAAGGGCAGCGCAATGTGTTATCATCTTTATCCTATGCCTGGTCATTGTCTAAATCTTCAAAATTCCACAAGCACTTCATCGCTAAAAGGAGATTCTGTCCCATCCGACAGCACAGCCTTCACGCGATACTTGTAGCGTGTGTTGACTTTTGTATTGGCGTCATCAAATTTCTTATCGTTGGCATTAACAGAGTAGTAAAGGGAAATAGGGGCGGTATCTTCTGCCCGGTAAATCATAAATTTCCTCACATTGGAAGGCGCGTACCTCCACGAAAGTTTGATCAGGTTGTTCAGCCGATCAGCTTCCCCTTTGAATTGCTCTATTCTAAGGGCCACTCCATTGTCGATTCTTTTTGCCTTCAGGGGTACGGCATTTCTTGATTTAAGTCCTGCGCTGTCCTCAGCCTCGATTACATATTCATATAGCACACCAGCGCTTGCCGTTACATCCGAATACGTTCTGGTCGTATCGGCCGATGGAAATTCCTTTATAAACCTGGCTACCTGCGTCTGATCTTTTCTCCATAATGTGTGCTTCATCACATCCCGGCTGGGACTGGGTGACCATGCAATAAAAACAGATTCCTCACTGGCTCGATAATTTTTGAAGGCCGGTGGAGCGGGTGGAGTTACATCTGGCCTTTTGACTTCGATAACCTCAGAGAATTCTGACGAGTTGTAACGATGATCCAATGATGTAACCTTATAGTAGACTTTGTTGGATAATGTTTTAACAGCAACTGTGTCAATAAATTCAGGTCTAGGAACAGGCGAGGTGGTTATTTGGCCATACTCATCTCCCTTGTAATTGGCCCTGAACACCCGGTAACCCAAAAAATCATCTTCTTTATTTTGCTTCCAGTTAATTTGTACGACACCGTGGTTGTCGATCTTTGCGATCAGTCCCATTGGTGGACTTGGAGGGATGCTATCCTCCAGTTGCACCAGGTAGGGGAACGAAAAAGCCTTTTGCCCCTGCTTTCCCTCAACCACGATTTTGTAATAGTTACTTGCCCTCGGTGAACGGTCAATAAATGAATTGGTAGTTGCAGGGATTAGACTTTCAGTCAAATTCTGATATTCCCCTGACGCCTTTGGCGCTCTCTGAACCCTGTACCCGGAAACTTCTTTAAGTAAACCTTTGGGAAAATCCCATAGGATAGAAACAGCCTGTCCTTCAATTACTTCTGCTTTCACTATGGCGGGATTAGCCTCAAACTTTTTAGTGCCTTGCCCCGCGACCATTTCAGAAGCCGGGCCGATATCTCCGAAGGAAGTGAGTCCCCGCACCCTGTACAAATAGGTTTTACCGTTCTCTTGTAGCGAATCCAGTTTATACATCCGGTCCGCGGGAAGCCCTTCGGGAGGATCAGAGTTGATCAGCGGAAGCTTGGTGATCTGTTGATACGTTTTTCCGCCATCATCACTCCGGTCAACGTGATAGGCGATGTATATATTAGTATAGTATCTTCGGTCCCAACTTAGAAGGATTGCCTTATCTCCTGACTCGGCTTTCAACTGAATCGGCCGGGGCAGCTCCCTAAAGTCTTCCACGCCCGTAAATACATAACCGGTATCGATTTTCAACAAGTTGCTCGGAACGGCAGCATAGATTTTATAGACATACTTTTCGTTTTTCTTTATGTCTTTGTCGATATATCCGAGGGCAGTCCAGCGTGCCACTTTCCGCGACAGGTCCGCTGCAAAAAGTGCAAACGAATAGCGTTGCTCGAGTTCCTTTACCTGGTTGATGATCTGTAGAACATCGCTATTGTAATTCCCTGATGTTTCAAAAGAAGAACCGTAAATCGCCTGGGCCGCAATGGCCATATAATCGTCATCATCAATTTGATTCTCCCAATCCCCCAAGGGCCTTGGTTTGACGGGTCGCCTTGCTAGCGCAATCATTTCAGGTGTAATCCGCTGGTTGTCGCGTGTTAGCGTATAGCGCTCAAGAACATATCCGTATTTATTGATTAGTTGCCAGGTGGCCGCGTCCGTTGGCGCCCATCGCAGAGCAATCGAATCCTTGTAAGGAAAAGCAGCGACTTTGATTGCTGGCGTAACTTCCTGAGCAGCTACTGAGCGAATAAAAGCACACGTAAGCACTAAGTACAAAATTATTTTACTTTTCATTCCAGAACGTCTATAGCTATTTGGTCGAAGGTCAATAGTTGCAGCCGAGTTGTTGTTTTCAACTCCAGACTGACAATCTATCGACCATCGACTTTTACTCATTGCACCCGAACATTTACCAACCTGTTTGAAGTCACCGTATTGGTGCCCGGCAGTTTATATTGCACCTTCAATGGGTAATCGCCACTGATGACTCCGGTAAAATAACTCGTTACCATCTTTTCCATCCAGGGGTCGCGAACGGTCAGCAAACGCTGGGCTGCCTTGTTGCGCAACTCCACAAAGTCCCAATAACTGGTAGGTATAAAATTGGAAGTAAACACGCCATCGGCCTGCTGCTGAGGCACCATAGCAGGATTGTTCGAATCTATTTTACCTACCACGTTGTCTTGCACAATGAATCCCGCCCTTATCGGGGGCACACCAAAATCTGCCGGCCTACGCCAACTTATAGTAAGCCCTGACGTTGGATAGGGTGCCGGATAGACCAGTGGTCCGCAATAGGTTCTAAACCAGTTGTTGTCAATTGAAGTCTCGAATCCGACCAGGGGGTTAAAGTCTGCTCCACCATAAACTTCAAAATAATCGAACGGCTCAGGGGAACGTGTATTCACACCCATTTCATGCACACCCACATGCACGGGCCAGGTCCATCCGCTCGACAAAGTAATAGAGGCAAGTTTCGCGGCAAACGTATTGTAGGCGCTGGTTCTGAAGTAGGCGCTGTAAATAGCTTTCTCCTGAAGGACATCCACTGTTCCTTCAGCCTTTACGGTCCTTATTTCCGCATCAATATTTTCATTGCCTGTATCTATTTTTTCACTGCCCCGCTCCACGTTGGCATCAATGGCCTTGGATTTCTCAATGGGAAGGTTTACAATTTCAACAGCATAGAATTGGTTGTTGCCAAGGCCTGTGGGTATGGTAAAACTTACCAGGCCATTGCTATGTGTAAATGCAAAATAACTTTCCTGACCACTGGGAGTTTTTATTCTTGCGCGCTGCACCCATTGATTGTCCACCTGAAACAAGTATGGCTGCCCCCGCCTTAGTTTGATATACCCTGTGTTGGCTTCATCTTTATAATAATTGTACTGGCCTACCACCGGGTAGCTGTACTGTACATTTTCCAATGGAATGTAATCGGGTGCCTCACCTGTGGTAAACGAAGCCTCCTTGTATTCCGTGAAAGGCCTGCCATCAACAATCACTTGTCGCCAAATGCCAAATATTCTTTCCTCGAAACTTACTTGTGCAGATACTACCAGATTTTTCTTAGGAGGTAAAATATCCACCGGATTAAATGCAGCTACATTTCCATCCGCATTCCATTCAATGGATCCCGGAATTTCCAGCGTGCCATCTTTTATTCTTAGGAAGTCTAACTTAATCCGGTAGGATCGCTTGCTGTCATCAGGCTCGACCAACTCGAATTCTTTGCCCACCTCGAGGGTAAAAATTCCCTGAGCTGCGTTGAACACATTGACATCACCCTCTCCATTGGCAGGCGTCAATTGCGCAATTACCTTGATGCCCTCGAGTGCATTGCCGCCCACCATTTCACACTCCTCACCCACCGTTAATTCAAATTTACAATTACCCTTTACCAGCCCTCCCAATACGCTGAAATATCCACCTACAATTCCACGCATCCACACGGGATTAGGCAGTTTAGCCTGCAATACAGCCGCTGCGCCAATTTCCAAAATCTCCACACTCCTCCTCTTTCCAAAAAGTTTGACGCTGATGCCAATGTTACCTTCAAAATAGGCATAGGCCTGACCATTGGCGTACCAGCCATTGATGCCAAGATTGCCGCTGCGCCCTTTGCACTGTACGTTACCATAATTTTTGATCATTATATCAAAGCCGGCACCGGCCGCAAATCGCGCGTAGAACATCAGGAACTGCACATTACCGGTATCGAATGCGAAGGCTGCCCCAAAGCCAAATCCACCCGCATTTTTGATCAGGTTTTCATCCCGCATATAGTCGAGATTAATACCGCCCAATATCCGGGAAACATTTTCAGCTGGCGCAGGACTTCCCGGAACAATGGAGCCCATGACAAAATAAGAGGTGAGTGAAGCTTGTATTGGGCCGATACCCGCCTTCAATCCAATACGATCATCAGGAGTACCGATATAGATATACCATTCTTCAGGATCGAAGTGAAGCACTGCCCAACCGGCACGGCTGTTGGCACCAACTCCTTCAATCAACCCATTGGCCACATTAACATACACCTCCAGGTTGCCGTGAAGGGTCCGGTTGGGAAAATCATAACTGATAAAAACGCGTGCTGAAATAGACCCCGACTGCTTTTTATTTTCTTCCACCGTACCATAGATGGCGTCCAGTGACTGGGTATTACCCGGTGAGGCAATCAACCCGCCAAGGGACCCGCTGCTCGCTGACGCATCCGCTTTCGCTACAGCCTCAAAAAGTTTCCCTGTTTGAGATTTTATTTTATCCAGTGAGCCCCCAAATGTTGCCATGAATTTTCCGTTGCCGGAAATCATCATGGTGCGTATGCCTCCACCCTGGAAAAAAGAGACTTCAAAAGCAACATCTGCATTGAACGCTTCTTTTTTTGGAGCGCCCACAATAAGTGAGGCTTTTAGTCCCAATCCATTTTTTAAGTCAGGCCGATAATTTACTCCGGAGATCGTTGCACCCAAGTCACCAGAGCCTCCTGGCGCTGCTGCCATCTTATAATAAGCACCTCCTCCAAATCCATAGGCCAGAAATCCCGGAGCGACTACTATGCCCGATGAAAACTCCGCCAACGCATCCACATACCAATAGCGTTCAGCATTCACGTTGCCAAAAATGGCCGAAGCCTTCACATCAATTCCCTGTTTGCCTAATTTAAAGTTAGCATCAACGGTTCCGTTAAATCCATTTCCATATACAGCATCCTGTTTGAAAAAAACCAACTTGCCATTAAATGTATAAGCACCACCGTCAATGTCAAGGGCGATGTCTCTTACACGAGCATCTTCGTATTTCCAATGGTGAAGGCCCTGACCCTGTTCTAATCCCCCGATGAGTGAAAGCCCGGCATCCGCAGCAAACCCCCCGCTCTTTTCGCCCACCAAATTCAACAACAAGTCAAAGTCAAGAGCCAGCTTGTCCCCGGGAAGGTCGCGAAGCGCAATATTATTGATGGTTACCGGAAATCTTGCCAGCTTTTGACGGGCTGCATCAGAACCAAACGAGAAACTGCCGATGTGGATAAAGGGCCTGACCGTTTGCAGTTCGAGGTTTTCAAAAGTGATCTCGGCCAGTGAAATTCCATTGCCTGCATCAATGTTCATACGCCCATGCAGGTTCGCTTTAGGAAGAAACTCCTTATTAACAACTTTGATGTCAAGATATGAAGCCTCGTAAATCTCTACCTCCGCTGCCTGCCATAGCGGAAAACTCATACCGGAGGCAGGCGAAACAAGAAACTGATAATTTCCGCCTCCATCAATTACTGCCGAATAATTAAAGGGTGTATCCTGCTTTGATACTGGCAGAACAATCCCGCCTTTAAATCCAACCGTCTTCACCTGGTTGTAGGCGATGTCTATACCCAGCGAGTCCAATGAGAAAGCCCAGTTGCCCATCCTGCCCTTGTCAATAGGAATAATCCCTTCTGCTGCAAAGACACCGCTAACGCCACGGTTGTCAATAATCAAATAGTTGGCACTGAAACTTTGGCGCTGGGTCCCGGTCGATTTAAACTGAGCGGGCAACCGCACGGAGACTTCGCGTGCATAAAATCCGCGCCATAAACCTTCGCTGCCAGCCAGGGAAAGTGTAGACTGATAATGATCAGGAAAAAACATGGTGGTGGCATTGCGCACATCACTAAAATCAAAGACAGCCTGATTAAGACTGAAACCAAAGCCCGGCAAAGCACTCACCTGAAAAGCAGGAAGACTAAGTTCTACTACAAGGTCGTTCCAGTCCGCAAGGTTTACTGTGAAAGAACTGTGTAGCTGGCCGGGAAGTACATCCCCGGTCTCACTCTCTGGTACCAATATGTCCCGTGAAAATTTTACTTCGGCATCCAGTCCCATGGACTCAAAGCCGTCACAAGTAAACGACACAAAGGTGTTGCCTCCTTTTAGTATCAGTTGGGCCTTATCTCCCGACAGGTTGATGCCGTAGTCGCTGACCAGTTCCAGCCTGGCGCCCGGCATTATCCCGCCAGATTGTGAGAACTTAATGCCTTTGCCCGCGAATGTAATGGTATCACCATTTTGAGGAATGACGAAAGACATAAACACCTCCAGCTCCGCATGGGCGGGCTTGAGTTGCATGGAAGAAATTCCGATGAGGTACTCCAAACCACCGATGGTTTTTTTTATCCCTACCGGGAGCTCCAGCAAGGATTCACCATCCAGGTAGTCGATATACTTTCTACCTTCCCTGATCTGCTTCATCACTGCCCGCGACCGGGCAATATAATACTGGGCAGAATCGATGATACCGGAATCCTTATAGCCATCTACAATTAAATCTGGCGCTTCAAATAAAGCAGGTAGGGACGGAGGAATAGTAATGACAGAATCGCGGATCACTTCCCCTGCTTTAGATGGCAGGGCAGAAATCGTAAGTATGATTACAAATAATAATTTCCTGATCATAATCTTACTCACAGTTATCCGTGATTTCGTGTTTATCATTCCTTGGATTTTTTCCTGATACCGCTCTTCTTACACTCATTTCTAATAATACCTCTTCAATTGTTTTCATCCGATTCAAATTCCCTTCCGACAGAGTTCCTGCCTTGCCACGGCCCCGAGCCAGGAGACTCTGTGGGGACTGAAGACTAGAAAACATCTTGGCCCAATGCTTTTTTAATTTTCGCGTAAATCAAAAATGATACAGTCGAAATGTAAAATGGACTAAGCCCATAAAATACTTGGCCGAGATATCCAAATGTTGGATAGCTATGTACAATGATCATATCATACAAAATAGCAAACACATAAAATAGACTTGCCAAAGAAACAGGCATCATTATTACATAATTTGGATGCATTGTTTTTGAACTTAAGAGAAATAGGTATCTTATAACCAGACTCGCTAAGAAAAAGGCAGAATAAAAAAGATATACGTAACTTAAGTTAAATGCATTTTGGTAAGAGAGCACACCTAGTAAATACCCTCCAAAATAGATAATTGTA
The DNA here is from genome assembly GCA_964655635.1 of uncultured Ohtaekwangia sp. Classification (GTDB taxonomy): domain Bacteria; phylum Bacteroidota; class Bacteroidia; order Cytophagales; family Cyclobacteriaceae; genus ELB16-189. The sequence goes on from CAZZNH010000004.1 coordinate 254,735, forward strand.
TATCCTTTGATGACTTTTGCCATTTTTTTCCCAGCGGAGTCCTCGGGGACTCTGCTCATTTGATCCAGATTATAAACTCGATTCAATGTCATATGACCAAATCAGCAAGTGAAGGTGATTAAGTATAATCTGTCATACGTTGATATCGCTCTTCTTATACTCATTTTCCGATTCTATTAATACTTCATCAATTCTTTTCCTATTCAATTTCACTTTCCCTCCGACAGAGTCAACACCTGCCCACATGCCCGAGGCGGGGAGGCTCTGGACGGGGCTCAAGATCTATTTATCATTTCTATTAGGTCATTGATCTTTACTTGATCGCTTGTCTGCCATGAATGGTACTTTTCAAAATCAAAGGTCTGACCGTCCGAAGTTTCCTTTAAGAACTTAGCGTACAAAAGATTGTAATACTCTTTTGCAATTGAAACATCTTCAAGCCTCCCTTTATACTGCTTAGACAGGCTTACACTTCCACTTACATAATACTCAAGCATAAAATCCAATCGTACCCAACCGCTTTTTTCTTTTCGAATCCACGCTTCAATGCCTTCATTCTTTTGGTCGATGTACTTAAGTTCAATAATTCCCTTAGGATCTTCTTTCATTGTTCTCAATTGTATTATTTGGTATAAGCGAATATTGAAGGATTATATGTATAGCCTAAACCTCCTTGCGAGAGGGGCTTTGTTAGCAATTCGTGCTCCCTACCAAAAAAAGTTAGGCTACCATCGGCTTTGTAAATATTCGATGGCAAAGTAGGATCAGAGACCGCCCTAATCACGTCATCTCTACTGGCAGCTGCTCTTAGCCATGGCTCGTTAACATTATCCCATATTTGCTGATTATTCCATCCCGCTGGAATATTCTCACCCAAAACATTTACGCCTCCAATGTTTTGACCCGACTTTGATAAACCAGAGTTAATAATCTCGCCAGTGCCACCCCCATCAATCATGTCTTCAAATCTACCAACAATTGTTGTGGTCTTTTGTGGTACGCAAACAATATCACCGCCATACTTCGTGTAAGGAATCGTCAGCACATCACCAACAATCTTTCCAACAACTTTTCCTTCCTGGCTTAAGATTGTTACTTCATCATTGGCAACAACTGAAAACTTCAACCCCTTCTCAATAGATTTTTGAACCAGATATTTGGTACCTTCCTTTAATCTTAAAAGGTTAACTGTTTTGCTACCTACCCGCACTACAAAATTTGTAATGCAGCCCTTCACCATTTCTTCGGCTACTAAAAAATCAAGTGCCGCAAGTGCCTGTTCCCATCCCGCAAGATCATGTCCATCACGCCAATGCTTTCCGGTTGCCCAACCACTTACTGCTGGATACAATGTTGGAGCAGTGATCACATCGGCAAGAAAATTCAACGTACTTACTTGCCAGCCTTTTTGCTGCGCCAGGTTATCATTCTGCTTTCTCCACCAGTGGTAAGCTTCATCCCAAAAACCTTCTGCTGCAACATTAAACGCATCCCATAAATCAACACGATATTCAAACACGAGCACATCAATCAACTGCTCTGATGTCATCGAATTGAGAAAGGCCACCTCCATCGTGTAGGTGATGTCTTCTCCTATTTTTAAATCAGCAAGAATAACACATTTTGAATTGTCACACGTAAGGCGAACATTTTCATAAACCTCAGTGTCCTCTAAATGCTCTTGTAAAATCTCGGCTGCTTTCTTGTAAGGAGGTAATTGTTCCCACCATGCAATCAACTGCTCTTCGGTCATCCCCGTCAACGCCCCCTCCCCCTCATCCTCCAACAACCCAATCACAATTGGAGGATTGTGAATCAGATCCCACTGGTACTTGCGCAGTTGGGTACCGTTGTGGTAGTCCATCAGGTTGGGCGTGGCCGTGGTGATGCTTGGGTATTCCTCAAAGGTGTGCTGCAGCCGGAAGGCACCATGACCGAGCTCGTGAGCAATGGTTTGCAACGGACTGGTATTTTCGTTTTGATAAATAAAACCGTACCGGTGTTTGCGTGGCATGTAGCCCGCCTTGCCGGTTTGTGAGTTATCTGCCAGAAATAAATAGAACTCTTCCTTGCTGAAATTCCCGGAGGCTTCGAACGCGCGAATGATTTCCTTCATGCCATCGCTATACACCGAAAGCAGCGCCTGCTCATCATCTTGCAGCGTGCCGTTGTAGCCGGGCACCTCCAGTGGTGGAAGAATGGCCACATCCCATTCGGCTACCGCCTGTTTGTAAATGCGGTTCAATTCATCACGCACCGATGAAGTAGTTAATGATGTAGGTGTGGTTCCCAACGGAACAAGATTCACTTTTTTGACAACCGGTGAATAGGCCACCGCGTCTAGTTTGCCCACGGTTTCACCGGTCGTATTGTCCACAGCCTTAACAGTCAGCGTAGCCCCTGCATCCATGGCAGGCAGGGTAACGTTCCACTCATTGCCGCTTTGATTGGCAGTCAGCACAATTTCACCAGCCCTGAACACAATATTTTCAGCACGAATGCCTGCTGTGGGAATCAGGCGCGCCCTGACCGTGGTTGGCTCGCCCGCTTTCATGGCAGCCCAGGGAATTCCTGTGCTCGCATCGCCAGGCGTTACCATAATATTATAGTGCAGGCGATGTTGCGGATGTTCCTGCTTGTCGAAGCCATACGGATCGTTGGCCACAAACTCCACCGCAATCACTTTCAGCGTGTCCGACTGGTCATAAATCTTTTTCAGCCGGTTGGCGCGGCTCTTCAGGGTAGCCCCTTGTGCTACGCCACGCGCGGCCTGAGCGGTGTTGCCAACACCCGGAGCACTGGCCAATGCCCCCCTGGCACCTTGCATTGCTTTCTTTGCCTCAGCCAGATATTGCTCCATGGTAAAGTTTTCCTCGCCCTCCACGTATAGCCCATCGTCCATGAATTCGTTGGCCAACTCCCCCACTTCATTTAATATTTCATCAGCCAGCCCAAGACCTGCAGACACTTCATTCTGTACCTCATCGGCCAGGGCCAGTGCCTCGCTGAGCTGATCCATCAAATCAGTAAACCGGTCCGGTAATACATCGATGCCTACACCTTTCACCTCCATCTTTCCCTCCACCATCCTGTACTCGGGATTTACCTTGATGGACTCAAATTCCACATTGACTTTGGCGTTTTTGAAAAATGCCACATCAACAATTCCACTTCCCGTAAATGATCCCGTGCCGGTAACACGTTTGATCGTCACGGAGAAATCCCCCGCCTCTACCACGTCACCGGGATTGAGTTGGTTAAGCAGTACCGTGTTATCCAATGACACAATGGGAAGAGAAGTACCGCAAACAAGGCTGCCGGGTTCGAGTTCCTTCGTGGTTGCCGATCCGGTTTTTCCAGCCTCACTTTCTACCGGACCACAAATGGCTTTCAGTTGGAACTCGTAAGTGGTGCCGGGTTTCAAATTCTTAAGGGTGGTATACGGAAGAAAGGTTTCCTGATCATACCACTGCGAAGTACCAGCTTGCCGGTATTGTACTGCATACTCCGTGTGCTGTGCACTGGCTGTCCATTCCAACTTAATGCGTTCGGGATCCAACACGGTGGTCGTGATCGGATCCGGAGCCAGGCATGGGTCTCCGTAACGGAAAGTGATCACCTCGCTGTATCCATTGTTTTTGAACAGATCAAGCTCGGATATTCCCGATATGCTTTTGGCCTGTACCCGAAAGGCATAATGCCTTCCCGCCACCAAGGGAGTCTCAGCAGGTCCATAGATGAAGGTAGTAGACGATGTAGTCTCTTGTAGAATGGGAGGTGAAGACAGGATAGCATCGTTTGGATTCCTGGTCTCGGGCCATAGCTCCACCAGGGTACATTCATAATCCGTTCTAAAAGCAGCATTAGGAGATCCAGTATGCCGCGGTGTCCATTGAAAGATGATATTCTGTGGGTTGAGTATTCTAATTTTTTCAGCATTGCGGGGCACGTTCACGATAGGCGGATCGTTGAGCACCAGCCACGCACTGGCACAACCGGTATTGGAAACCACCACGTTCCGGTTGTACTCCACCACTTCGACACAAATGCGGTATAATCCTTCGGGCAGTTTCGCTGTCTGCTGATACTGCGTTCGGGTGGTGCCGCGAAATTCCAGGTTGGCAGGATTGAAGTAAGCAGCCAGATCAAAGCCCGTGATGCGTTCAGGAATTCCTCCCTGTAAAATATAGGCCGGTGGGTTGTAGGCTGGACTGGTGGTAATTTCAATGCCCTGCCCTTCGATGCGCAAGCGGAACTTCACTTGTAGCTCAGGACGATTCACGTCAGCCAGGATAATCATAAAAGCCAGACGCTCCGATTCGGGCGATGAGTAGTCAGAGAGATTTAGTGAATAAGGTGGTGTAAGCTGTACCGTTGCCTGAACGGGAAAAGTTTGAGCGTTCGCAAAAAATATTAAAAAAAGAAAAGGAATTGCTGTTAAAGATTTTAGGTTGTCAATGATATTCAATCCCACTCCCATCCACTTTTTTTGCTTAGGCACAATATTTTTTGCCCTCTCCCCTGGGAGAGGGCAGCCAGACTTTGCTGTAACCAAATGCCTTTGATGGGTGAGGGATGAGTTCACTGACGAAATAAATCTTCGATATGTTGAATTATAGAAACTCACCTGCTAATTATAATCCTCTTCGTTCTTACTTCCTTCCCAGCCTGTACAGTAAATACATACACTCCCGCACCCACGTCTACCTTCACCTCTATCTCATAAATATTTTTACCTGAAAACTGTTTACTGAATACATTGCGGTTGGAGGCCAGGTCAACCATATTAACAAAAATCGGCATTTCCTGACTTAGCTCAACCGCTGCCGAGAAATTGCCGTTGTTCGGATTAGGGAATAACTCAAAGCGACTGAAAAGCGATGACTCGGTTTTGATCCTTCCCCCGCTATTGTTTGGACGTTCGTCTAAAATGGTGATTGATTGCGTGTAAGTTGCACGGCATTCCGCAAGGGCGGTGGTGAGCGTCAATGAATAGTCACCCCGGGTTTCATACACCATCTCAGCCCGGTCCTGACCGTTGTAAATTATCCTGGCTGTTTTATCAAATGTCCATTCGATGCGCTCGGGCAAGGGCCATGAAATATCCAGGGCAACAATGGTGTCTTTAGCATGTCCCTCGGTGGCCAATACAAAGTCTGCCCTTAACAAGTCAAGTGAAGTGGCAAGTTCAAACTCATCCTCTGCAACGCATCCCGCTTCATTGGTAACTTTTAGCCGGTATGTCGCAGGCTCATTCAACGTCACATTTCTTGAATTTGCTGAGTAACCATTGTCATTGCTCCAAAGATAGGTCACTGCGGTACCTCCGTCTGCTGCGAAGGTTTGCCCTACACAAATGGTCCGGTCTGGTCCCAAATCCACACTAAACCGGTCTGGGTTATCAAATACAAAGTTTTTTGAAAAAATGCATCCCCGCTGATCGGTGATGTCAACCGTGTAAGTACCCGCTGCTATATTTTCAATCCGGTTTGAATTCATGCCATTGTTCCAGGCATAAGTGTAATTGCCGTTGCCGCCAGTGGCGTTGACTTCAAGTTGTCCATCTGTAAAATCAAAACATGTAGGCGCTACAGATGCAACAACCTGCGCGTCCATTTTTGGCGGGGCTCCCACTTTTACTTCTTTAAAAAACCGACAATTGTTATCGTCCCGCACTTCCACCAGGTAGCGGCCCTGAAATAAACCAGCAATATCTTCCGTGGTTGCCGAATTGGACCAGTAATACTGATAAGGTAATTGTCCGCCCGCAACGGTCAGGTCGATGGCGCCTTCACTCGAATACGAACAGGTGGCATCAGTGATTGCCGTGTTGGTGATGGTAGGCCCATCGGTGTTGTTCACCAGCACCAGCACATCGGCTGTACACAAATTTCCATCCGTCACCGTTACGGTGTAGGCATCCGGATACAATGCTGTTACGGAAGGTTGCGATCGAACACTGGCACCAGCAGATGTCTTCCAGTCAAAGGCGAAAGGCAACGTTCCTCCCTGAGCCGCTACAATACCCTCGCCATGGGCATACCCGCATAAAGTGTGGACCACGTGTGTCACTTCAATTTCCAGTAATGGTGGTTCAGTGACAACTATGGGCACGGTGGCCGTACAACCATTTGCATCCCTGGACAAGATGGTGTGGTTGCCCTCTGGCAAAACAGAAATAATATTGCCTGGAATAAAATTCAACCCGCCATCAAAGGATTGCTCGTAGGGCGTGGTGCCTCCCGCCAGATTCATTTCCACTGAGCCGGTGGCGTCTCCAAAACATTTTACATTGCTCAGTGTACTTAATGAAGACGTGAAGACATCTGGTTCTGTCACCGTACGGTTGTAAGTCGTGATGCATCCCCGTGAATCGCTGACGGAAAAAACATAATCTCCGGGTGTCAAACTTTGGAAGCTGTTTGAAGGCACATAGGCTCCACCGTTTTTTGAATATGTATATCCCGACCAGCCCCCCGATGCCAGCAAGGTTACTTCCCCATCGCCCACACCGTTGCAGCTTACGTTGTCAAAAAAAGAATGACCTAACAGTAAAAACTCCGGGTCGGTAATGGCAGTATTGAGTGTGTACCAGTCCGTTTCATGATTGGTGCAACCATGATCGTCCTTGATGAGCAGCTTGTACCCCGCCTCAGGAAGTCCGGACAACGTAGTAGCTGACGGGACCGTTTCAGACTTCAGCACATTGACATTGGCTGCATCTCGCCACTCTATTGTATAGGGAGCTGTTGCCCCGGAAATGGTGGCCAGGATTTCACCACCACTTTCTCCACGACAAATATTTTCCGCGATGGTAAATGAATTGGCAATCAAAGAAGGTTCCGTGACGATCACATTGTTGTACTGACGGCAACCCCGGCTATCTTCGATACCGATAGAATATACCCCTGAGCCAATGTTGGTGTTGTAAACAATCGAATTAGCGCTTACCGCAGTAAACGGCCCCGATTCAAAACTAAATTTATATTCATCCGCATTGAACGGAAAGCCATCACGCCCCGTGATGGTGATGCTACCGTCTGCCAGACCATTGCAGGAAGGTTCAGTAAATATCGGATCGAAGTTTACCGGAGTAGGATTTTCCGGCATTAGCAGGCTGGCATTAAAATCTTTGTCGCAATACTCGCCTTCTACCCTGATGGTATACGTACCTGCCTGAAAGTCGGTGAGCTCAACGGTGGTACCTGTTTTGTTCTTGGAAGATTGTGCCTCCAGTCCCACCACGGTTACTTTGTAGGCGCTGCCTGGCTTGGGAATTCCCCCGGATGGAATCAGCTCAACCTTGCCATCCGTACCGCCAAGACAACTGGGAGGTGTGATGGTGCCGATCGTAAGATTCAAATCGGTTGGTTCCACCAGCACAATATTGGACGTGGTGGCGCTACATAAATTGAGATCGTTTACCCGCACTTTGTAGGTGCCGGCAGGAATACCATCAAAGGTGGGGTTGGGAATGACGGTGTCAGGGGTATCGTTGCCGGGTACAGGCGTTCCGAATTCATCCATGAGCTGAAAAGTTTTTGTTCCCGCTCCGCCAGTGGCATTGATCTGGATAGAGCCTGTGCCACCTAAGCAGGTGATGTTGATGCCGGAATCTTCAGGGATGGTGGAGAGGACAGGGGCGGTGAAAGTGAGCGGATCTGGTTGAGTAATGTTTATCCCCGAGATGGTGACGATACATCCCAATGCATCGCGCACATGCACGGTATTTCCAGAAGAGGCGGCCAAACCTGAAACTGTTGTTGTGGATTGAAAGGCACCGCCATTCCAACTGACCTGATACGGTCCGATTCCTCCCGATGGAGTGATTTGTATCTGGCCATCGCTGTTTCCTGGACAGGAGATTTGATAGCCGTTGCGGTTGGTGAGGGTGTGGGTGGCGGAAAGCTGTGACTGCGGTTCCTTAACGTAAAGATTAACAATCTTATCTGAACACTTCTTTTCCCAAATTGTTCCGTTCCAGACAAGATTCTCGATTGTCAACAAGTAATGGCCGCTCGTTATGTTGAAAACATCTGGACTGTGGTCAGGAAAAATAACGGGTGACGATGGTGAAGGCCTGCCAAAGCCCAGCCGATTTATGTTCACAGTGGAACTTGAGCCATTTTTTCTCAATGAATAGAGAAACTCTCCAGTGCCATTTGACAAGCTTTTTATTATTATTTTAGCACCTCCCTCACCCTTGCATTTGACATGTTGGATTTCCAACGTTGAACTTAAGTAAATGGCCTCACTTGGAAAGTCTAACACCAAATCATCAGATGTTGGGACATTATTTAACACTGGAGGGGAATCAAGTATCGTAACGCTTGCAGAATTTTGCCAGGGAGTAGTTGAAGACGTTCGGTATCTGAAATGGATGATTGTATTTGCAACACTGGGAGAAGTTCCGAGTTGAGTTGGCCCGGTACCGAGTGGTCGCCAATCAGGAATTAGGTCCTGATAGCACTCCTGGCAGTTAAGTATGTATGAAGGATCCTCCGGTCTTGGCCCACACTTTAGCGTTTCCCCACAATTATCAAAGCTGGTCCTTCTTACCTGCCATACATTATCTCTTCGTGTGGTGCCATCATACAAATATTCCCATTCGAGGCTTCCTTCGATGGTAATAATATCACCAGGACAAATCTGCGCAGTTGTGGGTCCAATCTGGCCATTCGCTGTCTTAATGCTTGCGAGTACCAAAATCAAGCCAATACAGTACAAATGTCGCATCACTAGCAAATGAATGTATATCTTCATTTAGAGGGATCGAATACAGCCCATTTCTTGCTGAGCTTCGATTGTTGTTGATTGTCTAAGAGCCGCTCCCTACCCAAACCGATGTAAGCCTTGCCACCAATGACACCTCCCACTGGTGAATAGAGAGACGTTGTAAGATTCCTGTCAAACAGATCCGATTTATTACTTTCAATACTCCACGAATTCCCAACTACATCATATTTGAAAATTTTTCCTTGATGAGTCAAAACATAGCCAAAATCTCCTATTGCAAAGGATTTCATTCCCAATGCAAACTCTAGATTTGGTCGAACGGGGAGTGGTGCAACCGCCTCCCATTGGGTACCTAAAAAATTTAATCTGAAAAACCTAGTCTCCGTTATAGTAGCGGATTCAGCTGAATTGTTCAAAGTACTTGCTCCGACAAAAACCCTATTTCCAATCATGAAGCCTACTGCACCCAGAATGTCAACAGGGTAGTCAGGGACTGAAGTCCAATCGCCACCCAATCCACTATATCTAAATACCTTGCTATTGGGGAACGAAGTGGCCCTATCTATCCCAGTTCCATAATAGGCAATCCCATTTGCAGCATCTGCAAAAGGAGCCAAAAAACCAGCAGGTTGCGATGGGGTGACTGATGGAAGATCATTTTTTTTAGTCCAAGACGCACTTATGGGTTCAAACTCCCAAAAATCAGTTTTTCCGTAGGAGTCCAGTGTCGTAGCATCCCTGCCGCTACCCACGTATCCCTTTCCATCAAGCGCAAATCCGAATGCCAGTGACCTGGCACCACCTGGAAAATCACCTAGTTGAATCCATGTATCAGAAGTAGTATCGTAAGCCCAGAAATCCGCAAAATTATCATCATTATCAAAAAGACCCACGGTTCTGGAACCTAATCCTACATACACTTTATCCCCAATTGCAAATGAAACCGCTCCGACCCTGGGCTCTCCAGGAAATTCTTTCAACAGTGTCCATTTTTTTGAAGTTGTGTATCCAGGAACCACTGCGGCCTCAACCACTTTCTCACCATATTTCACATACGGCTTAAAATCAAACTCAGTATCGTCATCCAATGTTACCGTGGTGCTTACCATTTTATCAGTATCACTAATATTGGTAAAACTAATTTCCGTCTTGTCCAGTGGTTGTCCCTTAAGGCCATGAGTAACACCTACCTCCTGCAACACTGCGCCATCGGGGTTGCTGATTTTAAATTCCAGGGTGACAAAAGTGTCTCCATTATCCAGAATTTTAACATCCGAGATGACTGGAGGTGTAGGCTCTTTTGCCGGCTCGTCTTCCCCGCAGCCAATTGCTAAAAGACCAACCAACAATACCCATCCAACAGGCTTATTTATTTTCAATTTCATCATAACTTTAATCGTTTGAATATTTTTTCTAAATTCTACAACTGAGAAATTACTGAAAGGCAATTTTTCTGATGACTGCATTGTCTACATCGCTAACAAATATTTCTCCTTTTGAATTGACCGCTATACCAAACACCCGTGAAAAACGTGTTGCAGTTCCTACTCCATTTATTATTGTTCCCCTTGTTCCGTTTCCAGCAATGGTAGTTACGTTTCCATCGGTGCTCAGTTTGCGTATGCTTCCGTTGGTACCGTCTGAGATAAAAATATTCTTATCCTTGTCAAGCGCCACTCCATAAGGCAAATCAAATTTGGCGGTGGAGGCAGGGCCGTCCAAAAATCCAACATCTCCACCAGCCAGGGTTGTTACCACGGCCAGTGGTGTTATTTTCCTTATCCGGTTGTTGAAAAAATCAGAAACATAAAGATTGTCCTGCGGATCGATAGTTATTCCCCATGTCGCATTAAATTGGGCAGCCAACCCCGTTCCGTCTGAGTAATTCGAAGTACCATCTCCGGCAAAAGTGCTCACCACCCCACTGGAGATTTTTCTGACTACGTTGTTGCTGAAATCGGCAATAAACAAATTGCCCTGGCTATCTTTCACGATGCCTGTTGGAAATCTAAACTCAGCAGTAGCTGCAGCACCCTCGACATAACCAGTATTCCCCGAACCGGCAATGGTTGTCACATCACCATTTAACGCTATCATTCTAACCTTTGCCGCGGTTCCTTCGGTGAAATAGATAATACCCTGAGCAACAAATATTCCCGTTGGCCGGTGAACCTTCGCCAAAACTCCGTTGCCATCTACTGACGCTTGTTCACCTGTACCTGCAATGGTTGTAACAACTCCTTCGGGTGTTATTTTTCTAATCCTGTTGTTGTTCCTGTCGGCAACCAATAAATTGTCCTGTGCATCAACAATTAATCCTGAGGGTTGGGAGAACCTGGCATTCAATCCCGTACCATCGAGAAAACCGGGGGTACCATCACCGGCAAATGTGCTAACTACTGTCGATAACAAATAAATAAATTCGGGCCCTTCAACAATACCATCCGAAGTAGCTACCGAAATTTTCCCTGTACCAGCGCCAAGTGGTACAGTTACTACGAGTTGGGTTTCCGAAGCCGAGGTAACAGCCGCCACGTTTCCATTAATTTTTACAGTATTGTTTGCTGGTGTGGCAGAGAAGTTGGTACCTATAATCGTCACTGATGTGCCGAAAGGACCGGTTAGCGGATCCGCGGAAGTAATTGTCGGGATATTCAGATAAGTAAAAACAGGGCCCTCTACGGTTCCAATGGATGTAGTGACACTTACCTTCCCAGTTCCTGCTCCGTTTGGAACAGTAATCACCAACTGTGTTGCAGTAGCCGATGTCACAACTGCTGCAACTCCATTTACTTTGACGGTGTTCTCCGATATCGCTGACGCAAAGTTCGTTCCCACAATGGTAACAACAGTATTAAACGTACCGGACGGGGGGTCAATAGAAGTAATGGTTGGTGGACTCAGGTAGGTAAATACTGGCCACTCTGCGGTGCCGGAAGAGGTCGTCACTGTAACCCTACCGGAGCCGGCATTTAAGGGGACCTTAGCTACAATCTGCGTTGCAAGTGAAGATACGATTGAGGCTGCCACGCCATTGAAATTCACGGTATTTAGCGAAGCTGTCTCATCGAAGCCGGTACCAATGATAGTGACCTCGGTGTCAACCTTGCCACTGGTGGGGGTTATTGAACTAATGGTTGGTGCTGGCTGTGGCTCAGGGTCATCCTTGCAGGAATTCAAAGTCACAAAAATCAGCGCAATAAATAAAAAATAAACAGTCTTTTTCATAGTCGGTTGTGGTTAAAAAAATAAGGCATTAGTTCGTTTTATATTCACTTTCCAAAATTGTAAGCATAACCGAGTGTTCCCGTAAGCTCTTCAAAGGAACTGGTTCCCTGTTCCTTAAAGACACTTCGCTTCACACCAATTACACTCAAATTGATGTTGTGTTTCTTTTTGATGGAATACCCACCGGTAGCCCTGATGTTGACCACTTCATTCAGTTTAGCTCCACTCGATCTCGTTTCGTTCCATGAAGCGGATAGGGTTGTCCTTAATTTTTTTTCCAGCAGTGACTTGCTGATGGCCACTGTTGGCCCCATGGTTACCGTGCTTCCCATGGTACTCTTGTTTTGGTTGTAGTTAAAGGAAGTACTGAGCGTGAAATTGGTCGGTACAAAATTAATGGTGTGTGCCAGGTTGGCCAGGTAAAACTGAGAGCCACTACCCTGCGCTATCTCGCCTTGTTTGTCGGCTGCATCCTGCACTGAAAAATTACCATTGATGAATTGTCTTTTTGTTTTGCTTGACGTCAAAACATAATTCACATTCAGGCTGGCATTCTGCGACAACTGGGTGAAGTTGAGTGTATCCAGGTTGTCATAAGGCGTTAATTGGTTGATGTCCACAAACTGGGACCGGATGTTGGTGAAGGATTGGAAGTTGGAATAAGAGGCTGAAATGTTAATCTTTTCTGAAGGCGCCAATCCAACATTGAAAGAACTGACTAACCTTCGCATCGTACTGATCTTATCATCCGCCAGGTTGTTGCGCTGGCTTCCTACATTGGCACCAAAATTCAGTTTGCCCTGAAGTGTGGCAAGCGTAGCGTTAACAGTTATGTTCTCAAGGTCATTATTAAAAAAATAGGCACCTAGTGTTTTGTAACCTGGATCTATCCTTTCGTATCCAACACCCAGCGTATAAAAGTCCGCTGTGTAATTAATTCCTGATTTGAGGGCGTTATAAAAAGAGGAAGACGTGCGGGGCGTGTATAGTCCACCAACATGTTGATAAATGTTTTCTGCTCCAAATTCCGCTCGCTCATTGCGAATGTCGCGGGTCAGTGCACTGCTGGCAAACTCTGCCTCTAAAGACCACCGTTCCAGAATTTGCTTTCCTCCTCCAACGCTCAATACAAGGTTTTCCTGAGGAAGTATGTCCTGCAGTTCAGGAACGTACGAAATGGAATTGGCCTGATCATAGCCCCTGAAAATGATGACCTCCACATGATCTCCGTCACTGGCATATCCCGCCTTTAACCCAAATCCATATCTTTTGAATGCACCAAATATATTATTAAGTGAGTCCGGCTCGACTGCTTTCTGTAGTCGCCCGTACATGGCACTGATGGTAAATTTGCCGGGCGTTAGGTCTACGCCAGCACCCCTGAATAAATGCCCACTCAATGTGTATGGAGAAAACGTCATGCTCGAGGTGCCAACATGTACGGTTATCCATTTATAAGAAGGATTCAGGCTGAACTGGTTAAACGGTTGCTGAAAGGAGGCGTTTTGGTTTGACAGAGCAAACGATAGGGGAACACTCCACCCGTAAATGCTGGTGTTGAGGTTGCCAGTCAAAAAATACGAATAGGGGTCACGCCTGTTGGCAATGCCGTTTGACCCGTAGAAGATTTGATTGAGAGACACTCCACCCGAAAGCGAAATCGGTTTTTCACTTCCTATAGACTCGAGATTTTGGCCCTGAAGGCCAAAAACTGTCAGTCCAAGGGCTACCCCCGCTCCAAAACCTATATTTCTCAAGGAAGCCAACTAGATAAGATTTTTCCCATTTAAAGATAAGGAGTAGGATTTTACAATTTTTGACCAAAAGTGCGTTTTCCTTACATATTACCAATTCCCTATTAAGGTTTTAACACCGTTAATCTGTCGCCCGCTGGCCAGTCATCGGGCCTAAAAAATATCAATCGATCGGTCTGAATTCTTGGATTTATCAGGTAAACCTGACATGGGCAGGCTTTCGAAGGGGTTCAGTGCTTCAGGAGCGGCTATCGGTCGGCCATCATACTTGCTCCAAATATTACATCGAGACTGGCCAAGTCACCGATTTGCTTCAAAAAAGTCGCCTTCCGCAAGTCGGGGGCGGCTTTGATTGCGATTTCTCGAGCGGATTAGCAGGCTTATCTGGCTTATTGGTAGTGCCCTTCAGGGAAATCTATCGATGGCTTCCATTCTTTTCCTGTAAATGGATTTCTCAATATTATTTGACGCACCATTCACAAAAAAGAACAGCCCCGACTTTTGTCGGGGCTGTTGCTTGGTTTGCTTGAGGTCTCGAGCGGATTCGAACCGCTGTAGGAGCTTTTGCAGAGCTCTGCCTAGCCACTCGGCCACGAGACCTTACTTAAAACAAAATTATATAATTCAAGCCGTAATACCTCAAAAAAAGCAGGTGATCCATTTTATGGATCACCTGCTGTATTCATTCGGTGTATTGCGAACAAATTATTCTGCTGATCCTTCAGGCTTAGATTTGCCTGCATTCATCTTCTCTTTCAAAGCACTCAACGCTTCAATATCACCCAGGGTTGACTTCTCGGTGTCTTTATTGATCTTGTCGATGGCTTTTCCTTTCGAAGGTGCAGGACGCTTCTTTGCTGGCGCTACTTTCTCTTCTTCCGCAGACCAGGTCGCCTTGTGGCTCAACGCAATCCTCCTGTCTTCTTTCGAAAACTCAGTCACCTTGAAATCCAACGCCTCTCCTGCCTCAATCTTGGTATCGTCTTCGCGCACCAGGTTTTTGGCTGAACAGAATCCTTCAATTCCATAAGGCAACTCAAGAATCGCACCCTTGTCGTTCTTGCTGATCACCGTACACTTATGTACGGAACCTACCTGGAATACAGAATCAAATGCATCCCAAGGATTTTCCTCCAGGTGCTTATGACTCAGGGCCAGCCTTCTGTTGGCCGCATCCAGTTCAAGAACCACTACCTCAAGGGTATCTCCCACTTTAATAAACTCGGACGGGTGTTTGATTTTCCTTGTCCAGCTCAGGTCAGACACGTGAACCAAGCCATCGATACCTTCCTCCAACTCAATGAACAAACCAAAGTTGGTAAGGTTGCGAACCACGCCTTTGTGTTTGGTGTGAATGGCGTATTTGGTCATCACATCCTGGCGTGTCCAAGGATCTTCCGTCAATTGTTTAATACCCAATGACATCTTGCGCTCATCGCGATCGATGGTCAAAACCACGGCTTCCAACTCCTCACCTACCTTAATGAAATCCTGCGGGTTGCGAAGGTGCTGCGACCAGCTCATTTCTGAAACGTGGATCAATCCTTCCACACCCGGTTGAAGTTCCAGGAACGCTCCGTAGTCGGCTACATTTACAATCCGGCCTTTCACCTTTGAGCCAATCACGATCTCTGCCGGCAATGAATCCCACGGGTGAGCAGTTAATTGCTTCATGCCCAAAGAAATCCTCTTCTTGTCTTCATCGAAGTCGAGCACCACCACTTTCACAACCTGATCCAACTTCAACAATTCGTCCGGATGGTTGATCCGTCCCCATGAAATGTCTGTGATGTGCAACAATCCGTCTACGCCTCCGAGGTCGATGAACACACCAAAGTTGGTCATGTTCTTGATCACCCCTTCCAACACCTGGCCTTTCTCCAGGTTGTTCAGGATCACTGCTTTCTGCTGCTCGAGGTCTTTTTCGATCAACACCTTGTGAGATACCACTACGTTGTCGTTGCTGTAGTTGATCTTCACCACTTTTACCTCGATGGATTTATTTACATAAATATCGAAGTCACGGATTGGTTTCACGTCAATTTGAGAACCTGGCAAGAAAGCTTCGATGCCATACACATCCACAATCAATCCTCCCTTTGTTCTGCGTTTTACAAATCCCTCGATAACGAGATCCTGATCAAATGCTTTTTGGATATTCTCCCAGCCTTTCACCAGTTTCGCTTTTCTGCGGGACAGTACCAACTGGCCCATGGCATTTTCGCGCTCCTCGATGAAAAGGTCAACCTTGTCACCAATCTTCAGGTTGGTCAGGTCTTTGAATTCGGCCACGGGCACAAGGCCGTCTGACTTGAACCCAATATTTAAAATAACGTCTTTGTCATTAATACCCACCACGATACCTTCCACCACTTCACTTTCGTTTACAGAAGTGACCGTACCGGAGTACAGGTTGGTGATTTCTTCACGCTCTTTTTGTGAGTAGCCTTCGCCAAATCCTTTGCGATCAAAGGCATCCCAGTCGAAGCTGTCCAATGATACCGGTGATGTGGTCGTCAATTTACGGTCGGCCACGTTGCTGATGATGCGGGCTGTTTCTTCACCCAGTTCCTCCGCCTTTTTGGCTTTTTTAAACTCGGCCAGCTCGTCCTCCTCGTCAATTTCAATCTCCACTTCCGGTTTGATGACCTTTTTGGCCACTGGCTTCAATTCGTCATTTTCCGGCTTCGCTTTTGCCTTTGATTCTCCTTTTGGTTTTGTCATTACTTGCCCTGATTACACGAAGCAGGGGGGCGGGCTGCTTCATTTTTAGTTTTTAAATGCTCTCCCTGTTAAAAAAAGAGCCCCGACACTTATCGGGGCTGCAAATGTATAAAAATTTGAACTAAAAGGGGTCTCTCAGCTCAAAAATCAAGGTATATCTTCAAATTTAAGGGTTCCGGCCGCGTAATTGATCAATAATCGCTGAAACATCAGGGTGTATCCCGCATTGGCGAAATCGCCCTGGGCCCGAACAAAATTCTGATTGGCGAGGGTAAGTGCAACAATATCAGAGGCACCCAGGTCAAAGCGCTCCCGCTCCAGTTCGTAAGAAAGCGTGGCCGCTCGTAGTTGGGTACTCGTTACCTCATAGTTGGTACGCGCATCACGGTAATTTTGGTAAGCCCTGAGCACATCACTCTTGACTAAAATCTCCGTGTTCTCCGTTTGAAATTTGGAATTCTCGTACGCCACCCTGTTGCGAACGGTCACATTTCTATTTTGGAATCCCCCTATGATTGGAATAGTAAATTGCAGGCCATAGGTAAATTGGGTATTGTCATCGCGAAACTGCTGTTCAAAGGTGCGGTTGGTCGGATTAAAATTATCTGAGGGATGAATGTAATTGTACCGCGATCCGTATTGGGCAAACAAACCAACATTGGGGAAGTATTGACCCCTTGAAGACTGGAATCCAAATTGTGCCGCCTTTTCAAGATTTTTTGCCTGGGCAAGGTCACTTCTGTTCTCCAGCGCCACCGTACTCATATCGGTCATGCTTTGCACTTCATAATCCGACAGGTTAATATCCCATGAAGGCTCCTCCAGATTAATTGGAATCAGCGGATCAAGTTGAAGGGTTTGAGCGAGCGTTGCCAGGTCGTTTCGCAACGTAAACGCGGCCCGGCCCGCAAGCAACTCTGCATTTTTTACCTGGTACTCCTGATTGATCAGGTCTATTTCTGCGCGGCTACCTGCAGCAACCTGCTCTTTAATCTGATCGTACTGCTGTTGCTGGGTTTCCCTGTTTTGCCGCTGGATCTCAAACAACTTTTTATCGAGCAAGCATTGTAGATACTGCGCTGCCACAAATTGTATTACATCCTGATTGGTTCTTTTTACAAAATTCAACTGCGCTTCGTATTGACTTGAAGCTTGCCTAAATGCGTTAATGTTGTTGAAACCGTTAAACAGTGGCATGTTGGCAACGGCAGTGGCACCGAAAAAGTCGATTACACCGTTTACTACCTGTCCCTGCTGCTGGTTAAATGAGTTTCCGTCATTTCTTCCAGCATTACCATTGATGTTAACGGACGGAGTCATCCCCAGGAGCCCGGCTGTTTTATTAACCTGTGAAGAAATCAATAAATTTTCCTGCTGGTTAAGCAGCAAATTTTTGTCCAAACCGATTTTAACCGCTTCTTTAAATGTGAGCGTTCTGGTTTGCTCCTGCGCCATCACGAGCGCAAATTGTAAAGAGCCTAACAACACCAGCAACAAGCGATACTTCATACTACCTCCTCGTTTATATTTTATTTTTTTACCAATTCATCTGACTCAAGGGCACCATCCACCACGCGAACAATTCTTTTTCCGCGCTGGGCATTTTCCTCGGAGTGCGTCACCTGGATGATGGTCATCCCTTCCTTATTAAGTTGTTCAAAAATGTCCATGATCTGTTTGCCCTGCTCAGAGTGCAGATTACCTGTAGGCTCGTCCGCCAGCAGCAATTTGGGCTGACCGATAATGGCCCTTGCCACGCCCACCAGCTGTTGCTGTCCCCCTGAAAGCTGCTCCGGGAACAAATCTTTTTTTGCCACCATGTTAAACCGGTCCAACAACTCGGCCACCATGCTTTTGCGCTGGCTGCCACTTACGCCCTTGTAAAGCAGGGGGGTCTCAATATTTTCATACACCGTCAACTCATCGATAAGGTGATAGGCCTGAAAGATGAACCCGATATAGTTCTTGTGCATGTCCGACTTCTTGCGCTCTTTCATCTTGTGCACCGGCTCATCAAAGAAGTAGTACTCACCCGCAGAGGGCTCGTCCAGCATTCCGATAATATTCATGAGTGTGGACTTCCCGGCACCACTGGGCCCCATAATGGTCAAAAATTCGCCCTGATTTACTTCCAGGTCGACCCCTTTGATAATGAACGTACGTTGAAAACGCGAATCGATGTACTTATCGATGTCCTTTAGTTGAATCATGCATGAGTAATTAAGGTGAACGGTAGCCAACAATAATGCCAATGGCTATTTTGGCTCTTACACGGACGAAAAACAGCCAAGTTACAGGTTTATATGACCGCTGGCGAAAAAAGGTGTCCTAAATCGGACGTGCAAGGCACTAAAATACGATGGGATGAAGGATGATATCAACCCTCCGGTTAAGGGCGCGGCCATAATAACTGTCGTTGCGATATACCGCGTTTTCATAGTCCCAATCCTTGATGTGGATCATATAATCGGGAATGTTCAGGTCGATCAGGATCTGAAATACGGTTTCGCTTCGCATTCTTGACAGCCACTCATTAAACTCCTTTCCACCTATAGGATCAGTGTGGCTGGTAAGCTGAATCTGGTATTTTTCAATCAAATTGGGTATTGAGTCCAGCCAGTCGGACAGCTCAGAAGCCTGAAATTCGTCTACGTAATAACTCCCGCCTCGAAAGTAAATGCTCTTGCGGATTTCGTCCTGCTGACCGATTGCAAGCAGCGGAAAAAGCAGACATGCAAGCACTATGAGCATAATACGATGCATACCTAAATTTAACGAAGAAAACCGGAAAGCGGATCAAAAATTACATCGACTTTTCGGGGCTGAGCATTTCAGGTTATGGCGTAGGTCTGCCGTAGTTCAACCAGACGGCTTTTGCGTTTCCTTTCTCCACAATGCTTAGCACAATCAGGTTATCATAGTCGGCATCGTCAAAATCCGGATATTCTTTTCCCGTGAAATAACTCGCCACCCAAGGGGTTGTGTTGGAATGCCCGGAAAGAACGACCGTTCCGCCCCGGTGCATATTAAAGATTTTGTCCATCTCTTCGCCCTTCATGGCCTGGTAGGTGGCAACTTTTACGCTTTTGGCGGCCGCCAACGGGGCTACCGTTGATTCGGTACGTCTGAAGGGGGTGCTGTAGATGGCATCTACCGAGGTAGTACCTAATACGTTGGCCAGTTCAATCGCTCTTTGGTCACCTTCTTCAGAAAGTGACGGGTCCTTTGAGCCATCATTCGCCTTTTCAGCATGCCGCACTAAAATAAATGTTGTTATCGGTGGTTGCTGTTGGGCACAGCCACTCGCCAGGATACTGACTAGGGCAATGATTAAGGTTAATCTTTTCATCTTGTAATCATTTTTTAGTAGCTGAACCTCCCGCCATTATGATCCCTTCGTTCTTGTAATTCATAAATAGCAATTGCACATTAAGATTATTAATTGTTTTTAAACTGTGGGCATATGGCTTTCACTTAAATTTCTCCTGGATGGCTTTTGGAATCGTGCAATCAGCGGTCTGCCTCGTGTCTGCCAGTTGAAAAATCTTCCAGCCATCAGGTTGTTTAAACAACTGAAAGGCGTCTACTCCACAATGATGGAAAGTCTTGTCGATATAGAAAGCATACTTCGCCCAAACCTGCGCGAGGTTCCCATCGATGTCGATTTTAACATCCCAAATCGGCTCACTGTAGACCTCCTTTCTAGGCGTACCCATTGCCGCGAGGAATCCCGTCAATGATCCCCGCCTAAGAACAGGTTTTCCCTCTTTGTCCATTCCGATGGTCACCATTTCCACATCATCCGTAAAAGCTTTGTGGACAAGCGCGCTGTCCCCTTTGTTCATGCCGTTGAATAGATTGTTGATGGGTTCCATGACTGCCACCTGTTCATTTTGCTGCGCGAAGAGTGATGAACAAAAAATCAACGAGGGTATGATGAAAGTATATCGCATGTTGGGAATAAGGGGTTAAATAAAACTTATTGTCGTGGCGTAAAAATTAAACCAAAATCATTCAATTCATAAGGAAATACTAAAAATCGGACATTTCAATATTTTAAGAGGCATTTTGGAGGCAAATACCCCCGGGGCATAATTGGGTGCTGATTCAATTTATAATCTTAATTTTAGGGTTATAAACAACATGCTATGAAAAGGCTTTGCCTGATTTTTGTATTTGCCAGCACGGGTTTGTTTTCTGCCAAAGGAAACACCATTGACAGCCTCCAAAATGTTTTGAATACGGCTGAAGGCGATTTGAAGGTAAAAACCCTTAACGAGCTGTTCAGGGCGCATATCAATTTTGATCCTGTGAAGGCCATAGGCTATTCTCGCGAGGCATTGGCACTGGCTTCAGAAATTGACGATACCAAGGGAATGGCTGCCTCTTACAATAACCTGGGCGTTGCTTATCGTAACCAGGGTGCGCTGGACAAGGCCCTTGAATATTACCTGGCCTCCCTGAATTTATACAACCAGCTCGAGAACGAAGAAGGTATTGCCACTTCAAAAAATAATATTGGCACCATCTACTCGCTAAAAAAAGACTATGGCCAGGCCATGAAGTATTTTGAAGAAGCATTTGGCCTTTTTACCAAGATCAATGACAAAACACGTGTGATCGGCACCATGAACAACCTGGGCAACCTGCACAGCGACTTGCAACTGTACGAGCAGGCGTTGAAATATTATTCACAGGCCTTTCAGGTGGCTGAAAAGGCGGGGCAAGTTTATTCTGACCCGCTCAGCAATATTGGCAACGTCTATTTCCGGCAAGGCAATTTGCAACGAGCCGTGGAATATTATGAACGTGCCCTCGGGCTTGCACAAAAAGAAAACGACAAAATCGGGGTGCTCAACATCACCGCGAATCTCGGTGAAGTTTACGTGCAAGCCGGGCAAACCGCAAACGCCACCCGTTACCTGGATGAGGCCCTTGGTTTGAGCAAGAGCCTGCAGGCATACATTTTCGAACCTCAGATTCTAAAGAGCACAGCCGCCAATTATGCCAAGCAGGGAAGGATGAAGGAAGCCTACGAGGTGATGCTGAAGTATGATGCGTCCAGGGAGAAAATATACGGTGAAGAAAGCAGCCGAAAAATCGCGCAAATGGAAATCGCCCTGGACCTGGCCGAGAAAGAAAAAGAGATGGAGGCCTTGCGCAAAGACGATGAGATAAAATCGCTGGAACTTCACAATACCCGGATGGTCATCTCGCTGATCATCCTCGGAATCATCATGATCGTGGCGTTCGTCAACCTTTTCTTTTTTAGAAAAAAGCCAAAAAAAACTAATTTGGCCGTTAATGGATAGAAAAGAAGCTCGGCTCCTCCTGGAGTCCATGACGAAAAGCGAAAGTTTACTAAGGCACATGCGCACCCTCGAGTTGGTGATGGAGACCTATGCAAAAAAGTATGGTGAGGATGCCAATGAATGGGCCATTGCCGGAATGCTCCACGATGCGGATTATGAGGCATACCCCGATCGGCATCCTTCCGTTATTGTAGAGAAGCTCAACGCCATGGGCGAAAATAAAATTGCGCATGCCATCTCAGCACACTACACAAAATGGAATGTGCCGTATGACACATTGCTGGATAAGGCATTGCTGGCAAGCGATGAACTCACCGGATTTATTGTCGCCTGCTGTCAGGTGAGGCCTGAAGGAGTGAGTACCCTTGAGCCCAAGTCAGTGATCAAGAAGCTCAAAGACAAAGGTTTCGCGGCCAAAGTAGAAAGAGATGAAGTTTATAAAGGAGCCGAGTTACTTGGTGTGGACCTGAAAGAACATATTGCCTTTATCATTGATGTTCTGAAGGCCAACAAAGCTGAACTGGGAATTTGACCCTCAAAATACAAGGCTGTTAGCTAAAATTTAACCCTTGGGCATTTCACCAATCGGAAGTTTAGCTGTAACTTTGGGTCACTAAATCGAAAGACTATGTTTGAGCAAGTAATAGGAGACGGTGCTAATTTATTTATCATCATTGTGGCGGTCCTGATCGGATTTGCTGCAGCGCTCGGGTACGTGGATTTCCAAAAAACGAAAAAAGAGGAGAACAAGGAGCATTAAGATGCCTTGACAATAAACAAAAAAAGCCCACCGATATGTCAGTGGGCTTTTTTATTGACCGGGCGAAAAATGTATTATTGCTCGGATCCGGTGTAAGGGGATTTATAAATAGTCTGCCACTCGTCCCACTTGGTCTTTTTGTAGTGATCTCCTCCAATAAACTGGATGATTTTGTGAAACTCAGGTGCTTTCTGATAGCCGGCCAGCGGCTGAATCATCCTGAATTCTTCGTCCAGAAATACCACCGTAGGATACGACAATTGATTATTCAATAATGCTGCCGCCAATTGATGATAGCCTTTGTTGCCGGATGGCACAAACTTGAAAGTGGTGCCATTGAACAAAACGTCCTCTTTCTGTTCAGCGTCAAACTTGACGGGATAAAATTGTTCGTTCAGAATCTTCGCAATATTTTCTTCGCTGAACGTGTTCTTGTCCATCACCTTGCACCAGCCGCACCAGTCCGTGTATACGTCAATGAAAATTTTTCTTTTTTCGGTTTTTGATCTCTTCACGGCCTCCTCAAAAGTCATCCACTTCACCGGGCTGGATTCCGTCATTGCCACGGTTTGAACCTGGGCGCGGGACATGAGCCCGGCAATGAGCATGAGTGCAACGAAAAAAGTTTTTGTATATCTCATTCGTACAAATTTACCAGAAAACAGACCCCAATTCAATAAAAGTTCCCACTAAATGCGCTGACCAAAAGGCCCAGTTTTAAACCTGTATTACGAAAACGGGTCAAAGAGTAACCAATTGCCATTGTGCAGGTATTTAATGTACGGAAGGCTGAATTAATTGTTCGATTGTGAACGACAAGGGGTAGGCACCCCGCAAATTTACCGCAAAATGGTCGATTTTAACTGTGGCACCGCGTTTGGTACATTTGATTAAGTGAAGATGAAATTTTCAAATAAAGACTTACTTCTCCTTTTTGGAATACTGGTTGCAGTGATCGTGACATTAACCACGATGGTCTTTAGCGAAAATTCCAATTCGGGGGAAAAGACCACTCAAAATTCCATCAAACCGGAAACAAGCCTGGTAACGCCCGGCCTTATCAAAAAGGCCATCGAAAGAATAGAATTTAACGTCCCTGTTCGATAGCGATCCTCAGTCTATTTGTTCGTTGCCCTGACCCACATCATCCCTTGGGCAAGGCCCTCAAAGTCTTGTCAAAATCTCTTGATTTTCATGTGAGGGGTACACCGGAATCTTCCCGATACGCATAATAATGCAAAACAGTTTCTAAGGCTTTTCTAATAGCAACGTTAATTGGATAAAATTTTTGACTCAGCTCCCAGTCGATCGCATACATTTTCATGTAATAATCTCTCATCAAGGGCGTCTGATGACCAGCAATTGTTTTGCCTTGTGCCAACAGAAACGATTCGGCTTGCTCGGTTTTTATTACCTGGCAACTGATTAACTCTTTGTGTCCGTATTTATTGAGTCGGGCTGAGAATCCAAATAACCTGCAAATCAATCCCCTTGAGGAGTAAGAAGAGCAATGACCTATTCCAATCTGATTGCCATCGAGGATGGAACAAATTGAGCCTGCTAATGTGGGATTCTCCAGCCATTGGACGGCCTTGCCTTGTTTATAAATATGGTAGGCAAATGGTAGAAATTCCAGGACGGTAGCCTCAATGTCAGGCTTAAGGCAACATTTGCCACAACCAGTCTTGCACCCAAGGTTGGACCATTGCCGGAAAGTGGATATCTCTTCGTCCAGGGCGAGGAATACTTCCTCCACCTCCCTGACCAACTGTTCTATGTTCAATCAGTGCTTCAATAACAGGGCAAAGATATAGCAAAGATGGATATTTGTTGCTACCGCTATTCTTATCAATCCGGTCGCGAATAGGTTACCATGTCGATACCAATACCATTGGGGTCTACAATGGCGAAGTGCCGATCACCCCAGGGCTCATCTTTCAACTCAAATGCCAGGGGCACATTGAGCGGCCTTATCCTTTCATACTCTTTATCCACGTCTTCCACCTCAATGGTGAGATACACCCCCTGGCCATTAAATTCTTTTTGGAACAGGGCATGCTGGCTGGGATGATTCGGCAATAAAAAACTGAGTTCGGCCTGGTGACCGGGCGTATGCAATAGCAGGTAGAATTCATTTTCAAATACCACACCGAAATTTAACACCGATGTATAAAACGCCTTTATCTCTTCCAGTTTTGACGTAACGATGCCGGCATTCATTTTCATGGAAATTGGGGTTTCGGTTTGTGAAAATCCATACGAAGAAATCATACACAGCACAAGGCTGATCGTTTTACAAAATGTATTCATTGTCTTAATGTGTAATGAAGGGAAATCAATCCTGATGAATAAGTCTTACTTCCGATAAGGTTGAGCGGAATACGATTGACAAATCCCCCAAAGAGCGCTTTACCCTTCCCCAGAATAATCGGGTGAACAGCCAATTGAAGCTCGTCCACAAGATTGGCTGCCAGCAAGGTCGTGGTGAGCTCGGCCCCGCCAAAAAGCCAGATGTCTTTTCCTTTCGAGGCTTTAATGGCTTTCACCTTTTCTATCACATCACCATTAACCAGTGTGTACTCTTTTTTCGCAGTCAAGGTATTGCTAAACACAAAATCCTGCTTACCACCAAAAGGATTTTGGCCACCGCCCTCCCCCATCATCATGGTGTAACTTTTGCGGCCATAAAAAATGGCATCAATCCTGTTCAAAAAGTCTTGCATCCCATAATCTTGGTCAGTAAAACACCAATCGTATTCACCGTTTGGTCCTTCTATGAGTCCATCCAAACTGATCGCCAGATTTAAAACAATTTTTCTCATAGTGACAGGTGTTTATTGTGGGCTAAACGAATAAATCTGGTAGGTTGATTCATCAATCATCTTGGTCATTTCAATGATGGCAGGATCTTCAGCTGATTTTTCAAAAGCCTTTTCGAAGTCTGATTTACTTCTCCAGGTCAGCACGTCAATCCAAATTGAATCGTTGACCTGCCCTGCGCCCCGATGGAAAAACCCCGGCTGAGACTTTAAAAAAACCTCAACCTTTGGGCCAGTTGAAAGATAATCCGAAGCTGTAACACCATCTTTTAGCCGGTAGGTAACGATCTCATAATGGCCTGGATGACGGAGCTGATCTGGCGTACACGCGATCAAAAACGCGACAGTAACGCCAACAAATAAAAATTTTGTGTGCATAAAAGATTAATATTTATGACACAAAGCACAATTGCTAAACTGACAACAGTATGTCAGCAGAAAAATATATTTTGAAATATTTTAAGAAGGATTGGCGATCTCATTCAGCTTGGCGTAATGTACAAAAAGCTCTTCTGTACGCTGCGCCATCAACGACTTGAGTTCTTCTGGTTCATCTATTTCAGCGTTTGTGCCAAAATGCAAAAGCCACCGAATGGCATTTTCGAGGTTGTCCATGAGGAACTCAACCTGGACGCGATCCCCTAAATCTCTTTCATTGATCGCTCCATAAAACGATTTGAATTCCACCACTTCCTTGCTGAAAGAAAGCTTAACCTTAATCAACCCGTGATTCCCCTCTGCAAAATGTTTAAAGTATTCCTGGAGTGAGATCAGGTTCTTCCCATCGAAGTTCTTCCCCGTCATGGTTAGCTCCTTAATCTGATCGGACCTAAAATCGCGGTAACTTTTGCGCAGACGACACCAGCCGATCAGGTGCCACGCGCCAGAGTAAAAAAACAACCCGATGGGTTCCACCTCCCTTTCGGTCGTTTCTTTTTTAGAACTGTAGTAGATCAACTTCAACACCTCCTTATTGGCGACAGCCTTCTGAATATCGGTAATGAAGTGATTGGGCAAGTCTGGTTTTCTGCGCCAGGGGGTATAGTGAACCTCAACCACCGAGTTTAAATTTTCCAGGTGATCCTTCTCGCTCTCTTTAAGCACCGCCTTGATTTTGTGCATGGCCGATTCAAATGCCTTCCGTACGGATTTGTCCGTCATTTTTTCCACCAGTTTGCCTGCCAGCAGCATGGAACCGGCCTCCTCCTGGTTAAACATCACAGGAGGCAAGTGATAACCATCAACAATAAAATATCCCTTGCCGGCCTCTGATCCGATGGGTACACCGGCTTCCATCAGCGCTTTCACGTCCCTGTAAACGGTGCGCAGGGAAATCTCAAATCGTTCAGCAACTTCTTCTGCCTTTACAATCCGCTTGGTCTGCAACTGTATGAGAATGGCCGTAAGTCGATCGATCCGATTCATGATCCTGATTATGGGTAACGCAATTTACAGCAAACGCGGCATGCGTCAAATCTGATCACCTTTTTTCAGTGCCCATCCAAAACTGCCTACCACAACCAGCAAAAGGACCCAGGAAGATGCCAGGGTAACCTTGTTACCAATCCGGTACGCGTCTGGTGCGAACCTGAATTCTATCTGGTGATTTCCGGCTGGGATTTCCAGGGCACGCAGTACATAATTTACGCGCAAGATGGGTACTTCATTACCATCGATGGTCGCCCGCCAACCTTTTGGATAGTAGATTTCCGAAAAGACTCCGAGCCCCGCTGTTGAGGATGAGGATTCATAGTTAAGATAAGCCGGTGTCATTTCCTTTAGTTTGATGAGAGCCAGGCTGTCAAATTGCGGCTCCTGAATCTTGAATTTTGAATTGTCGACTACAGCGGCCGTTCGTGTATCTACACCGCATACCTTATTCAATTCTTCCGATGGCGAGTTTGTATAAACTATTTCCCTTACAAACCACGCATTGCCATTGGCAGCTGGATTTGGGATGATGTTGTTCTTATCGGGTCCGAACATGATATACTTTGTATTCAACATGTTCAATATGCCATAGTTGGCAAAGTTCAACCTGCCGGACTGCGCGTCCCGTATAAATTCATTAGTCTCCGCACCCATACATGAATCGTACAAATCCTGGTACCTTCTCAACTTCGCACCATGATAGCCACCCAGCGAATGATGAAAATAAGAAGTACCGCCATCCTGGCTAAAAGTTTCCTGCAAATTCAGCACGCGGTAAACGCCTTTGTCCTTTAAAACTTCTTCATCAGCGGCTGTTGCCACAAAATTGCTGGCCCTTTTTCGCTGATAATTATCCGTGGTGAAATATCGCCTGTCCACCAACGACAAATCCATGGCAACCATAAAAATGAGGAACGCACAAAAGGCAAATTCCGAAATTCGTTTTCTCACATCGAAAAAAAGCAGAATGAAGATTCCGAAAATAAAGGCAAATGACCGTAACGCATCGGCCCTGAACATGGCCCTGCGATCTTCCCTCAACGCATTCAGGAACCAGGCGGGAAGTTGCGATTCCCCGTCCCGAAGAAAACCCGCCATCCCTGCCAAAAGCCACATCAACAGGCACAGTCCACCAGTAGCAGCAAACGCTATAATCAATTTTTTCCTGGTCGCTGGTGTCATTCCATTTTCAAAAAACTTTTCAAGCCCCAGCATTGCCAGCAAAGGCAGAACAAATAATAAAATGACGATGGCAAAAGTGACCGACCTGAATTTGTTATACCCAGGAAAGTAGTCAAACATGAAAAAGTTGAAAGTCTCGAAGTGTCTGCCCCAACTCAACATGATCCCAAGTATACCCGCGGCCAGGAGCCACCACATGAGTTTTCTTTCTGCAAACAAGACACCGATTACAAAAAGGAAACACATGATCGCTCCTCCGTAATAAGGTGCAGTAACTGCTTGCGGACCCCAATAAGCAGACGTGTACTGTGCCAACTGATTGGCCAGCTTGTTGTCACCACTTTGCACCAGCGCCTTATACGTTGCACTTTGTTCATCCTGCACCAAATAATCAGAGCTGCTTCCACCGTAGAAGTTGGGAATCATCAAGGTCATCGTCTCGAACATCCCGCTGCTGTGGTAAAAAGCGTAGCCGCGATCAAGACCGCTGCCCGCAGTTTCAGCGCCCTTCAACTCGGATTTCCCTCTAATTGAATATTGACTGTATTCTGTAATCGCCCAAAATTGTCCGAAGAAAGTACCAGCTGCCAGAAGCGCTGCCGGGATTAAAGTCACCAGGTTTTTCAAAAACAAAGGCACACCGCCTTCCTTTAAAGCATAGATCAATTGAACCAAACCGTATATCAAAACAATCAGCAACAGATAGTACGTCATCTGCAGGTGGTTTTCACGCAGGTGCAATGCGAGCCCCATCGCGGTAACTGCGAAACCCAGAATTCTCTTGCTGGAAAAAGACAGGTGAATACCTGCCATGACCAACGGCATAAATGCAATAGACCCAATTCGTCCGTTGTGGCCGGCAGCCACCCCGATGATCATGTAAGACGACAGCCCAAAAGCAATGGCCCCTGCGATCGCCAGCATTGGCCTTACCCGAAACGCCAATAGTAGAATATAGTAACTTAAAAAAGCCCAAAAAATATTAACGACCGGATGCGGCAACCCAACCGACAATATCTTTTTTATCGCAACGACCGGCTCGTTGCTCCATTCGGTATTGACCAGGTAGGCCGGCATGCCGCTGAACATAGAAGGTGCCCAAAGCCCTTCTTCGCCCGTTGCTTCCCGGTAGTCGCGGAGCGCCTTTGAGGAAGCCTCCCACTGCTGAATATCGCCCTGTCGGATCGTTTTGTTGTCAAAAAAAACCGGGTTGAAAAAAAATATGGTGATAATGAGGAAAATGATCACCGCGACCAGGTGCGGTAAAACATCATCCTTGAAATTGAACTTGATCATTGGCCAGGATTAGCACGCAAAATAGGAAGGTTTTGCGCAATTAGAAATCTCAACGAAGTGCCATCGGTTATTTTGGCGCCACCCCTCGCTATTCGGGTAATTGCACCTTGATCTCGGCCCGCCTGTTGAGCGAATGCTCCTCTTCACTGCAATCAGTTCCATTGCTGCAGTTATTGAGCAACAATTCCTCTCCGAAGCCAATCGCCTCTATCCTTGATCTTGCAATGCCATTGGCAATAAAAAAATTGAGGACAGCGCCCGCCCTGTGATCTGACAATATCTTATTGTATTGGTGAGTACCGAAAGCGTCAGCGTGAGCGCCAATATTTAAAGTAGACGCTTTGTTTCTTTTTAATGTCTTAAGCAGTGGTCGCAACTGCTCAACAGCAAAATCCGACAGGTTATATTTATCGAATTCAAATTGCACGACAGCCTTTTCAATAAATATTTCTTCCAGCAACAAATCATTCACCAAGTCACCTTTAAAAATATTTTTGGTGTTCAGGTTGAACGTTCGTCCGATATGTCCACTCTTGGTTGAACTAATCTGATAACGCTTATTGGGTTCAAGATTAAAGAAATAAGTGGCAGTGCTGTCAACCACTACGCTTTCGCGGGTGTTATCAGTAAGGTTTTCGATGGTGACCGTAGCACCCGGCAGGACGGACTGGGTCTCATTGCTATAAATTTTTCCCTTGGCATACAGCGCGTGCTTCCACAGCGGAAGATAGACGCTGTCCCCTCCCATGAATCGCGTCATTGTGCTGTACGACAACGTATCGACCCAGGAATACTCGGCTTTGGATGCCGACAAGCTGTAATCACGATCAAAGTTTAAATCGAAATGAACAATCCCATGTTGATCGCTCGTAGCAGCCTCAATCTTATTTCCATTTTCATCATACAGCAAAACGGTCGCGCCCGGAACAGCTACAGATGAGTCTGCCCTTTCGATCACTTTTCCGGTAAGGAAAAAAGACTTGACTTCAAATTTGTAAATGTCATCATATCCCAAGCCACCTGGACGATTGGAGGCAAACAATCCTCCCCGACCCGATTTGTCGACAATCAATGAAAAATCATCGGATGATGTATTTAACGGAAACCCCAGGTTGGTTGGAAATTCGAATTCGTTGTTTGTTCCCAGCTTACTGGTAAAAATATCAAGTCCTCCTAATCCACCATGGCCGTTTGATGAGTAGTAGAGCGTGGAGTCGTTGACAAGAAAAGGATAAAATTCATCACCCATCGTATTGACTGATGGACCAAGGTTGACGGGTTTGGACCAATCCCCACGGTTAAATTCTGATCGGTAAAGGTCTACACCGCCAATACCACCGGGCATGTCGGATGCGAAATACAACACCTTTCCATCTTCGGAAACCCAGGGATGGCCCACAGAATAATCATCATCGTTGAATGGAAACTCTTTCAAATGACTCATGTGATTATTCTCATTCAGCTTCGCAAAGAATATTTTCAGGTTCACACGTCCCTGTTTATTTACGAGTGGTTTACCGTTTCGTGTATTGTTGCGTGTAAAAGCTATTTGCGTTTCGTTGTCGAAAAAAGTAATGGGTCCGTCATGCAATATCGAATTCAGATCACTTTTATAAAATGGAACGACATCTTCCTCGCCTCTCGCGTTTTCAAGGGGGGCGCTGTATACATTAAGGTGGGATTCCTTTTCATCAATGGCCGACAAAGATTTTCGCTTGATGAATAAATCCCTGTCCCGTGCTGAAACAAAAATCACCTTGTCCTTATGATAGTGGGGACCAAAGTCAGATTGATCACTGTTATAGGGTTCATTGGAGATTTTGTAAAGGACAGAATCGCGAAAATAGTAGCTGATCGAATAAATAAAATCCAACTTCGCCCTGCCTCTGTTATCATCATTCCTGGCATTTGCATAGGATGAGAACCATTTTTCCGCATCGCCATACTTTCCCTGAATGCTTAACACTTGCGCATATTGATATTTGTAGATCGGATCGGCCTGCTCGATAGCCGCCAACTGTCCGTATCTGCGCTCAGCCTCCTCGATATTGCCAAGCCTGAAATAACAATCGGCAATTCGCTGGCGCGCTGTATAATTCTCCGGATCTCGTTCCACCGCATAGAGATAGAGTTCCAAAGCATTTTTGTACGCCAGGTGCTGGTACATTTTCTCGGCTTTCTCAAAGGAACTTAGAAATAGCGTAGTGATATTGGAGCTCTGCGAAAACAGGGCCATGGAGTGAAGACTTGCCAATAAAACAAAGAGAAACCTAATCATGGTTTAAAAGTATCGAGGAGTGACAATTCCCTTCATATTAAACTTAAATCGATAATTAATTAATATTTCGTGCGATCCCAATTCGGCCGTCCGCAATAAACCGGTAGTTACCGAATAGGCATACCCGAATCGAAATTGATCAGTAACCTGAATTTCAGACATTAAAGTAAATGCGTTGGAAAATTTATAAGACATCCCCACCCACAGCACCTCATCGAACAAGAGGTGCGCATTCACATCCAACTCTACAGGCCTGTCGTCTACCAATTTGAACAAAAAATTCGGTTTTATTTTAAACATCGGGTTGATCGTGAACACATAACCTCCACTGACAATAATTGGATTAGATTGTTTGACCGTTTTAAAACTCCCTCCCCTGGTGAAGACATTGTTCACCATATGAGGAATTGAAATTCCTGCATACCAGTTGGTAGCGCTGTAAAAAACGCCAGATCCAATATTTGGTCTGGTTTGCCTAACATCCTCAGCAAACAGGATATCGGGTTGAAACGTGTCTAACTGGGAGTAACGGGCATTGTACATGCCAAGCCCCGCCTGCAATCCAAAGGAAAATTTCGCGTCATTGTTCATTGGAATGCGGTACGCATACACCGCGTTCACACCCGTTTGACCGATCACGCCAATTTTATCATGAACCACCATAAACCCAACGGCCATTCTTTGGTTTACCAGCGGAGAATGAGCCGAGAAGGTTTGGGTATTTGGAGCGCCCGGGAGCCCCACGTTTTGAAACCTCGACAAAAAACTTGCACTCAACGCCTCATGGCTGCCCGCGTACGCTGGGTTGATGGCCAACCCATTAAACATATACTGCGCATAGGTTGCATGCTGCTGTGCATTGGCATTAAAAAAAATGAGGGATACAATAAAAAAAAGCGCAAACCTGCAAACCATCACTTTCTTTTTAAAACGGTAAACCCACTGACCGGGCCGCTTCCATCACCCAGGTCGATATTATAAAAATAGGTTGCCTCCGGAAGCCCGCCAGTGCTTATTCCGCGATTGGCTTCTCCCTTCCAAATCTTATCTTCGTTGTTGTACCCAAACATTTCAAAAACAAGGTTATT
This sequence comes from uncultured Ohtaekwangia sp., assembly GCA_964655635.1. Taxonomy (GTDB): domain Bacteria; phylum Bacteroidota; class Bacteroidia; order Cytophagales; family Cyclobacteriaceae; genus ELB16-189. The sequence continues at coordinate 287,343 of CAZZNH010000004.1, forward strand.
GAACCGATCAAACACCCTGACTTTGTTATTCACATAAAAGTCGATGCCTTCAATTCTCCAATAATCGTTGCTGCCGTCACCGTTGGGAGTAAATCCTTCGTACGGTCGCAAAGGGAGATCACCAACGGTAATTATCAATGTCCCCTCGCTACAGGCCGGTGGAATGTTACTGTCACATACCGAGTACACAAGCGAATCCAGACCTCGAAATGTTCTGTCTGATTGGTAGCTAAATGCGCCATCGGGGCCTAATAGCACGGTACCATTTAAAGGCATCACCACAGGAACACTTGCAGCGAGCAGGGCATCGCCATCAATATCAAAGTCGTTGTCCAGCACATTTCCAAACGACACCACATGGCGCAATACACTGATCGAGTCGCGAACGGCCACGGGCGCATCATTTTGCGGCAGCACATCAATTTCAATCGTGACAAGGCCGCACAAACTGGGCACACCATCATCGCATACAGTGACTTCCCATTTCACGAGGCCATTAAAATCCTTCTCGGGGATGAATTCAAAACAAAACTCTATGTTGTCAAATAGAGAAAGCGATCCCCCACCTTCGATATTTTTGATAGCACTTAAAAAAACATCATCGCCATCGGGATCGATCGACTCAAAGCAAGCCACAATAGGGGTATCCTCCAGTGACGAGAATTTAAGTAACCCGCCAGGAATCCCATTGATTAAAGTTATTGGCGGGTTATTTGGAGGTGGCGTAACCGTCACAGGCAATTTAGCAGAAGTACACACCGTGGGGTCATTGATGTCACATACCACAACTTCAATCTCATCCACACCCTGAAATCCGTTGGGTGGTGTGTACGACAGACAAAGGTCACCGGTGACCTCGTCCTGAACAATACCAACATTGGCCGACCCAGAGGATATCGTAGCAGGATCTCCCTCAACATCAATGATCGAAATACAGACCTCGGAAGTTTTATTTCCTTCTACCGTTACCGGTCCAACAACTATCACAGGCGGATCATTTACCGGAGTGATGGTGATATGAACGTTCACCTCATCGCACAGCCCTTCAGGATCGCAAACCACAATTTTTGAAGTCTCAAGGCCATTAAAATCCTGGGTTGGCGTAAAGGAAAAGCACAAGTCTCCGGTTATGACATATGATCCATTTCCGAGACTTTCGATGAAGCCGCTGATTGCAACCGGGTCCCCATCAGGATCAATTGCATTAATACATTCGTTCAGTACATTATCTTCTGCGATCGAGTAGAAAAGATCCGTGATTGGATTTCCGCCTCCATCTACAATGTCGGGCGGGTTATTCACCCCAGGAAAGTCCATGAATACATTAAATCCCAGGCTGTTATCCGTACCATCGCTCACCACAAAGGTGACCCTTCGTGTGAGACCGGAAAGTCCTACATTATTATTCTCGAATTGAATGCTGGCCAAGGCCGTGCGGTAATTTGCCAGCGTGGCCGTACCGGTTAAAGTTAAAATTCCGGTTCCGCCACTGAACACACCGGATATTCCATTTTGATTCGTGAAATTAAGCTGGTCCACCCCGGCAAGATAATTTGCTGAAATGCTCACCGTGCCCCCGGTAAGTTGTGTGTTGTCCGGGTCAGCCACGTTTATCGTGTTGTCAATCTGTATGGCACCACCGGTAAAGGTCACAGGGGTCGTTCGTCCCGTAATAACGGGTCTGTCATTGACCGCCAACACGTTAATTTGACGTTCAAAAAAATTACTATTGTCCAATCCATCGTTGACGAGCATTCGCACCGTTCGCTGAAGGGTGGATGGATCATCACTTGAATTGCTGTAACCAACAGATCTCAGCAAGGACGTATAGTCGGCAAGTGATTTTGTTCCAACAATAGACAACACACCAGTTCCTGAATTGTAAGATACAGTAACCCCCGAAGGAGGCCCACCTTGGACTGAAAGAATATCCTGCCCGGCCATGAAGTTGGCAGAAATTAAAACGGTAGCTGATTCGAATTCGATGTCATCGGGATCGGTCAAGGTCAGGGTGCCGTCTATTATTAATGGTGGGTCATTCTCTGTGTAATTCAGCGGAGAAGCACCAGTCCCGGTAACCTGTGGCGGCTGGTTTTGAACAACGATGGTAAATGATGCACCTGAGCTCAGTGAACCGGATTCGCAAAGGCCGATGCCCTGGGCCCTGGCTGTCACGGAGTCACCCAACTGAAGGACATTGTCCAGTGTGGCCACCCATGTCAGGTCTGGATTTACAGTGGTCGTTTTTTGGTCCACCAACACCTTGGCAGCATTGAAAACCTTTACAAAAACCTGACCCGGAACGGACGTACCCGACACGGTTATTTCCCCTCCCTTTAAGGGAGAGTTCAGTCCGGGTTTAGGCGTTACTCCGCTCAGAAACCCCTGGCAGGTTGGACATAAATTAGACAGGGATGTGGGGCATTGATTGGTGGTGAGGTCTACGAACGCACACGCGTTGCACCCTGCATAAAGCGCATCATTAACACCTCCGATGTCGGAAATTTTGCCGGCAAATGCGCACGTAGCCGATACATTGGTCAGTGCTGCAAATCGCAATTCCGTCAGATCAGTGATTCCAAAAGTTGAGGCAATGTCTGCAAACGGAACATAAAAGTCATAGAAATAGTCAGGATTGCCGCAGCTCACGATATCTGCAATCGAAATCTGAAAATGGCTGTCATACGAATAAAACAATTGCTCATCCGGACAACTGTCCACGCCATCTACATTGTACACATAAATCCCTTTAGATTTATTTTTAATCAGGGTAATATCGATCTCAAATCCCGGATTTTCAGCGTTGGCGTTTGGATCATCCGGTCCGATCTTTTTGTCTGTGTCGATGAGGATGGTGTATGCCTCCACGCTGGGCTTGTCGTTGGCAATCCTGAACCTGAATATCAGGTTTCCGGAGGTCGACAGGACACCATAAACTGAAAAACCTCTGTTGTCAGCGGTAAGCTCTGTGGTCCCACAAGCTGAACCCGCCTGTAGATCGTTAAGGACCTCGCCATCTTCATGAATGGGAATACCAAACATGGGTATTTCAAATTCATCAACATAATAGCCATCGTTGGAGAAGCCTGCCGCGGTTGCTGATACGTAATTATCCTGGTTGGGGTCCAGTACAGTTGAGCCAACGGTGGGTTTGGTGATCTTTCCGCGTTGGGCCATCGAATGGAAAGGAATACTGGCCAGCAGCCCAAAAACAGCGATATATAAGAGTCTCACGGTAGTAAATTTCAGAATAAGTTATACTGTAACCTACTAAAATAGACTTTTTTAGGGTGATTTAACGCTCGAGGGTTAAAATACCAATGTTGCATACCCCTTCAGTTGATAGGTGGTCATCGTAGTAAGCATCGATGAAGCGATTTTTATTCCGGGAACCATTTTGTCTTTGTCGATATCCCGGGCGATCAATGATTGTCCACAAACAAAAATTTTTACACCAGCCTCCTGCAGCGCTTTGTACAAGTTTAGGTTGGGATTATCTGTTTTGTATTTTCGTTTGTACTCCTCGTTGTTCATTACCGTAAAGGCAGCACCGCCATGAATGGCCAGCACCACGTTCATTTTGTCCTTCTGCACACCGGCCATCGCGTGAAGGTTGAGCAATCGCGCCACGTTGTTGAGCGCCCAATTGACATCCTCCGCCTTATCGCTGGCACGAACCACCTCAATCGCAATCTTATATTCAAGATTTGGATCAATCTTTTCCTCTGCATAAGGCAGGTTATATATACTTCCGTAATCTTTGATGACAGGATTTACCATGGTCTGTCCGATGCAAACACTGCCAAAGCAAATGGAGATAAAAGTCAATAATGTCTTCATGTATCGTTTTTTAAGAGTTGTAATGTCGGAAAAATTTGGTTTGGAAAAGAATGCGGCAAGGGGCGTGTTTACCCGCCAATAGTAGACATGGATTCAGAAACACCCACTGGTCTTTTTTGTTCCGCTTCAAAACCATCCTTTGCCCGGTTTTGAAATGCCGTTGACAGCGCACTTTGAAGTTGATCGTTGGATGCGCCCGATCTCATCAGGTCACGAATGTTCAACACACCATCATCATACAAACATGTCTTGAGCGTTCCCTGTGCGGTAATGCGAATGCGATTACAGGTACCGCAAAACGTCCTGCTGAAGGCCGCAATGACACCAATGTTGCCAAGGTGATCTTTGATGGAATAATTATATGAAGTTGAATAAGGTTCATCCTCAACCTTGGTCAATCCAGGGTAAGATGCCCGGATGTGTTCCATGATTTTATTATGAGTCCAGTTAAGAACCGGATAGTGACTTCCCTCGCCATTGAACGGCATCTCTTCAATGAACCGCACTGAAACCGGATTAGATTTGGTGAATTCAACCAGCGGAATAATGTCATCAGTGTTTTTACCTTCCATCACCACCGCATTGATCTTCACCTTAATATTCTCTTTCATTAATAGTTGCAGCGTATTCATCACCTTGTCATACTCATCGCGTCTGGTGATGATGTTGAATCGTTCCCTGTCGAGCGTATCCAAACTCAGGTTTACAGATTGAACGCCAGCTTTCTTCAGCGCGGATATGTGAGGCGCAGTCAGTACGCCATTGGTGGTGAGGTGGAGATTCGTGATCCCTGGAATTTGAGACACCGCCCTGACCAGATCCATGAAGTCATTGCGGACGAATGGTTCACCGCCAGTGAACCGAACTTTGGATATACCCATAGACGCCAGGAGCGTGACCAACCGCTCGATCTCTTCAAATGTCAGCAGTTCCTTTTTGGGTAAATACTTTATGCCCTCCTCCGGCATACAATAAAAGCATCTTAAATTGCAGCGATCTGTCACTGCGATTCTGACGTAATTAATCTTGCGACCGTGATTATCAAACAGCATCCGTAAATCCTAAAATTAAAATTTTCTACTTGCCACGTATGACTCGAACTCCAGCACAGGGAACAATTTCACGGTTTTCTCAGTATATAGGTGTGTAATTGTTGTTAAAAATAAGAAATTCAGCTCTTTTTTATAAACCATGAGGTACAAGCTAAAAACTTTCGGAGTTACGAGGGATATTTTGGGAGGCAAAGAGGTCGACTTAGAAATGACCGGAGTGAAGGTGGCTGAATTGAGAAGCGAGCTGCTGGCGCGCTTTCCGGAAATGAAATCACTGAATTCTCTCCTTATTGCCGTCAACAACGCCTACGCTGCGGACGATCAAACCCTGGAGGAGACAGACGAAATTGCGCTAATTCCACCGGTAAGTGGAGGGTGATTAACCTACGGTGTTTTTCTTAAGATTATGATTTGATGTCTATTTCATAAATGGTATATTCAATCGTAAGTTCTCGTTTGTTTCACCAACCCTTAAAGCCATGATTAAAATCACAGAGAAAGCCATCGATGTTCAAAAAGTCATCGAAACGGCCTCTAGCTTAAGTGCAGGGGCCGTTAATGTTTTTGTAGGTACCGTAAGAAACAGGGCCCACAACAAGAATGTGGTTTGGTTGGAATACGAGGCATACGAAGCCATGGCTGTCGCTGAAATCCGCAGGATCATTGACGATGCCTCGCACAAGTGGGGGTTATTGGGATGGGCGGTAAGTCACCGTATTGGAACGCTAAAACCCGGTGAAGTGGCCGTGGCTGTGGCGGTTTCGGCACCACACCGCAAAGAATCATTTGAAGCTTGCCAGTTCATTATCGACAACTTGAAAGCCAAAGCTCCGATTTGGAAAAAAGAGGTATTCGAAGATGGCGAGGAGTGGGTGGACGCACGACCGACCGTGGCCGCGCACGATAATTAATCCAGCTTCCTTTTTTCCTAGAGTTGGTTCACCACGACAATACCCATGGTGACCACCGTGATGGCCACCAGAAAGCCAATGGTAAACACTATTGCCAGGTCCCTGTCAATGGAATTAAACTGCTGAGATGATTTTTGAGCTGTGTTCATGATTTCTTCCAACTATTAAACTTCATATAAAGCTAAATAGTGCCTCAACGAATTGCTCTTTTTTTTTATTCGATCGCACCTGATGTACTATTTGCCAAAAAATTTTTCTGGCAGCCGCGCGGAGAAAAACAGAATTCGCTTCTAATGTTCAAAAAATATTTTTTTACCGGAAATTATCAGACACTGGATAATAGGCAGTTACCATAATTGAGTAAAAGTATAGCATGTAATAGTCCGGTTTTTGTCACCCAAAATACCGAACGACTGTTAGACCATTTGCGAATGTGTCCGGCTTGTAAGTTTTATGTGCCAGCGTTCATTTTGGGTCACTATTTCTAAAATATCTCTCCGCATTCTCAAATTCTTCTTTTGTATTGACATTTATGAGGGCGTTTTTATTCGGTATTTTCAAAAGTCGGATATCTTGGGATGCTAAGAACGCGCGTGGGCCCGTTCCCCCCTCCCGGTGGTATTGCAGTAAACTCCTACCGGCACCTGACTCCCAAATGGTCAACAATGGTTCTGGGTACTTTTCATCGGAATCATAAAAGCATGTGGCCATTTTGGTTGCGTCCCGGTTTTTAATCAAATAGGCAATCACATTTTCATCAACAAACGGCATGTCAACCGGCACCGAAAGCCAAGCCACATCGCTTCGCTCAAGAAATGCGCTGAGGATACCGTTCAACGGACTGTCCAGCGCGTAAGCATCCTTGATAGGATTGACAAAGTCGCTGGCCACCGCTTTATTCCCAATGGAGGTATAGACCCGATTGCAATATGGTACCAGGAGCTTAAACAAATAATCCTTTTGGGCAGCGCCATGAAAATCCAGCAGAGCTTTGTCTGCCCCCATTCGGGAACTTCTGCCGCCAGCCAGCACGAGGCCATACAGGTCATCTGTTTTTTGACCTTTCATTTGCGCCTGAAGTCGCTCTTACCTCCCGTCTTTTCCATGAGTTTGATTTCTTCGATGGTGATATCATGCGAGACCGCTTTACACATGTCGTAGATGGTGAGAGCGGCCACCGATGCAGCCGTTAGGGCTTCCATTTCCACCCCGGTTTTGGAGGTAATTGTCGCTATGCTGTCAATAGTGATCTTAGCCCCTTTGATTCTGATTTCAACCTGGCAATCTTCAAGGCCAATCGGATGGCATAGCGGAATTAGAGATGACGTTTGTTTCGCGCCCATAACCCCCGCGATGATAGCCGTCTGGAAAACCGGGCCTTTTTTAGTCATGATCTCCTGCCCGTTGATCATAGCTGCAATGGTTGGTCCAACGTTTACTATGGCTCTCGCCCTCGCAACTCTTTTTGTTGCCTGCTTTTCAGAAACGTCAACCATTTTGGGATTGCCAGCATTATCAATGTGTGTGAGTTTGGACTTCATAATTGTTAACTTTAAGCACCTTCCTTTTGGGTCGGATTGTTTTAAAATTGTCAGGCACTTTCAAAGTTATGAATAAAACATGGTAAGCGTTTCTGAAGCCAGTTCCATCATTGAATCCCATTTGTATATTCCTGAGATGGAGGAGGTGGAATTATCCAGGGCGACCCATCGTGTATTGGCGGAGGTCATTGTTGCCGACAGGGACTTTCCTCCATTTAGCCGTGTGGCCATGGACGGTATTGCCATTCAATACCACGTGTATCAACAGGGACAAACCATTTTCAATATAGAGGATGTGGCGCCTGCCGGTGCACCTGCACGTACGCTCAAGGAAAGCATCAATTGTATTGAGGTAATGACCGGTGCCCCGTTGCCCGGCAATACGGACGCGGTTATCCGTTATGAGGATATCGAAATAAAGGATAAAGTCGCCACAATTCTAGCCGCTGAAATTTTTCCAGGCCAAAACATTCATCCACAGGCACAGGATGCAAAAAAGGATCAGGTCCTGCTCGAAAAAGGAACCCTGTTGTCACCCTCCGAGGTTGCCTTGATTGCCTCGGTTGGAAAAACATCTGTTACGGTAATGTCCAACCCAAGTGCTGCCATCATATCAACAGGCGATGAGTTGGTTGACATTCGGTCTGTCCCATTGCCCCATCAAATCCGGAGATCAAATAGCTATGCGCTGCTGGCGGGACTCAATGCTTTGGGGTGCGAGGCCAATCTCTTTCATATTTCAGATGAGAGGGAGAAAATCACGCTGGCTTTAAAAACTATTTTGCAAAACCATGATCTTATTATCCTCTCTGGCGGGGTGTCAAAAGGTAAATTTGATTTTATACCAGAATCGCTGGTGCAGCTTGGCGTAAAAAAACATTTTCATCGGGTGAGCCAAAAACCGGGCAAGCCCTTTTGGTTCGGGAGCATGAATAACAAAATCGTCTTTGCCCTGCCTGGCAATCCGGTTTCCACGTACATGTGCTTCTACCGCTATGTCAAACCATGGCTTAAAAAAAGCTGGCATCAAAAACTGCTCACGGAGTTCGCCATCCTCAGCCAGGATTTTCAATTGAGCGGTGACCTCACCTATTTTTTACAGGTAAAAGTGACCAATGAAGCTGGGGTGAATATGGCCTATCCTGTTCCTGGTGGCGGCTCAGGCGACTTTGCCAATTTGAAAGACGCAGATGCCTTCATGGAACTGCCCGCGAACAAAACCACTTTCAAGAAGGGCGAAGCATTTCCTGTCTATTATTTTCGCCAGCGATGAACGTCCTTATCGCTCCAGATAAGTTTAAGGGATCGCTCACGGCCCTTGATGTTTGCGACATTATGCAATCAGCCATCCGGGAAAATTATCCCGAACACGAGGTGGCGGTAGTTCCCTTATCGGACGGGGGCGAAGGTACCGCAGAATTGCTCACCCTACATTCCAAAGGGGAGTTTATTCAGCTACCGGTGTACGATCCGCTGATGAGGCAAATTGAATCTGGCTATGGAATGAGCGGTGACGCAAAAACCGCATTCATTGAGATGGCCCGCGCCTCGGGACTTCAACTGCTAACCCTGGGGGAAAGAAACTGTTTGATCACATCGACCTATGGCACCGGGCAGTTGATCAAAGATGCGCTCGACAAAGGAGTCGAGCACATCGTGATGGGAGTTGGCGGCAGCGCCACGAATGATGCCGGGGCCGGGATGGCACGGGCGCTGGGCTACATCCTGCATGGCGACTACGGGACTTTAAGCGGAGTAGGCGCTGATCTTGTCAAACTCCGACACATTGATGGTAACGGTGCTCACCCAAGGATTATCAGCGTTGCGTTTACCGTATTGTGTGATGTCGATAATCCACTTTATGGACCTCAGGGGGCGGCCTATGTTTTTGGAAAGCAAAAAGGTGCAAGTGCGGAAGAAATTGAACTACTGGATAAAGGACTCCGTAATTTCGCAATGATTACACGATCGATGAACTGTGAACCTGATTTTCCCGGTGCAGGCGCGGCCGGTGGCCTTGGGGCAGGTGCAAGGGTTTTTCTTAACGCGCACGTTAAAAAAGGTATTGACTACATGGTCGCCTTCACAGGATTGGAGCAACAAATTGAAAAAGCGGATATTGTGATATCTGGCGAGGGTAAAATCGACAACCAAACACTTTCCGGAAAAGTGGTAAAGGGTGTTGCCGATCTCGCGCGAAAACACAAGAAGAAATTCATCACAGTGAGTGGCGCGCTTGATCTTACCGGCACGCAAATAGAAACGCTGGGCATCGCCCAGGCCATAACCTTGTCAGGTCAAGATGTGGATGAACAATCTGCGATACGTGACGCCAGACTGTTGCTAAGAAAAAAAACAGCAGATATTCAGTTTCATGACTGAAACTAAGTGACCGGGCGTATTTGCGCGGCAAGCGCTACGTGATCGGCTGCCCACACCAAGCAATTCTTTCCTCAACAACGCGGCTTTCTTCCACAAATTTAGCTTGTACTTCGGTTCAAATCATCCAAATATTCGCGGAATAAAGCGATTGCAAATCTGGCATGCTGCTAGCCATATCCCTAGGCATAATTAATGTTAAACTTTAAAAAATAAAGACCATGAAAAAATTATTGGCAGCCTTCATCCTTGCAGCGATGAGTTTTGCAACGATCCAGGCATCCCTTTTGATCAGCCCGAAAACCGCGTTCTCAGTTCATTTTGAAAAAAAAGTGAAGATCTCACCCAACGAATTGCCGGCCCCGGTCAAGACTTCAGTAGAGAAAAATTTCGCAGATTGGGATATCTCCGCAGCCTATCTCTACACCGAATCGAAACAGTATGAAATTGAATTCCAGATGGATGGGCAGACGCAAACCGTCAAGTTCGACAAGAACGGCAACATTCTGAGCTAACCAGCGGTTCATGGGAGCAGGCATGCCCTGCTCCTCTCTTACCCTTGGTGGGATAGTTCTCTTTATCATTCTGGGGAACTCCTGCCAGGGGACAAGGAATGCCTTAAGTCAAACTCATCAAAAAAACCGCGATCCGGGTAGCTCAGCGGCCATTTGGTTACCCCCCGTCAACGCGTTAAATTTGCAATCCTAAAATTTACTCGCGGATCATGTTTGATAGTTTAAGTCTAAAACTGGAGAAGGCCTTTCAGACCCTGAAAGGACAGGGAAGAATCACCGAGATCAACGTTGCCAGCACGATCAAAGAAATCAGGAAAGCACTCATTGATGCTGACGTCAATTATAAGGTTGCCAAGGAAGTAACTGACGACATAAAATCAAAGGCTATGGGGATGGATGTGCTCACCGCAGTCTCCCCGGGGCAGTTGCTGGTGAAAGTGACGAATGATGAGCTGACGGCTCTCATGGGCGGTCAAAGCGAGGATCTAAAACTTAGCGGATCTCCCGCAGTCGTCTTGATTGCAGGGCTACAGGGTTCAGGCAAGACCACCTTCTCAGGCAAGCTGGCCAACTACCTCAAACGCCAGGGCAAGCAGGTGATGCTCGCAGCTTGTGATATTTATCGACCGGCTGCCATTGATCAGTTAAAGGTTTTGGGTGAACAAATCGGAGTTGAGGTATACGCTGAGCCCGAGAACAAAGACGCTGTTAAAATCGCAAAGGCCGCCATCGACTACGCCAAAAAGAAAAGTATCAGCGTTTTAATTGTCGATACAGCAGGTCGCCTCGCGGTCGATGAAGTGATGATGAGTGAAATCGCTGATTTAAAAAAATCGCTTAACCCGGCAGAGACGCTGTTTGTGGTAGACTCCATGACCGGCCAGGACGCAGTCAATACGGCCAAAACTTTCAATGAAAGGATCGACTTTAATGGCGTGGTGTTAACCAAATTGGATGGCGATACCCGGGGAGGCGCAGCGCTTTCTATTCGCAAAGTGGTGGACAAGCCCATCAAATTCACCAGCTCCGGTGAAAAAATGGAGGCCATTGATCGCTTTTACCCAGATCGTATGGCAGGGCGGATTCTGGGTATGGGTGACGTGGTCGGCCTTGTTGAAAAGGCCCAGCAAACATTTGACGAGGAAGAAGCACAGCGGCTAAACAGAAAGTTCCGGAAGAATCAATTTGATTTTAATGATTTCCTTTCCCAATTGGAACAAATAAAAAAAATGGGGGATATGAAAAGTCTTATGGGTATGATCCCGGGCATGGGTAAAGCACTCAAAGATGTTGACATCGATGACAATTCGTTCAAGCCCATTGAGGCCATCATCCGTTCGATGACGCATGAAGAGCGAGAAAATCCAGATAAAATTAATCCGAGCCGAAAAACACGCATCGCGAAAGGAAGCGGCAACAGCATACAACAGGTCAATCAATTATTAAAGCAATTTGAACAGATGCGAAAAATGATGAAGACAATGAATAAGATGGGAGGCGGAAAAAGGGCCCTTTCCGCCTTGAACCCATTTGGCCGCTAAGCAACTTTTTGAACTATTCGGAGAGAAAACACATAAAATCGTGAACCTAGTTATCGTCTCACCGTTAATCTCAATAGTTTACAGGTTATTAAATTCAAAAAGTAAAAGTGCCCGCATCATTTGGGCACTTTTGCATTTCACAAACGCTAACTAAACAATTTATTATGAAAAGAATTACAACATTACTAACCTTTGTAGCTTTCGCAGCTACCATTGCTTACGCTCAAAAGCCGATGGCGAGTCCGCCAGCTAAAGCGGAGGGAAAAATTGACGGCATTAACGTGGTTGTTGACTATCATCAACCTTCCGCCAAGGGCAGGCAAATCATGGGAGGCCTTGTTCCCTATGGTGAAGTTTGGCGAACCGGAGCCAATAATACAACCTCCATCGAATTCAGTGCCGATGCAAAAGTTGAGGGCAAACCGGTAGCAAAAGGTAAATATGCCTTATTCACGATCCCGGGAGAAAACGAGTGGACCATTATTATCAACAAATCGATCAAATGGGGTTCATCAAGTTATAATGAGGGTGATGATTTGTTGAGGGTTAAAGTTAAGCCCGCCAAAACGGACAGCTTTGTCGAAACATTTAATATCGCGGTTGAAGGAAGCAACGTGGTTTTGAAGTGGGAGAATACAAAAGTCGCGTTCAGCGTAAGTAAATAATTTTAGTTCCGGGTCACCGGAAGCCCACCAGGGGCAAGATCAACAAGGCTGTCTCAAAAGTTAGCTCGTCATCTTAAACTTTGAGACAGCCTCTTTTTTTATCTAATGGCTGACAGGGGTAAATTTCCTTTTATTCAAAATCTATTTTACCTTACTTTTTCGAAATCATTGCCAATCACCGTAAAATAACCTTGCTCACGCTATGCTCACATTAGGAAGATCGGACAGGGTAGATTTACCTGGGCTCGGCCTTACGGATATTCACGCCAAGATCGACACCGGGGCCTACACGTCCAGCCTGCATTGTTCAAGAGCGGAGGTGGTGGACGGAAAACTGGAATTTGTATTATTAGACGAAGAACATCCGGAATTTACCGGAATGAAGTTTACCTTTGAAGAGTACGACCAACGTGAAATAAAAAACTCTTTTGGAAATGCAGAATTGCGATATATCATCAAAACCACAGTTCGCATTCACGGCAAAACTTATAAAACACAATTTAGTTTGAGCGACCGGGATAACATGAAGTTTCCTATATTGTTGGGGAGGCGGGTACTGAAAAAAAGGTTCCTCATAGACGTTTCGAAAACCGATTTATCATTCCGAAGCGGAAAAGACTCAAAAAATTAATACCTCCTCTGCTCGTTACTACTAAAGAAGATATTTGATATAATTTATTTCTAACAAGAGGGTGTTGATACCGGGGCCACTGTCCTGAAAAAAATGTATTCAGCGTAATGATTTAACTTATGAAAATTGCAGTTTTATCGAGAAACTCCAAGTTGTATTCTACAGCAAGATTGGTAGAGGCAGCAAAAAAAAGAGGGCATGAGGCGATCGTTGTGGATCACCTGAAATGCTCCATCGAACTAGAAAAGAAAAACCCTAAAGTATATTACAACGGAGCCTACCTGGAAGATATTGACGCCATCATTCCGAGAATCGGAGCGTCTGTTACGTTTTATGGAACTGCTGTGGTTCGCCAGTTCGAAATGATGAAGGTATTTACGGCCATCGAGTCCCAGGCATTGGTGCGTTCAAGGGACAAATTAAGAAGTCTGCAGATACTGGCGAGAGCCGGGGTTGGATTGCCCAAAACGGTATTTACCAATTATGCCAGAGACGTCAATCATGTGATTGAATCAGTTGGCGGTGCGCCACTTGTTTTAAAATTATTGGAAGGCACGCAGGGGCTTGGTGTTGTCCTGGCAGAGACGCACAATGCAGCCCACTCGGTGATCGAGGCGTTCAACGGACTAAAAGCGCGGGTGATCGCGCAACAATTTATTAAAGAATCCGGAGGTGCGGATATCCGGGCATTTGTGGTGGACGGTGTGGTAGTAGGGGCGATGAAGCGCCAGGGAAAAGAGGGTGAGTTTCGTTCGAATTTACATCGGGGAGGAACGGCTTCTATCATCGAATTATCCGATGAAGAGGAGTCGACTGCATTGAAAGCATGCAAGGCGATGGGGCTTGGCATAGCCGGTGTCGACATGCTACAATCTTCCAAGGGACCTTTGGTGCTTGAAGTAAATTCGTCTCCCGGCCTGGAAGGCATCGAAGCGGCCACCAATAAAGATATTGCCAAAGAAATAATTCGGTATATTGAGCGAAGCGTCTGATCTGGCCAGCATTTAGAAAAATGACGACAGGCTCTGAATTTAATTGAAAAGAATTCTCTATGAAGGTTGTCAGGATTGCCGGTCATGAAATTCGGCCTGGAGAATCAAAGGAGATTGATATCAAGATTGCGAGACTCCCGTCCCACACACAAATCGACACACCCATTTTTGTTCATCGCGCACCGGAAGATGGACCTGTGCTGGCGCTGATGGCAGGAATGCACGGTGACGAAATCAATGGCGTAGAAATCGTTCGCAGAATTTTAGATACAGACCTGAACCGGGCCAAGAGAGGCACGGTGGTTTGTATGCCCATTGTTAATGTTTACGGATTTCTAAATTATTCACGCGAAGTACCGGATGGAAAGGACATCAATCGTTCGTTTCCCGGCAATAAATCCGGTTCGTTGGCCAGCCGCGTGGCTTATCACCTGATGCGGGAAATCATACCCTATATTGACTATGGCATCGACTTCCATACAGGTGGCGCAGCCAGGACAAATTATCCACAGGTCCGATGTGTGATGGCCAATGAAAAAAATGTAGAACTGGCCGCGGCCTTCAACGCACCCTTTACAATTGATTCACCTTTTCGCCCTCATTCGCTTCGACAGGCTGCAGCCAAGAAGGGAAAGAATATCATCGTTTATGAAGGTGGGGAATCCCTCCGATTCGATACGCACGCCATCGAGGCCGGGCTCGCAGGCACTTTGCGCTTGATGAAACACCTGAACATGATTGATTGGGCTCCGGAAGCCACTGAAGAAAATAAGATCATATGGAATTCGACCTGGGTGAGAGCGCGCACGGCCGGACTATTTCAGGCCAACATTCGATGTGGTCAGGTCGTGCAAAAAAATCAATGGCTTGGAACGATCACCGATCCATTTGGTGAGTTTAAGGAACAAATTAAATCACCGACCACCGGTTACGTGGTGGGGCTGAACAATGCACCCGTTATCAACGCTGGTGATGCACTATTGCACATCGGGCTTGACGACTCCTGCCGTCTGCCTCTGAGGAATTAGAAAAGTCGACCGGTTAAAAATCAGGACAAGGAATGACCAGCTTGTCTTTTGGGGGCTTGCGTGGATCCCGTGTTGACCAGGAATACACCAGGCTGAACTCATGGGCACCACCACTGCCAGGGCCCAGTCTGGAAATGGTATAATCATAGCTGTATCCAATATTAAGAATATCCTTAGCACCTTTTTTTGTGAATCCCAACAACAGCACGATGGATTCGTTGTTTGCAAAATTGTTTACTTTCTTGAAAGGCACTCCCCGATACCACATCCCCACGATCAGCGGCTCCAGGGTGAGGTATGCCCCGATATCCATTTGATCAAATTCTCCCTGATGGCGGTATTGCAACGCGGGTGCGATGCTTCGTTCAGACGGACGGGCGTAAATTCCCGATCCCACCACACCGGGGCGAAAGTGAAATTTTACTCCCGTATGCACCGAAGTTTTCATGGGCAGTTTGCTCTGCTCACCGATCAGCGATTGATTCGGCTGCGTGATGTGATGGGCGGCCACGCCTAACCAGGCCCGTGGTGTGTAGAAAAGTCCGCCAAAAGATAAATCTGGAAAAAATTTATTTCCACCACTCAATGCTTCGGCCGAAACGGGATTCACCACATCACCGGTAGCAGGATCAAATTGATCGCCAAATGTCAGCTTGTTAAAATTAACGGAGCGGTTGTATAAGGCTACCTGGACGCCCGGTCTGAAAGACAGTCCTTCCGTCAGGCTAAGGTCGTAAGAATATTGTGCTGCCAGGCTGATGGACTGCAATCCTAAAATACCTTCCCGGTCTCGCGTCAGCATGACACCCACACCACTGTTTTTTTCCTCAATGTACGTGTCGAAAAATGCCGAGATCGTTGTAAAGTTGGCATCTATGGCCGGCCATTGATTCCTGTAGTTCATACCAAACCTCGCCTGATTGGTTGACCCTGCGAATGCAGGATTCAAATACAAGGGCGCTGCATAAAATTGTGAATATTGGGGATCCTGAGCAGTTACCGAATTGTGCATGAGGAGGATACATCCCATAAGAATGATGAACTTGTACAACAACTTGGGGGATTTAGGTCTCTCCATTAAAGCAAATTAAAACGATTATCCCTATTAATAAAAATGGAAGCGACAAACTAACGTGAAGCTGGATACTACTTAACGATATTTTCAGTCAAAATGTATACTTTAGCAGGGGTTAGGCGTTTTAAATTTTGTGAAGAAGGATTGAAAACTTAGGTTGAATGAGTAACGCGCGTTATGAATTGTAGAATACCCACCGTGTCCATCAAACGATACTCTATTTTATTTTTGATCTGCTCCTGTTCCAATGCATTTGCACAGGATCTGGCTCGAAATAACTGGTACTTTGGCAATTCATCAAGCGGAATCAAATTCAACCGCTCGGACAATACAGCAACGGCTGTCGGTGATCAGGCAATTCCATTTGCTACTGGCGGCAGTGTGGTAGCTACTGATCCTGGCAATGCCAACCTTCTCTTTTATTCTGATGGTAGCTCCGTTTACGATGCCTGCCATGGCATTATGCCCAACGGAACGGCGCTTACCGCCAATAGTGCATCCAATCAACCGACTGCTACGACTGCCGTACCAGGGCAGCCCAACAAGTATTTTATCTTTACGAACACGGCAAATTTTTTAGCAGGAGGAGCGATCAGCAGGAGTGTTGTCGACCTCAATCTTTTCGGTAATGCGGTGTTCCCTTCGCCAGCTTTGGGCGATGTGGAATCAAAAAATACAGCCATCGCTGGCCTGGTTAACCGATCCGAGGGAATGATTGTAGTGCCCCATGCCAACGGCACCGATTTCTGGCTAATAACACATGAAGTAAATACCAACAACTATTCGGCAACACTGATCAATGCAGGCAGTTACACAGGCACATTTAATACTACGACCACCGCAGGAATTGGATTGAACATGGCCGTTGCAAATTTTTCCTATCATGCTGCACTCGGAAAAATTGCTGTCTCTCCACAGGGTCCATCCACGAACGCCATCATCATCAATTTTGACAATACAACCGGAGCATTCACCTTCGATCGCGATATCCTGAATTCTGGTTTGCCAACTGTTGGCAATCAATCCACCTACGATATCGAATGGAGCGCAACCGGCCGATACCTATATCTGTCAAGGCATGGTGAAGCAGGAATAAATGCCAACGTATTGCAATATGATTACAACAATCCGGGAACCACTCTCGCATCGATTTTACCTGCAGCCATCTTCAGAAGTTTTGGCGTTCAATTTGCGCCTGACAGTGCAATCTATCACCTGTACCAGGCGAATTCTGGTGGACCGTTTTTGGTAGGTAAATTCACCGACACGGATTCGGTGGCCAGCAAGGTCATGTACAGTACCATGCCGCTTGGCAATGGAAATTTCAATGCGACACAGTTCTCCTCATTTTTGCCGAGGGAGAATATCAACATAACGGTAAGTTTCACCTCAATTGGAACATGTCAAAACGCTCCAACTTCATTTTTTAGCACGGTGTCTCCACCAGCTGACAGCCTGGTATGGAATTTCGGTGATGGTGCCGGTTTTGCACGTGGCCCGAGTCCGATATATACGTATGCGGATGCCAATACATTTAATGTAACCCTTACCGCTTTCTACCGGGGACAAATGCAATCGGCATCCCAACCCATAACGATAACAGCCTTTCCCCTTCAACTGCAGTTGGTACAGGACACTACAGCGTGCCGTAGTGAATTCCCTCCTCCGCGAGGCACCTCTTCGCCTTCTCAGTTTCAGGTAACCGCCCAGGTTTCGGGAGGAACACCATCAAGTGCGATATGGTCCAATGGAGATTCCGGCCTTACCCTCACCCCGGATTCAGCTGGCTACTATTACCTGGTGGTGACGGATGTTTCAGGCTGTACCGCGTATGCTGGCGTAAATGTGCGAGAGTACGGTCTGCAGGAACAACGAGCGAACATCTGGTATTTCGGCAACCGGGCTGGCATAGATTTTAACCCGCTTCCCAACCCTCCAGTCGCTCTGAATAACAGCGCCATGGATGCACCGGAAGGGACATCAACCATTTCAGACCGCAATGGAGAAGTGATCTTCTACACCGATGGAAATAAAGTGTACAACAGGCTGCATGCGGAAATAGCCACGGGTATTGGTGGCGACCCGCTTTCAGCGCAGGCCGCGTTAATTGTACCGGTCCCAGGTGATGAAACATTATACTATATTTTCACCACGCAAGCCGTGGACGGCACCTCGGCCAACGAACTTCGATATTCCCTATTTGACCTGAAACCGAATGGAGGCACCGGAGCGGTAACCCAGCAGAATATTTTATTGTATTCGAAAAGTACAGAACGCATCACCGCAAACGGCAATTGGCTGATTACCCATGAATATGGCAATAATACTTTCAGGTCGTACCGGATTTCAGCCAATGGGATCGGAGATCCTGTTTTCTCGAGCGTTGGCTCCCCGCATTCCTTCAAAAGCACTGTGCAGGGAGAAGGATATATAAAAATCGGACCGCGCAACAATGTGGCTGTCGCCCTTTCGACTCCAGGTACCAGCAACTTCGTTGAATTGTTCACGCTCGATGATCCAACCGGCCGGATTTCTAATTTTCGGCAGATCGACTTAAAACAGCCCAATGGCCAGGTTTATGGCATTGAGTTTTCTCCGGGTGGAAACAAAGTTTTCGCCACCCTGAAAGGAGCCCCTACCCCATCAGCAGTCTATGAATATTTCCTGGACTCATTGGAACGTCCGTTTTTGCGCAACATCACGCCACAGCCGGCTCAGGAGTTGGGAGCGTTGCAACTTGGTCCTGATGGACAAATATATTTGGCCATCAACGGAAGCAATATACTGGGAACGATTCAGGCGGTAGAAGATACCACACAGGTAAGCCCAATAAATTTCTCAGGTTTCACACTTGCCGCTGGAACGAACAGCCGACTGGGGCTGCCCAATTTTACACAAATCGTTTCCAGTGCCGTTGGCGGGCCCGCCATGGATGTCACCGGTGTTTGCTTTGGGCAACCAACAAACTTTAATGGCACACCAACTGATGCTATAGATGAATTCCAATGGTTCTTTGGCGATGGAGCAAGCGATACATCTCCGAACCCCATTCACACTTATGCCGCTCCC
This sequence comes from uncultured Ohtaekwangia sp., assembly GCA_964655635.1. Lineage (GTDB taxonomy): Bacteria > Bacteroidota > Bacteroidia > Cytophagales > Cyclobacteriaceae > ELB16-189. The sequence continues at coordinate 306,582 of CAZZNH010000004.1, forward strand.
AACACCTATACCGTCACGATGCGGCTCACCAATCGGTGCGGGTTGAACACGCAAATCGTTCAGCCTGTCACTATTTTTGATAGTCCACCAGACCCTACTGTACCCGGAGCCTCCGCATTGTGTTTTGGCGCGGTGGTTTTGGATGCCAACAGCAATAACCTTCCAGGTCATACTTATTTATGGTCGACTGGTGAGACCACTCAAACCATAACCGTTACTTCTCCCGCTATCCTAAGCATTACCAATACAGACGCCAATGGCTGTACGTCAATGGTTGAGACCATTGTCGTGGATAATCGTCCGCAACTCGACCTTGGGCCGGATGTTACGATTTGTCAAAACACGAATGTACCCACACTGAATGCATCAAACCCTGGAGCAACATATGCCTGGACCATTAACGGAACTCCATCGGGCACATCACGAACGCAGGCTGTCAATACCAGCGCGGCTGGTGTGTTCGTATATCAGGTCAGGGTAACCGACCCGATCACCACCTGTTTTATTGACGAGTCCAAGGCTTTCACGATTGATGTAGTGCCGACATTTACATTTGCGTTGACCGATCCAACGGTGTGTAATGCTACCGATGGCACGATCTCGTTACAGCTCAATGCAAGCACGCCTCCGGGCGGGCCCTATTCATATAGCGTGAGCAGAGCGGGGACTACTGTTGACCAGGGCACCGGCCTGAATGCGCCAACTGCAATCCCAACGATTACCAACCTTGGCGCGGGCGGCTACCTTGCTACGGTCACAGATCAGATTAACGGCTGTCCAACACGACAGACCATTCCCTTGAGCGATCCCGCAGCCTTCACCGCAGACTTTACTGGCAATGATTGCGATCCTACCATCCTGACCGTTACCACCGCACCGAATCCGGCAGCACCTATTGCACCCATTTTGTACACCTATACCAGTGGCGTTACAGGCCAGGTTATTCCGGCAAGCACCAGCGCAACAGGCACGTTCAGCCCGGGCGGAGGCGGAAATTATGTTGTAGAAGTTCATGAAAACAACGGAGCCGGGTGTCTGGTGACAGTGAGCAAGTCGATCACAGTCAATCCGAAACCCATTAGTTTTGATGATTCCGGCTTGTGCGCCAATCCTGCAACGCTGACTGCATCATTGCCATTTGATCCGTTGTCAACTTTCAGTTGGACTGGGCCCCCAGGTGGAATTGTCAGCGGAGCTTCGACACCAACAATCACATTTGCCGCGAGTGGCCAGTACCAGGTCACCGCCACAACTTCATTGGGATGCCCGGTGGTCGAAACCAGAAATCTGATTTTTGATGGTAACATCACGGCATCGTTTACGCAGAGCAACGCATGTGCCCCCTCCGTTATACTGACAGCAAGCCCCTCCGGACCCTATACGTACAGATGGTATAAAGGTGGTGTGTTTCAGCCGAATCTACTGGGACGCCAGGTGTCAGTGGGCACAGCAGATAACGGTTCCAACTTTAGGGTGGACATTTTGAATTCAGTGAATGGATGCTTGTACAGTTCACCTGTTCAGCAGGTGAATGTGGCCGGTCGCGTGACGGCCTCCCTATCCGCCACTCCGGCTTGCGATGACAACCAGCCCTTTACTCTGAGCGCGACATCAGTCGCAACCGGTGTGACTTATGCCTGGTTCTTTAACAACACAGCAATACCCAATGAATCCAACGCCACGCTGGCAAGAACGGAAGAAGGCATATACCGCGTTGAAATTTCCAAATCGGTTTGTAAAGCAACCGCCCAGATCCAAGTCATTAAAGCACCTGTTCCCGTGGGGGCCCTTCCGAACCGGGTAATCATTTGTGATGACCCGGAGAACAATGATCCTGCCACGTCTCAGGTTGACCTTGACCCGGGAAGTTTCAGCCAATACGCTTGGTTTAAAAATGAACTCACGCTGGGGTTCACCTCTCAGGTGTATACCGCGGACAGTGAAGGAACATATAAGGTAAATATCACCAATTCGTTTGGGTGCGTTGCATCGGATGAAACCGAGGTGCTGAGTCAATGCATTCCCAAGTTGGTTGCCCCCAATGCTTTCAGGCCCACCAGTTCGGTAGACGCAAACAAAGTGTTTTCGATATTTTCATTCTTTATCACCGATGATTTCCAGGTCTTTATTTACAACCGATGGGGAGAATTGGTTTACCAGTCAAACGACCGGTTCTTTAAATGGGATGGATCGTATAACAACACCGGTCAGCCCCTGCCTGGCGGTTCTTATGCTTATGTGGTGAAATATGTAAGCACTTTCCGACCAGAGTTGGGCGTCCAGGAAAAACGAGGCGGTGTCGCACTGATCAAGTAAACGAATTTGTTACCGGGCTTTTTGGCTCGTTCAACGCAATAAAATCCCACTGCTCACGGACGGCTTTATTATTTGGTGCACTTTAACTAATTATGTAATCCATAATTAAAATATTAGTTACAATGAAAAGACTCCTTATTCTACCCATATTTCTACTTCTGCTAACTTCCGCAGCCAGCCATGCACAAATATTTAACACATCATTGACCCTGACCGTACGAGACGAATTAGGCAACCCGGTGGAAGGGGCCACCGTGCAGCTTTATGGAAATGAGAGCGACTACCTCGCGGAAACGAATGTCTTTGCCGAAGGCGTCACCGATAAAAAGGGAATCGTGAAGTTTAAAAAATTGGAGGGAAAATCGTACTATGTACTTGCCCGAAAAGACGATATCAACAATGCTGGTGGCGGTGAACAAATCGGAAAGCTGGAGGAGGGGAAATTCAACAAGGCGACCGTCATTATTCAGTAGCCTTGGACCGGTCACATCTTCTAAGCGAGTTGGACAAATACGGCTCCTCCTATCCGGGGGAGCTTTTGTTTGTAGCCAGATTTAAAAGCCTGCTGAAACATCCAGAATGCTTCTTCCGGGATCATTTGCCAGGTCACATTACCGGATCAGCGTGGATCACTAACTCATCCTTTACAAAAATACTGCTGATCAGGCACGCCAAATTAAAAAGATGGCTACAACCAGGCGGCCATGCAGATGGTGACGAAAATGTTTTGAGGGTCGCAGAAAAAGAGCTCATGGAAGAAACCGGTTTAGAGGATGTCACCATCGTAAATCATTCGATATTTGATCTCGATATCCATTCCATACCGGCAACCGAAAAATTCCCTAAACATTTCCATTATGACGTCAGGTACTTGTTTGCCGTAAATGAGTCAGCGCCCCTGGTCAATAACCATGAATCGCATGACATTAAGTGGGTGCTTCTGTTCGAATTGAAGAACTATACCAACGAACATTCCATTCTTCGCATGAAGGAAAAACTGGAAGCCAAAAAGGCTATTTGGAACTAATAAGCATGATCCCAAATGCAGCCACCACCATCCAAAATTTATATACAGAGATGGCCGGAATGATGATGATGTGAAGGTCCATAAGAACTGCCACCAAAACGATAATCACCGCGACCGCTTTTAATATTGACCTGGTTTTATTGCTCATTGTTAACATAAATTAAAATCTAAGCAAAATAGATTTTAGCTTTGGAATATTAAAATGGCTGAAATAGGAAAGGACATATTAAGAGCTAAAAAGCTTCTCACAGCAGGCGAACTGGTGGCTATTCCAACCGAAACGGTATATGGGTTGGCGGCCAACGCACTGGATGCCCATGCCGTGTCCAAAATATTTGTTGCCAAGGACAGACCATCTTTTGATCCCTTAATCATTCACGTGGCTTCCATCGATCAGGCCGAAAAATATACCTCTGATTTCCCAGAACATGCAACGAGGTTGGCCCGGCAGTTTTGGCCAGGACCGCTCACATTGGTGCTGCCTAAAAGCACAATAATCCCCGACATCGTCACGTCAGGACTGGATACGGTTGCTATTCGCTGTCCCGATCACTCACTTACACAACAACTCCTTACAGCTTTGGATTTTCCACTCGCTGCGCCAAGCGCAAATCCCTTCGGGTACGTCAGCCCAACCACACCTGAACATGTCAATGACCAACTTGGAGATAAAATACACTATATATTAAATGGTGGACCGTGCCGGGTTGGCCTGGAGTCAACCATCGTTGGATTTGAAAACAACAACGCAGTGATTTACCGAAGGGGTAAAATCGGTGAAGAGGACATGGAAAAGCTTGTTGGCAAAATTTCCAGCAAACTCCATTCGTCCTCAAATCCCCTGGCACCTGGTCAATTAGAAAATCATTATTCTCCTGCTAAAAAATTCTTGCTGGGCGATATTGAATCGTTAATAAAAGAGTTTCACGGGGAAAAAGTGGGGATATTGAGGTTTACAAGCAAAAACGACTATCCCCTAGACAACGAGATCGTCCTTGCTGATGGCGGTGACATTGATGAAGCGGCCCGTAACTTGTTCTCGGCACTCAGGCAACTGGATCAAATGGATGTGGATGTGATTTTGGCCGAGCGAGTTCCAAACGTTGGGATTGGCAAGGCCATCAATGACCGGCTTCAAAGAGCGGCAGCCAAATAACGACTCAACGCATTCATTAAAAAGCAGGATAGCTGTTAACTTTATTCAATAATCAACAAAAAGTAGTATGCCAAAAGTATTAGTACTGACAGGTGGAGGAGACTGCCCGGGGTTGAATGCAGTTATCCGAGGTATCGTAAAAAGAGCGCAAAAGGAGAAAGAATGGGAAGTGTTTGGCAGCATTGAAGCATTCAATGGGGTTTTCAGTGAACCAACAGAAATCATCAGGTTGACCAGAAAAAGAGTCGGAGGCATTCACATCAGAGGGGGAACCATTCTTAAGACCACGAATAAATCTAACCCGTTACAATTTCCCGTAAAGCAAAAAGATGGCAGCATAAAGTTTGAAGATCGAACAGATGAACTTGCATCAAAGTTAAAAAGCCTGGGATTTGATGCAGTCATTAATATTGGTGGTGATGGATCCCAAAAAATATCCAAAGTCTTGCACGACAAAGGCGTGCCGATCATTGGCGTCCCTAAAACCATAGACAATGATTTGTCGGCAACGGACCTTACATTCGGGTTTCAGACGGCTGTACAAATTGCAACCGACAGTTTCGACAAATTGGTATCCACGGCTGAAAGTCATCACAGGGTAATGATCATGGAGGTCATGGGGCGCGATGCCGGTTGGATTGCGTTGCATACAGCTATAGCAGGTGGTGCGGAGTTATGCCTTATACCAGAGATACCCTACGACATTAAAAAAATACTTAGGCGCATTGAATTGCGGTACAAAAATGGGAAAGGTTTTGTGAATATCGTCATTGCCGAGGGAGCCAAGCCAAAAGATGGTAGTGTTACCGCCACAGCTGGAGAAAAAGGGTCGGAACACATGAAACTGAGGGGAGTTGCTTTCAGCTTATCCAAACAGCTGAAAGAAGCAGGCTGCGAAGCTGAAATTCGAGAAACAGTACTTGGCCATGTTCAACGGGGAGGAACTCCCATTGCGTTTGACCGCGTGCTGGCCACATTATTTGGTGTCAGGGCATTTGAAATGATCCTCGAGAAAAGATTCGGCCAAATGGTAGCTTATAAAAACAACACGGTTACACAAGTCTCCCTGAAGGATGCAACCAGCGAATATAATTTTGTAAATCCAGACTCACCCATTGTGAATGCAGCCCGGAGCATTGGAATCAGCTTCGGAGAGTAGCTAACACAAAAAAACTATTATTTTCACGTCAAATTGATTCAGACGAAATACCGCACTCCATGAAAACAGTAAATGATATTAGTTTCTCAGGCAAAAAAGCACTCATCCGCGTTGACTTCAATGTGCCCTTAGATAAAAAAACATTTGACGTCACCGATGACAACCGGATAAGCGCGACAGTGCCCACAATAAAAAAAATTCTTGCTGACGGAGGAAGCTGCGTCCTGATGTCTCATCTGGGGCGACCCAAAGAGGGGCCCGAAGAAAAATACTCGCTGAAGCATACGATTAAGACGGCAGAACGACTATTAAACACGCGGGTACAATTCACCAGCGATTGCATTGGATCAGAGACTGAAGCAAAATCCGCTGGGCTGAAAGCAGGGGAAGTGCTTCTCCTCGAAAATCTCCGCTTTCACAAAGAGGAGGAAAAAGGTGACGTTGAATTCGCCAAAAAACTTTCGAAACTAGGCGATGTATACGTCAATGATGCCTTCGGAACGGCTCACCGGGCACACGCTTCCACCACCATCGTTGCACAATTTTTTAAGGAAAAATGTGCAGGCTATGTGATGGCGGCCGAACTGGAGAACGCAAAGCGTGTGATGGAGAAAGCCAGTAAACCTTTTACTGCCATCATGGGAGGTGCAAAAATTTCGGATAAAATTCTCATCATTGAAAAATTATTGAACAAAGTAGATCACCTCATCATTGGCGGGGGGATGGCTTATACATTTTTTAAGGCGCTTGGCGGCAGCATTGGGAACTCACTGGTTGAGGATGATAAACTTGAGCTTGCCAGGAACCTCATTCAGCAGGCCAAGGCCAAAGGTGTGGAATTGCACCTGCCCATTGATTCGACTATTGCTGACAAATTTGACGCGGAGGCAAATATTGAAATAGCAAGTAACCTGAACATAAAAAGCGGTTGGATGGGATTGGATATAGGACCACAATCCAGCCAGGTTTTCAGCGAGGTCGTCCTTAAGTCGAAAACAATTCTTTGGAATGGCCCTATGGGCGTTTTTGAAATGAAAAAATTCGAAAACGGAACCAGGGCAATTGCTGAGGCCGTTGTGAAGGCAACTGAAATGGGGGCTTTCTCATTAATCGGAGGTGGCGATTCAGCCGCGGCTGTCGCCAAATTCAACTTTAACGATAAAGTCAGCTACGTGTCTACAGGGGGCGGAGCGCTGCTTGAATACTTCGAGGGAAAAACACTGCCTGGTGTGAAGGCACTGGAAGCAAGCTAAACAATTCGAAGGACCCAATATTCATCGTACCGGATCTCGCTTGCATCGAGCATTTCCCGGATTACTTCAATTAACAGTTCCTGATCGCCAGGGCCAATTTCTTTCTCCAATTCTTCGGATGTCATTGGCCTCTGCCGAAGGAAAAGCAAAATTTGATCCCTGTAATCCTTTACTTCCCTTAAATTCTCTTTTTTCTTTTTGTCAAGGCACACGTCACACACACCGCATGTCTTAAAAGTTTCCTCGTCAAAATACGATTGAATGATTTGTGTTCTACATTGGTGTGTTTGGGTCGTGTACTTGCTCATCGCGTCCACTTTGTCCATAGCCAGATTTCTTCTTTCTTCCAGTTTCATGACATCCAACTGCAAACGTTCTGCGTCCTGCCGGGCTGTAAGGAAAGTGATTTGAGGCGAATCCCTGGCTGGTTCATAGTTGAGAAATTGCAGCTTGTGTAATTGACCGAGAGCAATTTTTGTTTCAGGGATGGTCCACTGGATGGAGCGGCTGACTTGCGCTTCGGAAATATTTACATAAGCCGAAAATAATTCGGCTCCATAGGCCCGAAGCAGCGCCTTGATGAGTATATCGAAATGCGGATTGGCTACCTGAAACTCGTATAATTTTTTTTTGTCCACCTGAAAGTGAAGACGGGATGGTCGATAAAAGCTTTCATTGAATTGAATTAACGCCTGCTCTTCAAGTTTTTTTAGGGCTGCATAGGCTGTCAGTGGTTTTAGTTTGTATCGGGAACTGAAGTCATTCAGGTCAAAGTCAAAACACTCGTCCTGGCCACTACCAACTGCCAAGTGGTAGTAATTCGCCAAAGCCTGATAAACCAATTTCAATTGTGCGATTTCAGGGTGAGCCAATGTCACTTTTTCCCTAAGCGATTTCAGATCAATGGGGTGATAGATAATGAGCGCATACGATCGCCTGCCATCCCGCCCCGCTCGCCCTGCCTCCTGATAATAGGCCTCCAACGTTTCAGGCAAATCCATGTGGACAACCGTACGAACATCGGGCTTGTCGATTCCCATGCCAAACGCGTTGGTGGCCACGACAATTCTATAACTGCCATCGATCCATTTTTTTTGATGCTCGTTCCTATGCAGGTGATTCAATCCCGCATGGTAGTAGGTGGCGGAAATCTTATTGCTTGACAACCAGTCGGCTAATTTCTCCGTGGCTTTTCTGGAACGGACGTACACGATGGCCGATCCATTAACTTTTTGAAGCACTTGCAAGAGCTGCTTTTCTTTGTTTTCCGTTTTTCGCACAACGAATGAAAGATTTTCTCTTGCAAAACTCTTCGTGAACTGGCCGGGGCTCTTGAGTTTCAACTTTTGAATAATATCTTCCCTTACTTTTTTAGTCGCGGTAGCGGTGAGCGCAATAAATGGCACATTGGGAATGATCTCCCTAAGTGCGGCAATATTCAGGTAAGACGGCCGAAAATCATATCCCCATTGAGAAATGCAGTGTGCTTCATCCACCGCAAAGAGATTTATCCTCATTTTTTGAACCCGCTCTCTGAAGATCTCTGTTTGAATTCGTTCGGGAGAGATGTAGAGAAATTTTATCTGACCATACACACAATTGTCCAGCGTGAGATCGATTTCTCCCCGGCTCATTCCGGAATGCAGTGAGACCGCCACTATGCCCCTGCGCTTAAGCTGATTCACCTGATCCTCCATCAGGGCAATCAGGGGAGTGACTACCAGACATAGTCCTTCTAACACAAGTCCTGGTATCTGAAAACAAATGGATTTTCCTCCGCCCGTGGGCAGCAACGCAAGTACGTCTCTGCCGGAAAGGACAGCGTCAACTATGTCTGCCTGAGGCGGTCGGAATTGATCATTACCCCAGTATTTTTTTAAAATTTGATCAGGTGAATCCACGTAATGTCAGTGAAGCTACCATATCAACTTTTCCTTGTTCAGGAATGCCTCAATCCCCCTTTTGCAGTCTTCCGTACTCCTGGCTCGCGCGTTCATCCCTGTTGCGTAAGTCAATCCCTCTTCCAGCGACATCGACTGGCAGGTGGCGATCATCTGCTTTGTCATTTCCATTGATTGGGCTGAATTGTTCGTGACGAGTCGCTGTGCAAAATCCATAACTTCCTTCTCCAACTTCTCTGGCTGAACAACCTGATTTACCAGTCCGATTTGCGCAGCCTCATCACCAAAAACCAAATCGCCACCTAAGAGCAAGCGCTTTGCCTGGGACTCGCCCACCTTGCGAAGCAGAAAAACCATGACAATTGCGGGTACAAAGCCAATCCTGACTTCCGTGTATCCCATTTTCGCCATTGTTGTGGCAAATGAAAAATCACAAACCGTGACCAATCCGCAGCCACCGGCCAGCGCATGTCCCTGAACTTGGGCAATGACCACTTTCTTAAGCGTGTAGATCTTAAGAAACAATTCTTTCAAGTGGTTGGAGTCACGGAGGTTTTCTTCTTCGGAATTTTTCTGGAGATTTTGGAGCGATTCCAAATCAGCGCCAGAGCAAAAAACATCACCACTGGCCCTTAGCACAATCACCTTGGCCGCCAGGTCACCTTCCGCACGATCGAGGTTCGTCTTTAAATCTGTAACCATTGATGCATTGAGTGCATTTTTCTTCTCAGCCCGGTTGAGGGTGAGGAAACAAATTCTATCCTTTACTTCATATAAAACATTGCTCATAGTCTAAAAATTTACTTCAAATGCACCTTGGTGGAGCACCGAGTGCACAGTTTGATCTTCGTTTGAAATTTTGGCAGCAGTATATCCGCTGTTGTTTGCCGCCAAAATCAGGTTGTCAAAATTGACTGTATTCCTTATCTCAGCCAATGACCTGATCGAATTATTTCCCAAAATAAGGTAATCCAGTTTAAGACCGGCAGGCCACGACCTCACAGCGTCATTTATCAACCCAATCACTTTGTTGTTCCGGGTCAATAAACAAATGCCCGGTTCCGACTCCCCAACTACAATTGTACTCGTTTCTTTTACACCGCAAAACAGCCGGTTGGGCTTAATATGAAATCGCAGGCGTTCCTCATCGTTCAGCAACGATGAATCCGCAAAAAATACAGATTGCCCATTCGAGATAAACTCTACCGCCAAATGCCCGGGCACTTTGTACACAATCAGCCTGTCTTTTAGTACTTCAGTATAAAAGTGACTCCACTGTAAAGTTGAGAAGACAACTACCAATAAAAATGCCACTTTAAAATAGCCCAGCTTCCTCAAGGAAAAGGAAAGGAGCGTGAAGAAAAGGGCCATTATCAGCAACCAACATTGAAGCGTGGAGATACGGATATCACTAATAAGGCTAAAAGGAATTTTTTCGATGGTAAATACGATCTCGTTCAGCAGTTTGATAGACCACTGAAGAATGAAGCCCAGAAGCGATGACAGCGGTGACAAAAAGCTAACGGCTATCAACACGATACTCAAAATGAGTATCAGGATCGCACCGGGTATAACAAAGAGATTTGAGAATAGAAAATAAACTGGAAACTGGTGGAAATAAAGTACCCCCAATGAAAAAGTTGCGAGCTGCGCAGCAATGGACACGCACGAAATATTCCAAACCCAATCCAGTATTCGGCTTTTTGGTTCCCACAACCGATACAATGGACCGTGAATCGAAACGATTCCGATCACCGCCAGGTATGACAGTTGAAAGCCGACCGACATGACAAGGTAGGGATCATATAACAACAAAAGGAAAGCTGAACTTGCCAACGTATTGTAAATACTTGTGCTCCTGCCAAAGGGTCGGGCAACGGCAATAAAAGAAAACATGGTAACGGCACGCAGCACAGAGGGTGACAAGCCGGTAATGAAGGCAAAAGACCACAATACAAAAAGACTGACAGCGGCAACCAGCCACCGGCTCCACGATAGGTTTTGGAATGGCCTAAGCAGGAGCAAAACGATTCCGTATAAAATCCCCACATGTAAACCGGAGACAGCCAGCACATGCATGGCACCGCTTGCCGCATAGGCACTTTGCAGTTCATTGTCAATCCCATCTGTCACTCCCAATGTCAGCGCAAGTGCGATGGACTGCTCCTGCGCATTGGGCAAGTGTTTTTTTAGTTGGGTCGCGGCCCATTCTCGTACCTTGTAAGAATAGAACTTGAAGTCCTTTTGACGAATGTTTGAAATCAATTTCACCTGGTCATTCCTTGCAAATTGCTGGTGAAACGTATTATTGAAACCTAAAAAACGCCTGAAGTTAAACTCGTGGGGATTTTGTGGAGGTTCTAAAAGCTGCGGATGACCCTGAATCAGGACCTTATCACCATAGGCGTACACATCTTGCCCCTCTTCCTTTCGGATGTATAACATCGATCGACCCGTGATTGCGGACCAGCGCTGGCCGTCAAAAGTCTCCAGAACCCTGAGGTTATACTTCCATGACTTTTCTTTGTCCTCCCCAGGTTTGGTTACCTCGGCAACGTATAGCACAATCTTCCTGGTCTCTACCGTTGATAAATGGTTTTGGTCACCCCAATCGGTGTACAGGGTAAGATGAATATAACCTCCAGCAAGAATGGCTACCAGGCCACATATCCCAATCCACGGGTTTCTACTATTTTTTGGAACCAGGAAGAAAACTACAAAATAGGTGAGTACCAGCAGGCCGAAAATGGCGATCGCATCGTTGGCTGCCACGAGCGCTGGATGATATATAGCAAGAAGAATGCCCGCGATAAAAAACGCAGCAATTCTGACCATGGCATACGGCACCCATCGAAACATGCCTGAATTTAAGGGAAATCCTTAATCAATGCTTCTTTTGATCTTCGTCTTTCTGATAGGCCAGGATAATATCTTTCACCAGCCGATGCCGTACCACATCTTTATCCGTTAGCTCAATTATCCCAATTCCTGGTGTCTGGCTCAGGATTTTTACCGCCTCGTTAAGTCCGGATCTTTGGTTATTGGGGAGGTCAATTTGAGAAGCATCACCAGTCACAATCATTTTTGAATTTGGCCCCATACGCGTAAGAAACATCTTCATCTGCATGGTGGTTGTATTTTGCGCCTCATCGAGGAGAATAAAAGCATGGTTGAGTGTACGGCCACGCATATAGGCCAGCGGAGCGATCTCTATGATTTCTCTTTCCATGTAGTACCCAAGCTTTTCAAAAGGAATCATGTCGTGAAGGGCATCATAGATAGGACGAAGGTAGGGATCGATCTTTTCCTTTAAATCACCCGGTAAGAAACCAAGGTTCTCCCCCGCCTCTACCGCAGGCCTGGTGATAATTATTTTTTTAACCTGTTTATTCTTTAATGCCTTTACGGCCATGGCCACCGAAACGTAGGTCTTCCCCGTTCCTGCGGGCCCTAGTGCAAAGACCAGGTCATTCTCTTTCACAGCATCAACAAGTCGCTGCTGATTAACCGTCTTCACTTTTATAGGCGTTCCCCGGGTTCCGTACAACAGCACGCCATCGCCATTATCACCGGAGATGTGTTCCTGTTTCTCCTGGGTCACATAGCCTTTCACATTTTCTTCAGTAATCCGTCCGTATTGGTGGAAATGTTCAATCAAGGAATTGACAATATCACTTATTTGAATAATGTCATCTGATTCACCCCTGACCAGTATCTCGTTGCCGCGAGAAACAATTTTACTCTTGGGGAAAGCCGATGCAAGCTGGTTGATGTTTTTATTTTCAATTCCGAGAAAATCGGTCAGTGAAATATTTTCGAGGGTTATGCTTTTTTCGATCAATGAAGTAATGTGGTTGAAATCTTATATTTTTGAGCTAAATGTAATATATAAATCTACCTAATTTAAACGATACGGGTAGGAATAGAGTTCGCCAATGGCCATTGTTACCCTCCTTACCGACAGCGGGAAAAGCGACCACTACGCAGGCGCCATCAAGGCGGCAATCCTAAAGGTTAATCCGGGCATTAACATCATTGACATCAGTCACCAGGTAGAGCCATGCGATATTGCACACGGGGCCTTCCTCCTTAAATCCGTTTTTCGCGATTTTCCAAAAGGGACCGTGCACCTGGTCGGAGTCGACTCGGTAGGCAATCCAGGCGATGCCTACATTGCGTTGCAACTGGAAGATCACTTTTTTGTGGGCGTTGACAATGGACTATTTGGATTGATCAGCTCAAAAGCACATCAGCAGCTAGCTGCGCTAAATACCATCACCTCGGTAAGCTCCACCTTCCCTGAGAAAGATATTCTCGCTCCAGCAGCAGCCAAGCTGGCCAGCGGTGTTGCAATCACCAGCTTGGGCAAACCGATGACCACATTTAAAAAGATGATTGACCGGCATGTAAAAGCAACACGAAAACAGATTTCCGGCCACGTGGTACGCGTGGACCACTTCGGCAACCTGATTACCAACATTCCTAAAACTGATTTTGATATTTTGAGTAAGGGAAAAAACTTCACCGTTCAATTTGGGGGAGAGAAATTTAAAAAAATACACACCAATTATAACCAAACCGAACAAGGAGACTGTTTTTTACTCTTTAATAGCCAGGGGTTTCTTGAGATCGGTATATACAAAGGAAATGCAAATGAATTGCTTGGGTTGATTTATGATAGTCCAATCAGTATAACTTTTGACGAATAACTATGTTGATACGAATCGTACGAATGCATTTTACAGAGGCGGGCGTTGATGAATTTTTGGCCATCTTCAACGAAAACAAACTAGCCATTCGCAATTTTCCTGGTTGTTCTCATCTACAACTGCTGAAGGATGCAGAGGATGTGCATTGCTATACGACCCTGAGTCACTGGGATCATCCCGACAGCCTTGAAAACTACCGGAAGTCTCCATTGTTTGGAAGTGTCTGGGGCCGTGTGAAGACACTATTTTCCGAACGCACACAAGCGTTTTCTTTGGAGAAATATATTGAACTGTAAATTGTCAGAAACTTAAAGATTAAGCATATTTGCACCCCAATACCAAAAGTACCTGCCTGAGTGCCTGCTTGCTGCAGGCAGGGCTGAATTGGGTAGACCCTGATGACTGCGTATCAGGACAGGCGCGCACCGGGCCTGGACAAACAAGCGTGTAGTATCTGCCTGAGTGGCGGAATTGGTAGACGCGCACGACTCAAAATCGTGTGTCGCAAGACGTGCCGGTTCGATTCCGGCCTCAGGTACGAATAAAATTAAAAATACTCCTGGCTGACGTCAGGAGTATTTTTTTTGCAGTTAAGACTGGTAAATATGAAGCCACTTCGAAAAACTCCGCAATGGCTTCACATCACCGTTAAAATATCAATTCATAATCACGTTGGCGAGTTGTGGAGCAGCCGGAATTGCACTCACATTTCCAGTCGACCCAACAAACACGGCATAAATATCAAACGTGCCGTTGGCAGTAAACGATGTAAAAGAAGTCCCCGTATTACCGGTAGTAGCAGAAGTTGTCAGCGTTCCCTGTTGGCGAAGGGTGACACCGGTTGCCATAGTCCAGATCGCATTGGCATCCGCATCGAATGCAACACTCGCTGGCGCGGTTGACCCGGCATCGATTGCCACAAAGTAGATGGTCCCTCCAATCGCTCCTCCCGGGTTCGCACCGCTGGTTGACTGGCTTGCACTCCATTTGATCTGGGTGCCTTGATCATGATCTCCGGGGAGGGCATTGAATACCGGTGCTGGTGGTTTTCCCACGTCCATGGTTAATCCACCCGTGCTCACCCCACCAAGTACAGTATTGCCAGCTTCGTCCGCACCGCCTGTATAAGTGAGCGTTAACGGTCCGTGTGTAACAGGATCGGCAGGATTGATTTCCTCCGGAAGATAAACCAGGCTTGCAGACAAACCGTTTGCCGCAAGCGTCATCGACACATTGCTGACTTCCTTCAGCTTTCCGTTAGGATCCTTGATGGTAGCCTTGATGGCATTGGCCGATTTTGCACTCATCCTCTCATTGAAATTAATGGTGATGGTAACAAATTGACCTCGGCCAACCCGGGTTCCGGTGCTGCTAGAAGTGATCTGTGGTTGTTTATTGTCCACGTTGACGGTCTGGGTTTTGGCCTTTTGTGTTAGTGTCGCTCCCAAAACTTTCCATTGAGAACCAGTAAATGTTGCGGTTACAGCTCCGGTTGTGGCCGCGGTTGCTTCAACAATTTGAAAAAATGTTTGGGTCACATCAGAGGCCTTTTTGTTAGGTAATTCCGTAACCACGCCTATAGGCGTTACCGCCCCAGCCGGGCTGAATGACACGTTCGGGGGTCCCAATACTTTGCCGGAAAACGTAACCAGTATGGTGTCTCGCGCACCGGCCTTCAATGGAAACACGGGACGTGAAGTTACCGCACCGGCAGCGTTTTTCACCACCTCACCTGCCAGCTTCGATGTGGCCACGGGCTGAAAGTCCGAAGTAAGCTCCGCATAGTAATTCAACGTATGGGCCGGAAAAAATGCGCTTGCCGATGTTAGCCCAGAATTAACCAATGAGTTAGAAGGAACAACGGTTCCATCTGTGAGCGTGAGATCAGACTCAATAATAATGTCCGCTCTTTTCAAGGCAGCGGCATCAGCGACACTCATACCCAACGCAGTTAGTATGCTAGACAGTGACACTTCGACTTTGCCCTGCCTGGATTTCTTGCCCGATGGCGTCACAAAACCCGTCCCGGGAATTGAGGTCACCAGGAAACGAGGGCCGGTAGTAATCCTTGCATATATTTCTATGCTTGATAACAGGTCCTGATCCTCAGAAATAAAATCAGCGACATAGCTGAATTTTTCATCACCGGCAACCAGGTCCCTGAAAAAGAAGTTCTGGTCTGGGTTTAACCCTGTAGCTGCTCCTGAGTTACTCCTTAAGGCCAACATGGAACCTTTCTGAATGTCTTTCAACCGAAAGGGATCCAGTGACTCGTCAGCGCACGCCAACGTGAAACCTATCATCAGGAGCGCCAAAATTCTATAGTATACTTTTATCATGTCTTTAATGTTTTGAAATTCAATCGTGACACTCACCCGGCCTTCGCATGAATGCAAAGGCCGGATAATTGTCAGTCCACATTTATTTCAGTATGTCGGGATTTCCATCCCAGAACACTTTCTTATTTGCTTTTCCTTCGTTGGATGGAGCGTTGGCGTTCAGGTTAGCATGAACCGCAGGATAGACCATTGACCTCCAGAAGCTCCCCTCGGTACCGGGTATGGCCCTCATGGGCTGCATGTTTTTGGGATAGCCCGTTCTGCGGTACATGTTGTACGCTTCCAATCCATTTCCCCAAAGAGATTTATGATACTCCTTAGCCACGACATCCATGGGATCGGCTGATCCATCATATGCAGCACCTAGTGTGGACACGTAGATCACCTGTGGCGGCTCAAGGCCGGCTGGCAGGGTTTGACCCTTGCTTACTGCAAACGCCCTAACCCGGTTGATGGACTTATTAACACCGTTAAGCATATGGGTTTTTGCGCTTGCCGGATCATTGTCTAACCGAATGGCAATTTCAGCCTTCATGAAATCCGTAAAAAAGGACATGTAAATAGGCAATATCCCCGCGCCATTCGCGCCCTGCCCGTTGATGGTCGTACCGTGGTAGTTGGGATTGCCAGCCGCTCCCGTGGGATTAAGGTCCGGGCGTCCTCCAACCGGATAAACACCCGGCACGGTAATCACCGGTGCATCAGGGTTACGTCCGTCATCATCACCATGGTCACGGCCGAAAAAGCCCGGATCGAATGCACAATAGACAGCACCTATGGCTGTATAATGAGATGGCGTACCGGTATATTGCACATTGGCATTGATACAGGTTATCGATTTCGGATCTACAGCAAGTGCCTGCTTCAGGCTACCCACCTGGCGGTAAAAATAGTATCTCCAGCGAGGGTCCTGAACGCCAAGACCGTTAAACAATTCCTTCAGGTAGTAGTTTGAAATCCAACCCGCGGCAGACGCGGCCACCGGCTGATAAGTCTCCCGGTAATAAGGATGTTTTGAGGAAGCAGGAACTGCCGAAGTTCCATATCTATAAATGAACTCCTCGGCATCGGTATCGATCAGATTTTCGGACAAGAGGGCTGTGATTCTTGAAGCTGCGGCAGCCTTCAGGGAGGGTTGAGCGGTCATATTCAGTTGGGCCTTCAGCTCCAGAGAATTTGCAAGCGCAGTCCAGTTAGCTCTGTTGCCGCCATAATAGGCATCTCTAGGTAGTGGTCCACCAGCCTCGGAGCCGGTTTTTGCCAGTTCTGCCCTGGCTTCGCCAAGTAGCGCGATTGCCACCGCGTACACATCACTTCCTGAATCTGACTTCGGATTGAGGTTGCCCGCCCCTCCAGCCAGCGCTTCAGTTGCCGGTATATCTCCGAATATATCTACCAAGGTGAGGTACACATAGGCCTTGATGATCTTGGCTACACCAATATGCGTGGTCAGGTTGTTCTTTTCCGCCAGAGGCAGCAACACTTCAATGTTGACCAGTATTTTCTGATACGCATCCTGCCAAATGTCATTCATGTCCTGAGGTTGATAGGCTGTGGGATACGTAGCACCGGTACTTAACGCCCTCATTCTGACAAGTCGCTCAATACCTACTGTGGTATCGTTGTTTTGGCCATTCACTCTTTCATAAAATGACGCGAGATCGCGTTGCACCCCGTTCATTAGGAGTGTTGGGTCAGCCGTGCTTGGGCCAACCTCATTCGGGTTATCCAGGTCTTTGTCCAGATCGCACGAGAATCCAATTAGGACAAGACAGATGCCCATAATCTTAAATACCTTTTTCATGTTATTATAATTTTTGATCGTGATGTTGGTATCACAACTTTGTGTTTTGATACCAACATCCGATTTGTAATCAATGAATTAAAATGTCAGGCGCAGGTTTACACCATATCTTCTGGCAGATGGTCCCCCCAGATAATCAAACCCTGCTCCATTGCCCACACCAAAAGCTGTTCGGTCAAAATCTGCCCTTGCATACTTGGGTGCGTTAATCGCCCTAAACCACATGTTGTTTCCAACAAGCGAAATTTGTGCTGAACGCGCAGAGATCTTTGAAACAATGTTCTGAGGAATACTGTAGCTCAACGATACTTCACGCAATCGAATGCGCGTGGCGTCAAAAATTCCCCGGTCATCGGCAGCACTTCCTACGATTGAGTTACCAAAGAAGAACTGGGATGCTGGCATTTGCAGGTCATTGGGTGTCACACCGTCAGACTCTTTAACGCCAGGGATAATGAGCGTAAGTGTCGGGTCAAAGTTCTCCAACTCTTTTGCCACACCGCGGGCCATCGTTGCACTTGCAGATGACGACCAGATTTGTCCACCGTGAACGTAGTCCCACTGGAATGAAAGCGTAACGCCTTTCCATGAGACATCATTGATCAATGAGCCCAACCATTTGGGATTCGGATCCGCGATAATGTCGATTTCAGGCGATATGGAATAATCTCCATTGGCGGTAATCAAAAACTGCCCATCTGCATTTTTGAGCGCGTGCAATGCCTGTATCACATTGAAAGGTTTTCCCTCAATCGCATAATTTCCTCTTGTCGCATACCCGTTGATCAAGATTTCTTTAGAACCTTCAGGAAGACTCTCCACCTTGCTCACATTTCTCGTGTAGTTAACCCTGATGTTCCAATTCACTGCATTGCTTCTCACGGGAGTAATCGTCAAGCCCATTTCCACACCCTTGTTGGTAATCTCACCAGCGTTGATCAGCGTTTGCTCATACCCAGTCGCTGGATCCAACGTTTGCGTCAATATCTGATCTTTGGCCGATCTGTTGTACAAGGACAAATCGATCTTGGCCCTATTGTCCAAAGCCTGCGCCTCAATCCCAAACTCCGTCTCGGTCTGCCTCTCGGGCTTCAAGTCAGGATTGGCAAGGGTTCGATCGAGTCCCTGCGCGGAAGCTGTTCCAATCGCGTCAATCTGGTAAATTGAATTGGTATTGAGGATAGGACGGGTATTGTAAGGATCAGGAAAATTGGCCGATGTGCCGTAGCCGGCCCTCAACTTTAAAAAGTCAAGCACTCCAGCCGCAAAGCCGGGGAAGGCCGCGGTGGGGATGAACGATGCACTCACTCCGGGATAGAACAACGCACGGTTTTCCTTCTCCAAAGTAGACACCCAGTCGTTGCGACCGGTAATATTCAAATACAGATAGTTTTTATAGCCCAACCCTGCATCAAAATACCCACCTACCCAGGTCTGCCTTCTTGTACTATTCAAGTTAGACGTGGCGAAATTTCGAAAATCTCTGGATGTCGTATTGGCAAAGTTTCTGTGTTCAATGAGACCAAAAACTACCTGGCCAGAACTTTCCAAACCATTTTGTGAATACTCATCTGTTCTTGCGTTGAATCCAAGAATGGCTGTCAAATCCAAATCGGCATTTAACTTCTTCTGTATCGTGCCGATGACAGAATGATCAAGAATGGTGTTGGTGATATCCACTGACCTATACAAGCCGGTTCCAAAAATCAGGCCAGCGCCAGAAAATCCAACAGCTCCCTTGTTGACAAACATACTTTGCTTTTCACTATAGGTATCCAAACCCAAACGATAGGTAAGTTTAAACCAATCTGTCAGGTCATAATTGAAACTGATATTTGAGAAGAACCGGTTGGTCTTGGAGGCTTGTCGGGTGTTGTCCAAAATCCAGCGCGGATTGGTGATGTCATTTCCGTTTCTGTAATAAACCGAAGCCCCTGTAACTGGATTTTGATATGGCCAGTTCATAAGGTCAATATTTCTCGGTGTAAAGAAAAGGTTGGCAAAAATCGAAGGAGCTCCCAGCGAATTGTTACCACGTCCGGCACCGGCCGTTGGTGTTTCAAAATCTGTACGCGCAAAATTGAATACGCTGCTCATACTGAATTTCTCGGTGAGCTTTGCCGTTCCGCCCAGGGACAAATTATTACGCTCTACGTTATTGTTCTTCACAAATCCAGTTTCATCGAGGTGGCTGAAATTGAAGTTGATACTTCCAAAGTCATTTCTGGCTCCAACGTTGAATGAGGTATTGGATGAGGTTCCCTTTTGAAAAAAATCATTGACGTTGTTTGGCGCGGCAGCTGGTACATATGAACCTATGTTCGGGTCGTACTCAGAGCTGGAGGGTGTATCTTGTCTGAACTCCGGAAACTCGGGAAAAAGGTTTCTGTGTTCCCACATCGGATGCCTTGGGCTACCAGGCGGGACAGTGCCATCAAACACCCATCCCCAGTTGCTGAAGAACTCTCCATAGTCACCATCAAATCCGTTGCCCCATTTATTTTGCAGTTGAGGCACTACCGCTTCGATCGCAAACATCGATTGGCTCACGGAAGCCTCAAAG
>CAZZNH010000005.1:0-77467 GCA_964655635.1 uncultured Ohtaekwangia sp.
ACCGGTTGGTGAAATCGATGGTCTTGTCCATTACCTGTTTGTACAAGTCGTAGGCTTCCCGGGGCCTGCTCGTTTTCCAGTATAGAATGGCTAAATCCTCCTGCGTTCTTATATAATCCGGATGACTTGATTCAAGTATTTCTTTTCTAACTTCATAAGCACGCGTCAGTTGTTTCTCTGCTCCTTCAAAATTACCTGTCTGGCGGTAAAAGTTGCCCAGGTCATTGAGCACCTTGGCGAAGTAAACATTCTTGTCACCAAATCGTTTACGATAAATTTCTCCGGATTGCACCAACAAGTCGCGGACCAAATCATTTTTCCCCATTTGGATGTAAAGGATACCCAATTGATTCAGCAAGCCGGCATATTCGATATTCTTGGACTGCCCCCTGTTTTCAAATACTTTCTTGATCTCCAGAAAATTCTTTTCCGCCTCCTCAAACTTGCCGGAAAGCTGGTACATCGTGGCCAGGTTGGCCCTGAACTTGCGGTTGTCAAAAGAATTAGCGCCAGACTTAAGAAATTTCTTAGGCCCAATTTCCGCATTCCTCATCGCCTCACCCATCAGCCTGAAGGCATCTTCGTAACGCCCCATCACGTGAAGCAACATGGCTTTGTTATTTAGCATAATGGCCTGCTGCATTCCCTCGCCAAAAAACGCGCTGCCTAACTGAAGGGCTTCATCAAACTCCTTCTCCGCCTCATTATATTTGCCCAATACCTGGTGAAGTTTAGCGTAGTTGTTGAGGTTGGCAATATAGGCTGCGCTTGTTTTTCCTAAAGCCTTTTCACTGTCTGTGAGCGACTCAACAATCAATGATTCAGCGGCCAGGGTCTTTCCCTGCACCAGATAGATCAAACCGAGATTGGATAAAGTGCGCAGGTACACCAGTTCGTTGGTGAGCCCTTCATTCTCGAGCATGGTTTTGGTTTCCAGTACATATACCTCCGCCATTTTGTAGCGGTTGAACTCAAAGAGTCCTATGCCTGTTTCCAGGTTTTCGCGGGCGAGCTCCAGTTTGGTCTTGTCCGATTCTTCCTTGAGTTGATAAAGCAGTGTAGAGCTGGTCTCCCCCTTCTGCTCCACGTCAAAGAAGCCTGCACTTTGGTTGAGGGAAATGGCAAACTGAAAGTCGACAGAATCCAAACTCGCCACTTTCTCGCTGCCTTTCTGGCTCAGCTTTTTGGTAAGTTTTTTTCCAAACATGCCCAGCACATCGTCCTGCGCGTCAACGGAGATGGTAACAACTAAGAGGGCAGAAACTAAAAAAAAGCGGTGCACGTGTTTAAATGATTAATTAAGGTAAGAATGATACCAGTCTGTCAGTTATCCCAAAATTTCGCCCGAGTGGGAAATGCTATTCAATAGGCTCGCCCCTCGACTTGAGCTCGTCCGCAAGCAGCTTGGTGTCTGCCTGTAGCATTTCTGAAATCGATTTCATGTTGCCTTTGGCCACATCCAAACCCTCCACCGACTTCTTGGTATTTGCGGTAGCTTTAACAGACTTCAATTTTGGAGTTACATTTCCGGCATTGGCTACCATGTCTTTGCCTTTGTTGTCCAACTCCGCAATATTGGCATTGACGCTCTCCACCTCCTTCTTTACGCCCGTGAGCGCCTGGTAGTGGCCCTTAATTTTGTCGGTACTTACAGTCGATATCACGCCAGAGTACTCCTTGATCTCTTTGTCAATATGCGTAAGGTTGTTCTTCAGCTTGGTCGACTCCTCCAGCACGTTGAAAGAACTGTTTTTGAATCCGTCAAACTCACTGTCTCCGATATCGGCAGGGCGACTGGGAGCCTTCTCTTGCGCGAACGAAGCGGCCGCACCAAACAGGAAGAGCGCTAAAATCAGGTAATGTAACTTTCTCATGGTAGTGGATTTTTATATAGTTTGTGTAGTGTTTGCAACGTCAAATTTTGGAAAAAATCACGGACATAAAAAACAATCCATGAACTATATACAGGCCAAATTCATGCCATATCCTTCCCATTGAAATTGAATTCATTGCGATTATTATTCTAACTTGGTTTTCAACGCAAACCCAATATTCTCCATGCCAACCAACCAGCAATTTGAGCACAGAAGATTGCTCATTAAGTTTCTGTTGGGAAGTCCGCTCCTGGGACTTTCCATGTGTTCAACACCAAAAGAAGAACAGAGGGCTGTCGAGAAACTTTTCGATGGCATTAAAAATGCATCGGATGCGTTAGACGTTTTTGATTTTGAAAAACTGGCTCAACACAACCTTCCACCAGCCCACTATGGATACCTGGCCACCGGGGTTGACAGCGATCGAACATTGCAAGCCAACCGGGATGCATTTGACAAAGTCCGCCTTAAAATGCGCAGGCTCATCGACCCCACGCAGGTAGACATGACGACAAAAATATTTGGCAAAGAATGGCCCTCACCCATAGCGCTTTGCCCGGTTAGCAGTCAGCGCGCATTCCACCCCGATGGTGAACTGGCAACAGCACGGGCAGCCAAAGCCCTGAACCACCTCCAAATGCTTTCAACGGTTACTACGTTTTCGGTAGAAGACGTCTCAAAAGAGCGTGGCGCACCCGTCTGGTACCAACTGTATGCACTGAATGATTGGGAAGCAACGAAAGACATGATCAAACGGGCAGAAGACGTGGGTACCGAAGTCCTGGTGTTCACCGTTGATCTCGCGGCCGGGAGCAACCGCATTACGCTTGAGCGAATGAAGCGACTCGACACGCGTGAGTGCACAAATTGCCACGGTGAAAACAGGTTTGAAAGAAAACCTATGGTGCCCAATAAACCCGGGATTGAATTCGAGGAAAAACTAACCTGGGACTATGTGGAAAAATTGAAAGCTGCAACAAAAATGAAATTGGTGATCAAAGGGATCGAAACCGCTGAAGACGCAAGGCTGTGTCTTGATCACGGGGTGGATGGAATTATCGTTAGCAACCATGGCGGCCGCGCCAGCGAAACAGGTCGCGGTACCCTCGACTGCCTGCCTGAGATGACTGCCGTGGTAAACGGGAAAATCCCCGTGCTTATCGATGGCGGTTTTCGCAGGGGAACAGATATTTTCAAAGCGCTGGCCCTGGGGGCAACTGCAGTCTGTATCGGAAGACCATACATATGGGGATTGGCCTCGTTTGGTCAGGAGGGTGTAGAGGCCGTTTTGCAAATACTAAGGGACGAACTGGAAATGGTGATGGGACAGGCCGGCACCAGGACGATCAAAGAGATTAACCGATCGGTGATCGCGCAGGCATAAGACATACTGACGATTCCGACCTGCTTTTTAAAGCGTTTTGGTGTAGGCGCACACCTTTTTCATCACACAATCACCACACTTCGGATTACTCGGTCGGCACGTTTCACGTCCCAGAAAAGAAATGGCCATTCCTACCTCTCCCCAATCCTTTGCATCAATGGTTTCCATCATCTGTTTTTCCAATTTCTTGGGATCCGTGCCTGTAGCCAGTCCGAGCCTTGGTGCAACACGCACCACGTGCAAGTCGACAATGATACCCTCGGGAGCCACGCCCAATTCCCGTTTGATCACGTTGGCAGATTTTCTGCCAATGCCCGGCAAGGCCGTCAACCCTTCCAACGTAGTGGGAATATTTTTGTCGTGTTTAAGTTCTCTTGCAATTTCAAGCAACCAATTGGTTTTCTTGCGGGAACTTCGAACCTTGTTTACAAAAGGATAAAGAGATTCTGCATCGGCTTTGGCAAGTGCCGCCATATCGGGGTAGGCATCGAAGAGATCGGGCGCAATCTTATTGATGTTGCGATCCGAATCCTGCGCAGAAAGTACGACCATAACCAAAAGCTCATAGGGATTGTGGTGGTGATCCAGCGGATGCTGCTTGCCTTTGTATTTTTTAATCAGTGGTTGTATTTCCTTCTGCCAATTAATAGTTGCCATTGTTGGTGATTAAGAAAATAAAGGTAATGAGATATTATTCTTAGAAATCGCTGACAAAGGGTTTATTTGTCAACAGACCTTGAAGAAGGTCTTTGGCCGAGCGCCTTCCTTTTCAGCAAGCATCGCTTCGATTTTCTTGGCAGTATTGGTGATGGCCAAGCCGCCTAAGCCTGTACATCGCAATGTATTGGGAATAGCATCACCTACTTTTTTCATGGTTTCAATTACTTCGTCCAACGGGATTACCTGATCATAATCTGCAAGCGCCATATTGGCGGACGAGATGGCATGCGTAGCCGCTTGCACATTTCTATTTAAACAGGGAGCCTCCACCCTGTCTGCAATCATATCACAAATCATTCCCAGTGACGATTGCAGCGACATAGAAGCTGCCGCCAATGATTGCTTCAAGGATCCGTTCTTAAGTGTCACGATTCCAGCAGCAGCCATTCCAGATCCTGACCCACACTCAGCCATGCATCCACCTACCTCTGCGGCAAAAGTGGCGTGCGCAGCAATGAATACGCCAATGATGCCGGCAGCCAGCATCGCCCTCACTTTATCTTCCTCAGTTAACTTCAAAATATTGGCTGTCCCCAACACCGCTCCGGGTAAGGCTCCGCACGATCCGGCCGTGGGCGCGGCAACGATGACCCCCATTGAACTTTTCACTTCCATCATGGCCGAAGTATAACGTATGACCTCATTTAACACATCGCCTTCGACAAGCGCTTTCTTCTTGATCTGCTCACTAAACTTCAATGATTGCGGCCCCAGGATACGATCGTCATAATGCGTACCCTTCAATCCAAGTTCAATAGCGTGGCTCATGATGCCAACAATATGCCGCATCTTTTCAAATACTTCCTCATGTGAAATATTGCCACGAGCGCTTTCATAATGCACCGCCAGTTCCCATAGGGATAAATTCTTACCCTTGTTGTAGGTTAACATCTCTTCACAGGTGATGAAAGGAACTTTCAGATCCTTGCGTGCCAACACAGGAAGAACGGGAGACAGTTGTTTGATAAACAATACATCATCCATACTACCCAGTTCCTCGATTATTCCTGCAGGCAAAAACTGATCTGACTTCACCTCCACAAAATCATCATCTCCCTGATGAACATTTATTTCATCATACTTAACGGATCCTCTCAAAAAGTCAGCCACGCGCTGAGATGACTTCACGTAAATTAATGTTTCATAAAAGTCGCCAGCCATGTGAACCTGGGCGCCATCAATTTCAATCACCTGAATCATTCCCCCGCCTGTCGACAAGGCCGTCATCGCCCTGGTCTCCCGTTTATTTTTAAGTGTGATCTTGTAGGTATTTGGATGTGTGGCACCAATTGGATGTATATCAATGGTAATCTTTATACCGGCCTCATCTATGGCTTGCAAGTAGCCCGGCAATCGCTCGTCATAGGCTTCCC
This sequence comes from uncultured Ohtaekwangia sp., assembly GCA_964655635.1. Taxonomy (GTDB): domain Bacteria; phylum Bacteroidota; class Bacteroidia; order Cytophagales; family Cyclobacteriaceae; genus ELB16-189. The sequence goes on from CAZZNH010000005.1 coordinate 5,352, forward strand.
ACCCAAGAAAACCGCCAAACAATCCCATATCAGATCCCTGTCCCTTATGCGTGGTTGCCAACGAACCATTCGGATCGAACTCAATAAGTACCTCCGTTATGTCTCCATCCATCAGGTCGCGGCACAACCTTCCGATGCGAAGCGAAGCCGCACAATGGGAACTGGACGGGCCGCGCATCACCGGACCGATCACATCATTGAAAATACTGGGATAGCTCTCCACCGGGCAACTGATTAATTATGGCGAGCACTAAGTTAATGAATTATTTTGTCAAAAGGATTGCGCACGAGAACTGGCGATCACGGAATACGCGAGTTTCAAGATGCGGTGACACAAAAAAGTCTCGAAACCTTGGCTTCGAGACTTCTGAAGTTAGTTAAGCTAACCCCTATTTTATCATCATCCTCACCTCATCATACCAACCAGGGCTGCCTGCAGCCATTTTGTCCTGAAATGTTTGCCATCCTGTAGGTCCATGCACCTTGTTCATTTCTGTAGGCAGGTCATCAATAGCAAGGCCTTTGCGGGTTTCAAACTCTGTCCAACTCTTAAATGGATAGACCAATGCTACGGCCTCTTCGTTCTTCTCGCGAAATTCTGTTGTGTACACCGACCGGCTGCTTTTGTACTTGTTTGTATCATAAATCTTTTTGATCATGCCAATGGCATCAAGTAGTTGATTGAGATCAGTCACACCATAAAAAATCCTTACAATGTAATTCTCTACAACAGCATTCGGGTCTGCACTATACGAAAGATCACTTTCCAACCGTACAAATCTTATCTCACCATTTTTTTTGGTAAAAGCACCAACGTTTTTCTCCCAGTCAATGGTATGCTCTTTGGTCAGTGCCTTATCCATCGCTGCATAACTCATTGGCCCCTGCACCCAGGCATACTGACCCGAACGAGGTCCGGTCATGATCGAAAACAGATTTGCTTTCTCCGGACCGGACGCATGGTACTTGGCATTGTGTGCTTTCACACCATTCTCAAATTCAACGATCTTCCCAGGAATGGGCTCCAGAATCTGATTCATGTACAACACAGCATTTTGAGCTTTTGCGCTGCCCGTAAACAATAAGACTACAGCTATCAATGCGATAGCAAACGAATAATTTTTTTTCATGATTACCTTGGGTTAAAGTGAACTAATAAAACAGGCCAATAAAGTATCCTAGCAGAAACTTAATTGCTCAAATAGAAATGGTCATCACTTTTCCGGACGGGTGGCGAAAGCCTAAGAAAGTTAAATCCGGACTTTTTTCGCGCGTTTAGATATTCTTTATCAATGTAGTATTAACATCGCGCTGAACCAAGGCTTACTCAAGTTAATTTTACAATAATTGAACAATCGTTAATAAGCCTACTTTTGAGGCCATGTCAAAGAACATAGCTGCAAATCACGCTGTATACTTAAAGAACCTGTCAGTCGTTGCATTCAATAAAAAGCAAATTTGAAGTCAATGAAAAGGCTGCTCCAACTACAACCGGATATTGCTTGCCCCTACTGGCTCCGGCAAGACGCTGGCATTTCATGTGAGTTACGACCTGCGGCATTCCAACGATTTTTATTTATTACTAAGTGTTTTGAACTCATTGGCTCATGGCATAAATTGTAGAAACAGAATTCTTTAACAGTAGCCAATGGGAAAATTCGTACTATTCGTTTCAATGCTACTGCTCAGCATATCCACAGCAGGCGCTCAGACTTTTCAATTAAAAAAATCAAAGTGCAGTGTTAACTCATCGTTTCGAAGTCTTTCTGTGGTGAATAATCAGGTTGCGTGGGTGGGTGGCAGTAATGGTTGGATAGGCCGTTCCACCAATGGAGGAAAATCGTGGAAGTTTTCCCAGGTCAAAGGTTTTGAAACGGTCGGCTTTAGATCGTTGTACGCTTTTGATGATAAAAACGCTGTCATTGCCAACGCGGGTGCACCGGCAAATATTTTGGTGACCAAAAACGGAGGAGAAAGTTGGAGTACGGTGTACACAAATAGCAATGAAGCGGCCTTTTTTGATGGCATAGATTTCTGGAATGATAAAGAAGGAATAATTTATGGCGATGCCATCGAGGGAAAGATGCTGCTGCTTCAAACCGATGATGGAGGAAACTCGTGGTCGGAGGTCGCAAATAGGCCTGAGTTGGCAACCGATGAGGCATCATTTGCAGCCAGCGGCACGGGAATCCGGTGCATGGGAAAATCTGGGTTGATGATCGCCACGGGTGGTGTGGTCTCAAGGTTGTTGGTATCCGATGACAAAGGATTATCATGGAGCACGCTGGATGTACCGATTATTCAGGGTGAAAAAACCACCGGCATCTATTCGGTCTCCGTTAACAACGCAAATATTAACGTGGTGGGCGGTGATTATACCAAACCAACAATGGATGAAAAGCACAACCTTTATTCCAATGATTACGGAAAAACCTGGCTGACGCCTTCGGCACCAACCCGTGGCTACCGTGAGTGCGTTGAGTACATTAAAGACAATACATTGCTGGCGGCCGGACCTACCGGTATCGATGTCTCAAACGATGGAGGTGCCAATTGGCAAGCATTGTCTGATGAGGCGGGCTTCCACGTATTGCGCAAAGCAAGAAACGGTTCTCTGATAATCGTAGCCGGCAATAACGGTCAAATAAGTATTTTAGAAACATTGAGAAATAAAAATAAATTGCGAACCAATAACTAATAGTACCATGAAGAGAAATGCAACAGCCGTTTGGCAGGGAACTGGCAAAGAGGGAAAAGGACACCTTACTACGCAAAGTGGAGTCCTCAATAAAACCCAATATTCATACACATCACGGTTTGAAGAGGGAACGGGAACCAACCCCGAAGAACTTGTGGCAGCCGCCCATGCAGGGTGTTTTACCATGAAGCTTTCGTTCAACCTGGTGGCTGCAGGGTTTGTGGCCGATCAATTGGAAACCAAATGCGAAGTGACCCTGGAAGAAGGAAAAATTACAACCTCTCATCTTACCCTGTCCGCAAAAGTAAAAGGACTCACCAAAGAAAAATTTGATGAGCTCGTGGCCGCTGCAAAAAGTGATTGCCCTATTTCAAAATCACTGAATACCAACATCACCGTCAAGGCATCGCTAAGCGCATAGCATTCGTTGAAAAAAAAGGTCACCCTTGTTTAAGTGTGACCTTTTTTATATCCAATCTTCATAGACTAAAATATCGCAGCTTTTGGTTTAATGTCAGATCTGGCAAAGGCTTTGTTAAACTCCTTTCTAATCTCAACCGCCTCCTTGCTTTTCCCCTGGGCTTCAAGGCTCTGGGCCAATCCCAACAGCGACCATCCATTGTTGCGGTATATGTTTAAATCCTCTCTGAATTTTTGTTCAGCCACCCTTGGTTGTTTCGCTGTCAGTAAAATATTTCCCAACACCTGCCGGGCTGGCATAAACCAGTCCGGTGGCTCCTGGTAGAGCAAGGCATCCTCTGTTTCAACGGCCCTATTCAGCAAGGCAATGGCGTTGTCATATTTCTTTTGTCCAGCGAGGATCTCTGCCTCAAGAATATCACGACCAATGCTCAACACATTATGAAAACTGTTAAAGCCCCCGATGGTGTATTCGCTCATAACAGGCATATTAACCAACTCCTTCAATTGTTTCAATTCTGCATCTGCCTCCTGGCTCCTATTTTTTCTAACCAGTGCCGTTCCCCTCACATAATGCCATGCTGATCGGGCATACAACAGGGAGTCGCCCGGCTTCGGCAATTTCATGATCTCATCCCATTTACCAAATCGTACCATGTTGTACCATGGCATTGCATACCAATGCTGCAACATCACAAAATCGGGCGTGGTTAATAATTCCATGGGAACATTTTTCTGCAATTCATAGGCTGTGGCCATTGACTTCTTCTCCATGCCCGCCATTTGGGCGCACGCCAGCAGGAAATGATAATTGTGCGGATAGTAAAACAAAGGGTAAACGCCTTGTGCATTACATTGTGCAATATATTCTATGTCCGCCTTGACGGCTCGTTCATTGGCTTCTACACCTTCAATGTACCTCCCCACGCGGATGTAGATATGCGATGGCATGTGCACAAGGTGGCCCGCACCAGGAACGAGGTTCCGTAGCCTGTCGGCACTTGACACAGCCTTGTCCGGATCGGGTGACGCTTCGAGAATGTGAATGTTGAGGTGGTTGGCCCCCGGATGATTTTCTTTTGCCCCGATTACTTTACCAATGAGGTCGACCGTTTCGGACGTCCAGGGTTGTGGCTGTCCATTTTTCCAATAGTCCCACGGGTGCAAATCCATTCTTGCTTCCGCATAAAGTGTATTCACTTCAAGGTCATCGGGAAATTGTGCGCTCACTTTAGCCATCTCATTGGCATACGCTTCGTCAAGGGGCTTTCGGTCATCCATGGCTTCCTGCGTGTATCGCTTGGAGAGCGCAAGGATGAGGGCCTTTTCTTTTGGCGAAGCGCTGCTCATCAGCGACATGGCTTTTTGAATGGCTTCATACACAGTTTGCGCATCAGCCGGATCCATGGGCAGGTTGATATTTGGCCCGAGCGAAAGTGCCTGACCCCAGTGGGCCATGGCAAAACCCGGATCCAGTCTTGCTGCTTCCTTAAACGAACGGTAAGCTTCAAAATGGTTGAAGCCATAGTATAAGTTGAGCCCCTGGTTGAAGAAGAGTTGGGCGCGTTCATTTTGTGTGCTCGCTTTCATCCCATAGTCACCGAGATTGAGCAGCGGAGCCATCTGTTGGGTCGTGTCCATGATTTTCAGGATGGCTCTGGCCCCGGGCGAGCCGCACAATGAGAGTGGCGTGACTATGCCACTTTTTATCTGACTTGCCGGTGAGGTGAATTTTCGAAGATGAAGTTGGGAAGTGGCGACAATTGCAATAAATAATACCGCCAGTCCAAGAAAAGTAAGTGCTCTTCTCATGGCCATATTGATTTTATTTAGGGAACCGAATGTACAAAATCCATGCGATTTTCGTCACCGCCCCTGTCAATTATTCTCTTACCTCCTTTGCTATTGGAAATGGCTCATTTTGCAGGTTTCAACGCAGGGTAAAGGAAGTGGTAATGCCCACGGAAAAATTGCGCGGCAGTTTGTCTACTCCAAATATAGCTCGTGAGTGCATCCCTTTGTCCCCCAGCACTTTCACAAACAAATCCGATGCTCCGTTCACCACTTTGGGCGAATCATCCCAATCGCCACCAGCCTGAAAATAAGCATCCATGTGGTTAAGACCGACTACCTTATCGAAGCCGACTTTGTTGTCAATTTGCGCAATCGCATTTAGCGAACAAATTTCCATCGCCTTGTAACCATCCGTTGTCGTCAGGTCTGTACCGAGACGTCCCTGGTAGAGGTATTTTTCATCCAGGATTGGAAATTGAATGGCTACATAGGCAATCTGATTCCTGACGTTTACCGATACATAATTTCCACCGGGGGTAGATACTGACGGCAAGCGAAGCCCTAGCTCTAAAAGTTTTTCTGCAATGGTCATCCAACAAATTGATTATAAATAAAATGATTGATCAAGGTCGATTTGGTAAACCCAATTAACCACTTATCAAGCGAGAAAGTTTGGAAAGGAACCCACTTCTCACACAAAATTTCCGTTAACTCTGGTCTCCGTTGCTGTCTGCGGGCTTTGGATTCCCATGGTCCCGACTACCAAGTCATCAACACCTTGTTGCTTTTGGGTTTTTTTTTACCTAAAATGTATTTCTAAATTCTCGTTTCTATTGCAGATCGCGTTCGGACATACTACTCGTAAGGATTCCTGGTGGGTACGTCCGTTACTGATTTTTCTGGGGCTTTCTTCGTTTATTGGCTACGCAACCTGGGCAGCTTTTCAAGGTGAGCATTATGCAATTGGGCCCTACCTGTCACCCTTCTATTCTCCCGAAATATTCGGCAGTTCCCCGCATAGCTGGTTTGGGCCGAAACCATCGTGGTGGCCGCTTATTCTGCCCTTTTCACCTGCCCTACTCATCCTGTGGGCCCCGGGTGGGATGCGCTTTACCTGCTACTATTATAGAGGTGCCTATTACAAATCGTTTTGGGCAGATCCTCCGGCTTGCACGGTTTCCGAACCACGTAAGAAATACTGGGGTGAAAACTCTTTTCCCCTGATCATGCAAAACGTGCACCGGTACTTTATGTATCTGGCCGTCATCTTTGTTATCATTCTGGCCTATGATGCCTATAAAGCTTTGTGGTTTATTGATCCCACTACCGGGGAAGAGACCCTTGGATTGGGAGTAGGCACTTTTGTATTGGCTATCAATGCCACACTGTTGGGAGGATATACTTTTGGATGTCATTCTTTTCGACACCTCGTGGGCGGCATCAAGGATCAGCTCTCCAAATCTCCCGTTCAAAAAAAACTATACAATTGCTCCACCTGTCTTAACAAGCGCCACATGAACTGGGCCTGGGCAAGTTTGTTCTGGGTAATGTTTTCCGATGTGTACGTGCGACTGTGTTCGATGGGCATTTGGACTGACTTTAGATTTTTCTGATGGCCTACGAAACTTTCAAACACGATGTCTTGGTGATCGGCTCAGGTGGAGCGGGATTGCGCGCTGCGATTGAAGCTTCAGCGCTTGGTGTGTCCGTTGCTGTAGTGTGCCGATCGTTGTTGGGAAAAGCCCACACCGTAATGGCCGAGGGTGGTGTTGCCGCAGCCCTTGCAAACGTTGACGACCGCGATGGTTGGAAAGTTCACTTTACCGACACCATGCGTGGCGGACAATATATGAACAACTGGCGCATGGCCGAACTTCATGCCAAGGAAGCACCTGCCCGGGTGATCGAATTGGAGGCGTGGGGCGCTGTATTTGATCGCACGGAGGACGGCAGAATATTGCAACGCAATTTTGGCGGTCATAAATATCCGCGACTCGCCCATGTAGGCGATCGCACCGGACTTGAAATGATCCGAACCCTACAGGACCACGGGATTCATCAGGGTATCGATGTGTATCAGGAGTACACTGTTGTGAGTTTATTAAAAAATGGAGATAAAGTAGTGGGCGCTTTCGCCTATGACCGCGAGAAAGGCCTGTTCAAGGTATTTCAGGCGAAGGCGGTCATTGTCGCCACTGGTGGAATGGGCCGCATCTATAAAATTTCCAGCAACAGCTGGGACTGTACTGGAGGTGGGATATCCATCGCTTATCATGCGGGGGCAGAACTGATCGACATGGAGTTTGTTCAATTTCATCCAACAGGAATGGTGTGGCCTCCCAGTGTTCGGGGACTGCTGATTACAGAAGGGGTCCGAGGTGAAGGCGGGGTATTGCGAAACAAAGACGGCAGACGATTTATGTTTGACGACATTCCGGATTTATACAAAGCACAAACATCCACTGATGAGGAAGAGGGCTGGCGTTATACACAAGGAGATAAAAACGCCAAACGTCCACCGGAGTTGCTTACACGTGATCACGTAGCTCGTTGTATCCGAAGAGAAGTGAAAGCCGGACGTGGGTCACCACATGGAGGCGTATTTCTTGACATCGCCTGGATAAAAGAAAAGATACCCAACGCACCGGAGCACATCAAACGCAAATTGCCTAGCATGTACCATCAGTTCAAGGAGCTGGCAGGGGTCGACATTACCAAAGAGCCGATGGAAGTTGGGCCCACTACCCACTATATCATGGGTGGAGTAAAAGTAGATGCCGACTCGCAGATGACGAGCGTACCTGGATTGTTTGCGACAGGTGAGTGCGCGGCAGGGCTGCATGGCGCCAATCGCCTGGGCGGAAATTCATTATCAGATCTATTGGTGTTTGGCAAACGAGCCGGAGAATACGCAGCCAACTATGCCAAATCATTGGGAGAAATCAAAGTCGATGAAAGTGAGGTTGAGCGCATTGCAAAAGAAGCGCTTGCACCTTTTGAGCGGGGAGCAGAAGGTGAAAACCCGTTTGAAATCCAAAACCAATTGCAAGACATGATGCAGGATCTCGTTGGGATTGTACGCAATGAAAGTGATCTTGACGCCTCTCTTGAAAAATTGGAGGAGTTTGAAAAACGCGCAGCCCATGTTGGTTGCAATGGCAATCGGGGTTTTAATCCTGGTTGGCATACAGCCATGGAACTTAATCACATGATCACCGTTGCTAAAGCAATTGCTATTTCCGCCAAAGAAAGAAAAGAAAGCCGTGGTGGTCACTTTCGTGAAGATTATCCCGATAAAAGTGATGAGTACGCAAAAGTAAACGTGACTTTGAAAAAAGGAAGTGGTGGCACTATCGAAAAAAGGCAGGTGCCCAAAACACCGGTTCGTGACGATCTGAAACAAATCATTGACGAAATGAAATAGCCATGGCTAAAGTTTCTTTTAAAATATGGCGCACCAATGACGCGGGCGGTCAGTATCAGGATTTCGAAGTCGATATATCTGAAGGAATGGTGGTGCTTGATGCGGTTCACCAGATTCAGGAACAACAGGCCAGCGATCTTGCGGTGCGTTGGAATTGCAAGGCCGGTAAATGCGGTTCCTGCTCAGCTGAAATCAACGGGCATCCGAAACTGATGTGCATGACCCGCATGGACGACATGCCGAAAGATAAGCCGGTGACGATTCAACCCATGAAAGCCTTTCCCGTGATCAGGGATTTGGTAACAGATGTCTCCAGAAATTATCGCATCAAAAAGAAAATCAAAAAATTCAAACCGCGTCCACCCGATGCACCAGATGGCACATGGCGCATGTACCAAAGTGACATTGACCGGGTACAGGAGTTTAGAAAATGCATTGAATGCTTTTTATGCCAGGACGTGTGTCATGTGTGGAGAGAACACGAGTTGCATGACGAGTTTGCCGGCCCGCGCCATATGGTCTATACCGCTGCGCTGGAGATGCACCCGCTCGATGTAGAGGACAGGAGAAAAGACCTTAAGGATGGGGGCGGCATTGGCTTTTGCAATATCACCAAGTGCTGCACCAATGTATGCCCTGAACACATCACCATCACCGATAATGCCATCATTCCCCTAAAGGAAAGGGTTGCCGACCGTTTTTACGACCCTTTGATGAAGCTTTTCAGTATATTTGGTAGGAAGTAAAAGGATAGTTAAGGTTTTAGGCATTCGATGAATAAAAACGAACAGTCATGAATCTGCACGAATTAAAAACAGCTGAAAACAGTCCCACTTTCAAACTTAAACCGTTGTCCAGGGACGCGGTTGCCGGGGCACTCGCGAAGGCCGAGCACTACAGGCTGCTCAACCAACCCAACCTCGCAGAAAGCATCTGCCTCGACATCCTGGCGGTGGACGGAGATAATCAAAAGGCAAAAATTGTTCTACTGCTTTCCCTTACGGATCAGTTCGATACGAAGCAGAGCAAAGCCAAAGCCGCACTCGACCTCGCCAACGGTCTCAAAGACCAATATTCAAAACTTTACTACCTGGGAATCATTCATGAGCGCCAGGGAAACATGGCCATCCGTTCGTCCAATCCAGGCTCGGACTTCGATGCCTATGAGTGGTACCTCGAAGCGATGGATTTTTATGAACAGGCCGATGAAATCAATCCGGCCGGAAATGAAGATGTGGTGCTTCGCTGGAATACATGTGCCAGAATTATTATGGAAAACAGCCTGAGGAGCCGCCCCAAGGACGCCTATCCGATACTGGAATAACCTGAGTTAAGTATCATACCAGATCACGCTAATCCGGCACTCGCTTCGTAGGTTGCCTTTTAGGGCAAATTCCTACCCGTTGAAGCATTATAAATCGTATACCATTGCTCCAGGCTCATGCTAATTTCCAAAGCTTCAACCGCGCTACGTATTCTTTCAATTTTACTTGTACCAACGATCGGAATGATGGTGGCCGGGTGGCTTAACAACCAGCCGTAGATCACCTTATCTACCGATGCTACCTGCAACGCTTCAGCTACCTCCCTCAGTGCGTCCGACACCCGCTGGCTTTTTTCATCCCTGGGCGATATCAGTTTACCACCCGCCAGTGGCGACCAAGCCATGGGATGGATATTTTCCTTGAGGAAGAAATCCATGTTGCCATTGTCAAAGTGCTCAAGACAGTACGGGGAAATTTCCACTTGATTGGTCACCAGCTTCTGATCGCAACACGCATTCAACATCTCAAACTGGGTTTGCGTAAAATTGGACACGCCAAAATACAAGGCCTTGCCGGTCATTCTCAAATGGTCAAAAGCCTTCGCCACTTCTTCAGGATCAAAAAATGGCGCAGGCCGGTGGAGCAACAAGAGATCAATCCGGTCCGTTCCAAGATTTTTCAGGGAGTTTTCTGCCGACTCTACAATGTGATCAAAACCGTAGTCGTAAATCTTAAGCTTTCTCTCTGGATATTTATCCGACTTAAGCTTGATCCCGCATTTGGTTACTATTTGAATCTCGTCCCTGAGTTTGTGATCCAATGCAAGTGCATCGCCAAATAATTTCTCGCAGGTGTAATTGCCATAAATGTCAGCGTGATCAAAAGTTGTAATCCCCAGTTCGCAGGTTTGTTTGGTTAGTTTTAATAATTCCTGTGCCGACAATTTCCAGTCAGCCAACCGCCAATGACCGGCTACAATCCGGGAGATCGACAATGCATCCTTTAATTTGACTCTTTCCATTTACCAATTGTTAAACTCCTGCTAACACAAGACCACACGAGCTCACCTCACCAACGTCCTGAAGCGTAATGAATATTTTTCTCCATTTGTAAGAACTATATCGATTGCGCAAGCTCCATTCCCCATTCTTAAAACAGTGATAACTTGAACAGGTATATTTTTCTTATTTAATGATGAAAAGTAATAAATTACTCAATGAAAAATAAAATCCTATGGTGGTCACTTACCGTTGCTGTCGCTGGCTTTCTCTTCGGCTTCGACACGGTGGTAATATCCGGTGCCAACCTGCCCATCAAACTGCTTTGGCAAACAACACCATTTTTCCACGGCACATTCATCATGTCCATGGCCCTGTGGGGAACAGTGTTTGGTGCACTACTCGGTGGGATTCCCACTGATGCCCTGGGCCGGAAAAAGACGCTTTTCTGGATTGGTGTCCTTTATCTGGTGTCAGCGTTGGGCTCGGCACTTGCCCCAGACCCCTACTCTTTTTCCTTTTTCCGGTTTATTGGAGGGTTGGGCGTTGGCGCTTCTTCCGTGGCCGCCCCCACCTATATTTCAGAAATTACATCATCAAGAAACCGGGGCAAGTTCGTGGCACTATACCAGTTCATGATTGTCTTCGGGATTCTGATTGCTTTTATCTCCAATTACCTGCTGGCCGGTTTTGATGGCGCCAATGACTGGCGATGGATGTTGGGGGTTGAAGCCATTCCTGCTTTCATTTATTGTGGTTTGATACTTACCGTCTCGGAAAGTCCGAGGTGGTTGTATCTCAAGAAACACGACCGCGAGGGTGCGCTCAAAGTACTCAGGCAGTCAGAACACGAAACGGCAGAACAACGTTTGAACGACATCATCGCGGATATCGGAGCGGATGCCAAACCAGTGAATTTCTTTTCAGGAAAATATTCGCGGCCAATATTATTGGCATTTCTCATTGCTTTTTTTAATCAGCTATCCGGGATAAATTTTATTTTGTACTATGCGCCCGAGTTGCTGGAGATGGCCGGTCTTGCAGCGCAGGATTCGTTGTTCAATTCGATTGCCATTGGCGGAATCAACCTTGTGTTCACGATGCTTGGAATGTACTACATCGACCGGCTTGGGCGCAGGCATCTGATGTACATCGGGTCGATGGGTTACATCATAAGCCTTGCCTTGACAGCATATTCTTTTTACGTTGGAATTGATCCGGCACTTTTGTTATCTTTTATCCTGCTGTTCATCGCCTCTCACGCCATCGGGCAGGGAGCGGTTATATGGGTATTTATTTCAGAGGTATTTCCCAACCAGGTTAGGGCTTATGGTCAGTCATTGGGCACCGGTACGCATTGGGTCTTTGCCGCATTGATTACTTTACTGACGCCCGTGTTCATCGACAGAAATGAGGGCATCTTCGGTGACAACCCCTGGCCGGTGTTCGCTTTCTTTTCTTTTATGATGATGCTCCAACTGGTCTTCGTATGGAAATTGATGCCAGAGACCAAGGGCAAAACACTGGAAGAGCTTGCAAAAGAACTAGCAAATTGAAGACGATATATCAACTTTTATTTTCCGTCCTATTAACCAGTTGTACGCGCAACCTGACTAACGATAATCCTATTATGTCAACCTACCACGAACAGCACCGTTTGCAGTTTCATTTTTCACCTCCCGAAAAATGGATGAACGATCCCAACGGAATGGTGTATCACCGCGGTGAATACCACTTGTTCTATCAGTATCATCCCGACAGCACAGTCTGGGGTCCAATGCACTGGGGCCATGCGGTGAGCAAGAACCTTACGCACTGGCAACACCTTCCAATCGCGCTGTACCCCGACAAATTTGGTTACATTTTTTCGGGCAGCGCTGTTGTGGATACAAGAAACACTTCCGGATTTGGAACAACCGACAATCCCCCGTTGGTCGCCATTTTCACTTACCACGATCCGGTTTTAGACAAGCAGGGAAGCAATATTTTTCAAACACAGGGGATTGCCTACAGTACTGATGCCGGGCGGACATGGGTAAAATATGAGGCAAACCCCGTGCTGAAGAATCCGGGGATTCGTGATTTCCGCGACCCGAAAGTCTTTTGGATGGAAGCCCATGGTAAATGGGTGATGGCATTGGCTGTGAAAGACAAAATCAGCTTTTATTCATCACCGAATTTGAAAGAATGGATACACGAAAGTGATTTCGGCCAGTCGATCGGTGCGCATGGCGGAGTATGGGAGTGTCCGGATCTTTTCCAGCTTGGAGACAAATGGGTCCTGCTGGTGAGCATCAACCCGGGTGGTCCAAATGGCGGATCGGCTACGCAATATTTTGTTGGGGACTTTGACGGAAGAAGTTTCCAGCCACAAGACAACAACACCCGCTGGCTTGATTACGGCAGGGATAATTACGCGGGTGTTACCTGGTCGGATTTGGCCAAGGAAGACGACAGGAAAATCTTTATGGGTTGGATGAGCAATTGGGACTATGGCAATGTAGTCCCGACTGACAAATGGCGCAGCGCCATGACGATTCCCAGAGAACTGTCACTACAAAATGCAGGAGACGCTTACATCGTGCGATCCTTTCCTGTAACCGAATTGAATGAACTGCACACGGACGAATTCGAAATCAGTGACCCGATCGATTTGGAGAAGCTTACAGTTGATACGTACGATCTTGAGTTGACGTTCGTGTCAAATCAAATGGGTGCGCAAAATTTTGGCATCACACTTTTCAATGGGCAAGGCGATGAACTGATCATCGGGTATGATTCTGCCGTAAAATCATTTTACATCAATCGGGACAAAGCTGGTAAAAATGACTTTGCGCAGAATTTCAATGGCATTCAAACAGCCGGCTACGCGGTCATTGGGAATAAGCTAAAATGGCGACTACTCGTGGATGTCGGCTCAGTAGAGTTGTTTGTAGATGATGGAGCCCTGACCATGACAGCCCTGTTTTTTCCACAACAACCGCTGGATAAATTGCGATTGCAACCCATCAGCGGTATCAATGTGAAAGGCCATCTTCATAAAATGAAGAGCATTTGGGAATAAGAAATCCTACTTCTCAGGTGGCTTGCTGGCTTTTTGAGATTTGCTTTTCAATTTACCAGAAACCTCCTTCACCTTGCCCAGCACCTTTCCTTTCACATCCAGGGCAACCTTTTTGGTTTTGTCAGCAATGATTTTACGCGTTTTCTTGCCGCTATTCGGGGCGAGCAAGATTCCGGCCGCGGCACCAACTGCTGCTCCAGCCAACACGCCACCCGTGACCTTGAGCGCTGTACTGCCAGACGTTTTCTTTTTCAGATTTTTAGTTTGTTTGTCTTTCTTCATCGTTGTCATTCTATTTCTTGTTTAGTGAGTAAAATTATTGATCTTCTTTATTATACAATTTTTTAGGCAGAATTCCAAATAATTCCTACCGTTATTTAATCCTTCGCATACCAACATCGTTACATACTTCACGATCAATCAACTTTCTTACACAAATCAAAAACTCATTATTTAATTATGATAACTCGCGTGTGGCATGGTAGAACCTCTCTACCAAATGCAGAAAACTATTTGCAGTTTCTAAAAACGGAGGGCACGAAAGAATACCTGGATACACCAGGCATCCTGTCAGTTAAGATCTGGATTCGCAAGGAAAGCGATTGCTGTCATTTTTTTACAGTCACGGAGTGGGAAGATGTTGAGGCCATAAAAAAATTTGCGGGCGAGGATTTCGAAAAGGCCGTTTACTACCCGCAGGATGATGGAATACTCTTAGAGTTTGAGGAAAATGTCAATCATTATGAAACATTCGAAGTTTCCCCAAGAATAAGATGAGCTCAATCCAAGGTCACATCAAGCGTCCTTGAAACGTAAGCGTTTCCACCTGCAAACAATTTTGTGATTTCATCTCCTTGCTTTTCCAGCCGGACAAGAATCCGACTCGGAGAAGGCGGTTGCATAAACCGCCCTTGCGTTATCACCATTTCATTTTTTTGCAACCGCGCATACTGATGCAGGTAGCATGCCAATGGCCCCGCAGCCATGCCCGTTGCCGCCTCCTCAGGAATTCCATAGTAAGGGCCGAACATTCTGGTTGTTGCATCTGTTCGCTCGGCCACCGCGGGGGCATAGACATAAAAAGCGATGAGATTATACTTAGCAGATACTTTTTCGATCAACGGTAGATCAGGTTGCATGCGTTCAAGCAGGCTTTCGTCCTTAACCGGAACAATCAGGAAATTATTGCCCGTACTGACGATTACCGGATCGAATCCACTGAGTAAGTCATTTTCGCCAATCCTCAGACCCTCCAAGGTATTTTTTCGGTCTTCTTCCGTAAGGGGAATATAGTTTGGCGCGCCCTGCTCCATAAAGGCCATGTCACCTTCAAAATAAATCTGGCGTGTGCCATCAATCGTCTCTTTTGAAGACTCCACCCCGGTAATTCTACCCACTTGCTTTAGGTATGAGAACGTGGCAATGGTGGCGTGGCCACAGTGGGGTATCTGCTTGTTTGGGGTAAAAAAATCCAATTTGAATTCAGCCAGGTTTGACTTTGAGATAAATGCTGTTTCAGATAAACCTACCCTGGCAGCTACTTTAAGCTTTTCCGCACTGGTCAGGTCGTCTGCCTCCAGCACTACCCCTGCCGGGTTGCCGCCTAAATGATTATCCGCAAATGCATTGATAATATGGACATGGATTGATTTTGTCATCTGTTTTCAATGTTGTACCAGCACATAGACAGAGGTTGATCAAAAAAGACCCAGCATACTGGAACAAATATTTGTACAGAACAACCAAATCGGCTACCCGTTGAAATCAATAATTCGGCCTTTTGAATCAGATTCCACATTCCCGCAGTCCAATATTGATAGCCTGAGTTTTTCGCGCGCCCGCTGAATCCTGTTTTTCGCGCCCGAATAGGAAATGCCCAGAAAATTAGCAAGTTCCTTTTGTGAATAATTCTTGAAGTAAGTGAGAAGCACCGCCTCGCGATCTCGTTTGGAGAGCTTTGATATCTTTGAGTTAATACATTGGCTCAGCGATTGATAGATCGGCTCAACCGATTCGTCCGCTGCCCATTCGGGCGATGATTTTTCACTTGTGCGGCTTTTTTCCTTGAAATGATCAGCTACAGTGTTCCTTGCAATCTGGTAAATCCATGAAGTCAGTTTAGCCGCATCCTGCACCTGGTGAATATTCAGATGTGCTTTAATAAATACATCCTGCATCAAATCCTCGGCTGTATCTTCGTCCCTCAATTTCGCAAGCATAAACTTCTTGAGCTCCTGCCGAAGGTCAAGCCAAATCAATTCAATATCAGGGCGCATTGCTGAATTGCTTTACAGACATCAATTTACTATTGAATATACGAAATCATGGATGATTCAGATAAGTTGAAATTTTCTTTTGAAGAATGGGTAATAGTTCCTGCGAGAACCAGGGATTCTTTTTCAACCAAATGTTATTCCTTGGTGAAGGATGGGGCAGCGCGATCACCCGGGGGAGGTAATCTTTAAACGCCCTGACGGTTTGCGTAAGCGTTGGCTTTTGCCGGTCGCGCAAATAATAATCTTGCGCGTATTGACCGATAAGAATAGTAAGCTTGACCTCGCCCACGGCCTTAAATATTTTTTGATGCCAGGCAGGCGCACACTCTTCCCTGGGTGGCAAATCCCCCGACTTGCCTTTGCCAGGGTAACAAAATCCCATCGGCACCAAACCAATCTTGCGCTCATCGTAAAATGTTTCTTTGGATACGCCCAGCCACTCCCTCAGCCGATCACCGCTTGCATCATTCCACGGTATGCCCGATTCGTGGACCTTCCGGCCGGGAGCCTGTCCAATAATCATAATGGATGAGCCTTTACCAAATTGAAACACCGGATTGGGCCCAAGTGGCAAGTGCTTCTTGCATAAATCACATGCCCGAATCTGGAGTTTTAAATTTTTCACCAGATAAAAGTATAAAAATCGCTTCCGGGAGCCTCAACCAACGACCCGGAAATGAACAATTGCAAACCACACGACCAAATCCTGGTATATAAAAACCATGTCGTTATTATCTGGTTAAAAAAAACAAAAGCCACCCGGATTGCTCCCGATGGCTATTTGCGAATTTAACCTATTAACCCTACTTACTTTGGCAACGTTATTTTGCCAATATTCGCTGCGTTGCATTGATTGTTGAATGCAACAATTTCTTTTTGCACAAATGAATTGTATTGCTCCTTCAGCGGTTGCCAGCGCGCATCCAATGCGGCAAGTTGATTCTTCACCCCTTGTGTAACGTAGGGAATGTTGGTATCCAGTTCACCCTTAAGGAAAATATAGTCTGCACTGAGCATATTTACGAAGTTGATGATGTCATCATTGCTCTCGGCTTTGCGCTGCACAATTTTGGCGTCCCAATCCTCCATTTTTTTCACGAGTGCTTTTCCCGACTCGACAATCGCTTTGGCTTCTCCTTTTTCTTCCAGGATTTTTACCAGACTGTTGATTTGATCCTTCGCGGAGGCAATCCGGTTGACCGCACCATGAATTTCATTCAAACCAGCTTCAATGGCGCTCATGGTAACATGCTGATCCTGATACTCTTCATCCGTAGCGGTAATTCCGGGATGAGTCAGGATATTGAATGATACCGTTCTTTCCTGGCTTCCAGATTTCAGGGTTGCCTGATATTTTCCCGGAGCAGCTTTGTGACCGTGATAACGGCCTTCAATAAACACTTTTGGGGCGCCCAGAACAGTCGGGTAGCGCATATCCCACACGAATCGGTTCATCCCACTTTTTTTATTCATGACAGGATTTGCCTCGGGCCCGCCCGGATAAGAAACAAATTCCTTGTCTTTCTCCGAAGAGTAACTTCTGACCACAGCGCCATTTGAATCTGTTATTTGCAACGTGATCACGGTGTTGTCATCAACGGTTTCCGGAAGGTTGTAGTAGAATACCACTCCGGTGGGCGCATTGGTGCCCGAGGGAGCTCGCTGTGCAATGTCTTCATCGCTGAGTACACCATCCAAACTGCTTCGACCTGAAACCCTCACAGCATCATCCGGCTGGAAAAGCTGCAAACCGCTCAGGGTAGGATTGTATTGCCGCAACAGACCCAGGTCATCTAAAATCCAAAACGAGCGCCCTTGGGTAGACGCAATCAGGTCACCCTGCCGGATGATCATATCCGTAATGGCCACCACAGGCAAATTCAACTGCAACGCACTCCATTTGGCTCCACCATCATAAGAAATATAGAATCCTGTTTCGGTTCCGGCATACAGCAAATCCTTGCGTACGTCATCTTCGCGAACTACGCGTGTAAAAGCACCATAGGGAATTCCATTCGTAATCTTAATCCAGGTCTTTCCGTAGTCGGTTGTTTTATAAATCGCTGGTGAAAAATCGTTGAACTTATATCGCGTGGTCGCAATGTAGACAGTGCCATTGGCATGGGGAGAAACTTCAATACTGTTGATCAGGCACTCCTCCAATCCGGAAGGAGTAACATTGGTCCATGTTTTCCCTTCATCGCGGGTAAGATGAACCAATCCATCATCGCTTCCTGTCCAAATCACTCCCTTCTCGCGAGGGTGGATTGCAATGTAGGCCAGGGTTGCATAATTTTCACCACCAGCCCCTTCATTGGTATAAGGTACACCGCTTATGCCGAGCTTGCTTTGGTCATTCCGGGTCAAGTCAGGAGAAATTTCCTCCCAGGATCTCCCTTTGTCCCTGGTTTTCAGGAGGTGATTACCTCCATGGTAAAACGCGTTCTCGTGCTTAGACCAGACAATGGGTGCATTCCAGTTGAAACGGTATTTCATGTCCTTGGGCTGAAGTGCCTGATATTGAATGGGCGCGATCATCACTCCTTTACCCTCACCGGTTTCACTGTCCAGCATTTCAATGGTTCCCTGGTAGCTACCACCCATCACGTAACGGGGGTCGTCAGGATCGAATGCCAGGAACGCGCTTTCGCCTCCGGCAGACGCCCACCAGTTGTGTTCATCAATAACATAACCTGATGGATTGCGGCTTTGGATCTTGACCGAAGTGTTGTCCTGCTGACCAGCGTAGACATTGTAAGGAAACAAATTATCAGCATTGACGCGATAAAATTGAGCAGTCGGCATATTGCTTTGTGTAGCCCAGGTCGCGCCTCCGTTTACGGTGATGGCAGCGCCTCCATCATTGGCGATGACCATGTTTTTGTTGTCGTTTGGATTGATCCAAAGCTGATGAAAGTCGCCATGGGTTCCTGTCAGGCGTGTCCATGACTTCCCTCCATCAATCGATTTGAGGCCCGGAGAATTGAGCACGTAAACAATATTTTCATTTTGTGGATCGGCTATGACTTCGATGTAGTACCACGCACGCTGCACAAGCCGGTGATCTTTGCTTATGCGCTCCCATTTTTTTCCACCATCATGGGAGACAAAAAGCCCGCCCTGCTCCTTTTGTGTGTCACTTTCAACCAAGGCATAAACTTTGTCTGGATTTGAACGACAAACTGAAACGCTCATTTTGCCCAGTTCCTTTGGCAATCCTTCCTGAATTTTATTCCACGATTCTCCGCCATCAGTAGATTTGTAAAGTCCACTTCCCTTCCCGCCACTAATCACCTGCCAAGGCAGTCTGCGATGGTCCCACATGGCGGCATACAAAATGCGGGGATTCGTCATGTCCATACTGAGATCCGAACAACCCGTGTTTTCGTCAACATATAAAGTCTTTTTCCAAGTGGCTCCGCCATCGGTGGATTTGTACACGCCCCGGTCGGGTGCTGCACCGTGCAATGCACCCTGGGCAGCCACATAAACAATATCAGGATTAGTAGGATGGATTCTGATATTGGCGATGTGGCGCGTCATCTCCAGTCCAACGTTTTTCCAGGTCTTGCCTGCATCGGTAGACTTGTACACGCCATCTCCATAAGAGGTAGTGACCCCTCGCGGAGCATGTTCGCCCATCCCCACGTAGATTACGTTTGGATCACTGTCGGAAACAGAAACAGCACCCACTGAACCGGTTTTAAAAAATCCATCGGAAATATTGTTCCAGCTAACGCCAGCATCGGTTGTTTTCCAAACCCCACCCCCGGTATTGCCCATATAATAGGTCAGCGGGTCGCCCACCATCCCCGTGGCCGTTACCGAACGACCACCGCGATAGGGTCCAATACTCCGCCATACCAACGGCTTGAAGTAATCATTAAGACTCGCAGTGCCAGCGGCTGATGAGCTGGCGGGAGCAGAAGCCTGGCCCCGCTTCCTCTGCGCCTCGCCAATAAAAAACACACAAACAAAAAAAGTAAGGAGCAATATCTTTCTCATGGGTTTCAGTTTTACGCGCCCAAAGTAGATTTTTTTCCGCCAGAATAGGAACGAAACTACATGAATGGAATAATGGGTCATTGGCGACCGCCAAGGTCGCTGTTTCTACTCGCCCTTCTTTCCTTTTGAATTTTTTTGCGCATGAAGTTGGCGATACTTGGCCTTCTCCATTATTTCCAGTGCGCGCTTTACCCTGCTGTCAACATTTTTAACGGAGTTTACATAATGCGCCAGACCCCGCTGAAGCCCTGGAGTAAATGTTTTCCAAACCTTCATGGCCTTATCATCCTGCTCCAGCACGGCTTCCAATTCTTCTGGAATGTCAACCACCCCGGCATCAACCAACCGAAAAGACACATCGACAGGATCTCCAGATGTCAGTTTTGCCTGCCTTCTCAATTGGGCACTCACCATAAAATACCTGGTGCCATCCTTTTTATACTGTATGCCCAGCGCAAATGGAGTTTTGTTGAAAGTCCCCTTTGCACGTACCCTGCCTTTCTCGGGAAGTTTATCCATGATATCATCCGGTACCACGACAATGGTATGCGTAAAGCTTCCGTGAACAGTTTTCAGCCGTGTTGTAAAAGTGTAGGTACCGGATTTCGACATGGATGCGGATATGAGTTACACTATAAAAGTAAAATCATTTTTGATGATCATTCTGAAAATGCCCTATCAATAATCCTTTGAAAGCACAAATAATATTCTGTATCTTCTCGCGTAAACCTACGCTATGGAAAATATTTCAAGACGCAATTTCCTTTTCAAGGCAGGAGGAATTGCAGCCATCCCTTTCCTTTGGGAGAAACCGCAACTCATCCTTTACAATGGAAATTTCATAACAGTTGATCCGCAAAAACCACGCGCTCAAGCCGTTGCTATTGCTAACGATCATTTATTAGCCGTTGGCGGCAATGAAGAAATAAGAGCACTCGCGGGACCGCTGACGCAGTCCATCGATCTGGGAGGCAAAACCGTCACACCAGGATTTATTGACGCGCATTGCCACTTCGCATCATCCGGAAGGCGGCATCTCACCGACATTGATTGTGGACTTGACTCCATTGATAAAATAAAAGCTGCTGTGAAAGAGCGTGCGTCAAAAACCCCTCCGGGCGAATGGGTTTATGGTTTTAAATATGACGACACCAAGACCAAGGAAGGGCGGTACCTCACCCGCAAGGATTTGGACGAGGCAGCGCCCAATCATCCGGTAATCATCAACCACCGGGGTGGTCATACCAACTTTGTGAATTCGATGGCGTACACAAAAGCCGGTGTAAAAGAAGATGTCACTGATCCACCTGGCGGAAAATTTGAGCGTGAAGACGGCAAGCTCAACGGCAGGCTGCTCGAAAACGCGGCCGATGTGTTTCCCGACAGGCCGAAACCAACAAAAGAAAACTTTGTCGAGGGCGTGGGGCTCATGTCATCCATGTTGGCCAAGTCCGGAATCACCTCATCGCATGATGCAGGCGCATCCACCTTTGACATGAAGGCTTATCAGGATGCCTATGAGCGCGGGATATTAAAAACAAGGGTATACGCGCTGATCAGAGACGGATGGATCGACAGGATGATTGAAGCAGGCGTGAAAACTGGATTGGGTGATGAGTGGGTAAAAGTGGGGCCTATGAAAACGGCCATTGATGGGTCTATCTCAGAGCGAACTGCGAGACTATCCAAACCCTACATTGGAAGCAATGATGACTACGGATTGCTGACCAGTACACCGGAAGAGTTGTACGATGTTTGCAGAAAGGCCCACAGCAACGGATGGCAGATTGGTGTACATTCCAACGGGGACGTTGGGATTGATATTACGCTGTCGGTTTTTGAACGCCTTCAAAAAGAAATGCCGAGAAAAGACCCTCGCTTCAGGCTCGAACATTGTACCCTGATCAACGACAGCCTTGTGAAACGCATCAAAGCTTTGGGTGCAATTCCTTGTCCCTTCTCTACCTACGTGTACTGGCATGGCGAAAAGATGAAATATTACGGTGAGGAGCGATTGAAGAACATGTTTGCATTGCGGAGTTTTCTGGACGCAGGCATTATGGTCACGCAGACATCGGACTACCCCCCCGGACCGTACGAACCGCTGATGGCTATTCAATCTTCAGTAACGCGCACTGACTATACCGGTAAATCATGGGGAGTGAATCAGAAGGTAACTGTTGAAGAAGCTATTAAAATAGGAACGTTGCATGGAGCTTATGCCTCTTACGAGGAAAACAAAAAAGGCTC
Organism: uncultured Ohtaekwangia sp.; assembly: GCA_964655635.1. GTDB lineage: Bacteria > Bacteroidota > Bacteroidia > Cytophagales > Cyclobacteriaceae > ELB16-189. Next base: position 27,546 of record CAZZNH010000005.1, read on the forward strand.
CATCGAGGTTGGGAAATATGCTGATCTTACCGTTTTTAGTGGCGATCCTACCAAAGTTGATCCATCAAAAATCATGGACCTCAAAATTGAAAGGACGATGGCTGGTGGAAAATGGGTTTACGAATCCTAACTTGCATATTATGCTAGCACAATGTTGGCGCTCCGGTGCGATGTTGTTTTGAAATAAATGTGGGTTGCTAAAATAAATTAAAAAATGGCTGTAGCTGAATTAAGATTCCCTGAAGTCAAAAACTACATCAAGGGGCAGTTTGTGGATTCGTCCGAAGAAAAAATTGACGTGATCAGTCCTCTTGACGGGCGTGTAATTTCAAAGGTTCCCATTTCGGGCTATGCTACGTTGGATAAAGCTGTGCAAACAGCCCGGGAGGCTTTTCCTGCCTGGTCGGCCACACCGATCAAAGAACGGGTACAGGTATTGTTTAATTACAGAAACCTTTTGCAAAAATACAGGGAAGAGCTTACAGAACTTATTCACCTCGAAAATGGAAAAATCAGAAGCGAAGCCGAAGCCGAAGTGGACAAAGCCATCGAACTCACGGAATTTGCCGTCTCGCTTCCCCAAATCATTCCGGGTGAAATATTAGAGGTAAGCAAAGGCGTAGATTGCAAAACAGAACGAATTTCACTGGGCGTAGTTGCGAGTATCACTCCGTTCAACTTCCCATGCATGGTACCCAACTGGACCATCCCGAATGTTATTGCGCTGGGAAACTGCATGATCCTGAAACCATCTGAGCATGTTCCCCTAACCGCCAATAAACTGGCATCGATGCTGAAGGAGGCGGGACTGCCTGATGGAGTTTTTAATGTGGTGAACGGAACAAAAGAAATTGTAGAGGGAATTTGCGATCACCCGGATATCAAGGCGGTCTCTTTTGTTGGATCGACCAAAGTTGCAAAAATCGTTTACAAGCGATCCACCGGCAACTTAAAACGGTGTCTGGCATTGGGTGGCGCCAAGAATCACCTGCTGGTACTTCCTGACGCACAACTCGAAATGACGGCTTCGAATATTACAGCGTCAATGAGTGGTTGCGCTGGTCAGCGGTGCATGGCAGCTTCCGCCATGGTGGGCGTTGGAAAAATTGATCACATTATCGACAAGGTGTGCGAGGAGGCCAGAAAAATAATTCCCGGAAAAAATCTTGGATCGGTCATCTCAAAAGAAGCTAAGGAAAGGATTGAACGGTATATTACAGAGGCGGAGAAAGCCGGGGCGAAAATTCTGGTAGACGGAAGAAATGCAACGGTACCAGGCGCTGAAGGCGGGTTTTATGTGGGTCCCACGATCATCGACTACGTGACACCTGACATGGCCATTGCCAAAGAAGAAGTATTTGGCCCTGTGCTAGCCATCATGCGCACCAACACATTGGACGAAGCGATCGAAATTGAAAACAAGTCGGCTTATGGAAATGCCGCCTCTGTGTTTACCCAAAGTGGCGGGATTGCAAAATACGTGGCTGAAAAAGCCAGCGCGGGAATGATCGGAGTGAATATTGGCGTGCCTGTTCCACGCGAACCGTTTTCTTTCGGAGGTTGGAATGAATCACGCTTTGGCGCTGGAGATATTACCGGCAAAAGCTCCATCGAGTTTTGGACGCAAATGAAAAAAACCACCATCAAATGGAATCCAGAAGCCAGGACCAACTGGATGAGCTAACTAATTGACTTTAACCATTTTTAATTTATGCAAACGGCTACATCGGCACCCTCAATCGCATTTCAGGATAACTTAAAGCATACACTCTTTGCCTGGTCAAAACAGGCGGGACTCAATCCACTCAATATCGTTAAGACAGAAGGCGTTTATCTTCACGAAGCCAATGGAAAAAGAATCATTGATTTCTCCTCACAGTTGATGAACGTGAACATTGGGCATGGTGACAAACGGGTAAACGAAGCCATCATCAAACAAATGGAAGAGGTGAATTACGTTGTGCCGGCCGCTGCCACCGAAATCCGCGGAAAAATCGGGAAACGCATTTCAGAAATTGCACCAAAGGGCTTGAACAAAACGTTTTTCACGCTGGGTGGTGCGGAAGCCATTGAGAACGGAATTAAGATAGCCAGGGTATTCACAGGACGATCCAAGATTATTTCGTTGTACCGTTCCTACCACGGATCTACCCACGGTGCATTTTCTGCCGGAGGTGATCCTCGCAAACACCCTGTTGATGCCCACCAGGCCCCGAATTTTATTCATGTTGAAAATCCCTATTTCTACCGGTGTCCCTGGCACAGCGCCACTCCTGAAGAGTGTGGTGAACGTGCTGCCGCCCACATGGAACAGGTCATCCAATACGAAAATCCGGACAGTGTCGCTGCGATCCTCATGGAAGGTGAATCAGGCTCATCCGGTTGTATTAAATATCCTCCGGGATACTGGAAAAAGGTAAAGGCCATAGCGGACAAGTACGGGATTCTCACCATTGCCGATGAAGTAATGAGCGGATTCGTGCGCACCGGTAAATGGTTTGGCGTGGATAACCACGATGTGGCGCCAGATATCATTTGTATGGCCAAGGGTCTCACGTCCGGCTATCTGCCTTTAGGCGGAGTGATTGTTAGCGACAAGATTGCACACCACTTCGATGAGAAGGCATTACCCCTTGGGTTAACCTACTCTGCCCATCCCCTTTCATGCGCGGCTGCGCTGGCGGTCGTTAATATTTATGAGAGCGACAATCTTTTTGACAACACTGTTAAAATGGGTAAATACATTGAAGAGCAAGTCGAAAAGATGAAGGCCAAACATCCAAGCATCGGTGATTTCAGAAACACTGGGCTGTTGGGATGCATCGAGTTGGTAAAAAATAGGAAAACCAAAGAACCTACTACACCGTGGAACGCCAAGCCCGATCAAATGGAAGCAAGTAACAAGATAGCCGCCAAAATAAGAGAGCTCGGTATGTTTACGTTCGTACGTTGGAACTATATTTTCGTTGCCCCTCCCCTTATCATCAACAAGGAACAGGTAGACGAAGGTCTTGACATTATCTCGCAAGCCATTTCGATTGCAGATCAGTATTGCAATTAAGCCCATTGGTGTAAAGGCGATTGTTATTCCCAATGTATTGATCATACTTTGAATCATAGACGTTAATTCTCTACCTGATCCACGTATTCAATGTTTAAGACCCAAAAGATCGTCCTGTTACTGGCCACTGTTGGAATCCTTTCCTGCTCACAAAAAACTCCGGTTGATTTAATTATCACCAACGCGAAAATATATACGGTAGACGACAAGAATCCATGGGCTGAGGCGATAGCTGTAAGCAATGGCAAAATTGTAGCGATAGGTGACAAAAACGAAATTGAAAAATACAATGGACAAAATACCAATCTAATTGATGCCGGTGGCAAACTGGTGTTACCCGGTTTTGTCGATTCGCACACCCACGCTTTTTGGGGCGGGCAGCGACTAACAGAAATAAATCTCAATGGATCGGAAAATGTAGAGCAACTACAGGATCGCCTCCGAAACTGGATTAAGGAAAAACAGATTCCGCCAGGAACAGCAATATGGGGTGTAGGTCCTTTTCCCAACGCAGAGTTGTTTGGCGGATTGGGATGGCCAACCAGACAAATATTAGATGTTGCGGCTCCTGATAATCCCGTTATCTTAAGCCGGGGTGGCGGTCATGCCTACTGGCTTAACAGTCTGGCATTGAAAAAGAGTAAAATTATTAAGGGCATGCGGCAGCCTGATGGCGGAGAAATTGTTTTTGATTCAAAAACAGGAGAACCCACCGGTATACTAAAAGAAAATGCCCAGGATATAGTCACGCCTGCCATTCCACACCATATCGACATGGAGGCCATTTTTGAAATGGCGCAGCAGCATGCCAACTCTTTGGGGCTCACCAGTATCACCATCATGCCATTGACGACTGGACAGCAGGGTTTGATACCACTACAAAATCTGAATGAAAAAGGAAAATTAAATCTCAGGGTCAACCTTGGTTATGCTCCCAACCAACTGGATTCGCTGATCAGTGCCGGAGCGAAAACAGGAGATGGAAATGACATGATCCAAACAGGACTTATCAAGATATTTATGGACGGATCACTGGGTGCGTTGTCAGCATTCATGTACGAACCGTTTGCGGATGATCCGGCCAACAGTGGGATCGGCCGTTATGAAAAGAATGATTTGGATGCATTGGTCAAAAAAGCAAATGCCAATAATTTTCAGGTTGCCATTCACGGTATTGGAGATAAAGCTGTGACCTGGGCTTTGGATGCCATTGAGGGCGCACAAAAAACATCCGGCAATAAAAACCTCCGACATCGCATAGAACACAACACTGTCAACATTCTTCCTGACACAAAAAGGTTCGCGGAACTAGGTGTGGTCGCATCGATGCAACCCCACATCACCGGTAATCAGGAATATCGCGAAAGGCGGCTTGGCACTGAGCGCGCTCACAGGGTTGATATGTGGAAGACGCTGGTCGACAATGGTGCTATGCTGGCGTGGAGTACAGATTGGCCTGTCAGCTCTCTTAATCCCATTGACATTATTTATGATATCGTCACCAGGTATGAAGAACAACGGCTTACCATGGAACAGGCCATCAAATACTACACGTTTGGCTCAGCGTACGCAGCTCATTCAGAGCATCTCAAAGGAACACTGGAAGTGGGCAAACTTGGAGACATGGTGATCCTGTCGCGGGATTTACTGACCATTCCAGTTGAAGAAATCAAGAGGACCGAAGTGTTGTACACCATCGTTGGTGGTCGCATCGTGTACCAACGCGAATAACCAAATTACTTCCCTACCTGCTTAAGGGCTTTGTTGATGTCTGTAATCAATTTTGCAGGAACAGATTTCGCATTCTTTGCTTTCGCTTCCGTGAAATACTTCAAAGCTTTGGCGGCAGTCTCATAGAGACCTTTTGGATTTCTATCATATTCATAGCTGCCGATGCACCACTTTATTTCGCCCTGTAGCTGGGGCTCAGCTTTCATGCTCTCCAGCTTGCTTAAAATCTGTTTCGATAATTTCTCAATAGAGACCGAAGCGGTCTTTTTAACTTTTGCTGCTGGTTTTGTAGAAGTTTTCCTGGGTGCCTTTTTTAGGGGAGTCTTTGCCATGGTTGTTGGTGATCGGTGATATCTAATTGATTAACAACCACAAAGTTACTTACATAGACCAGGGCGAGACAACCCAATTCAGGATTAAAGTTCCGCAACCGTGTGAAAGGTGCATCGTCAACGGTTGTAAAAAACGAGTGGAAATAAAAAAGCAGTCAACCTTGACTGCTTTTGAACTGAGCCCCCAGCCGGGATCGAACCAGCGACCTACTGATTACAAGTCAGTTGCTCTACCAGCTGAGCTATGGAGGCTTACCTGGATACCAGATACTGGTCTCTTGACGTTGGTATCTGTTTAAGGAGGTGCAAAAATAAAGGAAGTGGGGACTAATCCAAACCCGCTAAGAGACAGTTTTCAACAATTTGAGCTGTTTTTTCAGGTCGTTTAAATGACCGGCAGCCGCCTCCAGTTTTTCCGTAAACTCACTCTTTAGCTTCTCCGCATTTTTGGATCTGCCAAAGAATTCAAGGTTGTTTTGAAGGATGGCAATATCGTTTTCGGCCTGGTGAATCTGGGTTTTAATGGATTGCTCTTTATGATGAATTTTACGTTCGCCATGCGGATCGTTGCGGAGCCCGCTCAATTGCACCTCCATCTTCATCCGCTCGCGTTCAGCATCCGTCAAATCTCCCAGGGAAGAGATGAACACGTCCACTGCCTTGTCAAACCGGTTTTTGGTGGCCTTTATAGCCTTCCGGGGAACGAAACCTATGTTATTAAATTTTCCGATGAGTTCATAAAGCCTATCGGCACTCCCCGACTTGTCAGCGGCCGCCTTTTCCAACTCCTCACAGATACTTCTCTTTTGTTTCAGGTTTTCGGCCTGCTCCTCATCTTGCTTGCCAAACTGTTCCCTGCGTTTTTCAAAAAATGTGTCACAGGCCGCCTTGAATTCGCGAAATATTTTTTCCCGCTGTTTTTCCGGCACGGGGCCTACGTCCTTCCATTCAGATTGAAGTCGCTTCAGTTCAGCTGTGGTATTTTCCCAGTCCATACTGTCCTTGAGCGACTCTGCCTTTTTCACCAATTCCTTTTTCAGCTCAAGGTTATTCTCCCTTTCGCCATCGAGTTTTTTAAAGAAGTTATTTTTGTTAGAGAAAAATCCCTTAAATCCGGACCAAAATATCCGGTTGATTTCCCGCATTTGTGAGCGCGGAACCTGGCCGATTGATTCCCATTTTTTTTGGAGCGCCAGGATATCTTTAGTCTTCTGATTCCACTCTTTGATCCTGTCGCTACTATAGGTCGTGAACGCACTCAATTCCTCAATGAGTTTCTTCTTTTCCTCAAGGTTTTTTTTGAACCCCTCATGCAACACCGTCATGTGTTCATCACGCCTGGCATACAAAGCATCCGAAGCGGCCTTAAACCTGTTCCATACCTGATCCTTCTCTTCGCGGGGTACGGGGCCAGTATGTTTAAACTCGTTGTGAAGCTCGTTGAGTTCCTTCACGGCCACTTTAATGGACGATTCTTCCTTCAATTTCTCCGCTCGCTCACAAAGTTCAAGTTTGTACTCCAGGTTCTTTTTCCGGTCGAGCTCTTTCAACTCAAAGTAAATACTGCGCTGGTCATAGTAGAGGTCCAGCAGAGCAGAATAATTTGCCCACAAAGTTCGCGCATGAACGTTGGGCACAGGCCCTATGGCTTTCCACTCCTTTTGCAATTCTTTAAAACTGGCAAAACTATTTGCCGTATCCTCACCATCGGCCAGCGAGCGCAATTTTTCGAGTAACTCATTTTTCCTGACCAGGTTCTCGTTCTTTTGCTGCTCGAGCTCTTTGTAGTATTTGTGTTTTTTTGATCGAAGCGTTTTGACCAGGGCATCAAAATCATGGTCGTGTTTATCCCCGTGATAGTCAAAATCATCCTTGGCACCACCATCAGCAATAAATTTCTCCAATGCCAATGCCTTTTCCTTCTTTCGTATTTCGTTGAAAAGAGGTTTTACTTCTTTCAGGATGTCATCGATGCGTCCAAAGCGATCTTCGTTTTCCAGTTGCTTCACGACAGCGACCAGCTCTTCTTTCGACAGTTGCGAGTAATCAGTCGCATTTTCTTCTGGCTCATCGGTGTGATCGCCATCGACATGGAAATCTTCTTCAGAAATAATTGAAGAATCACGTCCTTTGCGGGAGGTGTTTTCAACTATAAAATCCGACTGAGTTGTCTCTTCAGAATTTTTATTCTGCTCCGTGTGCAAATCCATTTCGTTTTCCATGAATTTCAATCAATCCCCTACAATAACGTAAAAAAAAATGAATTCGATCAATCAATTCATCCGAGGATCTTCCGGGTAATTGGAGTAAACAGAGAAACGGCCACCCAAACTTTCCAATGATTTTTTCCACATCGTTTTGGGATCAGTTTCAAAGACCAATCCACCGTTAAAACGATCGCTTACGATCCATGAATCGGCATCCAGCTCCGCATCCAGTTGACCTTCGGACCATCCGCTGTAGCCAAGGAAAAATTTTACTTCCCACGGATCAATTTGTTTGGTGTTGATTAAAAATTTCAGGTTGTCGAAATCACCCCCCCAATATACGTCATCGGTTATCTGCGTTGCCCCTATCACTTCTTCGCAGCTATGAAGATAATGCAGCGTGTCCTGCTGAACCGGGCCTCCCACAAAGATAGTTGCCTCAAATTTTTCAAGGCCTTCCATTACGTCTCCCAGCATGGCCATCGATGGTTTATTCAACACAAAGCCAAACGAGCCGTTTTCATTATGTTCACAGAGCAAAATAATGCTCCTCTCGAAATTAGGATCGGGCAAATAAGGTTCGGAAACCAGCAACTTTCCCCTGGACGGTTTCAGCTTATTTTTATAGTTGAAGAAATCCATAGTACAATTATTAGAACGAATTGAAAATTGAGTTTGTTACTCTGTTCCGTTTCGTGAATAAAGTACGCCTTTCCAAGAGTTCCAACCTTTGCTTTTATTAATTTAGAAAAAATTGAAGAAACGATGAAAGGTATCGCGGATATCCGAACAGACTACTCAAAAGCTGAACTAAATGCAGAATCTGTTGATAAGGATCCGTTTGTCCAATTTGAAAAATGGTTTAGGCAGGCTGTCGACTCCAAGGCATTGGAGCCCAATGCCATGAACCTGGCAACCATAGCTGAGGGCAGGCCGGCATCCAGGATTGTATTATTAAAAGGCGTTGAAAAGGGTCAATTTGTTTTTTTTACCAATTACCAAAGTCAAAAAGGGAAACAGCTTGAAGTCAACCCGGCCTGTGCGTTGAATTTCTTCTGGCCGGAGTTGGAACGACAGGTCAGAATTGAAGGAACCGTGAGCCGGGTCTCAGACGCTGTATCAGACGAATATTTTCAAGGCAGGCCGAGAGCAAGCCAGGTTGGCGCATGGGCCTCACCTCAAAGCACCATGATCAAAAACAGGGATATTCTTGAGGATCGCGCCAGGCAAATTGAAGAGCGATACAAAGATTCGAAAGTTTTGCCGAGGCCCAAACAATGGGGAGGTTATGGGGTCACACCATTTGTGATAGAATTCTGGCAAGGGCGCCCTAGTCGCTTACACGACCGAATTATCTACACCCTTGCTGACAATAAGTGGGTCATCAACAGATTGGCGCCTTAGACCATATCCTCAAGGTCATTAACCCCTATTGTTCTGCGCACCGTAAATCCTTCGCCATACCGGCAACCAATCGCATGACCAAGTTCAATGCCCCTGGACTCAACCATTTTTAAAAATCCCTCACTTGAAATATAGGTTTCAGGCTCTGTACTGTCCGGATCATGGAATTGGGTTTTGAATGCCTTCACCGCCATCATCTTCGTGTCCCAATGGGAAGTGACATCCACTATAAAATCTGGTTTGATCCACTGACTCTGGATGTAGTGATAAATTATTTTTGGCCGCCATGCTTTCTGAGGTTTCCCGCTGTCGGTGGTTTCAACTTTTTCCAGGCCGGACAGAAAACATGACTTAAAGGAGAGCTCGGCCGCATTGCCATGATCCGGATGGCGATCGTATATGGCATTGGCCAATACAATATCCGGCTGGTATTTCCTGATGACTCGGATTATTTCCTTTTGATGGTGCTCATCATTTTGAAAGAAGCCGTCTTTAAAATTCAGGTTATCCCTAATTGACAATCCTAAAATAGAGGCCGAAGCTCTCGCCTCAGCATCGCGGGTGTCGGCAGTTCCCCGGGTGCCCAACTCTCCTCTTGTAAAATCAACCACGCCCACTTTATGCCCCAGCGCAACATGTTTGATGATTGTACCACCACACCCCAGTTCAGCGTCATCGGGATGGGCAGCCAACACAAGTATATTAAGCTTCATCAATTATCTAGTGGGCTAGTTCCGCTTCTTTAGCAGCTAGGAATTTTTCGGCATCCAGGGCACCCATACATCCGGTGCCTGCCGCAGTTATCGCCTGGCGGTATATTTTATCAGCTGCATCACCTACGGCAAACACGCCTTCGATATTCGTCTTTGCTGTCCCCGGCTTCACTTTGATATAACCGCTTTCGTCCATATCCAATTGTCCTTTGAACAAATCGGTGTTGGGCTTATGGCCAATCGCAAGAAAGAACCCTTCGATGGCGAGTTCCTTCTTCTCACCCGTTTTGTTGTTTACCACGCGAACTCCTTTTACCCCCGCATCGTCTCCTAAAACCTCATCGGTCTCCGTGTTCCAGTGAACTTCAATATTCGGTGTATTCAACACCCGCTGTTGCATGATCTTGGAGGCCCTCATTTCATCTCTCCTGACAATCAAATGAACTTTGGTACACAACTTCGACAGATAGGTTGATTCTTCTGCAGCCGAATCTCCGGCCCCGACAACAGCTACCTCCTTGCCCCGGTAAAAATACCCATCGCACACTGCGCATGCTGACACACCTTTATTGGCAAATTTTTTCTCTGACGGAATGCCAAGGTACTTGGCACTGGCACCCGTGGCAATGATGACAGACTCTGCGCTGATTTGTTCCTTCTCATCCACGGTTAGTTTGAATGGGTAGGAAGAAAAGTCGGCCGCTGTAACGAGCTTGTAATGAATTTCGGTGCCAAATCGCTCCGCTTGCTTTTGCAAATCAATCATCATCTGGGGCCCGTTAATACCGTCCGGATAGCCAGGGAAATTTTCAACGTCATTGGTCGTGGTAAGCTGCCCACCAGGCTCACCACCCGTCAATAAAACAGGCCTTAACCCTGCTCTGGCAGCATAAATGGCCGCGGTGTATCCTGCAGGTCCAGATCCTATTATCAATACTTTAAGCGGTTCTTTTGACATGTTCGTTCAACTTAAATCAGAAATAAAAAAGTCCCAACAATACATTGAGACTTACCAAATATCCCTACCAACAATACTATCCCAGATAAGGTTTCAGGGCCTTGCTTCTGGAAGTATGTCTTAACCTGCGAATCGCCTTCTCCTTAATCTGACGAACCCGCTCACGGGTTAAATTAAATTTTTCTCCGATCTCCTCAAGCGTCATGGCATGCTCGCCATTTAGTCCGAAATACAATGCGATTACATCCGCCTCGCGCTGGGTAAGGGTAGAAAGTGCCCGTTGCACTTCTCTCCTCAATGAGTCGTTCATCAGACCGGAATCCGGAGTCTCCTCACTGTCATTCTCCAGCACATCCAGCAAACTATTTTCTTCACCCTGAACAAATGGCGCGTCCATGGATACATGCCGCCCCGAAATCTTCATAGTGTCAACGACCTCGGCCGTAGTAACTTCCAGCACATCTGCCAGTTCCTCCGGAGACGGTTCCCTCTCAAACTTTTGCTCGAGGGCAGAGAAGGTCTTGGAAATTTTATTAAGCGATCCTACCCTGTTCAAGGGCAGCCGCACGATTCTTGATTGCTCCGCCAATGCCTGCAGGATCGATTGCCGGATCCACCACACGGCATAGGAGATAAATTTAAATCCCCGTGTCTCATCAAAACGCTGAGCCGCCTTTATCAAACCCAGGTTTCCCTCATTAATAAGGTCGCCCAATGAAAGCCCCTGGTTTTGGTATTGCTTCGCGACAGAAACCACGAAGCGCAAATTTGCCTTGGTCAGTTTTTCGAGGGCGATCTGATCACCCTCTTTAATACGTTTGGCAAGTTCTACTTCTTCATCGGGCGTTAGCAGGTCAACCTTACCAATCTCCTGCAAATATTTGTCAAGCGATTGGCTCTCGCGGTTGGTGATTTGTTTGCTTATCTTAAGCTGTCTCATCGAGCAATAAAACTAAGTCTTGACACGTAAATCCCAAAATTTAGTTCCCAAAATCATGCCGTCACGAGACCTACGCCTGAGGTGCTTCTTCCTTTTTTGGCGGGCGGGGAAGCAAGACTTTTCTTGACAACCTGTACTTGCCGGTTTTCTTATCGATCTCTACCAATTTAACTTTAACCTGTTCGCCCACTTCCATCACACCGTCCATGGTTTCCAATCGCTCCCATTTGATTTCAGAGATGTGCAACAGACCGTCCTTACCTGGCATAATTTCCACGAAGGCACCAAACGGCATGATCGACTTAACGACACCGTCATAAATTTCACCCACCTCGGGTACGCTCACGATCGCCTTAACGCGCGCAATGGCGGCATCCATAACCTGCTGATTACTAGAGAAGATATTGACTATTCCTTTATTGTTTACTTCTTCAATTACTACGGTAGCACCAGTCGTTTTCTGAATGTCCTGAACCACTTTTCCACCGGGCCCGATCACCGCACCGATCATTTCTTTATCGATGGTGATGCTGTAAGCCCTGGGCGCATGCGGTTTCAGGTCAGGATTGGACTGAGACAATGTCTTCTTCATCTCCTTGAGGATATGCATCCTTCCTTCCTTGGCCTGGTTAAGCGCTTCTTCCAGAACCTCATACGTCAATCCGTCAACCTTCAGGTCCATCTGGCAAGCCGTAATACCCTTTTCGGTTCCAGTTACTTTAAAGTCCATGTCGCCAAGGTGATCTTCGTCTCCCAATATATCAGACAAGATTGCGTACTTACCGGTTGCACTGTCGCTGATCATTCCCATAGCGATTCCTGAAACAGGTCCTGTGATCGGCAATCCTGCGTCCATAAGTGCCAGAGAACCTGCACACACTGTGGCCATAGACGAACTTCCGTTTGATTCCAGGATATCAGACACCAAGCGTATGGTGTATGGATTCTTATCATCAGAAGGAATTACCTGCTTCAGCGCGCGCATCGCCAGGTTGCCGTGGCCTACCTCTCTCCGTCCAGGGCCCCTGTTCGGTTTTACCTCGCCTGTTGAAAAACCGGGAAAGTTGTAGTGTAAGATAAATTTGTTTGAGCCTGAAAACATGGCCCCGTCAATGAGCTGTTCGTCCAATTTGGTTCCCAGGGTCACCGTGCTGAGAGACTGCGTCTCACCACGGGTAAAGATACTCGATCCATGGGCTGACGGAAGGTAATTTACTTCCGTCCAAATCTGGCGTACTTCGTTGAGTTTACGCCCGTCCAGACGCACCTTCTCATTCAATACCAGGTCGCGGCAGGCTTTCTTATGAACAGATTTGTAGTACCTCTTAACAAGATCCTTGTTAACCGTAGTGTCTTCCGGAAGTGACTCGAGATACTCTTCGAGCGGCTTGGCAAAATTTTCAGAACGCTCTTTTTTGTTTTTGTTTTGCTGACGCGCAATTTCATAAAGCTTGTCGTAAAACATTTTGTAAACTTCCTCTTTCAACGCCTCGTCTTTCTCCTCGTGGTCGTAGGTCCTTTTTTCGGTTTTGCCTGCAGCCTGCGCAAGCTCAACCTGAATAGCACATTGCACCTTGATGGCATCGTGCGCCAGTTTCATGGCTTCAAGCATATCCTTCTCACTAACCTCCTTCATCTCGCCCTCCACCATCAGGATATTATCCTTGGAAGCAGCAACGATCAGGTCCAAATCGGATTTTTCCTTTTGCTCCAGGGTTGGGTTTATGATAAACTGGCCGTCAACCCTTACCACCCTAACTTCAGATATGGGCTCCTGCACAGGAATATCCGACACCGCCAACGCGCATGATGCTGCAAACGCAGCGAGCGAATCGGGGAGCGAGTTCTCATCACCGGAAATCAAGGTTATGCTTAATTGTGTTTCGGCATGATAGTCATCAGGAAACAACGGCCTGATGGCGCGGTCAATTAGCCGGCTGATTAAAATTTCATAGTCAGAAAGTCTTCCTTCGCGTTTTAGAAATCCTCCTGGTATTTTGCCTGTCGAGGCAAATTTCTCCTGATAGTCAACCGACATCGGCAGGAAGTCAGCACCTTCTTTCGCGGTCTGTGAGGCTACAGCTGTAGCCAACAACATGGTATTGCCCAACCGTACGACTACGGCCCCGTCCGCCTGACGGGCGAGTTTTCCTGTTTCTATCGTTATCTCTCTCCCATCCGGAAGTTTACAGGATTTAGTTATGATATTGTTCATTCTTATAATTTGTTAACGGGCATGGCAGATTAGCACACCCAGGTGTAAATAAAGCGAAAAGGGAACCTAACCTGGTTCCCTGCACACTTTGTAGTTAATTATTTCCTTAAATCGAGATCTGTTAAAACAGCCCTATATCTATCAATATTGACCTTTTGCAGATAGTTAAGGAGCTTTTTGCGCTTGCCCACCAGCTTGAGAAGTCCGGTTTGGGTCGAAAAATCCTTCTTTTGGTCCTTTAGGTGCTCAGTCAAATGCTTGATACGGTAGGTGAAAAGGGCAATTTGTGACTCCGGAGAGCCAGTGTCGGTCTTAGATTTGCTAATCCCGTGTTGATTAAACAGCTCCTGCTTTTTTTCTGAATTCAGATACATCGCTAAAAATGTTATTTCTATTCTATTTTAAACCGCAAAAGTATGGTAGTGGCACTAAAAAAGCAAATTACGCCTGAGAATGCGAAATCAGGTTTTTGCGCCTTAGCCACCCTTTAACCCTATCCCATACCACGTTGTAAAAATCGGCATCGAAAAGTCGGGCATCCACCCGGGCCTGCCGCAAGAACAAAAGGCCAACTCCAAACAGAATGGCATCCGCCATCCAAATCCCAATGGGCACCGGAATAAGTCCGGCCTTTGACCACTTCTCACCCATCATCGAAAGCAAATAAAAAACAATAAAAAACAGGATAGAAGCCAGCACGGGGATTCCCAAACCCCCTCTTTTGATTATGGCCCCAAGCGGTGCACCAATCAAAAACATCACAATACACGCAAAAGAACTTGACAAGATTTTATGCCACTGCACCTGAAATATCCGGTATTCGTTGTTAAAATTCTCCACCTGGTTGCCATAGTTAACCATCTGGGTCTTGACCTGGCGGGCATGGCTAAGTGCCGCGGATACCTCGGCCTTGCCCATCTTAACTGTAAAAAATCTTTCGGACCTCTCAGCAATGATCGCCCTGGCGGAATCGCTGATTGGCTCACTTTTAGGTCTGGTCAGATCAGGCATCGGTGCGACCCCTGCATCTACCCTTCTGAACCCCGGACTTGCTTCAGTCTGATTGGCCACGGCTTTAACCTTACTGATGGAGTCTTTTCTTGCCTGATGCTCCCTGAGTTCCTTTGGTATCGGAACGGTGTCCTGTTTAAAAACGTAGGCGAAAATCTGATTCCTTGTTACCGTAAACAAGTTTAATTGTTGATCCTTGATGGTACTGCTGATGGAATCCATATCATATTGCAACTCGTTCAGATTACGCATGATGCGGTTACCCTGAAACCACTTCTTGTCGGTCCGGTTAAGGCCAAATGAAGAAAGGTCAAAGACGATTTGAGATTTATCGAACTTCGTCTTGCTTATGGCAAGACCACTCTCGGGCCTACCCGATGTCTCATGCCCCTGTTGTGCACCCTCATTGTAGTTGTACCCATTGAACAACTCGAGTTTCAGGTATTGGTCATTCAGAATGGTGTACATTTTGCCGGAGTCAGCAATGGTAACTTCCCGGTTGCCAATGCGATTCCGGTGATCATAAATAATGATGTCTTTTAGCGTTTGACCGTCAGGGAGTTTGTCATTTACTTTGATGCTGATATCGGGGATCGAACTATAAAATGTACCCTCTCTCAAATCCAGGGCGGGTTTCTTCTGCTTGATATCATACAGGAGACTATATGCTTCAAGGGCAGCTTTAGGCACGAGGTTGTTGTTAGCGTAAAACGCTGCCCCAGTGAGAATCAAAACGAAAATAAAAATCGGAAAAAGGCTTCTCACCAGGGAGATGCCCAGGCTTTTGACGGCCGTTAGTTCAAAGTGCTCTCCGAGGTTTCCATAAGTAATTAATGACGAAAGCAGCACAGCCAATGGAAGGGCTATCGGAGTCATAAAAATGGCGAAGTAAAACAACAGTGTGCCAAGTACGTCCCAGCCCAAATCCTTGCCTATGATATCATCGAAATATTTGAGCATGTGCTGAGTAAGAAGGATGAACACCACCACCATGAAGGTGAGGATGAATGGCCCCAAAAAGGACGAGATGATCAGCTTGTCAATCTTTTTCATGCTACAACCGCGAAGGTACACATCAAAAACAAGGCCACTAAAACCAAATCGAAATAGATTAGTCCAAATTCGTAAGGTCGCGAATGCACACCTATGATGAATGCCGGAAGGAACGCTTTCCTGACTGCTCGGTCCGATAGATAATCGGTCGGTAAGTAACGTGGAAGACTGCGTGGTGGTGCCTTTGGGTCGGCATCATGGCACAAAAGCGCCACGTGACGGCACCCGATAAACTTTTACGTAGTCAAATCGATTCTGGATGCCACTAGCCGGTGCCAGGAATAAAAACAAAAAAGGCAGCCTAAAGCTGCCAATTGGTAGCGCGGGGGAGAGTTGAACTCCCGACCTCAGGGTTATGAATCCTGCGCTCTAACCGCCTGAGCTACCGCGCCATTAAAAAGTCCAAAACTTGGGTCCCATGCCTTGTTCGGAGCGCAAACTTACAAACTTTTGAGATTTTCACTATTCAATTTTTTTTTATTTGTCGATCACTGAAAAATCGCATAACTTAAAATCCAATCAAAAAATCAGGATGGCCAAAAATCTTTTTACTGAGGATTATGAGATACATGCTTCCGCAAAAATGTTGTATCCATACATCAGCACCGCAAGTGGCCTCGCTGAATGGTTTGCAGACGATGTCAACATCAACCCTGAAAAGGTGTACACTTTTGAGTGGGACAATGAACAGCATAAGGCAGTTGTTGCCTCTCATCGTACCAATCATTTTACAAAATTCCAGTTTCTTCCCGAGTCTGACGAAGACAAAGACGACCCGTCCTATTTTGAATTGCGGATTGAATTGAATGACCTCACACAAACTACTTTCTTAAAAGTAACCGACTACTCTGATTTTGACGACCTGGACGAACTGAAGGACCTGTGGGATAGCCTCATCGATACCTTGCGCAAGGTGGTGGGCGGATAACCAGTCCGATCCACGCACGATTACATATTCAGCCAATACGTAAGCTTAACTACCAGCGATCTCGTTTTAGGATTAAAATTCTGCTGTGGCTGGTCGAAGGAATAATAATAGTTGTCGGTGTAAACGATGAACAGGTCTGATACCGGTTTAAATCGCCATTGAAACCGTGAATTGATGTTCACATTATTAAACTGACTGTTGTACTGGAAAAAGGTTGTGAAGAATACTGTACGCGAAAGAGTCAGATCGACACGCGGGCTAATTAAATAAATATCCGCTGACTGATACGGAGCCGGCAATTTTATCTTGTTATAATTCATATCAAGGGAAAGCACGCCATAAGGCTGAACCCTGTAATTAATTTTTCCCTGAATCCCTGTACGGGAACCATTGTAATACTCACCTGCTGCAATGTTGATTTCGTAGTTGAACAATGTTCTGGGATCTGACCTGAAGCTCAACTCTGCACTCGAGTAATGGTAGCCGGTTGAATCAGGCAACTTTACAGCCATCAGCTCCTCGGGTGACCGGGTCGGGTCAAACTCCCTGAACAGGTAGGTGTACGTATTTCTAAGTGTCGCTTCCAATCTGGCATTGTTCTGAAACGAAGCAGAATACCCGACCTTTTGATCGTGGTCCGTGTAGCCATAAATATCGTCCCAGATGTAAGCAAGATCGAACGTGGGTCCATGGTTGATGAGGACCGTTGAATTCGGGAAAAATCTGTACTCTCCGGATGGTGAGATTCGATTATATCCTGTGCGTGGCAGAAATCCCACCGCTGGTGCATAACCCAGCCCAAATCCCTGCTGAAACCAGGTCAAATTTATGTGTCTGGTACTGTAGACAGCCCCAATGCCATAGGCGTAAGGTGCGTCTACCTTATTGGGAGTAAACTGACGATGGTAGAAAGACGTTCCAGTAATCTTGTTATTGAAAAAACTATAGTTGTAGTCCACGCCAACCACGCGATTATAGTCATAACCCTCGATTCTGAAGTCTGCGGAATCGTTGGTGAATCGCTGCCTGTTCACCATAATGGCGCGGATATTTGAATTGGTGCCAATCCTGCGTTGAGCCGTAGCCACAGTGAAATCATATTGTGGCACGTTTAACTCTGAAATTTCCGCGGTCTGCATATGCAGCAATCCGATCCGGTAGAATTTATTCAAGTTACCGCTCAGCCTCGCACCGAAATTAATTCGATTTTGAACGTTCGATCCTGTAAAAGGATCTCTGGCGACACCAATCCGCCTTGTAAAAAAGGGCCTGCCGAAGGGATGTCCATAAGAGGAAAATAAATCTGCATTCTCAAGAAAAAATTGTCTGCGTTCGGGAAAAAAAATTTCGAAGCGATCCAGATTGGTTACCTGTTGATCCACCTCCACTTGTGAAAAGTCCGGATTGACGGTAAGATCAAGGTTGAGTGAAGACGTCACCGCAATTTTAGCATCTCCTCCTACCTGAAGATCACCGCTGGTTGGTGTTTCATTGATAAAATCTTTGCTCGATTTGGTCGCGATGAATGGAATGAGTGAGATGTTGGTTTTTGGACTCACCGGTGGTTCATCCCAAATCATTTCGCCCGTAAAATTCAGCGAGCCTACCTCAAAATTGCGGGGTGTCCACGGCCATACCGCCCGCTCATTTTCCTTGCTATCCTGGCGATACAACTTAACATTCCATTTTTTAGAACCCGACTTGAAGCGGAGCGTTTTAAAAGGAATAGCAATTTCTGCGATCCATCGATCTTCCTCAATCCTTGCCTCTCCATACCACTTGTTATCCCACGACAAATCAAGGTCATCTCCTCGTAAATACCCATTGGATATTAACCCCTCGCGCTGTACGCCAGCGGGGCTTAAGCCAAAAAAGAATCCATTGGTCAGGTCCTGAAACGGATCGAGAATGATGGCAAGTCCGTCAAGCCCGGCTCCGCGGAAATCCCTACGCAGTGAGGAAATCACATAATCGCCCGGCTTGTTGTCATAAGCCACTGCCGACACATACAAAAACTGATCATCGTAAGTAATCCGAAATTCAGTTCTCAGCCTGGATGCAGACGTGTCATAGGGAAACTGCTGCATCAATTTGTCCATCAATTCAGCCTTCTGCCAGGCAGCCTCATCCAATATGCCATCCAATACAATTTTTTCACTTGTTTTATAAATGACAAAACTTGGGCGCGGGTCCGCGTCTTTCGAAAAAGAAACGGTGAACAGACCGCACATAAAAAGAAAAGCTAAAAAGGAAAAACGAAACATTTTGATCAAATCGAAAACTTGCTGCGAGATACAAAAAAATAAATCTCAAGCCCTCAAAATATTGATGGATGGTGCCAATCCGCTTAAAAACAATTCCGTACACCCAAAGGGCAACTAGAAAATAGCACCTGCAATTGTCGCGGTCATCATCGTGGCGAGCGTAGCTGCAATCATGGCACGCAATCCGATTTTCGAAAGGTCTCCCTGTCGATCGGGTGCCATTCCACCAATTCCTCCTATTTGAATGGCGATGGAACTAAAATTGGCAAAGCCGCATAAACCATATGTGGCAATTCGTATGGATTTCTCACTTAAAATACCCGCGTTTTTCATTTCCGTAAGATTGAGGTACGCAACAAATTCATTCATCACCATCTTCTGCCCCAAAAGACTACCTACCTGCAGTGTTTCTCCCCAATCAACGCCCATGGCGAAAGCAAAGACCCTGAACACCTGTCCTAGAATATACTGCAGGGAAAATCCACTAAACGTACCACCTGTACTGGTTATCACAAACTGATTAAGGCCGGTCAGCTCTCCAAGTCCATCCACCAAAACCCAATTGATGGCATAAATGATGGCGATGAAGGCAAGCAGCATGGCACCAATATTCAGTGCCAGGCGCAATCCATCAGCGGCACCGGTAGCCAATGAATCAATAAAATTGACGCCTATTTTGTCCCTGTTTACTTTCAATTGTTTATCAATTTTTTCCGGCTGCTCTTCCGGCATAAATATTTTGGCAAGAACAATAGCCGCAGGCGCATTCATTATAGATGCACATAACAAATAACTTGCAAATTTTGACTGTTGCGCGGGATCACTGCCGCCAAGAAAAGAGACGTACGCGCCAAGCACGCTTCCAGCGATGGTGGCCATTCCGCCAACCATGAGGCAGTGCAACTCCGACCTGGTCATCCGCGAAATAAATGGCCGCACCAGCATCGGTGCTTCTGTTTGCCCCATAAATATATTGGCGGCAGCCGATAAACTCTCTGATCCAGACAACCGCATGATACGGGCCATGATCCAGGCAAAACCGTAAACCACCTTTTGCAGGATGCCGAGATAATACAAACCGGCTGATACAGCCGAAAAGAAGATCACAGTAGGAAGTGCCTGAAATGCAAATAGGAATCCAAGGCTGTGCTTGGCGTTGGGATCGTTGGCGCTGTTCTTGGCCAGGTCGCCATACAAAAACTCCGCACCCTTCTGCGCAAAGCTTAGAAAAACCACCAGCTTGTCGCTGAGATAACCAAAGGCCTCCCGCGCAATGGCTACCTGACCAATCAACAAACCAATGAGCACTTGCAGTGAGATGCCTACTCCCACCAGACGCCAATCGATGGACCTGCGCTTTCCGGAAAAGAGGTATGCAATGGCCAAGATAAAAAGCAATCCAGCCAGGCCCCTTAGATAATCCATGAAAGAATCGGATTAGTTGCGCTTACTTAATTCGTCTCTGATTTTTGCAGCACGCTCGTAGTCTTCCTTCTCAATGGCTTCCTTCAGCAGTTCGTTCAGCTTGTCAACCGAATAATTCTTAAAATCATCGCTGGTCCTCTTTTCTTTCCTTACCCTCACCTTCGATTCAGCGCGGGGTTCCGCTTTTTCCTCTTCATCCTCCTCATCGGTAAGAACAATACCGGCCTCAGCAAGAATATTCTCAAAAGTAAATATGGGCGAATCAAATCGAAGACCGATGGCGATGGCATCAGACGGCCTTGCATCAATCTCGTGTTTCTTCAGGCCATCGGTGCAAACAATCTTTGCAAAAAATACGCCTTCCTTCAGATCCGAAATAACGATCTCCTCCACGTGAAAATTGAAACTATTGGCGAATGACTTAAACAAGTCATGGGTCATCGGCCGATTGGGAATGATCTTCTCAATCTCAATAGCGATAGCTTGCGCCTCAAACATACCAATGATAATCGGCAGTCTTCTGTTCCCCTCGGTTTCTCCCAACACCAACGCGAACGATCCCGTTTGCGATTGGCTCGAGGACAGCCCCAATATTTCCAGTTTTATCTTCTTCAAAGCTTCCGCTGCTCTAGAATCGAAATTAAATAAATATTGATAAACCCATCAACTTTAAAAAAATAAGTTGTTATTCCTGGTTACTTCGAAGCTTTAATCGCTTCTGTTAGCTTTGGAACCACAGTAAAGGCGTCTCCGACTATGCCATAGTCGGCAGCCTTAAAAAATGGGGCTTCAGGGTCTTTATTGATCACTACAATATACTTGGAAGAGTTTACCCCTGCCAGGTGTTGTATAGCGCCTGAGATTCCGATGGCTATGTACAATTGGGGAGCTACCTTCACACCCGTTTGGCCCACATGCTCGTGGTGCGGTCTCCATCCAATATCCGACACGGGTTTGCTGCAGCCGGTTGCAGCGCCCAGACTTTTCGCAAGGTCTTCCAAAATTCCCCAATGCTCCGGCCCCTTCATTCCACGACCACCCGACACAACTATTTCAGCCTCGGGAAGTAAAATCTCACCGGTCGCCTTTTCTGTTGCTGTGATTTTTGTCGCAAAATCGCTGTCAGCCAGGGTGGCCGAAAACTCAACCACTTCGGCAGCATTTCCGGATTCCTTGAGTTCAACGGCATTCTTCCGAATGCCGATCACTTTCTTTTGATTCTTAAGTTCAACCAGTGCAAATGCCTTACCTGTGTAGATACTTTGCTTGACAACAAAACCGTTGGACTTATTCGGCAAATCTATTACGTTGGAAGCCAGGCTCGCCCCCACTTTGGTTGCTACCTTTGCGGCCACCGGAGTTCCCAGCGAAGAATTGGCCAGGACCAGCATGTCGGCTCCTTCGGCTGCCATCGCCTGGCTCAGAACGGACGCATACGCCTTGATAACTCCTTGATCCAGCCTGCTGTCTTTTACGTGAAGTACCTTTGCAGCACCGTATTTCCCGATGCTTTCGAGTTCGGACTTTTCAATGGCGCCCATCGCCACAGCCGAAACTTTATCCTCGATAGCACGGGCGTACGCAACCGCTTCAAGTGAAGTCTTTTTTACCTTGCCATCAGCGCTTTCTACAAAAACCAAAATTGCCATATCAATTCTCTATCAAATTATTCTATAATACCTTCGCTTCATTTTTCAGCAAGCTAACCAGCTCAGCCACGTTGTCTTCGCTGATCATTTTCACGGCTCCTTTAGGCGGAGGCAACTCGTACTTCTGAAACTGAACGCCAGTGTCAACAGCCTTTGGCTCAACCACGTTAAGTGGTTTGGTCCTGGCAGACATAATGCCGCGCATATTTGGGATTTTCCATTCGGCTATGGGTTCCTGGCATCCGGCAATCAAAGGAAGCGCAGCCTCCAACGACTCCTTGCCTCCTTCTATTTCGCGTTGCATTTTAACCGTTGTCCCTTCTATATCCAATTTCATAACTGGTGAAACAGATGGCATACCCAACATCTCTCCCACTATACTATGTACAACCCCACTGTTGTAGTCGATGGATTCGCGACCCATCAAAATCAGGTCAAAGCCCTTTGCGTGTTCCGCAATTTGATGGGCGACAAAGAAAGAATCTGTTGGTGATGCGTTTACGCGAATGGCATCATCGGCCCCAATGGCAAGCGCCTTTCGGATCGTTGGCTCCGTCTCCGCCAAACCCACGTTGAGTACCGTCACCGTTGCCCCCGAAGTCTCCTTCAACTCGATGGCCCTGGCCAGCGCATAATCGTCATAGGGTCCAATAATATATTGTACACCGGTTGTGTCAAACTTCGTATTGTTATCTACAAAATTAATCCTGGAAGTAGTATCAGGCACGTGACTAATACAAACTAAAATCTTCATACCGTTACCAAAAAATGAATTTTAAAATGTTAAACAATTCCGCCTTAAATTGCGCTCAAGATAGGGTATTAAATGGTAAAATCGGAAAATCATCTGCAGAAAAACTAAATGAACATTGAGCGTATAAAACAGCTTGAGCAATATATTCAGGACGACCCCAGCGATCCTTTTAGCAGGTACGCACTGGCCCTTGAACTGGCAAACGATGAGCAGGAAAAGGCGATCGAACTGCTTTTAACTTTAATAAAGGAAGTGCCCAGCTATGTTCCAAGTTATTACCAGGCTGCGACCCTATTGATCGAATGCAATCGCCTGGAAGAAACCAAAATCGTTATTGAGCAAGGCTTGCTCATGGCCCGGCAGCAGCGCGATCAAAAGGCAGCCTCAGAACTGAAACAACTACAAGACGAGCTGGACTAAATCCAAAGTGGTGTGGAAAGCCACACCGGATTGTGGACAATACTCCACACCAGGTTTTGAAAATGCTCACTTCAAGGCCCAAAATTCAACGCTGATATTTTGGCAATGTATTCGCCCCATTGTTGGCAACGAAAACCAATAAATACTACTACTATGCTTTCACAAATCGTAAATTATTCAAGAATCGTGGTACTTGGAATAGCCGCAGTTGCATTTCAATCTTGCAGCGAGGACAATGATCCCGCTGCTGGAAAAGGTGAGGTGACATTTGAAATTACGGACGCGCCTTCCGATGATGCCAATATCAAAGGCGTGTTTGTCACCGTAGCGGACATCAAGGTTGATGGCCAATCCATAGGAATGGCACAAAAACAAACCATCGACCTCACTGCATATGCCAATGGCCAAACAAAACTTTTGGGAACCTCACAACTTGATGCACGGGCATATCAATCTGTGACCCTTGTACTGGACAATCAAACTGATGCCAACGGCAACGCTCCGGGCAACTACGTGCTAACCACCGATGATTCTAAATTCAGATTATCGGCCACGGCTTCAGGTGTTACGGAAATCAAGATTGACAGGCCACTAACTGTGGCAGCGAACGCTTCTGAAAGTATTGTGCTGGATTTCGATTTACGCAAAGCCATCCAATATTCCAGCAATGCCAGCGTCAAGTATCAATTTGTTGCCGAGAGCGACCTTAAAGCCGCCATCAGGGTAATTGAAAAAGACATGACGGGAAAAATTGAAGGCACCTACCAGGAGAACTTCAGCACCAACGCAGACATGATTGTGGTGTATGCGTATAAAAAAGGAGAGTTTAATAAATTTACAGAAACTACTCCCAATGCCAACGGTTTGCTGTTTACCAAAGCCAAAACCAGTGCCGTAGTGGCTGGTGGATTAACAGATACCTATAAATTGCATTTTATTGAAGAGGGAGAATATGAATTGGCTTTTGCCGCATACGAAATGAACTCGACAACCAATCGGTTTGAACTGAATACGATGCTGAAAGCTGACCTCAAATCTGGGTTAAGCATCGTCAACTCAATAGAAGTTAAGGCTGGCGCCAGTGCAAGCATATCAGCCACTATTCTGGGTCTGCTCTAAAGCATCAATTCGAAACGATTCTAAAAAAGAGGTGGGAAAACCCACCTCTTTTTTTTACGATTCGGGCAAAAGTAAAAAAATTGAAACAATTGTGGGTGCAGTCGTGTTGTAATTATAGGTATGAAAAATAAATCTATTTTATCTGACTTAAATAAAAACGAAATGAAAGATCAAGAACATGAAAATTCCAAATCATCAAATAATACTCTTGCAAACTGGACCGAACTGCGCGGGAGAATAAAAAAGGAATTCCCAAATCTAACCGATACCGATTTGCAATTCATGGCAAAGGGTAAGAATGAGCTTATAGGAAGACTTCAAATCAAATCAGGAAAAACAAAAGATCAAATCCGAAACTGGATGAGGTCAACTGCCAAAATAATGTAGGCAGGAAGAAAGACGGTCGCATGCACGATTAAGCAATATAGGGCGGCCTCTTTGGCTAAAAAAGCTAGATCTGAAATACAATCTTCCCTACCTTATTAGGTTTGGTGATATCAGCGAATGATTCCGCGATCTTTGAAAATGGCCGGATGGAATCAACCACCGGTCTCACCTTGTGCTTGCTCACAAAGGACAGCATTTCGCTGAATTCAGAATCATTCCCCATGGTCGAACCCTGCAGCGTAAGTTGATTCCAGAACATCCTGTATAAATCTACCTTGGAGGGAAGTCCATTGGTGGCCCCGTAAAATACGATACGGCCGTTGGGGCGAAGTATCTTGATGTAACTATTCAACTGGTCTCCCCCTGCGCTGTCGATAATGAGGTCGAAGCCACCCTTCGTTTTCCATAGGTCTTCGTAATTACTTTGCTTTTTATAGTTAAAGGCTCCTTTGGCCCCCATCTTCAGTGCCTTTTCAATCTTTTCGTCACTACCGGAGGTGATATAAACGTTGGCATCCACGGCCTGTGCAAAAAGAAACGCAAACTGCGCAACACCTCCGCCAAATCCGGATATTAAAATGTTGTTCCCCGGACGCAGTCCGCCTCTTCTAAAAAGCGCACGATAAGCCGTGAGTCCTCCCAATGGCAATGTTGATGCCTGAAGAAAGTCAAGGTGAAAAGGTTTATGCTGAAGCCGGTCGACATCAACGGCAAGGTATTCCGCAAATGTTCCATCCACGGGCATTCCAAGGATGGTATACTTATGAGATTGCACTTCGGGATCATTCCCCCAGTCGATGTTGGGATTGATGACAACTTCCTGTCCCACCCAGGGCTGGTGCACTTCATCGAATACTTCCTCGACAACACCCGCACCGTCAGAACCCAATGTAACACCATAACGAATGCGCGGATATTTACCCTCCCGTATCCAATCATCCCTCCTATTGAGGGCCGCGGCCTTCATTTTGACCAGCGCCTTACCTGATTTCAATTCAGGCTTAGGAATCTCACGCAATTCTAGTTGCCCCGGGCTGGTAAGTACCAATGCTTTCATGATGATTAAGTTACAAATCGAAGTGATGATAAAAAAGAGCCTCTCTTTATTATTTCGCCATTCAAACAGCCAAACATCAAAAATTTCCTCTTATGATTTTTTTATTGAACTAGAATGGAGTTTCATCATCCGGAAGTGGTGGATCTTCCCTCTTCTCAAAAGTATTGAGGCGGCTTTCCTTAGTGATCATTCCCGAGAATGGATTTTCGTTGGCAGGTCCGTCAAAGTCTGCGAACTTGGTATACTTGCCGATAAATTTCAACTTGACGTTGTCCAGTGACCCATTTCTGTTCTTGGCTATGATAACTTCTGCCATTCCCTGCGTAGGCATTCCATCTTCGTCAACGGTGATTTTATAATATTCGGGACGGTACAAAAACATGACGATGTCCGCATCCTGCTCGATTGATCCGGATTCCCGAAGGTCAGAGAGCTGCGGGCGCTTGTCTCCACCCCGCGTTTCAACACCGCGACTAAGCTGAGAAAGTGCAATAACCGGCACATTCAACTCTTTGGCCACCCCTTTGAGTGCGCGCGAGATGGAGGCGATCTCCTGCTCGCGGTTTCCGCCAATCTCTCCCTTCATCAATTGCAAATAGTCAACCACGATAAGTTGAACATTGTGTTCAGCCTTGAGGCGTCTGCACTTGGCGCGCAATTCGAGAATAGATAGCGCAGGTGTGTCATCTATAAAAATAGGTGCGGATGAAAGACGATTGGTCTTATGCACCAATTGTTGCCACTCAAAGTCCTGAATATTTCCTTTTCTTATTTTTTCGGATTCTAATTCGGCCTCAGCAGAAATCAGCCTGTTCACCAGCTGGATGGAAGCCATTTCCAAACTGAAAATGGCCACCGGAAAATTAAAGTCGACTGACGCATTGCGCAGAGCCGACACCACAAAGGCAGTCTTACCCATACCGGGCCTGGCTGCGATGATCACCAGGTCGGACTTTTGCCAGCCCGATGTTATTCGATCTAATCTTGAAAATCCGCTGGGCACGCCTGTAAGTCCATCTTTATGGTTCCTCTTCTCCTGAATTTCCTTGGTCGCCTGAAACATGAGTGACTTCATGCTGTCATAGTTCTTCCTCAGGTTTGAATCCGCGATCTTGTAAATAGACTGTTCAGTCTTATCCAGCAACTCGAAAACATCATTGGTATCCTCGTATGCATCGTGGTGAACCTGAGAAGCAATTTGAATCAGGTTTCGCTTGATGGCCATTTCTATGATTATCCTTGCGTGATATTCAATATTGGCCGCTGAACTCACTTTGGAGGTAAGCTCGGCAATGGCGTAGGCACCGCCCACGATATCCAGCTTGCCATTTTTTCGCAATTGTGCTACCACTGTGCGCATGTCCACCGGATCAGAAGCTTTGAACAGGTCGATGATAGCGGAATAAATCAGGCTGTGCGCATCGGAATAAAAATGTTCAGGGCGAAGAAATTCCACCACCGCGGTTAATGCATTCTTTTCCAGCATGAGCGCCCCAAGCACGGCTTCCTCCAGATCAAGCGCTTGAG
Source organism: uncultured Ohtaekwangia sp. (assembly GCA_964655635.1). Taxonomy (GTDB): domain Bacteria; phylum Bacteroidota; class Bacteroidia; order Cytophagales; family Cyclobacteriaceae; genus ELB16-189. The sequence continues at coordinate 54,701 of CAZZNH010000005.1, forward strand.
GCGGAAGTTTGCCAAGGCTCTCGGTGAGATCTCTCACCAGCGCCTTTCCTGACTTACTTCCCACACCACCATAAGTGGTGCTTGGCCTCAATGACGTTGATCTTTGCTCCATACTGTGGTTGTTGTATGTGTTTTCTTGTTAAGGGGAACAAACCTAGAAAATGGAAAGTAGGTTAGACCGATTATGATTAACAAGTAATACACATTCCACAAACAATAACACCTGAATATGTGAATAAATTGCTCGCTTAAAAATTTTTATCCTTCTTTGGTGCATTAAAATTTTCACCAGTAGTCAAGCTGCAAAAAAAGATTAAGTAGGATCGAAAGTGATATGCCTGATTATCATTGTTTTTCGATCACTTTTTTTAACTTGGTCTTTAACTGTTAATTTTAGGGCGGAATGTCGACACATAAGAAATTTCATTTTATTGCCATAGGAGGAAGCGTGATGCACAACCTGGCAATAGCCCTCAGTCAGCATGGTCACCTGGTCTCGGGGTCGGATGACGATATTCACGACCCATCGAAAAGTAAACTCATCAAACATAATTTGCTGCCGGACCAAATGGGTTGGTTCCCGGAGAAGATAGACAAGACCGTTCATGCGGTCATTCTTGGCATGCATGCAAAAAAAGACAACCCTGAATTGCTCAAAGCCCAGTCTCTCCAGGTACCCATTTATTCACTTCCGGAATTTATCTATAGTCAATCCATTGATAAGCAGCGCATCGCCATCTGCGGAAGCCATGGAAAGACCACCATCACTGCCATTCTGATTCACATCCTGGCTTTTCACAACAGAAAGTTTGATTATGTGATTGGAGCACAGCAGCCCGGAATGGAAAATACCGTCAAGCTTTCCGATGCCCCCATTATCCTTATAGAAGGTGATGAATATTTCAGCTCCCCGCTTGATCAAACAGCTAAGTTCTTGAAATACCAGCACCATATGGCCGTCATCAGCGGGATAGCCTGGGATCATGCCAACGTTTTCCCCTCCAGGGACACCTACATAAAACAGTTCGAATTGCTGGCAGATGCATCGCCAAAATGCGGCACCATCATTTATAATGAGGAAGATCCCATCGCTGCCAAAATTGGAAAGACAGAACGAACGGACGTGCAGTCGATACCCTACAAGACACACGACCACATCATTGAAAATGGGCTGGTCTATCTTACGCCAGCTGGTAAGGACCGAACCCCGATTCAAATATTTGGCAGGCACAATTTGCAAAACTTATCGGCTGCCAGGGAGCTTCTAAAGAAAATAGGCATTACCAACGACCAGTTCTACGAAGCCATACCCAGCTTTAAAGGAGCAGATGGGAGATTACAAAAGCTCAACTCTGGTAATTCGACCATTGTTTATAAAGATTTCGCCCACGCTCCATCCAAGGTAAGCGCCAGCATTGATGCGATCAAAAGCCTTTACCCAAAACGAAAGCTGGTTGGTTGCCTGGAGTTACACACGTTCAGCAGCCTGAACGCAAGTTTTTTGCCGGAATACAAAAATTCCATGCAGCATTGCGACACGGCCGTGGTGTACTACAACCCTGAAAAGGTAAAAGAGAAAGGATTTAAGCAATTGGAGGAAGGTTCATTGAGGGACGCCTTCAACAAAAAGGACTTGCACATATTTACAGATATACCGGCACTTCAAAGTTACCTTGTCTCACTTTCCTGGAAAGAGACCAACCTGGTAATGATGAGTTCTGGAAACTTCAGCGGGCTTGACCTCCATCAACTCGCACAAAAAATTACCCTATAACAGAGCCCATCCCTTCATGAAGCTACATTTAAAGGTGCCTATCTGTTTCTTTGATCTGGAAACAACCGGCACCAACATCACGCACGATCGAATCATTGAGATTGCCGTTATCAAGATGATGCCCAATGGAGAAATCCTGAAGAAAGCTAATCGCATCAATCCAACCATCCCCGTACCTGCTGAGTCATCGCTGTTTCATGGAATCACGGACAAGGATGTGGCAGATAAGCCGACCTTTAAAGATGTGGCAAAGGATTATGCGAAATTCTTTGAAGGCGCAGACCTGGCTGGCTTTAATATCATCAAGTTTGACGTGCCCATGTTGGTGGAGGAGTTCTTGAGAGCCGGGGTCGAGTTTGACTATGAGCGGAAAAAAATTATTGACGCGCAAAAAATCTACCACATGATGGAAAAACGAAATCTAAGCGCGGCCTATAGCTTCTACTGCCAAAAAGAATTGACCAACTCTCACTCTGCGGAGGCGGATACAGCCGCCACCGTGGATGTACTGATCGCCCAAATTGAGAAATACGAAAACGCACCAGTAACCGACAACACCGGCAAAGAAATCGGCACCATCAAAAATGACATGGAAGTCCTGCACCAACTCACCGTATCATCCATGATCGACCTGGCTGGTAGAATGGTTAGAAATGAAAAGGGCGAAGCTGTGATCAACTTCGGAAAGCATAAAAGTAAACCTGTCCTTCAGGTGCTCAAAGACGAGCCCTCCTACTACGACTGGGTCATGAAAGGCGATTTCCCGCTTGACACCAAAAGGCGCCTCACCGAGATAAAACTCAGTATTTTTAATAAATAACCCTATTCTCAGCTGTTTCTGCAATAAATTGTTGTATTAGTATACTGTTTCTATAGATATTATATATAATTGCATTTTGCATTGAAAATGGACATCCGGGAAATTGAAAAGGCAGTCAAAGATCTCTCACCACCCCAGGGGTTGAAATGGTTTGATTCAAAGTTTGGTAGGTCCGTGAAATTATCCAATGGGTTTGGTCCTGAAGGACAACTGCTCACCTACTGGGCCAGTGTCCACAGACTCAAAACGGAGATATTTACCATCGACACGGGGCGGCTATTTCAGGAAACCTACGACCTGCTGGAACTCACCAATAGTCACTTACGCCAGAACATCAAAGTGTATTACCCTGATTCAAATGCTGTTGAAGACCTGCTATCGCGAAAGGGTCCCAACTCCTTCTATCATTCGATCGACAACCGGCTTGAATGTTGCCAAATCAGAAAAAAAATGCCTTTGAAAAAAGCTTTACATGGTGCATCGGTATGGGTCACGGGCCTGAGGTCAGAACAATCTCATTCCAGACAGCATATGAAAATGGTGGAATGGAACACTGCGTTCAATGTCATCAAATACAATCCCCTGATTCACTGGGATGCCGAAAGCGTTGCAGAGTTTATTGCCGAGTACAACATTCCCACTAACAGCCTTCATCAAAAGGGATATAAAAGCATAGGGTGTATGCCTTGCACCCGCGCAGTGAATTATGATGAAGATGAAAGAGCGGGAAGATGGTGGTGGGAAAATGGCCACAAAGAATGTGGCCTGCACCTTGAGAAAGTAAATTAGTTTTTACTTTTTGTAATACTGCATGGCCTCGGGAATCCATCCCTGCAAATCCTGAATGCGCGTTTCGTGCGAAGGGTGTGTTGACAAAAACTCCGGTGGCTGTCCACCACCGCTCATTTCTGCCATCCTTTCCCAAAACTGTGGCGCACTATTCGGGTCATATCCGGCCATCGACATAAAAATCAAACCGATGTGATCCGCCTCTGACTCGTGGCTGCGCGAAAACTTTAGCATGCCCACATTGGTACCAACTCCGACTGCCTGCATAAAAATATTCTGTGTGGCGGTAGGATTTTGCCCCATGGCTGCGCCTAGTGTGCCCAATCCGAACTGTGCAATCAATCCCTGGCTCATCCTCTCCCGGCCGTGGTTGGCGATGGCGTGCGCCACCTCGTGCCCCATCACTACGGCCACGCCAAGTTCATCCTTACAGATCGGCATGATCGCTGTATAAAATGCTACTTTGCCACCGGGCATACACCACGCATTCACCGTTTGATCATCCTTGATCAAATTGAACTCCCAATTGAATCCGGCCAACTCAGATGATGCACCTTTTTCCGCCATGTACTGCTCAACGGCTGTCTTGATATTGTTTCCAACTCTCTTAATCATTGCCACCTGCTCCTGATCAGTAGATAATTTACTTTCTCTAAGCACTTGCTGATATTGTTCAGACGACATTTGTATGATTTCTGAATTCGAAACCAAACTTACCTGTCGTCTGCCTGTTACCGGGACGGTTGCACATGAATAAACAAGTAAGAGGCATGTTGCGATTGTAATGAACCTGATCATAGCGTGTGGGATTGAAAGCAAAGTTACTGCCACAAATCAAAAAAGTGATAAAAAAGGGTAATAAAAAACAAATTCGCCTATTTATTGTTTATAGCTTTGTAGAAGAACCAGGATAAAATGAGGATTTTTGCCATCGGCCGCAACTATGCCGAACATATTTCTGAACTGAACAATGAACGGCCCGATGAGCCCGTTATATTTACCAAGCCCGATACCGCGCTGATCAAAAACAACGCTCCATTTTACTATCCTGACATCTCTAAGGATATTCATCATGAAGTAGAACTCGTTCTTAAAATTTCGAAAGAGGGCAAATCGATTGAAGAAAAATTTGCACATAAATATTATGACAGTGTGGGTATCGGTATCGATTTTACGGCCCGTGATTTGCAGCAGAAAGCAAAAGAAAAGGGACTGCCCTGGGACATAGCGAAAGGATTTAACGGATCTGCACCTGTGTCAGATTCGTTTATCGGAGTTGATCAGTTCAAAGACTTAAACAATATTAATTTTAGACTGGAGGTAGACGGGAAAACAAAGCAAGAAGGAAATACAAGCCTTATGCTTTTTAAATTTGATTACATCATATCGTATTTGTCAAAATTTTTTACTCTAAAAACCGGAGATTTGATTTTTACCGGTACACCCAAAGGCGTTGGTCCTGTAGCGTTAGGAAATCGGTTATCCGCATACATTGAAAATGAAAAATTGCTGGAGTTTGAGGTTAAGTAGATTCGCGGTTTGTGTTTTGTCCTGCGTAGTCAGTTCATCTATGGGGCAGTTCAGCGCACCAAACGATGATTTGGAAAGGCTAACCAACGAGACGAAATATCTGTTTCCGATAGAACCGGGAACCGTAAACTTACTGGCCGGGACGATGGGTGAACTCAGAAGTAATCACTTTCACTCGGGCATTGACGTGCGAACCAACGGCAGAATTGGCCTACCCGTTTTGTCAGCTCAGCAAGGCTATATCTCCAGAATAAGTGTCAACACCGGTGGATATGGCAACGCGTTGTACGTTACACACCCCAACGGTCACACATCCGTGTATGGGCACCTGGACCGTTTTGAAAATCGCATTGCCGACTTTGTGCGTAAGGAGCAGTACAAAAGAAAATCGTTTGACATTAATCTGTATTTCAAAGAAGGCACCTTTAATGTAAACAAGGGCGATACCATTGCCTATTCCGGAAATTCCGGAGGATCCAGCGGACCTCATTTACATTTTGACATCCGCGACAAAAACAACGATGCACTTAATCCGCTGGTCTTTAACTTCGGAGAAGTAGTCGACACCTCACCGCCCATCGTCCAAAAGATCGCACTGCGTACGATGGACATCAATTCGAGGATCAACGATCAGTTCGGGCGGTTTGAATTCCATGTCGTAAAAGCGGGTGACGATTACAAACTACCGATTCCAATCCTGGCTACAGGAACCATAGGAGTTGAGTTGCTGGGTTATGATCGATTGGATAATTCCAGAGCAAAGTGTGGTATTAATTTTATAGAGATGTATGCCGCAGATCGCCCAATCTTCAAACAGGTCATTGACAAGATTAATTTTAGCGAGACGCGCAATATCCTCACCGTAATGGACTACACCACGCTCAAAAACAGTGGCGAGCGCTTCAACAAACTTTACATTGACGATGGAAACAGTCTTGGCTATTATGGCGATACCAAAGGAAAGGGAAAAATTAAAGTTTCCTCAGAAGAAATTCCTTTAAAAATTCTTTTAAAAGATACTTATGGAAATCAAAGCCAGGTGACCCTGACGCTCAGAGCCAGCGAAAGCACGCCAACGGTAAATAACCTTCCCCCTACTCCCAAAAAGATTCAGGAAAAATTCCTGGAAAATATTTATCAACTCCATGCACAAAAAGATCTGGGGGATAGTGCAAGCGTATTTGTGGGTAAGTCTGTCTTGCGAATGGCGCCAGCTTATTATAATAGTCAGCAAAATGTATTTCTCCTTGATCTGCGCAAAACGCTCCCGGATTCCATCTTAATTGGAGAGCAAACGATCAGGACCGATTTTAAAGACATGATTCCATCCGGCATATCGTATAAATATTATAGCGACCTCGTTGATATCAGTTTCCCCAAGGGTGCCCTCTATGATACCGTTTTTTTGAAGGTCAATTACGTCAATACCGATAGAGATACGGAAGTCTTCACGATAGGCGACTCGATTTATCCACTCAACAGAGGTGTTAACATTACGATCAAGCCCAAGCGTAACTACGCTGAGAATTTTTCCGTGTACAGGGTGATTGGCAAAAGTTATCAGCACATGGGGGGAACATGGGCCAATGGCAAGATCACCTTCTCCTCCAGCGAATTTGGAAATTTTGTATTGCTGGAAGACAAAAACGCGCCTTCAATCAGGGTAATCGCGGCCAATGGTGGTGCCGCAAGATTCAAAATTTGGGACGACTTATCGGGAATTGCCTATTATGAAGCGAGCATCAACGGTGAATGGCTGCTGATGAATTATGATTACAAAACCAACATGATTTGGGCAGAACGCCTGGACAGCAAAAAAGCACTGCAGGGAGACTTGTCAGTTAAAGTGGTGGACCATTCGGGCAACAAGAATATTTATCAGCAAAAAATCCCCTAACACATGGCATTAAAAGTCGGTCAAAAAGCACCGGACCTTAAAATCAACGACCAGGATGGCAAGCTGGTGTCGCTGGCAGAATTTAAGGGAAAGAAAATTGTGCTTTATTTCTATCCAAAAGACCAAACCCCGGGATGTACGACCGAAGCCTGTAACCTCCGCGATAACTATAAAGCGCTGCAAAAAAAAGGATATGAAGTTCTGGGCATAAGTACAGACAGCGAAAAATCGCATCAAAAATTTATTGAAAAACAAAACCTCCCTTTTCGTTTATTGGCCGATGTTGAAAAGTCAGTGCATGAAAAGTATGGCACCTGGATCGAAAAATCAATGTACGGCAGGAAATACATGGGCACGGCAAGGGTGACCTTTATTATAAATGAAAAGGGTGTGATTGAGGAAATCATTGGCAAGGTAGACACCAAAAACCATGCTGATCAAATACTGAATGCGGGTGACATGGGAACCGAAGCCAAATCGAAGAAGTTACCCACGAAAAAGCGCATCACAAAAAAAACAGCCGGAAAGAAGGGATGAGGCCAAAACTCAACCGAAGAAGACCATTCTTTTTGCAGGGTTAATAAAATTCACACATCTTCGCGGCCAAACCACTTCCTCTATCCAATGGCCGACATAGCTTCGCTCAAAAAAATTGCTTCACAAGTGAGAAGAGACATTGTACGCATGGTGCATGCCTGTCAATCAGGGCACCCTGGCGGATCCCTTGGGTGTACCGATTTTTTTGTGGCACTTTATTTTGAGGTCATGAATCACAACCATGCCTTCAACATGAGTGGCAATGGAGAGGATATGTTTTTTCTCTCCAACGGTCACATCTCTCCGGTTTGGTATTCGACCCTGGCGCGATCCGGATATTTCGATGTAAAAGAGCTGGCCACTTTCCGGCAAATCAACTCAAGACTTCAGGGACATCCTGCGACCCATGAACACCTGCCAGGTGTGCGTGTGGCATCTGGCTCGCTGGGACAGGGTCTTTCGGTGGCTATCGGTGCGGCTCAAACCAAAAAACTGAACCACGATAATCACCTCATATTTGTATTGATGGGTGATGGAGAACAGCAGGAAGGACAAGTATGGGAAGCAGCCATGTATGCAGCACACAACAAGGTGGACAACCTGATCGCGACCATCGACTATAATGGCCAGCAAATTGACGGTGCTGTAAACGATGTCCTGTCCCTGATGGATTTAAAGGCCAAATGGAAGGCATTTGGATGGGAGGTGATCGAGTCGAATGGGAATGATATAGAGGAAGTAATCAAGACACTGAAACATGCAAAAACCCTGGTGGGAAAAGGCAAGCCCGTGATGAACTTGATGAAAACCGAAATGGGCTATGGTGTGGACTTCATGATGGGATCGCACAAATGGCATGGCATCGCACCAAACGATGAACAATTGGCGTCTGCCCTGAATCAGTTGGAGGAAACCGTTGGCGATTACTGACCGTGCCGTAGATGCTAATGGTCGAGTACAGCGATGACCTCAACTTCTAAATTGTAATCTGGTTGGAACAACCGATCGACCTGAACCCAGGTTGCTGCCGGATAGTCTCCTTTGTAAAATTTCAAACGAATATCGTTGTACTTTTTTACCTCATCCAAATTCGTTGTGTACAAATTTTCTTTGACCACGTGACTAAAATCTGCACCCGCTTTTCTTAGGGCTGCTTCGATCCGCTCAAATACAGACTGGAGGGATTCATTCATTGGCCCCCTCCCCGTTACACCTGAGAGGTAAAGCGTCTGGCCAATCCGCACCGTTTGCGTATATCCGTATTTTGCATTGATATCAATTTTTTCTTTTTCGGGAGCCTGCGCCAAAACAATCCATGGAAGAAGCGCAATGATTAACGCAACCAAAAACCAGATTAACATCTTGCGGTCAGAGGGAGAGATTCGCATAATAAAGGTTAGAACTTTCTGCCTTAACGGGTTGTGTCCCGCCCAAGTTGAACAAAACAGGTAAAATTTTATGGTTAACATCTCATTAACATCCTTAGGCTTTTGATCAGTAAATGGTATAATTGCGGCTGATCGACTTTATACCCCAGGATGACCAAATATACTTTCACCGAGAAGAAAGATACGCGCTCTGGCTTTGGTGCCGGATTGCTCGAACTAGGCCGTAAGAACGAAAATGTTGTCGGATTGTGTGCTGACCTTACAGGCTCGCTTAAAATGGATGCCTTCCAGAAAGAATTCCCCAGCCGCTTTTTCCAGGTAGGAATAGCCGAAGCGAATATGATGGGACTGGCAGCCGGGATGAGCATTGGCGGCAAAATTCCTTTTACCGGAACCTTCGCGAATTTTTCAACGGGGCGTGTGTACGATCAGATCAGACAGTCTATTGCGTACTCCGGAAAAAATGTCAAAATATGCGCGTCCCATGCGGGGCTTACCTTGGGTGAAGACGGGGCAACACACCAGATTTTGGAAGATGTGGGAATGATGAAGATGCTTCCAGGAATGACAGTTATCGTGCCCTGCGATTACCATCAAACAAAAGCAGCAACGCTGGCTTTGGCCGACCATCAGGGACCCGCTTACTTGAGATTTGGACGACCAAGCTGGCCGGTTTTCACTGCCGCTGATCGTCCCTTCAAAATCGGCAAAGCTGATACCATGATAGAAGGAAAAGATGTAACCGTCTTTGCCAATGGCCACATGGTGTGGCAAGCCATAGAAGCTGAAGCGATATTAGCTGCAAAAGGCGTTAGCGTTGAGTTGATCAATATCCATACCGTTAAGCCGCTGGATGTGGAGACCGTCATTCGGTCAATAAGTAAAACCGGTTGTGCCGTAACGTGCGAAGAGCACCAAATGAATGGCGGACTCGGGGACAGCATCGCCCAAACATTATCCCGTCATCGCCCTGCTCCCATGGAAATGGTGGCGGTCAACGATTCTTTTGGCGAAAGTGGGAAACCACTGGATTTATTAAGTAAATACGGGCTTGGCCCCGGAAATATCGTCAGTGCTGTCGAAAAAGTCATCGGCAGAAAGTAAAGGAAACATAAGGGATATTTTCTTCCGCAGGGTGTGATCCGGATACGGGAGCCAGTGATCCCTTACTGTAGCCTGGGTTGCTCCGCTTGCCAACACATTCTAACACCGATTGTAAAACAATCATCGCAAGGTTTTGAAGGTTCAGCTATATTGAAATTCTAACAATTAAATTTAGTGTATGAAGAAAGTTGTCTCAGCCCTATTCGCCTTCATTGTGTTCAGTGGATTTGCGCAAAAGCCCATTCAGGGATTTACCGATGAATCAGCCAAAGCTCAGTTTGCCCTGGAAGACAAATATGATAGCTACTTAAAAACCTCCAACATAGATCAGTGGATGAAGCACCTGACGGGCAAACCGCACCACCTGGGATCAGCCATGGGCAAGCAGTATGCCGAATGGATGCGCGATCAGTTCAAGAACTGGGGATATGAAGCCGAAATTGAAACCTACAAGGTGTTGTTCCCCACCCCGAAGGTAAGGGTGTTGGAAATGACCGCGCCACATTCCTACAAAGCGAAACTGACGGAACCCGCATTAAAAGAGGACGCCACCAGTGGGCAAACTAAAGAGCAACTCCCCACCTATCACGGATTCTCCGCTGACGGAGACGTGACGGGTGAGTTGGTATTTGTCGGCTATGGTGTGCCCAGCGACTACGAGCAATTGGATAAACTGGGAATTGACGTAAAAGGAAAAATAGTCATAGCCAAATATGGCGGATCGTGGAGAGGGATCAAGCCCAAGGTAGCTCAGGAAAAAGGCGCCATCGGATGCATCATCTATTCCGACCCGGAGGATGATGGATATTATCAGGGAGATGTGTATCCGAAAGGTTCTTTCAGACCACCGCTGGGCGCGCAGCGTGGATCTGTTCTCGATCTGCCGGTGCGTCCCGGTGATCCACTTACCCCAAACATCGGAGCCACTGCGGAGGCCAAAAGAATTGAACGAGCGCAGGCAGACAACCTGATCAGTATTCCGGTAATTCCTATTGGTTATGAAGATGCCCTTCCGTTGCTGAGTGCATTGGGAGGACCGGTCGCCCCGGAGTACATGCGCGGTGCCTTGGGAATAACTTATCATATTGGCCCGGGCCCCGTTCGCGTGCACCTCAATTTGCAGTTCGATTGGAAATTGGTTGATTGCCACAATGTGATTGCCAAAATGAAAGGAACAGAATTGCCAGATGAATGGGTCATGAGGGGAAATCATCATGACGCCTGGGTGAACGGAGCTGCCGATCCGATCAGTGGCATGGTTGCATTGATGGAGGAAGCGAGGGCTGTAGGCGAATTGGTAAAGGCCGGGTGGAAGCCCAAACGCACTATCATTTATGCCGGATGGGATGGTGAAGAACCTGGTCTTATCGGATCGACCGAGTGGGCGGAACACCATGCCTCCGAGTTGCAGCAAAAATTAGTTGCTTATATCAACTCTGACGGAAACGGTCGGGGGTTTCTTTACGCGCAAGGATCGCACACGCTTGAGCAATTGGTGAGTGAAGTGGCCAGGGATGTAACTGACCCACAAACGGGGGTTTCTGTTTTGGAAAGGAGAAAATCTTTGCTGGCTGCAACCACGTCATCGGCTAAAGAAAAAAAGGAAATTATCAACTCACCTTCAATGACGATTGATGCGCTGGGATCAGGCTCTGACTACAGTCCGTTTATACAGCATCTCGGCATACCTGCACTAAACATTGGTTTTGGAGGTGAGGATGATGGCGGTGAATATCACTCCATTTACGATTCGTACGATCTGTACAGACGATTCAAAGACCCAAAGTTTGAATATGGCGTAACCCTGGCAAAAACCGCAGGCCGGGCTACGTTAAGGTTGGTAAATGCGACCGTCTTACCTTTTGACTTTAGAGGGTTTCATAAGACGGTCAATGGGTATGTTGGCGAAGTGACCACGTTGGTTCAAAATATGCGTGAGTCGACCGAGGTCGAAAATCAAATGATACGCGAGAACAGGTATAAGCTGGCTAGTGATCCAACCAAAACGTTTGTGCAGCCAAAAGAAAAAGAAGCGGTTCCGCATCTTAATTTCAGCAGCCTCTTGAATGCCGTGGCTGCCGTAGAAAAAAGTGCAAACGCCTATGGTGAATCGCTGAAGGCTAATCCAAGCCCAAACGCTAACCTGGCCAAACTTAACAAGTTGCTCTTCACGGCCGAACAAAACCTGACGGTAGAAACCGGCCTGCCGCGAAGGCCATGGTTTCAGCACACGATTTATGCGCCAGGCTATTATACCGGTTATGGTGTGAAAACATTACCAGGTGTTCGCGAAGCCATAGAGCAGAGAAATTGGAAAGAGGCCCAGGAACAAATTGAGATAGTGGCAGGCAACCTGATGAAATATGCCAAACAAATTGATTTGGCTGCCGGAATACTGAAAATGAAATAATGGCGGATATTAGACACCAGCCTCTGGTGTCGCGAACATTTTACTTAACCAAACGATTAACGGCTATGAAAGTCATCACTTGTCTCCTCTCCTTTCTATTCGTGTCCGCTGCAATGGCGCAGCAAAAGGATTACGCCTTGACCAATGCCAATTTGTTCAACGGCACTGAAAACAAAATTTATGCTGACGCGATCGTATTTGTAAAAGATGGAAAAGTTGAAAGGGTTGGAAAGAAAGGCGATGCGATTGGGAGCAACTACGCAGTTATAGATTGCGAGGCAAACTACCTCATGCCGGGCATGATCGATGCGCATACCCATATCGATAACCTTGCTTCGGCCAGGCGCGCACTTGAATCCGGGGTAACGACTGTACGCAGCGCCAGCGTTTCGGCCTACCAGGATGTATCCATCAGAGAATTGGTTAAGTCAGGTAAACTGGCTGGCCCAGACATGATGGCCACCGGTGTCTTCGTGACACCTAAACTGGGTGAAACTATTTTGGCCGACCCAAGACTCGGAGAGTTGATGGGTGGCGTAAATACTGACGAAGAATTAAGGAAGCTTGTCAATGTCAATATTGATCGGGGTGTAAATTTTATAAAAACGAGAGGGACGGAAAGGGCGGGATTGCCCGATACCGATCCCCGTCAGCAAACTTACACGACCCATCAACTCAAAGTGATTGTTGATGAGGCAGCCAAACGCAACGTACCCGTGATGGTGCACGCCCACGGTGATGAAGGCGCATTTGCAGCAGTATTGGCTGGTGCGCGCAGCATTGAGCACGGCACCTTTCTTAGCGAAAAGACCTTGAAACTGATGAAAGAACGGGGAACCTATCTGGTACTTACCTATATCACGCTCGAGGACCTTACAAAGCCCGGTGGCGATTACGACAATCCCGTACTGGAGCTGAGGGGAAAATTCATGATGCCATTGGCAGAACAAGTATTCAAAAAAGCGCATGCCCTGGGCGTGAAAATTGCAACGGGCGCAGACAACGACTACGCTGCCTCCTCCACCAGCCGGATATCATTGGAAGTGGCACACTTTGTTCGTATGGGCATGAGCAATTTTGAAGCCATTCAATCCGCGACAACGGTTGCAGCAGAATTGTTAAGGCTTGAAAAACAAACCGGGCGAATCGCCACAGGGTTTGAGGCCGACCTGATCCTGGTTCCAGGGAATCCATTGAGCGAAATCAATGCCCTACAGGACGTGCTGATGGTGATGAACAATGGCAACCTGGCCCTAAAACGGCTTCCATTTGCCAAAAACTAAAATATCTGCCTGTCGTTTGAAACCTAAATCGTAATTTTACGATTAGGAAATCATGGGTGTTACCAAGACAAAAGAGTTCACGAAAAATCAGAACGAGTTGGCGTTGTTAACCAAAGCGTTGGGTCATCCTGCACGCATTGCCATTCTTCAATTCCTGGCATTACAAACTACGTGCGTGTGCGGAGATATTGTCGATCAACTTCCTTTGTCGCAATCCACCGTGTCGCAGCATCTGAAAGAATTGAAAAACGCAGGACTGATAAAAGGAAACATTGAGGGTCCCAGCGTTTGCTACTGCATCGATATGAATGCCTGGCGATCAGCGAAGAAAAAAATAGCAACCTTTTTTGATGTACAAATCGATTCGGCATGCTACTAAAAATAGGCTTTAAGAAATTCCAAGGGAAATAATCAACATAAAATGAACATCGCAGAAGTAGACGCATTTGACCTAACACCAAAAGTAATCGGTGACCCGGAGTGCTTCAATGCATTTCAAAATCAGCTTGAACGGGCAAGATTGCCTTTTAAAGACCTGGATTTTAACAAGCATCTGCTGGTTGGCTACTACCACCAAGGCGAACTGGTGGGCACAGGCGGAATTGAGATATATGGCGGGTACGGTTTACTTCGTTCAGTTTCCGTTGCAGACAGTCATCGGAAGAAGGGCCATGGCTCAAAGATAACCTATCATCTGATCGAGAAGGCCAGGGCGGGTCAAATCAATGGGCTCTACCTCTTGACCGAAACCGCCAGAGATTTTTTCGGAAAAATTGGCTTTGAGGTGATCGACCGAAAGCAGGCCGATCCATTGATCCAAACCTCAACAGAGTTCTCACAAGTTTGCCCCACATCCGCAGTGTGTATGTTCCTTGATTTTAAATTATGCTGCTAAATATTCTTGTGCTCTGTACCGGTAATTCCTGTCGCAGTCAGATGGCGGAAGGATATTTAAGAAAATTTTCAGGAGGAAAAATAAATGTGTACAGCGCAGGGATCGAAACACATGGCCTGAATCCGAAAGCTGTTGAGGTCATGAAGGAAGATGGTGTTGACATCTCTCATCATACATCCAATCATATAGATGAATACCATGATGTCTCCTTTGATATTATTATCACCGTTTGCGATCACGCCCATGAACACTGCCCTTATATTCCAGGCAATGCTAAACGATTCCATCATAATTTCCCTGATCCGGCAAAAGCCACCGGAACGGATGACGAGATAATGAATTCCTTCAGACGAACGAGAGATGAGATTAGGAAGTACACCTCAGATTTTATGATTTCCGTTGGCCTATAGTCAAACTCACTTGGTCATTCTGCCATAGACCAAGTGGAAAACCGGGGACTCAAGACCGATGTGTCATTAACTAAGGACTTTATTACATTTGCGACTTACTTTTGCTTTCATGAAGCCCAATAAGTATTTCGTAATCGATTTCGACAGCACTTTTACCAAAGTGGAAGCCTTTGATGCCTTAGCGGATATTTCCCTGAAAGATCACCCGGAGCGAGAATCCATCAAAAAACAAATCGAGGAACTGACCAACCAGGGTATGGATGGTTCGTTGTCGTTCCGCGAATCGTTAAAGCAAAGACTTAGCTTACTTTCGCCAAACAAGCATCACCTGGATCAATTGGTGGTCTCCCTTAGGGATAAGGTTTCAGAATCTTTTAAGCGCAACAGAGCCTTTTTCGAAGAAAATGCGGGGCACATCTACATTATCTCCAATGGGTTTCATGCCTTCATCGATCCAATTGTTACTGAATTCGGTGTAAGGAAAGAAAATATTTTTGCTAACAAATTTCACTTCAACGACAAAGGCGAGGTTATCGGATTTGACGAAGACAATCCACTGTCGGCCAATAATGGCAAGGTTGAGCAGCTAAAAAGACTTAACCTCCCGGGTGATGTTTACGTGGTGGGCGATGGCTACACCGATTATGAAATAAAACATTCCGGACTTGCCAATAAATTTTTTGCCTTCACGGAAAACGTTGAGCGCGATAACATTCTTAAACGGGCCGATCACATTACCCCCAGCCTGGACGAATTCCTCTATCTCAATAATTTGAACACCGCCATTTCCTATCCAAAAAACAGAATCAACGTGCTGCTGTTGGAGAATGTTCATCCGGTGGCGGTTAAACTGATGCGGGATGAGGGCTTTAATGTGGAAGTGTACCCCGCTGGCCTCACTGAGGCTGAGTTATGCAAAAAAATTGGAAACATTTCCATATTAGGAATTCGCTCCAAAACCCAGGTGACTGCAAAGGTGATCGATAACGCCAATCGCTTAATGGCCATTGGTGCATTTTGCATCGGCACTAACCAAATCGACCTTGATGCTTGCGCGAAAAAAGGAATTGCTGTTTTCAATGCACCCTACAGCAACACCCGTTCTGTGGTTGAGCTTGCCATTGCAGAAATCATCATGCTGATGCGCAACCTTCCGGACAAGTTCGCACAAATGCACTTAGGTAAATGGGATAAATCTGCCAGCAACAGTTTCGAAATCAGGGGCAAGAATCTGGGAATAATCGGGTATGGTAGCATCGGAAGCCAACTCTCCGTGCTGGCCGAAAGTCTGGGAATGAAAGTACTGTATTACGACACAGAGGAAAAACTGGCCCTTGGCAACGCCACAAAATGCAAAAGTCTTAAAGAATTGTTGGCTGACGCAGACGTTATCTCCCTTCATGTCGATGGACGGGAGTCCAACAAACACATGATAAGTGATGCGGAGTTTCAACTGATGAAACAAGGCGTCATTCTCATTAACCTCAGCCGCGGCCACATCGTTGACGTAAACGCGCTGAAAGAGAATATTCTGAACGGTAAAGTTGGAGGGTGTGGAATGGATGTGTTTCCGGAAGAGCCAATCAGTAATTCAGCTGAGTTTATTTCGGATCTGCGTGGATTACCCAACGTGATACTCACTCCGCATATCGGGGGCAGCACCCTGGAAGCCCAGGAAAATATCGCCCATTTTGTTCCGGGCAAACTAATGGACTACATCAATACAGGAAGTACGAGCCAAAGTGTAAATTTTCCTAACCTTGTATTGCCAACACTTGAAAATGCTCACCGCCTCATTCACATCCACGATAACGTACCGGGCGTGCTAGCGAAAATCAACTCCGCATTAGCCAACCACGAAATCAATATTGCCGGTCAATATTTGAAGACCACAGAACATATTGGATACGTAATTACGGATATCAATAAAGACTACGACAAGGAACTGATAAAAGAAATGCGGGCCATCGAACATACCATAAAGTTCCGGGTGCTATATTAGAGCAAACTAAGGCCGGAAGTACAGAAGTGACCTTGAAGAAAAAAATATACAACATCATTTTTGAGGCGGAGACACCCGAAGGCAAGGCCTTTGACCTTACACTTATCGTGTGTATTCTGCTGAGCATTGGTGTGATCATGCTGGAAAGTGTTGAAAACATCAAAGCCGAAATAGGGTTATGGCTTTATGTACTCGAGTGGATCTTTACAGCCATTTTCACTATCGAGTATGTACTCAGGGTATGGGTTGTTCAGAATAAGAAGAAATATATTTTAAGCTTTTACGGGCTCGTGGATTTGATTTCGGTGCTACCCATGTACCTGGGTCTATTCTTGACTGGCGCGCATGCCTTGCTCATCATAAGAAGCATCAGGCTGGTAAGGGTTTTCAGGGTGCTGAAATTGGCCCGGTTTGTCGGTGAGGGACAGGTGCTGGCCAGTGCCTTGCGCGCAAGCCGCCACAAGATAACCGTTTTTCTTCTCACGGTATTGACCTCGGTGATTCTGGCGGGTACGCTCATGTATATGATCGAAGGCAAAGAGAATGGTTTTAATAATATTCCTGTGAGTATCTACTGGGCGATAGTTACATTGACCACTGTGGGTTACGGTGATATCTCGCCCAATACGCCTTTGGGGCAAGCTGTTGCCTCCGTGATCATGATCCTGGGGTATGGGATTATAGCTATTCCCACGGGAATTGTGACAGCGGAAATGGCATTTCAAAAAAGAAAAGAAGTTACTACTGAAGTGTGTCCTCATTGTCTGAGCGAAGGACATGACCGCGATGCCAGGCATTGCAAATATTGTGGCGGCAAGCTCAATTAGAATAAAAACCCACTGGACTCGGAGAGGTGTTTAGGAACCCCAGATACGACAAGTTTTGAGCTATTCTAAAGTCGCAACCTTCCACTGTTATCCTATCCCGTGAAGGATGAGGTCCCGACAAGTCGGGATGAGGCCTGATTTTGACAAAGAACTTACTCGGTATTGTTTTTATTGTTAGGTTCCAGAAACGTGTCCCAAATCCGAGTGGGTAATTATTCCTTCAAAGGTATACGAAAGAAGGTTCAAATGAGACCTTGAAAAAAAAGTATTTTTTTTGTAGGCTTTACATCGTCAATAGAACGTCTAGCTTTGCGATGTAAAATGGCAGTCAATTTCTCCCCCGGCCCTTCCCAACTCTACTTTACGGTCGATGACCACACCAGGAATGCTTTCAAACTTGGTGTCCCTTCCATGTCCCACCGCAGCCTGGCGTTCGAAAAAATCTATCGGCATACCCAGGAGAACTTGCGTGAGTTGCTGGGCATCCCCGCCTCCCATCACATCTTTTTCACCAGCTCGGCTACGGAAATATGGGAACGACTCATTCAGAACCTCGTGGCTGAAAAGTCGGCTCATTTTGTCAATGGTGCCTTCTCCGAAAAATTTTACCAGGCTGCCAAACAACTCAACAAGCAGGCAGAGCTCATTAAAACTGACGATGGCAACGGCTTCGTTGAACCCTTAATCCTAAATGCCGAACTCATTGGGGTAACCCACAACGAAACCAGCACTGGCGTGGCGATTCCAAAATCTTTTATCTATGGTTTAAAGGAAAAAAATCCCGATGCCTTGTTGTGTGTAGATGCTGTCTCGTCTATTCCCTATGTTGACTTTGATTATTCAAAAATAGATTCAGTTTATTTCTCCGTACAAAAAGGATTTGGCATGCCACCAGGGTTGGGTGTTTGGATTGTCAATGACGCTTGCATCTCAAAGTCTGATAAACTTTTGTCCAGCGGGCACAGTATCGGTACCCATCACAGCCTGCCGAGTTATATGAAGAACGGATCAAAACATCAAACCCCTGAGACGCCAAATACAGTAGCCATTTATACCCTGGGCAAAGTAGCCGAAGACATGGTGAGGCGTGGGATTGGCACAACTAGAAAGGAGACTGAATACAAAGCCGTCATTCTTTACAACGAATTGAATGCGCATCCAACGCTCCATCCATTCGTAACCGAGAAGGCCTTTCAGTCGCCTACGGTGATCATCGCAGCGTCAGGCCAGAAGACAAAATCGCTTGCGCAATACCTGGAAGGTAAAGATTTCATCCCAGGTGAAGGATATGGCACCCACAAAGGCACACAACTTCGCTTTGCCAATTTTCCCACTCATTCAAAAGAACAATTTGAACTTTTGGTGGACTACCTAAAGTCATTTCATTAAATTGAGGATTAAACCTTGGGTAAACCTCACCGTCTAAGACACAACCTGACCGTCCAATACCTCCGTGGAAGACCACGAACTACTTGCAAAAATTAGAAACCCGGAGACCAGAAGCTACGGTTTCAACCTGCTGGTGCGAGCGTACCAGCAAAGGGTATATTGGATGGTGCGTAAGATGCTCATTGACCATGACGATTCGGATGACGTCACCCAGGAGGTATTCATCAAGATTCACAAATCCATAGACAGGTTCAGGGAAGATGCCCAACTCTTTACCTGGATTTACCGGATAGCGACCAATGAATGTCTTTCGTTTCTCAATAAGAAAAAAAGAAGGTTCTTTTTACCTCTGGAAGATGTTAACGGGGAGCTCAGCCGAAAGATTGACTCCGCCCCGGAGATGGACGGGGATGAGATACAGCGAAAATTACAAAAGGCCATCCTCACCTTGCCCGACAAGCAAAGGCTGGTCTTCAATATGAAATATTTTGAGGACATGTCCTATGAGCAAATTGCGGAAATCACAAAAACCAGTGTAGGAGCCTTAAAAGCGAGTTTTCACCATGCAACCAGGAAAATTGAAGATTTTTTGACAAGCGATTAAACTATTATGAACTTCAGCCATCCAATACACAAATGAAAAAACTGGACGACATCCCCAAAAAGAACGTTTTCAGCACGCCAGATGGGTACTTTGACAATCTCCCGGGCATCATTCAGGCCCGTATTGCCAAAAAGGAAAAGGTGCATTCGCCAGTGGGGACATTCTCGATGGCGCTAAGATATGCCATCCCGGTACTGGCGATTGGAATTGTATTGTTCTTTGTCTTCAGGCAGACGGACGAGATGACCAGCAATCCAGAACGGCTCCTTGCTGAAGTTAGCGCGGAAGAACTTACCAATTACCTGGTTGACAGCGATTTTTCTACAGAAGAATTGCTGGACATGGTGGATTTAGATGTGGTTGATATCAATGCATTGAACGAGGAAATCCTTACTCCCGGCATTGATGATGAAATGTTGCAGGAATATGCGGACGATTTAATTTTAGAATTATGAAACAGTTAGGAAATATATTATTAATGATGGTTCTCCTGGTGCCTTTTACGATCTGGGCTCAGGATGAAAACGTGCAGGATCCCAAAGCGCGCGAAAAAATCGAAGCGGCAAGGATAGGACTAATCACCGAACGACTCGGTCTGACACCCGAGCAGGCAGAACGATTCTGGCCAGTTTATCGCGAGTTTACGCAGAAAAGGGGTGAAACCATTCGTGAATTTAGGGAAGCCCAGCGCCAGGTGGGGTCAGAAAATCCAGATCCGGATAAGCAAAAGGAACTTGTTGAGCTTGGGCTGAAAATCAAGCAACGCCAACTTGATCTAGAGAAAGATTACTCCCGAAGAATGTTGGATGTGATTTCGGCTCAGCAAATCATGAACCTTCGAAATGCGGAAAAGGAATTTCAAAGAATGATTCTGAATCAGTTGCAGCAAAGGAGAGACTTACAGCAAAGGAAAGAGAATTTCAGGGACAGGAATCAACAGCTTAAAGACCGGAGAAAAAATAATCAATAAATTATTTGAGCCGTTTTGCACCTATACTGGCCGCAACGTTATCCGTCTGCTCGCTTCTTGCCAGCGCACAACAAACGGACACCACCCTCAATGACATCACCCTGCACGAACTGGATTCTATTCTTACCCAGGAAGACTCCCTGTCAATTTTTAATTTAATTGATAGCCTGCTCCAGGTCAGCGATGTTAACAACACGTCATCACTGGCTGTGAGGCTTGGGTACAATAGCAATGCAGCCTCCAACAATCGTTCCCTGGGCATAAATCAATTTGGATTATCGCCTGGTGCCTCCTACTATCACAAAAGTGGCGCTTACCTGGATGTATCAGGTTACTGGAGTACAGAATACAACCCTGGTTACTACCTGACGATTCTTTCTGCGGGATACATTGGCGTAATCTCAAAACATTGGTCATTTCTTGGTGAGTATAGCCGTTATTTATACTCTGATCTCGGTGACAGTGTCACCATCAGCTACAAAAACAGCGTGGGCCTTTCCAATTTCATTGATGTAAAACCCTTTACGTTCAGGCTCGATTACACCTTATTGTTCGGAGAAAAAACCGGCCACCGGATTATGCCGGGTGTCATGCTGAACCTCCAGAAAAAAAACTGGAAAAATATCGATCGGGTCCTCTTTTACCCTTCCTTCAATTTACTATTTGGAAGCGAACAATATGAGCGGCTGGTACCTTATGAAAGAACACTGCTTGGCAACCTCATTCGTATACGAAATGGGCTCCCGCTATACTATGAGGAAACGGGCACCGACTTTGGCGTCTTGAATTATTCCTTTACGGCTCCCCTGAGCATCAGGGTTAAAAACTGGAATTTTTTACTCTCCTACACCTACAATATACCCAAACTGCTGAGCAATGAAGTAGATGTGGGCATTACCAACAGCGGGTTCGTGGCCGCTAGCATAACGAGGTATTTCAGATTTAAGTAGAGCTGTGTTCCCTGACTCCGAATTTTCTTTTGGATCAGACGCTGCCCGTATAAGACGACCGTTATTAGTCGCCAAAAATTAATACTTTACAAGCTGATAACATCCATCCAATGACAAAATACCTCCTTCCACTACTTTGCTTTACAGTCACGTTGCAAGCGCAGGACTACCGATGGCAGCAGCACGCGAGTTACACCATGAATGTTTCTTTGGATGTAAAGACACACAAGATCAGTGGCCATCAGCAGTTGGTCTACACCAACCACTCACCGGATACATTAAACAAAGTCTACTACCATCTTTTTTTTAATGCCTTTCAGCCAGGCAGCATGATGGACGTTCGCTCAAGAAATCTTCCCGACCCCGACCCGAGAGTGTCGGACAGGATATCGAAGCTTAAAGAAAATGAAATCGGATATCAAAAAGTCCTCAGCTTGAAGCAGGATGGGGCGGACGTTCAATATTCTGTCAACGGAACCATCCTTGAGGTCAACCTGCCAAAACCTATTTTACCCCAGGCTAAAACAGCTTTCACGATGGTGTTTGAGGCACAGGTACCCATCCAAATTCGCAGGTCTGGCCGAGACAATAAAGAGGGTATTGCCTACTCGATGACCCAATGGTATCCCAAATTGGCAGAATACGACCATAAGGGATGGCACCCCTACCAATATGTGGCGAGGGAATTTCACGGTGTATGGGGTGACTTCGATGTAAAGATCACCATCGATCCGAAATTTACCATAGCGGCCAGTGGTGTGTTGCAAAACCCCAACGAAATAGGCCATGGATATCAAAATGAGTCCGTAAAAATCAAATCAGGTAAATCTGACCTCACCTGGCATTTTGTGGCCAATCGGGTCCACGATTTTGCCTGGGCAGCCGATCCCGACTACGAACACCAGCGCGTGATGGTGCCTGACGGACCTGAGTTACATTTTTTTTATCAGCCGGGCACCAAAACGACCGACAACTGGACGAAACTCCAGGACTACACCGTCAAACATTTTCAATTTATGAATGACAGGTTTGGCCAATATCCCTATCCGGTTTATTCTGTCATTCAAGGCGGTGATGGTGGCATGGAATATCCCATGTGCACGCTGATTACGGGCGAACGAAGTCTGTCGAGCCTGGTGGGTGTAACCGCGCACGAGGCTGCGCACAGTTGGTACCAGGAAGTGCTTG
>CAZZNH010000005.1:77477-322031 GCA_964655635.1 uncultured Ohtaekwangia sp.
CCAATGAAGCATTGTATCCCTGGATGGACGAAGGGTTTACGGATTTTGCCAGCAATGAGTCCTTCGCCTTCTTGTTCAATCAGGACAATCCTCATGAGGGAAGTTACGATGGCTACTTCAAGTTGGTGGAAAGTGGTCTGCAGGAACCGCTGGGCCAACATGCCGATCATTACAATACCAATACGGCTTATGGCATAGCCGCGTATAGTATGGGTGCTATTTTTCTTAACCAACTAAAATATATTGTGGGCGATGACGCGTTCTATGCAGGAATGAAAAAATATTTCAACACCTGGAAGTTCAGGCATCCGGAACCCAACGACTTCATCAGGGTGATGGAAAAGGAATCGGGTTTGCAGTTGCAATGGTATTACCGGTATTGGATTTTGACAACCAAACACATTGATTATGGAATCGAAAAACTGGAGATAAAAAATGGCAAGGCAGAGATTACCCTGAAACGAATTGGATCTTTTCCGATGCCTGTCGATCTGGCGATCACATTCAAGGATGGCAGCAAAGAAATGTACTATATCCCAGTAAATGAAATGCTGGGGGGCAAAGCACAGGAAAATCAATCCATAAAATGGACTCCGCTTACCGCCTGGAATTGGGTTGATCCTCGTTATGTAGTTCAAATCGAAAAAGGGGATATAGAAAAAATTGAAATCGACCCAAGTCACCGGATGGCTGACGTTAATTTGACAAACAATTCACTCGGTCTGTCAAACAAATAAGCCATAAGAACCTAATTGTCAACACTTTATGATCCTTAACTACATCTGGGTCTCCTTCTTTCTCCTGGCCTTCGCAGTTGCGTCTGTCAAGCTGGTGTTTTTTCAGGATATGGAGGTATTTCCCGCCATGCTGAATTCAAGTTTTGATATGGCCAAAACCGGGTTTGAACTCTCGCTTTATCTTACGGGAGTGATGTCATTATGGCTTGGCATAATGAAGATTGGTGAAAAAAGTGGTGTAGTTCATATTTTGGCCAGGGCGGTAGGCCCTTTTTTTTCAAGGCTTTTCCCGGACATACCCCGGGAGCATCCTGCAACGGGATCCATCATCATGAACTTTAGCGCCAACATGTTAGGTCTTGATAACGCTGCCACTCCGCTCGGCCTTAAGGCCATGAAAGAAATGCAGGAACTTAATCCAGATAAGGAGATAGCATCCAACGCGCAGATCATGTTTCTCGCGCTCAATACCTCCGGCTTCACCATCATCCCCATCGCAATTATTCTGGACAGATCCATTTTGGGTGCTGCCAATCCTACCGATATTTTTATTCCAACACTTATCGCAACTTCAGTTTCTACTTTGGCCGCCATGTTTGTCGTGAGTATTTATCAAAAAATCAATCTGCTGGATAGGGTCTTTCTTAGTTACCTACTCGGTTTCAGTTCACTCATTGGCGGGGCGGTCTATTATTTTGTCACATTGCCGCAGGCGGATCTTACCATTCAGTCCAATCTGATCAGCAGCGTTATTATCATCACGATCATTATTTCTTTCCTTTTACTCGGACTTTATCGGAAACTGCCCCTCTATGAGACGTTTGTCGAGGGTGCCAAAGAAGGATTCGAAATATCCATTAAAATTATCCCCTACCTCATCGCTATCCTCGTTGCCATCGGGATGTTTCGAAGCTCAGGAACGCTGAACTATGTGACTGAGGGGATCGGGTGGACTTTTGCGGTTTTCGGATTCAATACTGATTTTGTGGACGCGCTCCCCGTGGCCCTCCTCAAGCCATTGAGCGGTGGAGCTGCAAAGGGTATGATGGTGGAAACCGTAAAGACATTTGGACCTGATTCTTTTACCGGCAGGCTCGCCAGCATTCTCCGGGGATGTACGGAAACTACCTTTTATATCCTTGCTGTTTATTTCGGGTCAGTCAATATTAGAAAAACCCGTTACGCCCTCACGGTAGGGCTGATTGCCGATGCAGTTGGTGTGATCGCTGGTATATTGGTGGCGTATCTTTTTTTCCATTAGGATCACTTACTTTGGCTGATCCTTTCGTTTGCCGTTTTTATCGATAAATACCATCTTGCTCTCCCCTGCCGGATTTGACGTCTTTACAGACACTTCCCCCGACTCAATTTGAAATGAAAGCTCAACGGGCAAAAATTCAAACGAGAAATTGCTGCTCCAGGCAAGTCCGTCCGTCCTGTATATCTTCGCAATCGTTACTGGAAATTTATCTCCATCTTTTTGTTCCGAGTAAAACAGGTTGTAGAATACCTGCCCTTTGTCATCCGAAGCTGAAAGCGCTCTTGTTACAGGAAGGTTCCTTTTGGTAAACACCTTTTTATCTACCGGGAAGGTTACAGTCACCCCTGCCCTTCGTGATGGATTGATTGTAGTGAAATAGCCCGTTGCAACAGAGTCAGTAAACTGAAATCCGGCAGAAAATTTTTCTTCTGCCAAAATCAAAGGCCTGAATTTGCTTCCGTCCTTTACTTCCATAAAGAGCGGAATAGAATCTTTTTCAGCAATCATCCATCTCAGCGATTCATTGTAACGCTGCAACTCCAGCTGTTTTCTGTTTTTCTCCCGCACGGCAAAATCTTTCGTGGCACTGATCAAACTGCTGAGCACCGAGGTGGTCCCGTAGGCACTTTTGACAAAATGTGCATAATCCCTGGCATCTGCTTCCAGGTTCCTGTTGGAAAGCTTGCCGGCCACGCTGTCCAGTCTATTGACTTCACTAAGTTCTGCCTTCGTCAAATTAAGATGCAGTTTTACATCGGCCGAATCCTTAAACTGAACGCGACTGATCACCTGTGACAGATATTCCAGCTCGGCTATCTTCATCCCAAAAACATCCATAGGCATAGGATCTGGGTCGTATTTCTTCAACTGGGTATACAGTATTTTATCAACCAACTTCGTCAGATCACTTTTTACTGATACAGAATCTTTTTTAAGCTTTTCTCTCAGTTTGTTTATTTCTATGTCATATGAAATCAAATGTTCCCGCATGGGAATAATTTCCTTTTCAATGCCACCTACGGCAGCATCGGCCCAGCGCTTAAAGTCCCACAATGTAAGTTTCCTCTGCATAAAGTCAGCCTGACCCGTTCCTTCATTTTCAAGACTGGTAATTTCCTTCAACACCAACTCCTGATCGTAGCCGATATTTCCAATTTTCAAGGCTATACTTTTATAGTTCTTAAAGGCGGCAAGGCACGAGTCAAAGGTGACACTTATACGTCTCAAATCGGCCAGTGTTGTTTCATCCGACCGCAGATACAAGGTTTTGGTGTTGTTGTATTTGATCTGAATGTCTTTAAACAGGAACTGTGTCTTGGCATAAATAGATTCAGAATCGCTGAAATGTTTTTTTAATTCCTTTACCAGGCTTATTCGTTCCTTCAAAGCCTGAATTTTCTTTTCAAGGTCGAACTGAATATCCGAAAGTTTGACGCCAAATTTACCGGTACGGAGATCCCTCCTGTTGTAAGCCTGGTAGTACTCATCATTTTTCTTAATTTCCTTTTCATCGATCTCTTTGTATGCTTTGTCGTAGAAGAGTACCGCAGAATCAAGGTTTCCGATCAAGATTTCCGTATGCTTCAGCATATCATTATTCGCAGCTTTTTCGTGAAAAATGATACCCATAAAAAGATAGGCATTGGGGTTATCCTGGTTGTCCACCAGATACTTTCTCAGGAAGGGTTCGGCCTGATCGTACTGCTTGGCATTGAGAAGGATAAAGAGATCCTTATATTTCACTTTTTGACCAAAAGCGCCTGAAAACAAGCAACTTCCAACCACGACCAGAAGTAAATTTCGAACCATTTTGTAGCGTAAATTGTAACAAATTAAGCAAATAATGACATTTCGTAAATTACTTTTCAACAACCGGACCAAAGATGAAAACCCTGACCCTAATAATTAAGTATCTAAGACCCTGGGTCAGCGCGCTTGCCATTGTCGGTATGCTCCACTTTACGGGACTATTAAGCAGTATTTCCTCTTTCACTCAATCGGTTATTCTAAAAACCGGTTTAATGGATGCCAGTGTAAAACCGAACAGGGAAACAGAAGCATTCAACTACGACTTTTCCATCAAAGATCTGAACGGTCGAAAAATTGACTTTGAACAATTCAAAAACAAAGTTGTATTCCTCAATTTATGGGCCACATGGTGCGGGCCTTGCCGCGCAGAGATGCCGACTATCCAAAAACTATTTGAAAAGATGGCGGATGATCCCAACGTAGTATTCGTGATGCTATCCATTGATAAAGATAAAGACCTGAATAAGGTGGTCCGGTATTTAAAAGATAAGGAATATACATTTCCTGGATATATGCCGTCCGGATACCTCACTGATCAGTTAAATGTACCCTCTATCCCAACTACGTTTGTCATTTCCAAAACAGGTGTGATACTGGCAAAAGAAGTTGGCACTACTAATTTTAACACCAACCGGTTTTACAAATTCTTAAAATCAGAGTCCGCTAAATAAAATTTCTTGGCAGAAGACCACCATAAGTTTAGTCCCGCCTATCTCTCTGACTTCACCAGGGAGGTTTTTGTCCATTTCGGAATTTCTAAGCGTCATGCAGAAATCGCGTCCAACATTCTTGCGCTTTCCGATCTGCGAGGTATTGATTCGCACGGTGTTGCCCGTTTGTACAGTTACGTGGGGTTGCTTTCAGAAGGATTGATCAATCCTAAACCGAAGCTAAAAATGCTGCGGGAGAAGAAGAGTATCTGCACCCTCGATGGCGACAATGGATTGGGTCTCGTGGTTGGGCATTACGCCAATGAGATGGCCATGGACAAGGCTGATGAGTTTGGCTCTGGGTGGATTTCCGTGTGCAACACCAATCACTTCGGAATAGGCAGCTACTATTCGCTGGAGGCTTTAAAACGCGACATGATCGGTTGGGCGATGACCAACACCACTAAATTAGTAGCGCCACTTTGGGGTGCCGAACGGATGTTGGGTACGAATCCGATATCCATTGCCTTTCCCGGGTATAAAGAGTTACCGATCGTTATTGACCTTGCCACCAGCGCAGCCGCCTATGGAAAAATTGAAATAGCAAGGCGCCTCCAACAAAGTATTCCCCAAGGGTGGATCATCAACAAAGACGGAGATATGACCACCGACCCTGAGGATATGGTTGATGGAGGTGCGTTGCTTCCGTTGGGTTCAACGCGGGAACTTGGAGGACACAAAGGGTACGCACTGGCCTCGATGGTCGATATACTTACTGCCGTGTTAAGTGGCGCCAATTGGGGTCCATACGCTCCGCCATTTGCCCTGCGCCAGGAAATTCCCGAAAAAAGTGTTGGGAAAGGCATCGGTCACTTTTTTGGAGCCATGCAAATTGATGGTTTTATGGAAGTCGATGAGTTCAAAAAAAGAATTGACGAATGGATTGCTGTTTTGAGAAAAACAAAACCGGCCAAGGGAACCAACGGAGTATTGATTCCCGGCGATCCGGAACATCAGCAGGAAACCATCAGGAACAAAGAGGGAATTCCCCTTTCGCAGGCGGTGATTGATGATCTTGTCAGTATTTCAAAACAAACCGGAATCCCGTTTAAAACGTGAAGGCACTTGTTAGATTTTGCCTTCTTGTTCCAGGCTGTTGACGATTTCGGTCAGCTGACCGGGTGATATCGGTTTTAAAATGTAATCGGACAACTCACTGATCTTTTCTGCTCTCGCCATGTCAACCGGGTCAGCCGAGGACGTAACCATGTAAATCGTAATCTTCTTCCCCACTTTAGGCTTGATCTTGACATACTCTTCCATAAACTGAAAACCATCCATAATAGGCATATTGATGTCCAGGAAAATCACATCAGGCAAATCCTTGCTGTTGCCCACGTTATCGATCATAAACTGCAAGGCAGCCTCTCCATCGGAAAAGATGAGCATCTTCCTCGCCAGTTTGTGCATTTCAATGGTCCGCTTCACGGTAAACTGGTAAACATCATCATCATCAACTATGCAAATGATAAACGGCTTGCTCATATATTTTATTGGTTAAAAAATTATAGTAAAAGTTGCTCCCTTGCCCGGTTCGCTCTCGGCTGATATGGTTCCGCCCATCGATTCAACTTGTGTTTTTGTTATGTACAGCCCCACACCCTTGGCCTCGGCATGCCGATGAAACGTCTTATTCAACCCGAACAATTTATGCCCATGTTTTTCCAAATCGATGCCAAGGCCATTGTCCTTGATTGTAAGAACTGTTTTTCCATTAACCATTCGGGTGTCGATTTTGATCATCGGAGCACGGTCGGGACTGCGGTATTTCATGGCGTTGGTGAGCAGATTCAACAATATACTCTCCAGGTACGTTTCGTTGTAGGTAATCTCTGGCGCCTGTGAGAAATCCGCAACGATTTGCGCTTTTGAATCCGAAATTTGGGCCGTTAGTATTTCTTGCGTTTTCTCAAACAACCGTTCAAATCGTAGGGAGGCTAGCTCCTTGTTGGATTCCTCCCTTATCTTTAGCGCATCCACCAGCGAGTTTAGCGTTGAAGAAAGATGATGAATCACCTTTTCGAATTTGCCGAAAATCAGCTTTTTATCCTCTTCAGTCTGTGACGTCTTATAAATATGGAGCAATGAGTTCAAGTTACTCACCGGAGCGCGGAGGTTGTGGGAAGTGATGTGGGCAAAATTGGCCAGTTGCACATTTTGTGAGGTCAATCTTTGCGTGAGAACCTCAAGATCCGATTTGGCCGCCATCAATTTCCTGTGATTCTCCACCCGTTCGCTGATGTCAGCGGCAACGGAGAGCGCGCCTACCACCTCTCCTTTTTCATTTCGAATTGCCGTAATCACCAACTGCACCTTGAAAGTCTCACCTCCTTTCCTTACATAGGTACACTCCCGTGGCAATGGCGTTTCACCTCTTGCATGTTGTTCGGCCTGTTCCCTGAAAATATCTATGAGATTAAATGCCCGGTTTTGCGAGGCTGAAAGTTCCGATCTCTTATTCTCCAATTCATTTTTATCATGAAATATCAAAGGAGTCTCCTTGCCAATCACTTCCTGTGATTGATATCCCAACAGGTGTTCAGCTCCTTTGTTAAAATGAGTAATAACACCATCCAAATTGGTCCCGATGATAGAAATCTCAGAAGTGGCATCAAGTATTGACCTTAACTCGTTGTTGAGCTCGGCCACCTTTGTCTCTGCCAATTTGCGATCGGTAATGTCAAACCCGATTCCCAACAACCCGGTAATTTCATTGTTTTCATTTCTAAGGGGAATCTTCGAAGTGACAAACCAGGTCCCTGTCTCATCCTTGTCAAAAAAATTGTAGGTCTCCAGACCTTCAATGGGCTCACCTGTGGAAAAAACCCGTTGATCTTCTTCCACTGAGATTGCGGCAGACTCTGGTGGGAAAAGGTCATGATCACTTTTACCAATAATGGCCTGCTCATCCTCCTCGCCCATATATTCAAGCTCACGCTTGTTAACCAATACTTTCCGGGACTGAAGATCTTTCATGTAAATATTGAGCGGAATGTTGTCGATGACCGTTTTCAATAATTTCCGCTCCTCAGCAATCAGTCTTTCGGCTCTTTTTTTTTCAGTCAGATCCTGAAATACGCCATAGAGCCTTTTGCATTTGCCATTTTCAAACTCCGCCTGGCCTATGGATCGGGCCCAAACGGAATTTCCCTTTGCCGTCACCAGTTCCAATTCCACATCATAGGAAGTTCCGTGGGTAATTGCCTCGTTTACTGCATTGGTTATTTTGATCCTGCTCTCCCCTTTTTTAAAAAAATTGATAGCTGTCTTAAGATCGGGTTCATAATCAGCATCCACCTCATGAATCTCCCGGGTTACTTTGCTCCACGTGATCTTTCCGGTAACTAAATTCACCTCCCAGATACCAATACGTGCCACGTCATTGGTCTTGTCCAGTATTTCTATTTTTCTATCGCTTTCCTCCTCCCGGTTTTTAAATTTTGTGATATCATTTACGAGAATCGTTAGGCCACCGATCTCGGCTCGTGAAATATGCCATGGGTGCACTTCCCAGGATATCCACACCTTCCTTCCATCAGATTTTTGAAGAGAAGCTTCTGTACAAACATGGATTTCACCGTCAAGACATTGGTTAACGATCTCCTTCCAGTCATGACCGGTGTTGGGAAAAAATTCAGCATGACTTCGCCCAATCAGGCTTGAACCTGGCCGACCAAAATTCTTTTCCCACTTCCTGGATACAGACAGATACCTCATTTCCGAATCGAGCAATGCAACCATTGCGGGCGACTGCTCAATGAGGCTTTGAGCTTGCTTGTGTATTATTGCGGAATCGAAGTCAGTCAACCCAAAACGTTTAACCATAAAGGTACATCCGATCATCCCGCACGACTGCCTATTTCCGGAGTTAAATTCGTGCAAATGTAATATTTCGGAATAAAATGCTTAAAAACACGGGATGAATAGCGTTTTGGTTCACGGCATCCGGTATCCCACGTAAGGTTAGAAAATGTTCATGCAACATCTAATTCGTCCAGCAAGGCCCGCGCACTTTCCAATCCCGTGCTGGCTTTATCTTCAATAAAACGGATATTCCTGAACGCATAGTCAGGCCTTTTGATATCTATGACTATGCTTTGAACGGACGGCCGAACATAGTGGATTAAACTTGCTGCCGGATAAACCTGCAACGAAGTACCCACGATCATAAAGATATCGGCCTCTGCGGCAATATCAGCCGCTTCCTCCATCTTATATACCAACTCACCGAACCACACTACGTTGGGTCGGAGTTGAGAGCCCAGTTCGCAACGATCGCCCATATTTAATTCCCAACCGGCTATAGGATAAACCAAAGAGTCGTCAATGCTGCTCCGCGATTCAAACAAACTTCCGTGCAGGTGTACGACATGGCGCGAGCCTGCTCTTTCGTGAAGGTTGTCAACATTTTGTGTGACTATGGTAACCTCGAACTTGCTTTCAAGTTCAGCCAATATCTCATGACCACGGTTTGGCTTCACTTCGATAGCCCGTTTCCTTCTTTGATTATAGAAATCCAAAACCAAGGAAGGATTTTTGGCCCATCCTTCCGGAGTTGCCACCTCCATCACATCATACCCCTCCCAAAGTCCTCCGGCATCTCTGAAGGTTGGGATGCCACTTTCAGCGCTCATTCCAGCGCCCGTTAACACAACCAGTTTTTTCACTTCAATTTTCTGTCAAAGAATTCCGCGGCTGCCTGAAATGTCTGTTTCCAACTCTCGTACCGAAGAAATCCGTGCACCTCATCAGGGAGTACGAGAATTTCGGGTTCAATGCCCTTATCCCTCAATCTTTCAGCGAGGTCAATGGTTTGTTTGAATAATACGTTTCTGTCATCATCTCCGTGAACCAGCAACACTGGCGCCTTCCATTTCGATAAATCGCTGACCGGAGAAGACGCAAATGCCAGGGCCATATCTGACTCTCCAATACCCCAGGACCCACCGGGCGAAAATTCGCGCGCGCGAAGGGCCCAATCGTGTACACCATGCAAGTCAACGCCTGCTTTAAAAAGTTCTGGATTCCGGGCAAGTCCCATGGCGGTCAAATAGCCACCATATGATCCTCCCCAGAGTCCTATTTTGTCTCCATCAACTTCCGGCAAGGTTTTCAAATAATTGGCAGCGGCAACTACATCCTGGTATTCACTTGCTCCACGCGGGCCCTGATTCTTGGCTCTCCTGAAATCCCTACCGTACCCAATCCCGTCTCGGTAATTAACGGAGATGACGGCATAACCACGGCTGGCCATATATTGATTGAAAGCGTATGTGTTGATATAGTACTCGCTATAGTGAAAGCCCAGGAGCATTTGGCGAATCGGGCCTCCGTGCATAAAAACAATCCCAGCCCTTTTACCTTTTAGCTTTCTATCCACAAATAATTGCCCATGAATGGTGGTACCATCGGCCGCTTTGAAAATCACCTGTTCGGGCTTAACAAATGCTTTCTCAGAAAAGTCAGCAGGTAGCTCTTTATATAATGATTCAAAAGTCTTCCTCTTCGTATCGAACTGAACCAACGACTTCGAAGTACTTGCTGTGGACCGGAAACAATACAATTGTCCGTTGATCCATGAAGGATACATTTCAATTCCATCACCGGAGGTGACTGACGCAGGCTGGCCATCCTTCACCCCTGACCTCCAGATGTGGCGTCTGTCAATGTCCTCCCTGTTGCCATCGAAATAAATGGCAGATTGATCATCGTTGTAGCAATAACTTTCGACAATGCCATTTCCCGGAGTAATGTCTTTCAAATCGCTGCCATCGGGGTTCATCGAGTAGACGTGGTTCCAGCCTTCATGTTCCGAATAAAACAGAATCCGGTTTGTCCTGGACCATGACAATGGTGTTGACGGGTAGTATTGGGAAAATCCTCCATCATCAGCCGGTGAATTCCAAATCGATTTTGCTTTGCCGGTGCTTAGCTGTGCAATAAAAATGGAAAACCTGGTCCCCCCGGTAATATCCTGAAGCTCACCCGCGCGAGACCCGGGTTGCCTTATAAAAGCAATTTGTTTTCCATCGGGAGACCAAACGGGAAACATATCATGGCCAATCTCAGGAGCGATCCACTGTATCCGGCTATCTGCCATATGATAGACACCGATAAAGGCATGGTCACTCCTGTCGCTGACAAATAAAACTTTTGAACCGTCAGCTGAAACACTGTGCGTTGTGTTGTTGCCCCTGGTCGAAAATAGGATCTCGGGGAAAGATTGTTGTTGTAATTCAATGGTGTATAACTGGCCGGCTTTGCCAAACAGGATTTTGTTCGTGCCAGGCATCAGGTGTGGATTATCGCCACCTGCCAATCGAATGGGAGAACTTGCCGGCTCAAGATTGACATACCACAATGCCCTCTCAACTCCACCGGACAGGCTTGCCGGATTTGGGTTTTCTCCAGCGCGATTGGTTCCACCTCCACGCACGAAAATTAGTTTATTCGCATCAGCTGAAAAAAGCAGAGATGATAGTTCTTGCCCGTCATCCTCCCTGTAGGTTGTCAGTTGCCGGGTGTTCCCTTGGTGCCGGAGCATGATGTTTCTCCGGCCACGATCATTTACGACCCACGCAATTTTTTCGCCATTGGGGGACGCCACAAGTTCGGAACCTATGGGATGACTCAGGAATTGATCCAGTGTTTGCGCATCTGCAAATCCGAAAATGCAGCAGGTGATTGCCAATAATATCCGTTTCATACGTAAAAGCTTTCCCTAATATAAGGAATGCTTCAACTTTCAACGGCCATCATGGCTGTGCGCGGTTATTCTTTTTTCTTGCGGGCAAATCTGCCTCTCCGCTCGGGGGCTTTCTCTGCCAGTTCAAGGCATTCTTCCAGTGTGAGATCGGCCGGTTCTTTGTCTTTGGGGATTTTGACATTCTTCTTTCCCGCTTTGATGTAGGGACCATACCGCCCATTCAAAATCTGAATATCCGGATTTTCATCAAATAATTTGATGGTCTTATTGGCATCTGCGATTCGCTTTGCCTTGATCAACTCTACTGCTGTCTCGTAAGAAATCGTATACGGATCCTCTTCCTTTGGAATCGATACAAACTTTTTGTTGTGCAATACATAAGGTCCAAATCTACCAATATTGACAACCACTGGTGTCTCCTCGAAGTCACCGAGCTCACGCGGCAATTTGAACAACACCATCGCGTCTTCCAGCGTAATGTTCTCAATAAACTGTCCTTGTCTCAAACTGGCAAACTTTGGTTTCCCTTCCTTGCCATCCTCAGGATTCTCTCCCAATTGAACGTACGCCCCATACTTACCCAATTTGGCATATACATTCAAGCCAGTCTTGGGGTCAACACCCAGTTCCTTTGACTTATTTGACACCGAAGATCGTTCGACCTTTTCAGTCTCGGTCACCGTTTCATGAAAGGGTTTGTAGAACTGATCGATCATTTTCTGCCACTTCAACTTACCACTGGCAATTTCGTCAAAGTCTTCTTCAATTTCGGCCGTAAAAGAGTAGTTGGTAATATTTGGAAAATGCTCCACCAAAAAGTCATTGACGATCATGGCTGTATTGGTGGGAAACAATTTATTCTTCTCTGCGCCAGTAATTTCCTGAGCCGTCTTCGTTTCAACCTTATCTTTATGGAGTGTGATTACCTGATAATTTCTCTCCACCCCTTCCCGGGATTCTTTTACCACATATCCCCTTTTTTGAACGGTGGTGATTGTTGGTGCATAAGTGGATGGTCGTCCGATGCCCAACTCTTCCAATCGCTTAACCAAACTGGCTTCGGTAAATCTGGGAGGATGTCTACTGAACGTTTCCGAGGCTTTCATTTCATCCAGTTTCAAATCCTGACCCACTTTCAATGGCGGCAGCATTTTGTCGCTCTCTTCGTGGTTGTCCTCGTCATCATCCGTTGACTCCATATAAACCTTCAAAAATCCTTCAAACTTAATGACCTCTCCCGTTGCCGTCAGTGTTCTAGGATTTGTCGATATTCCAATGGTTGCTGTCGTGCGCTCCAATTCCGCATCGGCCATTTGTGAAGCGATGGCTCTTTTCCAAATCAATTCGTACAGGCGCTTTGCATTACGGTCCATTTTAGGATCAAGCACTGAAAAATCTGTGGGCCGGATCGCCTCGTGTGCCTCCTGGGCCCCAGACGACTTCGTTTTAAACACCCTGGTCTTGATGTATTCTTTGCCAAATGCGCTGCCAATTTGTTCGGTGGCACCATTCACTGCTTCCTGAGACAGGTTCAATGAATCCGTTCTCATGTACGAAATTTTACCCGCCTCATATAATTTTTGCGCCACCACCATGGTTTGAATAACTGAGAAACTAAGTTTTCTCCCGGCCTCTTGCTGCATTGTTGATGTCGTAAATGGTGGAGCTGGTGTTTTCTTGGCAGGCTTTTTCTGCAAATCATTGATAGTGAATTTGGCACCCTTGCAAGAAGTTACAAACTCAAGTGCCTCCTGCTCCGATCCAAGTTTTTCTGCAAGGTCAGCCACCAGTTGCTTACCTTTGCCAAGATCAAAAACAGCCGAGACTTTAAAGGTCGATTTTGATTCGAACTTTTCGATATCTCTTTCTCTCTCTACAACCAATCGCACAGCGACTGACTGAACACGTCCGGCAGAAAGACCGGTGCCAATTTTCTTCCATAATATCGGAGATAGCTCAAAGCCAACAAGCCTGTCGAGCACGCGCCTGGCCTGCTGTGCATTAACCAGATCAAGATCAATTCCACGGGGTGACTTAAGCGCGTTGGTTATCGCATTTTTTGTGATCTCCGTAAACACAATCCGCCTCGTGTTTTTATCATTCAGATCAAGCACCTCTTTAAGGTGCCACGAAATGGCCTCTCCCTCGCGGTCCTCGTCACTTGCCAGGTAAATCATTTCTGCTTCCTTGGCCAATTTTTTCAATTGTTTGATCACGTCCTTTTTGTCGGGACTGATTTCGTAGGTGGGTGTGTAGCCATTATCAATATCAATGGCTTTGTTTCCTTTCGTTAAGTCGCGCACGTGGCCCATGCTGGAAGTAACTTTAAAGTCTTTTCCTAGGTAACCTTCAATCGTTTTCGCCTTCGCTGGTGACTCCACTATTACTAAGTTTTTCGACATATTTTTCTATTCCAGAATTTCAAATATCTGCATTTTTTTAAATAATCAAATTGAGAGGCAATATTTGGGCCTGTGTATGACCCCAACAATCAAAAGGTTAAATTTGTTTTATGCCACGATGGTTGTACTTATTGCGCCATGCGCAATCCATTGACAAACAGCACGGTCAGCGTGATATTGACCGCGAACTCACCACGCAGGGAAAACGTGATGCAGCTACCATCGGACATTTTATAAAAAAAAATAATTACGAGGTAAATTTAATTGTTTCCAGTGCTGCACAGCGGGCTCAGGCAACTTCCGCACTCATTCACGGGATATTGAATTTAGAAACAGAACTTCTTATACATGAAGAACTGTATGAGGCGTCTGTTCGCAACATCCTGGAACTCACTTGCAGGCTGGACGATGGCTTCAAGAATATATTAATGGTAGGACATAATCCGCATATCTCCTATTTTGCCGAATACATAACCAAGGCAGAAATTGGCAGCCTGGAAGCTGCTGGCCTGGTCAGTATTCGTTTGGAAATTTCGAAATGGTCAGAAGTCAGCGAAGGAGTTGGGTCGTTAGAAAACTATGTCCATCCATCTATTATTGTGTAACGTGTTATTATGGTGTCAAAAGAAGAAATTGTTTCAGCATTTAATCCCAACGATCCGGGTTTATCAGGGCAGCTATTTGGCCTGCCATTTAATGAGGAGAACGCGGAGATCGTTATCGTCCCGATACCCTGGGAAGTAACCGTGTCATACAAAGGCGGAACAGCCATTGGACCCAAGGCCATCTTGAATGCATCTTCACAGGTCGACCTGCACGTGAAGGATATTAAAGATGCCTGGAAACTGGGTATTGCCATGCTTCCTTTTCCGGAAAAAATTCTCAATGAAAGTAACGCGCTGCGGGCCTTGGCTGAAAAGCATATCGAATCGCTGGAGTCGGATGGTCAATCGGGTGATAAGCTGACATTGGATAAGATCAACGAGGCTTGCCAGAGCATGGTCATTTATACAAAAAGCATCGTAAAGAAATTTTTAAACGCCAGCAAAATGGTTGGTTTGCTTGGCGGGGATCACAGTACGCCATTGGGTTTTATTCACGCCTTAAGTGAGCAACACGACCATTTTGGAATTTTGCAAATTGACGCACACGCAGACTTGCGCAAATCCTACGAGGGTTTTACCTATTCACATGCCTCCATTATGTATAACGCGCTTAAATTGCCAGCCGTAAAAAAACTCGTGCAGGTAGGAATCCGAGATTACTGTGAAGAGGAACAACTGGTCATTGATCGCTCAAAAGGAAGAGTCAGGGTATTTTTTGACGAGGACATAAAACACGCCCAGTACCATGGCGAATCGTGGGCAACCATATGCAAACAAATTATTAGCGAACTACCGGAGCTGGTCTATATCAGTTTCGACATTGATGGGTTGGATCCCAAGCTGTGTCCGAATACCGGCACCCCGGTTGCGGGAGGTTTTGAGTTTCACGAAATCACCTTGCTTCTTAAAACGTTAGCAAAATCGGGAAAGAAAATTATTGGTTTTGACCTGAATGAGGTAGCCCCTGGCGATTCGGATGAGTGGGATGCCAATGTTGGCGCGCGGCTCTTGTATCAATTGTGTAACAGTATGGCGGTTTCTCAGGGCAAGCTGGGGTATGCCAGCTGACTTCCAAATTGGTAGTTAAATTAATTTTCTATTTTGCGTACCGCTAAATGCTGATCAATGAGTGAAGTTATAAGTCGATTCGCAACGGATATTTACCTGCCGATATCATTCCTCCTTATTTTTGGTGGCGTATTTTTTATCTTCTATTCGCGGTTTGTTCAATACAAATATTTCAAACACGCGATTGATATTCTGCGTGGCAAGTATGTCAATCCAAATGATCCTGGCCAAATAAATCCATACCAGGCCCTTTCGACAGCTCTGGCGTCAACGGTGGGAATGGGCAATATTGCTGGCGTAGCAGCTGCTATTTCACTGGGTGGCCCGGGGGCGTTATTTTGGATGTGGATCACTGCATTTGTGGGCATGTCGACCAATTTTTTTACAAGCTCACTTTCGCTCATGTACCGGGGAAAGGATTCTGCAGGTGAGATACAAGGTGGGCCCATGTATGTAATAAGGGAGGCCATGGGTAAAGGATGGCTCCCACTCGCTTACATTTTTTCCGTTTGTGCCATGATCGGATGTTTGCCGATTTTTCAGGCCAACCAGTTGACGCAAGTGATTATCGATCTTGGAATCAATAGAACGACACTCGGCACGACACCGTTTCATTTTCTTGGTTATGAAATAAGCACTGCCAAGTTCTTGATCGGTTTAACACTCATGTTGCTTGCCGGGATTGTCATCATTGGTGGTATTCAACGCATCGGTACGTGGGCAGGTAGGATGGTACCCTTGATGATTGTGATCTATTTCGGTTCTGTCATTGCCATACTATTTACCAACATCACCGAAGTACCTCACGTTTTTGCTATGATTTTCACGGATGCATTTGCCGCGGACCATTATCGGGGAGATCCTGCTCTGGGTGGAATACTCGGAGGGCTCATCATTTCTGGCGTACGAAGGGCCTCTTTCTCCAGTGAGGCCGGTATCGGCACGGCCCCGATGGCTTTGGGCGCCTCCAAAACGACAGAACCGATTCGCGAAGGACTTGTATCCATGCTGAGCCCCGCAATCGATACGATTGTCGTTTGTACACTGACCGCTTTTGCGATATTGGTTACAGGCGTATGGCAAACGTCAGAAGCCAACGGGGTGACCCTTACCGCCAACGCCTTTGAAGGTGCGCTCGGAGGTACGGGTAGATTCTTACTATTAATTTGCGGTTTCTTCTTTGCCATTACCTCCCTGTTTTCATACAGTTATTATGGAAACAAAGCCATGTCGTTCATTGCAGGGGTAAAGGCCGGCAACTACTACAACTACTTCTACCTCGCTACGATAATATTCGGTGCTGTAGCCACCATGCAGGATGTGATGAATATCATCGATATCGCCTATGCGATCATGGCGATCCCGACAGTGGTGTCGGGTATCGTTTTAGCGCCCAAGGTGATGATAGAGGCGAAGGGGTATTTCGCCAGGCTAAAAGCCGAAAAATAATTAAGAAGCGATTTTAGGCTCCAAAGAATAGGGATAATCAAACAGGCCATGTTCCTTAATGGCTTCCTCCACCTTATGAGGAACGTACTTCTCCCATCCCTGCTCGCCCTTGCGAATCATTGCCAGTACGTTGTCAGAAATGATGTTCAGGTTGTCGGTGTTGGCGCTTTCTATATCTTCCAGTTTATTGTTATCGAGCAAATACCGGAATAAGGACCTTAGGTTTTCCGGCAACTCTTTTTCAAAGTCTTTTAAAGTAAATAAACCGGAACCATCCCGTTTCAGGGCAGGATAAATATAGAGCTTAATATTTGTGCCAAACAAGGCTGCGAAACTTTCTAAAATCCCACCTCTCAATCCTTCGTACGTCTTCTCCTCGAAAATTTTCTGCAACGCATAAATACCCAGGATGATACCAATTTTCTTTCCCCTTGTTTTCTTAGATAAGTATTCAGCAACTTTGAAGTATTCAAAGTAATTGGAGATCATCACCGTTTGCCCCAACGAGCAAAGGATATCGGCACGGTAGAGAAAATCTTTTTCATCCACACTTCCGTCCAAACTCAAGTCATTTAAGGTAAGTTCAGTGATCACCACCATCTTGCTGCGGTCCACATCAGGTTCATTTTTGAAATACCTTCGTGCGGCCAGCAGCATGTCAACGTTGACGTGGGTAACCGGTCTGAACCGCCCGCGCAAAACCAACACATTTTTCTTATACAAAACCTCCGAAGGCTGAAGCACCTCACCGTCCGGACCGAACATGGCGGCCCTGGTAAGGCCATTCTTCACCAACTTCATCGCCATGAGCCGGTTGTCCACCATTTCAAAATCAGGTCCGGAAATACGGAACATATCGATTTCCAACCTTCTATTGAGGCTTTCAATCAACGACATCATGATCTCTTCGGGGTCGCGCAACATCATACAGGCATAGATCATATTCACACCTACAATGCCCAATGCAAATTGCTGCTGAAGCGGATCATTGTCATACATCTTGACATGAATCACGCAGTCATTGGGTTCGCTGTTGGGCCGTTGCTGAAAACGAATGCCAATCCATCCTTGCCCCTGATTGGTTCGCTCAAAGTTTAAAGACTCCACCGTGTCTGCAAAAGCAAAAAATCGCGTCTTCTCAATTAAATGAGGAAGGCGCTCCGGCAGCAACGGGTACTCATGGTCAAGCATACCAATTAAACGATCTTCACACACGTACCTTTCACAACGGCCGTAGATGGCGTCACTGAATTTCATATCGTATGCCGACATGGTTTTCGCAACGGTACCTGACGCGCCACCAACCTTAAAAAAGTTGGCCGCCACTTCTTGCCCAGCTCCTATTTCCGCAAATGAACCATAGACTTCTTTCTTCAGATTAATTTGAAGAGCCTTTTCCTGAGTGGTAAGCTGTTTTTTAGCTTCCATATAACCGCGAGCAATAATTCAACAACGCAAAATTCGAATATTTTATTCAAATACATGTCATTTTTTTTGGAAATAAGAGTTACATAATAAATCCAGCATCAATTTGATTTCGCGTTAAACGAAAATCTACTTTTGGCATGAATTTATACTGTCATGACCAACAGAGGAGCATTCTCAAACAAACTTGGATTTATTTTGGCTGCCGCTGGGTCAGCCGTAGGATTGGGTAATATTTGGCGATTTCCTTATCTGGCTGGCCAAAACGGTGGAGCTATTTTCCTCCTGGTCTATTTGGTTTGCATTTTTTTGTTGTGTTATCCTATAATGGTTGGTGAGATAGCCATTGGGCGATCAGCGCAAAGTGACGCGTTTGGCTCATACACCAAACTGGGTGGTAAGAAATGGGGCTTTCTTGGTGTTGTTGGAATTTTGGCCGGTGTACTTATTCTTTCTTTTTACAATGTGGTTGCTGGCTGGGCCTTTGGGTATTTTCTGAATATTTCCTTTGGGAAATTGCTTGATGAAACGGATTACGCCACTTTTTTCCAATTTTTCGTCAATGATATAGTTAACTTAAAAAGTCTGGAAGGTGTTGGAAATTCCAATCTGATATTCTCACTATTATTTATGCTCATCACCGCGTTCATCGTTGGGCGAGGAATTCAAAAGGGAATTGAAATTGCCAACCGCATCATGATGCCGGCACTTTATTTAATATTGGTTGTTATTATCATTTATGCCCTGACTTTACCAAACGCGGTTGAGGGTGTGAAATATTATTTGATCCCAGATTTTAGCGAGCTGAGAATACAAACTGTGTTCGATGGGTTAAAGCAAGCCTTTTTTTCACTTTCACTTGGGATGGGTTGCCTGATCACCTATGGATCCTATTTGAACAAAAATCAAAATATTTCCAGTTCTGCCGCAATTATCTCAATTGCCGATACCTCGGTCGCTTTTCTTGCAGGACTGATGGTCTTCCCTTTGGTATACTTTTTACAATTCAAGCTTAACGTCTCCGGTGTGGCCACAGCCGGACCACCGCTTATTTTTATCGTCCTTCCTCAAATATTCCAGGAGATGGGTCCAATCCTTGGTCGAATTATTGGCGGTTCATTTTTCCTTTTGATTTGTTTTGCTGCACTCACGTCAACCATTTCATTGTTAGAGGTACCAACTGCATTTCTTGTGGATCAAAAAAAGATACCGAGGCAAAAAGTCGTATGGATATTGGCGCTGATTATTTTTATTATTAGCCTGCCTATCATGATGAGTCAGGGAATGGTGCCAGCACTTAATAAACTTAGTTTCTACAAGGGCCAGGATGCATTGACCTTTGTATCTGATATCTGCGATATTATGTTGACGCTGGGAGGTTGTATCATGTGCGTTTTCATATACCAAACCTGGGGAATAAAAAGAATGAATGAAGAATTAGAGAATGGGAACTTAAATTATGCTAAGTCTTTCCTTCAAAAGTACCTCAATTTTGCGATAACTTACGTGTGTCCACTTTTGCTCGGCATTCTTTCAATCTTAATTATCATCGAGAAATTCTTCGGATTGGAAAATCTGTTTTGACACTCAACGAGGCTGATGTTCCGCTTCATGTTTCTCCTTCAATACCCGCCTCAATATTTTTCCCACGTTCGATTTGGGAACCTCGGTGATAAACTCTACAAATTTTGGGACCTTGTAGTTGGTCAAACTCGTATGGCAGAATTCAATCAACTCATCTTCGGTTAGCGATGCATCTTTTTTCACAATGTAAACCTTGATGGCTTCGCCTGAGCGTTCATGCGGTACACCAATGGCTGCCACCTCCAGCACTTTGGGATGTCCGGCAATTACATTCTCTATTTCATTGGGGAACACATTAAAGCCGGAAACTTTAATCATGTCTTTCTTGCGATCCACAATTTTGAAAAATCCCTCCACATCCATCAATCCGATATCCCCGGTGCGAAACCAATCGCCATGAAAAAAGACGCCATCGTTGTCCTTTTCCCAGTATCCTCGCATTACCTGAGGGCCACGTGCACAAATTTCCCCAGTCTCCCCTTGGTTAAGTTGATTGCCATCGTCATCGAAAATGGCCACTTCGGTGCTCGGAACTGGAATACCAATGTAACCTCGCTTGTGTTTGCCATCCAATGGATTGCAACACAGTACGGGTGATGTTTCACTGAGTCCGTAGCCCTCCACCAGCGGCCGGCCGGTTACCTCTTCCCAGCGCTGCGCGACCGCATCTTGCACAGCCATTCCACCACCTACCGCTCCCGCGAGCCGGGAGAAGTCGAGGTTTTTGAAATCAGGATTATTGAGGAGTCCGTTAAATAATGTATTCACTCCGGTGACAATGGTGAACTTATGTTTTTTCAATTCTTTAACAAAACCCGGCATGTCGCGCGGGTTGGTAATCAACACGTTCTTTACGCCTGACGTAAACATCAGCAACCCGTTGACAGTTAGGGCGAAGATGTGGTACATCGGAATGGCCGTAATGATCAGGTCTTCTTTGTCCGGTCGCATATATGGCTTAAACCAATGCGTAATCATTTGATTGTGAGCTATCAGATTGCGATGCGAAAGCTGGGCACCTTTTGAAATTCCCGTGGTGCCTCCTGTGTATTGCAACACGGCAACGTCTTCAATATCCATTGACGGCTTCACATACTTCAAGCTTGCCCCCTTCTTAAGCGCTGCCTTGAATGAAATCGCATCAGGAAGATTAAATCGGGGAACTATTTTCTTAATGTATTTCA
Source organism: uncultured Ohtaekwangia sp. (assembly GCA_964655635.1). Lineage (GTDB taxonomy): Bacteria > Bacteroidota > Bacteroidia > Cytophagales > Cyclobacteriaceae > ELB16-189. Next base: position 98,418 of record CAZZNH010000005.1, read on the forward strand.
CTACAAAATCTACGATGCCTCCCTTAATGGTGCCAAGCATATCGCCCATGTGGGTGACGATGATGTGCCTGGCAGGAATTTCATCTTTGATTACTTCAAGTTGGCCGGCAAAATTGGCAACGATCACTACCGCAGATACACCAGCATCCTTGAACTGATGTTTCATCTCAGGAGGTGTGTAGAGGGGATTCGTGTTAACCGCTATAAGGCCCGCTTTGATAGCGCCAAAAAAAGCAACGGGAAACTGCAGCAGGTTAGGCATCTGTATGGCAATTCGATCCCCTTTTTTTAATCCCAATTCACCTTGTAAAAAAGCCGCAAAGTTATTGACATGGACCTGCAACTCAGTAAAGGTCATTTTGACACCAAAATTTTCAAAGGCAACCTGGTCGGCATACTTGTCGCATGCCTCATCAAACATCTCTATGAGTGAAGCATATTCATAGGCGCCAATCTCGGCAGGAATGCCTTCGGGATAATTTTTGTACCAAGGAAAATCGCTCATCAGTAGTTGGTAATTGTTTAGGATTCTAATTACCCAAAAAAGCGCTAAAACAAAAAAGGTTCCGGGTCGCAAGTCCGAAGCTCAGGTGATTCAACCTGCGCTAAGAACCTGAAACCAGGAACCTAGAAGAGCTGTAGAGGGAGGGTTCGAACCTCCACGGAGAAGTTAGCTGCAGGACAAGAAAAAACCTGTTTAGTGGTCAACCCTTGTCCTCGCCTTTCAGCGGGACGTTATCCTGCGTTTATCCTTTGCTCTCCACCCCCGAGACAGGAGGGCTTGTCTGCCAATTTCAACACCCTACAATTTTTAAGAACATTTTGCGGCCATCGGCTCTCCCTTCGCCTGGGGACACCGACCTGTTGCCCATTGTTTCAACAAAGTAATCGGTTATATAAAATTTTTGCAACCACTGATAATAATTAATGCAATATTTATAATATATTATTGCAAAATTATAAATAACCTAAAACACCATTCTGATCATGGCCAAAAATTATGCAATCGACAATACAGACCTGAAAATTCTGGATATCCTCATGCTGGATTCGAAAAAGCCCTATACGGAAGTGGCCAAGATGGTCCATGTTTCACAGGGAACAGTGCATGTAAGGATGAATAAACTCGAAGAGGCTGGCATTGTCGAAAAAAATACCCTTCACGTAAACTACTCAAAACTTGGCTATGGCGTCATGGCATTTATTGGTATCTACCTGGAAAAGAGCGGCTTATATGATAGTGTGTTGGAGAAGTTAAAGGAGATCCCGGAAATCACCAGCATCCATTATACCACTGGCAATTATTCCATGTTTTTGAAAATTCACTGCCGCGATACGAACCATCTGAAGGAGGTGCTGCATGACAAAATGCAGCAAGTTGAGGGGATTGACAGAACCGAAACGATTATCTCCCTTGAAGAGAGCCTGAATCGGAATCTAAAGCTGTCCAGCTAAACAAATTTGCCCTCCCTGAAACCTTAAAAGCTTATATTTGTTGTATTTTTGAGGTATTATTTAAAATTAGTCTAAATAGACAGCATGAGTAAGGACAATCAGGTTTTAGAAGAGTTCACATCCAAAGAGTACGAGCATGGATGGACCATAGACCTTGAAAGCGACTCAGCACCAAAGGGACTCAATGAGGATATCATCAGGTTTATTTCAGCAAAGAAAGCTGAACCTGAATGGCTCCTAGAGTGGAGGTTGAAGGCTTATCGGCACTGGGTGACCATGCAGGAACCCAAATGGCCCAATGTTCAGTATCCTCCCATCAATTACCAGGACATCATTTACTATTCGGCACCCAAGCAAAAAAAAGGACCCGATAGTTTAGATCAGGTCGATCCTGAATTGATCAAGACATTTGAAAAACTGGGGATCTCGCTGACGGAACAAAAAAGGCTTACCGGTATTGCCGTGGATGCGGTCATTGATAGCGTGTCGGTAGCAACTACCTTTAAAGAAAAACTCGGTGAGTTAGGAATTATTTTTTGCTCTTTCAGCGAAGCAGTTAGAGAGCATCCTGAGCTGATAAAGAAATATTTGGGATCCGTTGTTCCACAGAATGACAACTATTTTGCCGCACTGAATTCTGCAGTATTCACGGATGGTTCGTTCTGTTACATTCCAAAAGGAGTAAGATGTCCGATGGAATTGTCAACGTATTTTAGAATTAATGCTGCCAACACTGGACAATTTGAACGAACGCTGATTGTTGCTGAGGAAGGTTCTTACGTAAGTTACCTTGAAGGTTGTACAGCTCCTATGCGGGACGAAAATCAGTTGCACGCTGCAGTGGTCGAGCTTTACGCCATGAAGAGTGCGGAAATAAAATACTCAACAGTACAAAATTGGTATCCCGGGGATAAGAATGGAAAAGGTGGGATTTACAATTTCGTAACCAAACGTGGAATTTGTGCCGGAGACCATTCCAAAATATCCTGGACACAGGTAGAAACCGGGTCGGCCATAACGTGGAAATATCCTTCGTGCATTTTGAAAGGTGATTATTCGAGTGGTGAATTTTATTCCGTGGCCGTTACCAACAACTATCAGCAAGCGGATACCGGTACGAAGATGATTCACATCGGAAAAAATACACGGTCAAGGATCGTCTCCAAAGGAATCTCAGCAGGAAAATCTCAGAACAGCTATCGCGGACAGGTACACATTTTGAAACGCGCTGAGAATGCCCGGAACTTCTCGCAGTGCGATTCCTTGCTCATGGGAGACAAATGCGGTGCGCACACCTTCCCTTACATTGATGTCGAGAACAAAAGCGCCCATGTGGAGCATGAGGCTACCACTTCAAAGATTGGTGAAGACCAGATTTTCTACTGCCAGCAGCGGGGTATTGATGAGGAATCAGCAGTCGCCCTTATTGTCAATGGCTATGCAAAGGAAGTATTGAAGCAACTACCTATGGAATTTGCGGTGGAAGCGCAGAAACTGCTTGCGTTGACGTTGGAGGGTAGTGTGGGGTAATTATAGTTCATAATTCATTATTCAAAATTCATCATGTCCAAGATTGAAACATTTGAAGACTTGAAAGTGTGGCAAAAAGCAAGAGCACTTGCGAAAGAGATTTATGATCTTAGTAATGCGGGGTCATTTTCAAAAGACTTCGCCCTACGCGACCAGATCAACAGAGCTGCTGGATCCGTGATGGATAATATTGCAGAAGGATTCGAACGAGGAGGAAACAAAGAGTTCTCTCAATTTCTTTCCTTTTCGAAGGGCTCATGTGGAGAAATTCGTTCGCAAATTATCAGGGCGTTCGATCATGGGCACATAAATAAGGATGAACTAATTGCTCTGAAAAATAAGAGCATCGAGATAAGTAAACAAATTACAGGCTTCATGAAATACCTTAAGAACTCGGAGTTAAAAGGTTTTAAATACAATATTGAAGAATCGCTAGAAAATTATGATGCCGATATTAGATCTTGAATTTTAAATTTTGAATAATTAAATGTTAAAAATAAAAAATATACACGCGAGAGTTGAGGATAAAACGATCCTGAATGGAATCAACCTGGAAGTAAAACCCGGGGAGGTGCATGCCATCATGGGACCCAATGGATCCGGAAAAAGTACGCTGGCATCTGTGCTTGCCGGACGTGAGGATTTTGAAGTGACTGACGGATCGATTGAATTTCTTGGCAGGAACTTATTGGAAATGAATCCTGAAGATCGGGCTCGCGAGGGAATATTTTTAGCGTTTCAATATCCAGTGGAAATACCGGGCGTGAGCACTATTAATTTTATGAAAACTGCCATTAACAAAATACGAGCGTATCGCGGCCAGCCCACGTTAGATGCAGTTTCATTCCTCACCTTGATGAAAGAGAAAATAAAACTGGTTGAGATAGATCAGTCTCTCCTCAATCGTTCTTTGAATGAAGGTTTTTCCGGTGGCGAGAAAAAACGCAACGAAATTTTTCAAATGGCCATGCTCGAGCCAAAACTGTCTATCCTGGACGAAACCGATTCAGGGCTCGATATTGATGCATTGCGTATCGTGGCAAACGGGGTAAACAAACTTCGCACGCGGGATAACGCTACTATTGTAGTCACTCACTATCAACGGCTGCTTGAATACATTGTTCCGGACTACGTGCACGTGTTGTACAAAGGCAAAATTGTTAAGTCAGGAGGTAAGGAACTTGCTCTTGAACTGGAGGAGAAAGGTTACGATTGGATAAAGAATGAAGTAGAGGTAGCTTAAGATGACTGAAGTAACTGACAAGACCAATTTTTCACTAGACATCACCTCATCCGTTTCGACTGGAGACAACGGGCCTTTTGCCAAACTGCGTAAAGAAGCCCTTGAGGCATTTGCGCAAATCGGGTTGCCGGGTTCAAAGAGCGAAGAATACAAATTTACACCAATTACAAAAGGGCTAACGAAACACTTTAGTCCGGGTGAAATCGCACAATCCACCCCATCAACCCTCGATTCAATTGACAAGTTTGGGGCAAGCGAAATAAGTGATCAACGGATTGTATTGGTGAATGGGAAATTTGATGGCAACCTTTCCTCGTTTGACACCAACGAAATTACCATCACTCATTTACGTGATGCCATAAAAAGCCACCCAGGTATTGTGAAAGAGTATTTTGGTAAACACGAAAACTCAAATGATCCGTTTGCACTATTGAATACAGCTTTGTGGCAGGATGGAATTTTTATTCACGTTGCAAAAAATAAACAAATCAAAAAACCATTGCTCGTCCACCATATCAATGATACCACGGAATCAAAGGTAGCTGCGCACACAAGACTATTGGTGGTGTTGGAGCAGGGCAGCGATCTCACGATGGTAGAAAAAACGGACACAACAGGCGAAAATACTGTTTTCAACACCATCACGGAGGAGATCATCGTTAATGACAACGCCAGCTTCACCTATTGCAAAATCCAAAACGATCCTGGCCAAGTTTATCAGGTTGCCAATACAACTATCCATCAGAGCAATGCCAGTAGGGCAAATACTTACACATTTACGTTGGATGGTCAATTGATCAGAAACAATCTCAACATTCTCATTGACGGGGAAGGCTGTGAGTCGCATTTCTATGGGTTGTACCTGACGGGAAAAAATACATTGGTTGACAACCACACTGTGGTTGATCATCGCAAGGCACACTCTTTTAGTAACGAATTGTACAAAGGCCTGATGGATGGCAACTCAAAAGGTGTTTTCAACGGCAAGATTTTCGTACGGCCCAATGCACAAAAGACCAACGCATTTCAATCCAACAGAAATGTATTGTTGTCCGATACAGCTTCCGTCAATACAAAACCACAGCTGGAGATTTGGGCAGATGATGTGAAATGCTCTCATGGTTGTACTTCAGGCCAACTGGACGAGGAGGCTTTATTTTACCTTCAGTCGAGGGGAATTCCAAAGGCGACAGCGAAAGCGATGCTTTTGTATGCATTTGCGGCTGACGTATTTGAAAGCATCCCGAATGAATCCATCAAAAATTTCGTAGATCAACTTGTATCAGAGCGGCTGCACAAAAACTTTTAGATATGAGTGCAACGGTGATAGCAAAACTGGACATTGAAAAAATTAGGAGTGAGTTTCCTGTACTGCATCAGCAGGTGAACGGAAAGCCATTGGTCTATTTTGACAATGCGGCTACCTCTCAGAAGCCAAAGCAGGTCATTCAGTCGCTGATCAATTATTACCAGGGTTATAATGCCAACATTCATAGGGGCATACATACGCTTGCGGAGAAAGCCACGAAAGCTTATGAAGATACGCGGGAAGCAGCTCGTCAGTTCATTAACGCGGCACATGTTGAGGAAATAATATTTACCCGGGGCGTAACAGAAAGCATTAACCTTGTTGCTTCCTCTTACGGAAGAGCATTTCTGAATGAGGGTGACGAAGTGATCATCTCAGGATTAGAACACCATAGCAACATAGTGCCATGGCAAATCGTCTGCACGGAGAAAAAAGCATTGCTGCGAATAATCCCAGTCACCGATAATGGCGAAATCGATATCGATCAGTTCAAAAAACTGCTCAGCGACAAAACCAAAATTGTTGCCACCAACCACGCCAGCAATAGCCTGGGTACGATTAATCCCGTCAAAGAAATAATTTCATTGGCTCATCAGGTTGGCGCGATAGCTCTTATTGACGGTGCCCAGGCAGCTGCTCACCTGCCCATTGATGTGATGGAGCTGGATGCAGATTTTTATTGTATTTCCTCCCACAAAATGTATGGCCCAACGGGTGTGGGAATACTTTATGGCAAGAAAGCATTGCTGGAGAAAATGCCTCCCTACATGGGAGGAGGCGAAATGATCAGCAATGTCACTTTCGAAAAAACAACCTACAACGAGCTGCCTTATAAGTTTGAAGCCGGCACTCCCAATATTGCCGATGTGATTGCCTTTAAATCCGCGATTGAATTCATCAATCACTATGGCAAGGAAAATATGGCCAGTCACGAAAGCGAGTTGCTTACCTATGCCACGCCAAAGCTCAGTGCATTGCCGGGCGTTCGGCTGGTCGGTACGTCATCGCATAAAGTGAGTGTGCTGTCTTTCACCGTGGATGGCATCCACCCTTTCGACATCGGCCAAATGCTTGACGCCAGGGGCATAGCCGTTCGAACCGGGCACCACTGCACACAGCCATTAATGGATCATTTTAAAATTGAGGGAACAGTACGGGCTTCATTTGCTGTTTATAATACAAAGCCGGAAATAGACCAGTTGGTTGAAGGCGTTGACAGAATCATCAAATTCATGAGCAAGTCTTGAAAAGTATTGACGAACTTCAGGAAGAAATTATTAGTGAGTTCAGTTTGCTGGATGGCGACCAGGAAATGACTGTCTTATATATTATGGAGTTGGGGCAAAAATTGCCGGACATGGACGAGGCCGACAAAACGGAGGATAATATTGTCAAGGGATGTCAATCAAAAGTTTGGCTTACTGCTCGACTGGACGATGGCAAACTTAGATTTTCCGCAGATAGCAACACAGCCATTACCAAAGGGCTCGTAAGTTTATTGCTGCGTATTTTTTCGGGGCAGACACCGGACAATATCTTGAAATATAACCTTACCTTTATGAGGCGGATCGGTATGGAACGGTTTATTGGCACACAACGTTCTAATGGCTTTGGGGCAATGATCAAGCAAATAAAAATGTATGCGCTTGCTTTCAAGGCGAAAATGGAGGTTAAATCATGAACGAGCAGGAAAAAATTCAGACGGCTGAAACGGAAACAGGAGGCGACCTGCGCGAAAAGGTTGTGGCGGCCATAAAAACAGTTTACGATCCGGAGATACCTGTTGACGTTTTCGAATTAGGACTCATTTATGAAATCAATGTTTATCCCGTAAATAACGTATTTGTGCTGATGACATTGACCTCTCCCTCCTGCCCCTCGGCTGAAGTAATACCTGGCGAGGTAGAGCAAAAAATAAGGGAGATAGAAGGCGTTAACGATGTGAAAGTAGAGCTGACGTTTGATCCGCCCTATTCTCAGGACATGATGAGCGAGGCGGCCAAATTGGAACTTGGATTTATGTAACTGGATAATTGATTCCGGATACTGGATACCAGATACTAGCATCCAGAATCCAGTATCAAGCAATAGAACTTAACTTTGACTAAAATATAAATTATGTACCCAGAACAATTGGTTGCTCCCATGCGGAGCGACTTGACCACCGTAGGTTTTAAGGAGCTAAGAACACCCGAAGAGGTTGACAAGGAATTGAAGGACCAGAAGGGAACCACTTTGTTGGTCATCAATTCAGTTTGCGGATGCGCGGCAGGTGCTGCCCGACCTGGTGTGAAGTGGGCCGTGCAAAACAGCGATAAAAAGCCTGATCATTTGACTACCGTTTTTGCAGGTGCCGATATCGAAGCGGTTGCCAAGGCGCGGCAATATACGCTGCCTTATCCGCCTTCTTCACCTTCGATTGCGTTGTTCAAGGATGGTGAGCTGGTTCATTTCGTAGAACGCCATCACATTGAAGGAAGAAATGCCCAAATGATTGGCGAACACCTCGTGCAGGTGTTTGACGAATTCTGCTAGTTCTTTTCTGTGGCTTAACCGGGAATACCGGTTGAGGATTATTTATTCTGCTTTTGTATTTGAGCAAGGAGCGACAAAAAAAGGCCACCGTTTTGGTGGCCTTTTTTTTGTGGCATCCGGTTAATTATTCGGCCATTGAGCCCAGTTGCTGCAATGTCCTCCATTATCAGTTTGATTGATCTGCGTTTGTACACCGGAGTACGCAGCATTCATCACGGCCCGTGGAGCGAAATGTAAGCCTCCGCTATTGCGGAATGCCTTTCCAAAATGCCCCTGACTCAGTCCGTGTCCAGCTTCATGCAGAGAAACCGTTTCGATGTCATAAGTAGCACCGTCTCTCCATGTGAAATTGTCATTGTAGTAAATTTCTCTCCACGCCACATCATATTTTCCGTTGTTGTCGGTGTCTATCAAATTACCATCCTGATCGGTAAATACAATGGTGAATGTAACGCCTAAAATAAAGCTGCTGCCTCCAGCGGCCAACAAATCAAAAAAAGCACCGGGAAGCCATCCGTTGTGCGTTACATCTGCCGCGTAATCAAAACTTCCACCAAAGCCAAATATCGCTGCCACAAAACCCGTTGCACGTCCATCATATCCAACCTTTGTCATACCGAGGTTAGAGCAAGTAAGGCCATCCCAGGTCGACATTGATCGATCGATGGCGGCAGTGCTTGTGGCCACGGGTACGTCCGCTGAGGGTCTGTTTTCATCCACGTAGTAAGAGATGTCGGCTGTTCCATCCAGCGATAATGCAGGAACAAAATCTCCGGCCAACTGCTTGTTGCCAACATTTTTGAAAAATACGGTGTTGCCCATCTCGGCACCTGATCCAGAGGTCAGGTATTCTGCCATTAGAATCCCGTAATTTCCATTGGCGCTACGGCCGCTGGCGCTCGATTTTGTAATGGTCGAAAGATCAATAAATCGCGGAGCCGGCTCATCAACCGGGCTTAATGGATCATTGCTATTGTCATTACAGGCAAATACAATGAACACTAAAAACGCAAGAGTAATTAGGTGTTTCATGGTTAAGGTTTAGGGTTAAACAGTTCAGGTTAGATCGTTTTCTAATGTAAGAAAATAAAAATAAAACTGAAAGTGGTCCGGCATGGCCTTTCAATAACCCCTTGAACCGTTATTTTTGATCAAGTCCCAATCAAGCCTCAAGCTCCATCATCAACCTGCTTTCCTCCAGGTCAAGCTCGTACTCAATCTTCCGCAGCACCTCTTCACTAATCCGTTTTTCCTTTCTTAAACGTTTAATTTCCAAACGTTCGCGCTTAAGGAGGTCCTTTTGGATACGCAAAAATTCCTGAATTTCTGAGTCGGTTAATTTGCGATCTTTTGCATCACGCTGAATGCGATGGATGCGTATTTCATATTTCGTTTTTATCTGGTTAAGAATTTCATCAGACAGCAGTCCATAGTTCATTTCTATGTGCTCAATAATAGCTGCCGAAATTTTTAGTCTCGCTTCCTGATCCTCCCGGTCATGCCGGTCATCGCCTTTTATCTTAAACCATTTGATCAGCCAAGGCAGCGAAAGCCCCTGAAGCACGAGCGTGGCAAAAATCACGCTGAACGTTAGAAAAATAATCAAGTCACGATTTGGAAACGGCACGTCCTCGCGAATCATAACCGGTAGCGCAAGGGCGGCAGCCAATGATACCACGCCCCTCATTCCCGACCATCCCACAATAGTCACTGCAGCCAAGGAAGGACGCGCTTCAGTAGAACGAATTTTTTTACTAAACCACCGGGGCATGTACGCACCGGGGTAAATCCAAATCAATCTCACGACAATGGTGGCCATACTGATAATTGCCCCATATACGAGCAGGTTTTGAAGGGAATGCGATTGAATGTTGTTCAAAATCAATGGCAATTGCAATCCAATCAATATAAAGATGATGCCATTCACCAGGAAAATCAAAACCTCCCAAACAGCTACTGCCTGTAGGCGTGCGCGATGATTGAAAATTTCTGAATTGTAGTAACTGAGGAAAAGACCACATGTCACCACCGACAAGACACCCGAGGTATGAAGCTCCTCCGCGACAAGATACGATGTGTAGGGAGCCAACAAGGTAAAGGTGGTGTCGGTGATGGCATTGTCCGGTGTGATCTTGTGAATCCACCTGAATATAAAGCCGATCAGAAGACCAATGGCAATACCGACCAAGGCCACATAAAAGAAATTAATAGCGACCAGCCAAAAAATAAAAGATCCCGTTGCAACGGCTGTGATTGCATACCGGTAGGCAATCAGACCGGTAGCATCGTTGACCAGACTCTCTCCTTCCAAAATGGTAACAATCCTTTTCGGCAGTTTCAATCCTTTGGTTGCCGCAGTTGCAGCTACAGCATCGGGAGGTGAAATGATGGCGCCCAACACAAATGACTCGGCCCAGCCGAATCCTGGAATAAAATAATGGGCTACACAGGCAACAACAGTGGTGGTGAACAGCACACATCCAAACGCCAACATAGAAATGGGTCGCGCTGATTCTTTAAAATCAACCAGCGAAGTATTCCAGGCAGCGGCATATAATACAGGCGGAAGGAAAAGTAAAAAGACCACATCAGCGTCCAATGATACAATGGGCAGTCCTGGGATCAGACCGATAGCAATTCCCGCAAGCACCAGCATCACGGGATAAGGCACACGGATGCGGTCAGTAACTTGTGCAAGTGCAGTGACAACTGCCAGGAGGAGAATGACGGTAGAGATATTGCCCATGTATTAATTCACAAAACAGAGGCAATTAAAACAACTTTTGGGAAGGATTGTCGTCATAATTCCCGATTTTTATTAATTAAACCCGAACCTAAATTCTCCATTTGTATGGCTTCTTGCTCCTCGCAAAAATATATCCTGGTTGCCTTATTTCTTTCGATAATCCTTTTGGGCAGCAGATCAGGCAATGCACAGATGGTTTACACCTCCACGCCATCCGCCAATTCTAACAATATAGCGGTTACCTCCAACATCGAACTTGACTTTGATACGGATATCAATCTAAGTTCCGTGCACAGTAATACCACCAACGCGGATGATGTACTCGATGACAATATCAAAATCGTAGGAAGTCAAAATGGGCAGTACCGTGGAGTATTTTCAGTGGGTGCGGATAATTCTATTGTAATTTTTAACCCTGCTATCAGCTTTAATGCTGGTGAGCGTATAACTGTTGTGGTGAACGCATTGGTGCTGGGCGCAGGAGGTGAAGTGGCGGTTGCTAGGTCTTTCAGTTTCATCGCAGCCAGTGGTCCGTTTGAGGGCGCATTTCTTGAGCGAACTACCGCTGGTATCGGGGGAATCGTTTATGGCAATTCGGACTGGGGTGATTACGACAATGATGGCGACCTGGATTTAGTGTTGGTGGGCTTCGATCCTGCCTTTAATCCCTCGGCTACTATCTACAACAATGTGAATGGTGTGTTCACTCCTATTCCTGCAGGGCTTACGGGTGTATTCGATGCCGCCTGCGAGTGGGGCGATTACGATGGCGATGGCGACCTTGATTTGTTCATCGCGGGACTGGACGCTTCCTTCGTCACCCGGATAGCGAAAATCTACCGCAATGATGGAGGGGCAACCTTCACCGACATAGGTGCTGCCGTTACGGGTGTGGATTTTGCCTCCATAGATTGGGGAGATTATGACAATGATGGCGACCTGGATTTGGTCATTGCCGGCAGGTATCAGTTTACTCCCACACAATTGTATTCCACCGTCATCTATCGCAATGATGGCGCTGGTGTATTTACAGACATAGGCGCAAGTATCGTAGGCGTAACGGATGGCTCTGCAGACTGGGGCGACTACGATGCGGATGGAGATTTGGATCTTCTTATTACTGGTTTTGACAATACGTTTGGCAGGCATTTTAAAATTTACAGCAATAATGCGGGCGTTTTTACTGAAATAGGCGCAGGCCTGCCTGGTTTTGGGTTCAGCGCTGCCGACTGGGGCGACTATGACAATGACGGGGACCTCGACATCGCTGTATTGGGTGGCAAAAGCAGCGGTACTGATGGTGCTTTCATCTATCAAAACAATGCAGGGGTGTTTACCGACATCAACGCGGGTCTTCCGGATGACATAGAAGAAGGCTCTATTCAGTGGGGAGATTATGATGGAGATGGCGATTTGGATTTATTGTTGACAGGACAGGACTACTCTCCGGGAGACAACATAACCTCTGCCATTTTCAGGAATGATGCGGGTATATTTACAAATATCCAGGCAGGTTTAGAAGGCGTTACCTTCCAAAGTGTAGGTGATTGGATGGACTTTGATGGAGATGGTGATCTCGACTTGTTTGTGGCTGGCGAAAATATTCCCGGTGACATAGTAGGGCGTCTCTATGAAAACACTGTATTCAACGCATTTGTCACCACCTGGAAAACAGACAATCCGGGAAGTTCCAACAGCGACCAGATCACCATCCCAACTACTGGCTCTGGCTACTTTTATCGTGTAGACTGGGGTGATGGCACTTTTGATACCGATGTGACTGGCGATATCACACACACGTACGCATCGGCCGGTACGTATACAGTCTCGATCACAGGCGCGTTTCCGCGAATATTCTTCAATGCCGGAAGTTTCCTGCCCGACAAGGATGCCCAGAAAATTCTTTCTGTAGAACAATGGGGCAACGTTCAATGGGCTTCCATGGCACACGCTTTTAGTGGCTGCGAAAACTTGAGGATAAATGCGCCCGATGCTCCTGATCTCTCCGGGGTAACTGATATGACCCGAATGTTTTTCGATGCCATTGCATTCAACGATAACATCAATCATTGGGACGTCAGCAACGTATCAAATATGTCTGGCCTGTTCAAAGATGCCGAAACGTTCAATCAGTCGCTGAATGCATGGGATGTGAGCAACGTCACCAACATGGGTGAGATGTTCAATTTCGCCAGGGCCTTTAATCAGGATGTTCGTTTTGTTGCTGGGGGAGCCAATACAGGTGGAGACGCCTGGAATACATCCAATGTGCTGGACATGGGCTCCATGTTTGGAGGTGCATCCGCCTTTGATCAAGACATCGGAAATTGGAATGTGAATAACGTCACTGATATGAACCAGATTTTTTCCGTTGCTGTAGCTTTCAATCAGGATATCGGTAATTGGAATATCAGCAACGTAACCGATATACGATCAATGTTTAATGGTGCTACCGCCTTTAATCAGAACATCAGCACCAAAATTGGCGGAGGTAACTATGGCGGGGATGCATGGAATACTGCGGGCATTAACGACATGAGCAACATGTTTAGGAACGCCACGGCATTTGATCAGAATATCGGCAACTGGGATGTGGGACAAGTCAATGATATGCGAAGCATGTTTGGATTTGCTGGGGCATTTAACCAGGATATCAGCGGGTGGAATGTAGCCAACGTAAGCGACTTCAATGGCATGTTTGAGGATGCGACATCATTCAACCAGGCGATAGGTGGCTGGACAACCACAAGCGCCAACGACATGCGGAATATGTTTGACGGAGCGGTTGCTTTTGACCAGAATCTTGGCGGATGGGACATCACCAACCTTTCATTGGCCGTGAACATGCTAAGAAACTCCCGAGTCTCGGTGGCCAACTACGATAATTTGCTCACAGGATGGGCAAGCCAAATTGGGAGCATCAATACAAGCGTCAACTTTGGCGCACAGGGCCTTTTCTATTGCGCAGGCGAAAGTGCGCGCGCTGCCCTGATAGGGCTCGGATGGACCATCACCGATGCCGGCTCCAAGTGTATTTCTCTTTTTGACGGTCCAAATACCGCTGCACCGGAAATAACCAACGCCCAGACACAGGCGATAGATTTCGGATCAACAAACACTTTAAAAACGAGAGCTTTCACCATCCTCAACAATCAGGGAATGGCCATTACGAATGTTCAGGTCGACAATCCAGGTCCAGGCTTCACGACCGCGCTGGTCATCGCCAATATTGCAGCAGGCGCTACCCAAACATTCACTGTTGATTTAACCGGGGCTATCGGCACCTATACGGAAACGATTACCATCACCAGCCCTGATTTTGCAGGCTCGTTCACGTTTGATGTGACAGGAGAAATTACGGTCGGGCCCCAACCCGAAATCAAAGTATTTGAAGGACCAACGATTACAGGTAACGAAATTCTTGATGGGTTTTCGCTTTATGATATCGGAACGGAGTTTAGGGGAACAGATATTACTACTGAAATTACTATTTTGAACCTGGGTTCAGCAGACCTCAACGTTGCGAACATCTCTTTTTCCGGCACAGCCTTTTCCGTGTTGTCCCCCACCTCACTGACCATTCCAGCGGATGGAAGCGAAATCGTGCAAATTCAGTTGACAGGTGCACAGGGAGGATTCTTTGCTGAGCTTTTAACGATTGAAAATGATGACGCCAACGAGGCCTCATTCGACTTTGCCGTACAGGGTACGATCATCGGGCCTGATATATGGGTAGTTGATGGGACCGATATTTTTTCCGACCCGGAAATAACGAACGGACAACCGACAGCCATCGACTTCGGATCATCACCGTCAGGCAGTGACGTGGTCAGGCAATTTACCATCACAGACAACACGGAGGTCGCTTTAGCCATTTCGACTATTTCAATTACCGGTACTGCCTTCAGTTTTACACCAGCACCTCCAATTAATATTGCCGGTGTGGTAGACGGCATTTATGATGAAGTTTTATTTACGATTACCCTGAGTGGCGCTGCGCCCGGTACTTTCACGGAAACCGTAACAATAACCAGCGATGACGATGCCGATCCCATCTTTCAATTTCCGATCACGGGAACCATTGTGGCCACGGCTTGTGCAAGCATACCTACTGTGGCCGCAGGTGCCGATGCAACCGTCTGTTCCGGTGCGGCCATTCAACTTGCGGGGGCTATCGGTGGCGGAGCCTCAGCGGCTACATGGTCATCAAATGGAACGGGAACCTTCGACAATAATTCAATCCTGAACGCGACTTATTTGCCAAGTAATGCCGATATCGCATCGGGGTCGGTTACCCTTACGCTAACAGTTCCGGCAAATGGACTTTGTCCGATGGTACAAGACCAGTTGGTTTTATCTATTCCAGCTCCGGTGGTTGGTGGGTCGCCTGCTGTTCAAAGTAATGTCGGACAAACCACTACCGTGGATGTGGTGGCGGCCTCAAACATAGCTCCATCTGATGTGCAAAGTGTGACAGTCACGGCACCCGCATCTCTCGGCACCGCGTCCGTAAATCCCGACAACACCATCAACTATGTTCCCAATGCTGGCACCGTAGGCGCAGATAGTTTCGAGTATGAAATTTGTGACAATTGCGGCATATGCTCAAAAGCAATTGTTTCCATTGATATTCTCAACGCTGCACCCACCATCACACCTCCTTCAACGCCATTAACTGCCGTTGCGGGACAAAGCGTATTGATTCCACTTGCCAGTTTTATTTCCGACTTGAATAACAACATTGACTTCAATTCCATCAAAGTGACAAATGGGCCCAGAAGTAATGCGGTGGCTTCCTTTGATGCCAACTATGACCTGACGCTTGACTATTCAAACACCCCGTTTGCGGGTACCGATCAAATCACCATTGAAGTCTGCGATTTCCTCAACGCCTGCGCGCAAATAACCCTGGAAATTGAAGTAGACGGTGAGATTGTTGTGCACAATGGAATCTCTCCAAATGAGGACGGGAAAAACGATTATTTCAAAATAGAAAACATTCAATTTCTCGAGCCAGAAAATAAAGTCTCTATTTTCAATCGCTGGGGAGATAGGGTTTTTGAAATAGGCAACTATGACAGTTCTATTGAGAGCAAACGGTTTAATGGTTTAAGTGACTCAGGAAAAGAGCTGGCCAGCGGCATTTACTTTTATCACATTGTCTTCACCAGCGGTCGGCCCGGCCTATCCGGTTATTTGACGCTGAAAAGGTGATTTGCCATTAAGTAGGGTGATGCATTATCATCAACCTGGCCTAAAAATTATATAAAAAAAGGTGCATTGGCCAGATGATATAGCGATATTCATAGCATGGAATTGCTGTATTCCATAGTACCAAAGGGCCAAACCGAACTTTGGGCCCGCTACGGCCAATTGCGCTTGTTCTGGCTTTCGGATGTGCGCGCAACTGGATGGTCGCTAGAACTTCAACTGAGATACCTGTATCTGCAGCCGTCCCAGGATCCCCCCTTCGCCAGTTAATCTCAGGCACAACCGCTTTCTCCATTTCATCGCATTAAAAACGAAATCATTCGGTATTCAAAACTCTTATCAACCATGAAAACAATTCGCATTTTCCTGAGTCTATTCGTTCTTGCCGTAGGAAATGCTGTGGGCCAAACCATATACACGGCAGACAACAATCCCGGAGCCATCGGGGGAGTCAATGTCTTCACCGGACCTACTGCACTCACGGATGCCATCGCTGCCGCGTCAGCGGGGGATATTATCCATGTAACCCGAAGTTCGACTAATTATGGACCTATTACGATCAGCAAACAACTGACCCTCTTTGGTGTTGGCTTAAACCCAGATACAGATGGCACCACCAGGTCAATTGTTAATGACATAACCATTGATGACCCGGCAGCCACCGGCACCAGGATTTCAGGACTTCATATCAATACCCTTCTGGAATTGGGTGGGGTTGCGGGAAACCTGAGTAACCTGCTCATAGAAAATAGCCATATCAGGCAAATCAAGCATGTGGCAGGAACAACCAACCTCACCAATATCATGATCAGAAACAACGTGGTCGGATCATTCTTTACAACTAATGAGGAAAAGATACTTTTGATTGACGGTTCCACATCCAACGTTATCATTGCGAATAATATTCTCTATACAACGTTTAATGCTACAGGTACGGCTGGGGTAATTTCAGCCGGCAATGCCACGAGCGTTGAGAATAATATGTTTATCGGAAATGGTGTTGGCCAAACATATTCCTTTAAAAATTTCGCAGGCAATTCCGTAAAAAATAACATTTTCTACCGCCTTCGACCACAAGGAACCGGAACTTTTGCAAACAATACTTTTGAAAATAACTTAACCTTCAGTACCGGTGCAGATGTCTTCGTGACTACCAACGGCAATACAAGTTCCAATAATATAGAAGGGCAGAATCCATTGATCGCTAATGTCGGAGCAGTCAATGGGATATCCTATCCTACCTTCGATCCCACGCTGGGCACTGGCTCGCCAGCGATTGGCACTGGAGAAGGGGGCACAGATATGGGTGTGCTGGGAGGACCTGCTCCCATGAAACTTAACGGCACTTTAATCCCGCTGATTCAATCCTTGACCTTACCCTCCATCATTCTGAAAGGGACGGACCTGCCCGTACAAATACAAGCTACCGGAAACTAAATGCCAGGGTTCCATCCGATGAAGAATTTCAGTTGGCTTGTATTATGGGCAGCTTCAACGGCTGCGACAGCCCAACCCAATATCACCAGGATCGAATATTTCATAGATGCCGATCCTGGGCGAGGGAATGGCGTATCCATTGCACTCAATAGTCCTTCCGTTTCAATTTTAGAAAATGTACCGACAGGCTCTTTGAGCGAAGGATTTCATCTGATCACCGTACGGGCGCAAGATGAGAATAACGTGTGGGGGCTCCCTGAAAGCAAGCCCTTTTTTGTCAGTGCCTCTTCTACAACTTCTTCCAATACCATCGTGGCTATGGAATATTTTATCGATGCGGATCCTGGAAGAGGATTGGGAATTGCCATTCCAATTACGCCAGCCATTAGCTTGAATATCCTTGAAAATGTCCCGACCGCCTCCCTGTCAGATGGCTTTCATATACTTACCATTCGCGCCCAGGATCAGTTCGGGCAATGGAGTCTTTCGGAGAGCAGGCCATTTTTTGCTAGCTCCTCTTCCACCACTTCTGCAAGTAACATTGTGGCGATGGAATATTACATTGACACTGATCCTGGCATCGGATCAGGTGTGAACATCCCTGTAAGTTCATCGGCCAGCCTCGACTTCCTAGAAAATATTCCAACATCCAGTCTGACGGAAGGCATGCATGTCCTTCATATTCGTGCCCAAGATCAAAATAATGAATGGAGTTTATCAGAAAGTAAACCATTCTTTGTCGACCAAACCCGGCAAATTATCAATTACGAATACGCCATAGATGTGGACCCTGGCGTTGCCATGGCTACCCAGGTCCCGATTGCTCCACCGTTGGTTTCCATTGATGAGGTCTTAAACATTGATACCAATCCTTTGTCGACTGGGAATCACAATCTCATACTGCGCGTTCAGGACAATCATTTTTTTTGGAGCAAGACGAGTGTTGTTCCCTTCAATGTCTGTGCCGGAGCCAACGCAAGTTTCTCTACCAATGTAGTTTGTCTTGGAACGAGTACGATCTTTACCGACCTGTCGGCTAACGTCCTGCCGGGTGATACCTACAGTTGGGATTTTGACGGTGACCTCGTTGAAGATGATAATACCGTGGGCAGTACCTCTTTCACTTATGCAACTTCGGGTACCTTTACTGCTATGTTGACGATTGATCGATCGGGGTGCCCCAGTTTCTTTTCTATTAATGTAAATGTTGATGCTCCTGCCACCGCCTCAGCAGGACCAAACCTGTCGATCTGCGAAGGAAATCCTGCAACGCTTACTGGTTCAATTGGAGGTTCTGCCTCAACGGTGACCTGGTCGGGTGGTGCCGGATCATTTGACGATGTCAATAGCCTGACGCCAGTTTACACGCATGATATTTCCGAAGTGGGAATTGGCCCGGTTTCATTGACGATGACTACCGATGATCCTCCAGGTGCTTGCGTGGCTGCTTCTTCTACTGTAAATGTGAATGTATTACCAACACCCACCGCCAATGCAGGTGCCAATTTTGCTATTTGCGAGGGAAGCTCCGCAAGTTTGGCTGGATCCATTGGTGGCGCGGCTTCAAGCGCTTCGTGGTCGAGCAGCGGAGACGGCTCATTTGACAACGTCAATTTACTGAATGCAGTTTATACGCCTGGCGCAACAGATATCGCCAACGGTGCCGTTGATTTGACCTTGACCACCGATGATCCTGACGGAACGGGGCCATGCGTTGCGGGGGTTGGTATGATGACTTTGTCTATTGACCCGGCAGCTAACGTGAATGCAGGAAATGATCTTACCATTTGCTCGACAGATATTGCAACTTTAGCAGGCTCCATCAGTCCATTTGCCAGCAATCCGATGTGGACCACCACCGGATCAGGTACGTTCTCCTCTCCTGCTTCCCTTGGAAGTTCATACACCCCAAGTGCCGCTGACATCTCTGCAGGATCTGTCACCCTGACGCTCACGGCTGATGGCGCTGGGGTTTGCCCGCAAGCTTCCGATCAACTTCTACTCACCATTGCACTGCCCATTACTGCGGGAAATCCTTCCATTCAAAGTAATGTGAACCAGGCGGTAAATATTGATGTTGTTGCCGCTTCCACCATAAACGTGGGGGATGTAATCACTGTAAGTATTTCACAAAATCCGACCAAAGGCACCGCTGTAATCCAGTCGGACAATTCCGTGGATTATACCGCATCAACAGGTACCGTTGGCGCTGACACTTTTCAATATGAAATATGTAACCAGTGCAATTTATGTAGTACCGGCACGGTAACCATCGACATTCTCAATGCGCCACCGGTTGTCACGCTGCCAGCTTCACCTTTCACCAGCGTGGCCGGTCAAAGTGTAACTATACCATTCCTCACCCTTGCAGCTGATATCAACGATAACATTGATCCTGCCTCCATCAAGATAGTAGCCGGGCCTACCAGCAATGCAGCAGCTACCTTTGATGCTAACTTTAATCTCACCATCGATTATTCCAACACTCCATTTGCAGGTACAGATGAAATTACAATAGAAGTCTGTGATCTGTTGGATGAGTGCACACAAGTGACACTACAAATAGAAGTAGATGGAGAAATCAGAATATTCAATGGAGTCTCTCCCAATGCGGATGGTATGAATGATTTTTTCAGAATCAGCAACATTCAATTCCTTGAACCATTTAACAAGGTTTCTATTTTTAACCGGTGGGGTGATAAAGTTTTTGAAATCGATAATTACAACAGCACTGATGCTGATAAACGTTTCAATGGTGCCAGTAACAATGGCAAGGCATTGCCAAGCGGGGTTTATTTTTATAAGGTGGAGTTTTCCAGTGGCCGGCCCGGCCTATCTGGTTATTTGACCCTGAAAAGGTAAATTCAATAGTTTGAGCAAGACTGGCTCAACGGGTTCTGCTCGGAAATATTGTGCTAAAAAAGATGCACAAGCCACCTGATATAACGATATTCATATCATGGAATTATTGTGTTCCATATCGTCAGGAGACCCGATGGTCCACGCTGCCTCGTTTAGGCAATTGAGGTTGCTCTGGCACAATCACTTAAGAACAGCAGTTTGGTCCCTCGAACTACAACTGCGGTACCTGTACCTTCAACCTTCTCAGGATCCCCCTCTCATTCATTGATCTCAGGCATCCTTGTGCCTTCCTTTATCAGTTACATAAAAGCTAAATTATATCGGTTCTCAAATATTTGTCAATCATGAAAACAATTCTAATTTTCTTCGGTGAATTAATTCTTGTAGCCGGAAACGTTGTTGGCCAAACCATTTACACGGCAGACAACAATCCTGGAGCCATCGGGGGTGTCAATGTCTTTACCGGTTCTATAGCACAAACAAATCGATAGCTTCATGAAACGCCCCATCCTATTTTTTGTAGTTTATTCAATATTTACATTCACGCTTTCGAGCGCTTGGGCACAAACTCCCACCATCCAGGCATCGTCAATTTCATTTTCTAATTCACTTTCTACAAGTGTCACCGTTTCCTGGGCGGAAGGAAACGGTTCGGCCAGGCTTGTCTTGGTTAAGGCAGGCAGCCCAGTTGATTCTGATCCAATCGATGGCACGAGTTACATTGCCAACTCCAATTTCGGCTCAGGTGCTCAACTAGGCACAGGCAATTATGTCGTGTATAATGGGGCAGGAAACTCCTTTACCATGACAGGCATTATTTCAAGTACAAACTATCACGTGAAGGTTTATGAGTACAATGGTTCAGCAGGATTTGAGTTGTATAACATAAGTTCTTCGTCAGGCAATCCCTCCCAGAGTATAACCAATGGTGTCAGCACGGGTGATTATGACGCTTTAGTCGCATTATATAATGCCACAGACGGCCCGAACTGGAATGACAATACCAATTGGTTAACTGCAAATCCGGTTAGCTCCTGGTTTGGGATCTCCACCAATCTTGAAAGAGTTACAGATGTGGATTTGCGCAACAATAATTTGAACGGAACTCTACCCCAGGCTATTGGAAATCTCAATGCATTAGTATCTCTGGAACTTATGTTAAATCAAATTGCTGGCAGTATACCCCCCGAAATTGGAAGCATGACATCCTTAACTTTATTTGATATTGATTTCAATGACTTTACTGGCCAAATTCCTTCAACAATTGGAACGCTTATTAATCTTGAAGATTTTGATATTAATCATAATCAAATTTCAGGGCCTATACCAACAGAGATCGGAAATCTAACTCAATTGAAAAGGATTGATTTTAACAATAACCTCCTGGACGGAGTCATCCCCATCGAAATGCAAAATTTGATCAATCTTGAAACGTTAATCATCAACAACAATCGATTAACCGGATCTCTTCCTCCGGAGCTTGGAAACCTAATAAACGTAACAAACTTTGACTTTCACAATAACCTGTTGACTGGCACCCTACCATCAACCTTGGGAAACCTTGTACAGGCCACTAAAATACATCTTCAGGATAATCAATTTACTGGTGCAGTCCCGGCCACATTTAGCAACTTAACGTTGATGCAGGATTTGGGACTTCACCGAAATCAATTGGAAGACCTCCCTGATTTAACAGCAATGACCGCAACTACAAGCGTACGTTTGGAGAGCAATTCATTTGAATTTGATGACCTTGAACCAAACAGTGGGCTCGCAGGAGTTGTATATAGCCCTCAGGCCAATTTGGTGGCCCCCGTAGATCAAAGCATTGTTGAAGGAGATCCTATCAATTTATCAATAATCGTTGGGGGTTCGGCCAATCAGTATCAGTGGGCTAAAGATGGTATAGATATTACTGGAGCTACCGCCTCTTCGATCTCTATTGCTTCAGCTACTCTGGCCGATGCAGGAACATACCACCTCAAAGTAACAAGCAGCCTTGTACCTGGTCTCACCCTTCAATCAGAAAATACAATTGTAACAGTTAGTCAAGTAATGCCACCCTCAACACCTCCTTCTAATCAACCACCCATTATCTTGGCTTCATCAACAGTAACGCAAGTGAGAGGTATTGCGTCTGTTGACCTTCTCACACTAGTAAGTGACCCCGATGGCAACATTGATGTCAACTCGTTCGCAATTGTTCAACCTCCCCCTAGCGGTGCGGTAGCCAGCATCGATGGCACTACGCTTACCGTGGACTACAGTGCCACCGGATTTGCCGGTCAGGATGTTGTGCGTTTCGAGGCATGCGATTTCGCAGCCGCATGCACACAGCAGGATGTGACAATTCTAGTGGAGGGAGATATCACACTTTTTGATGGCATCTCACCCAATGGTGATGGCTTCAACGACTTTTTCAATATTGAAAACATTCAGATCCTGGAGCCAGAAAACAAAGTCTCCATTTTCAACCGGTGGGGGGATAAAGTATATGATGTTGACAACTACGACAGCAGCAACCCCGGTAAACGTTTCAATGGCCGAAGCGACAGTGGTAAGGCATTACCCAGCGGGGTCTATTTTTATAAGGTAGAATTTGCAAGCGGCCGGGAGCCCCTAAGCGGTTACCTGACCCTCAAAAAATAACACCTCTTAAAAAAACCCGATTTTTCTCTGCCTCCCTAACTTTGCGTTAGGTTTTCCGTTAAGGAAAAATTTAGGAATCCGCCATGGATTAATGCCAGGCTCAAACATTCCTATTTACCACTATTTTCTACGCTTCTGCGAAAATGAAAACTATTCTGAGATTTTTGGTCCTTGGAATTTTATCCATGCACTCTTTTCAGGCCTTTTCCCAGAATTTTAATTGGGCGAATCTGATCGAGGGCATTGACGGCCGTGCCTACGTACACCGAATAGAGGTGGATAACAATGGCGACATCGTCATCTTTGGCAGCTTTCGAAATGTGTTGAAACTAAAGGGCGGTGCCACTCCCCTGATCCTGAGTAACCCCGATAAGTTCAGCTACTTTCTGGCCAAGTATGACAACGTGGGCAACCTGTACTGGGCTAAACAAATGGCCACGGTGACCGAACCTACATTCGACAACCAGGCCGCGCTGGCCATCAATGCTGGCAATGACATTTTTATTGCCGCTCCCTTCAATGATGATATGATTATCGAAGGCACCACGCTGGTTTCGGGGGGTGGCATAGAATCCTTTATCGCCAAGTTTGACACCGATGGAAACATTGACGCGAACTACCCTCGCCACCTGAACTCTACGACCGTCTTGCTTAGGGATATTGCAGTAACCAACACGGGAGATTTTTTTGTGATGGGCAATTTTAATGGTTTGCTTAACCTGGGTGGTGGTGTCACCGTATCCTCCATCGGCAGTTCGGATATATTCGTTGCCAGGTATAACAGCCTTGGCATTCCGTTAAACGCCTTCGCCATTCAAAGTATCGAATATGACGAAGGGGTTGGTATTGAGTTTGACAATTCGAACGGAGTGTTTATCTCGGGCATATTCAGAGGACCTCTTAATTTTAATGTGGGAGGAACACCCACCCTTCTAACACCCAACGCCACCTCCAATGATGATTTTTTTGTTGCCCATCACAATGGCGTCAATTTTTCATGGGTCAAGCATGGAACCGGAGCGGGGCAAGACGTCATCAGGGATATGCATGTAAATCTTGGCCTGGATGCCGTTTACGTAACAGGATCATTCACCAACGTACTTACTGTTGAATCTTCGGTAACCGCAGCGGGCGGACTAATACAAGAGGACGTGTTTGTATTAAAACTAAATGCTTCGAGCGGTAACCAAGACTGGCTGGTCGGGGGTGGAGGAAACTCAAATGACAGGGCGTATGGAATAACCGAATCTGGTGGTACTGTTTTCGTAGCAGGCAGGATGCTGAGCACGGCCACCTTTGGTGGATTTACACTCTCCTCTCCTTTTACTTCGGTAACCAACGCCATCGTCCTGTCACTCGACAATGCCAGCGGTAATTTCACGGCCGCAGTCAGTGTTGATTCCGATGACAACAACAGCGGGGCCTTTGATATTGCCACAGATGGCGCTAAAAACTATCTGGCCGGTGAATATGTCGATGTGATTGCTGCCGACATTTTTAGCTGGGCGACCGGGGCCAACAGCGACTTCTTCGTGATGACAACCAACAATGCTGACCTGTCCATTGACGGTTTGTACGGCAGCTACTATTATAAAACCACGATCACCGACTCCCATGCGGACGACAGCGGTTTGATTTTTGTAACGGGAACCATGAGGGGATATTACGAACTCTACCTGATGGCATCGTATGTCAGCGTAGGTAATGACGATGTTTTTGTGGCTCAGTACGGCAGCGATGGTGTTTTGAATTGGATTGAGTTTGGAGGCGGACCTGGTCAGGATGTTCCCCACGCAATTATCGTCAATCAGGCAAGAGATGAGGTTTTTCTAACTGGAACCTTCGAGGGAACGATGAACATCGCTGGCGACAACATCGTGGGTAATCCGGTATCCAATGTTTTTATTGCCAAGTATGATTTTTCCGGACCACTATGGGGCGTAGCAGCAGCAACCAGCGTGGATGCGCTGAATGTGAACGATGTTGCTACAGATAACCTGGGTAACGTCTTGATCACGGGGGACAAAGGCCCTGCATTAACTTTGTTCAATGGCGCATCGAACAACACAGGCGTTGCCGAGTATTTCCTTGCGAAGTATGACGGATCCGGCAACAACGTATGGATAAAAACCGGTCCTGCAGAAACGGGAGAAGCAGTAGCCACTGATAGCAACAACGATGTCCTTGTCACCGGACTGTTTGACCTCAATGCGATATTCGAAGGCCAGCCCATCGTCACCAACGGGATCGAGGACGTTTTTGTCGCCAAGTACCTAAGCAATGGCACATTCCAATGGATAAGAACGGGTGGTAGCAGCAACAGGGAAGCCGTCAGGGATGTTGCCACTGATGCAGGTAATAATGTCTATGTCACTGGTTATTTCTTTGGCACAGCCAATTTTGGAGGCACAACTTTGAATGGAACAGATGACGATGTTTTTCTTATCAAATATAACTCAGGTGGAGTTCTTCAGTGGGCAAGATCAGGAGGTGGAGCCGGACGGGACGAACCTGAAAAGATAATCATCGATCCCTCAAACAATGTCGTACTTACTGGATATTTCAGGGGAGATGCCACTTTTGATTGCGTGAGTTTTACGGGGTTGGATCCCTTCGATGCAGAAATATTCATCCTCAAATACGATGCGAATGGTACGCTGTTCTTTGGTACGCATTTCGGAAATCCCACATTTTGTGATGAATGTACCAACAGCGACAGGCCATTTGGATTTGGGATGGATGCCTCAGAAAATTTTTATCTGACTGGCCGGATTGCAGGTCCCACATCATTTGGCAGCATCAGCGTGCCGGCTAAGGATGAACAATTTAATTACTTTATCACGCGACTGACCATTCCTCCCGGGACTCCCTGCGCCATCGTGGTTTGTTCCGTCACCCCTACAGTTAATGCTGGGACAGATCAATTCATTTGCCTGGGTACGTCCCTGCAACTGAGTGGGGTGATAGGCGGCAGCGCAGTGGCCGCGCAATGGACGTCAAGCGGTGATGGCACATTTAATAATAGTACGGCACTGAATGCGACCTATCAGCCCGGCACGGCAGATGAAACCAACGGAACCGTGTCGCTCACGCTAACGGTGGCTGCAGCTGGCGCGTGCCCGCAGGTATCGGATCAAATGACGCTCACTATCTCAAGGCCGATCAATGCTGCCGGTCTTTCACAAAGTGTTTCCGTCCAGCAGCCGGCAACCATCGATGTATTGGCAAGTGCCACGGTAAACGCTGGGGATGCGATAACGCTGTCGGTTATCCAAAATCCAGGCAAAGGCAACGCCACGGTGAATGCAGACAACACCATCACCTATGTGGCCAATGCGGGTACCGTGGGTCCCGATTCGTTTCAATACAGGATTTGCAATCAGTGTGACCTTTGCAGCACAGCCACTGTATCACTGGACATACGCAATGTGGCTCCGGTGATTACCCCTCCCACCGCGCCTTTGAGGACAGTCGCAGGGCAGCGCATTACCTTTCCATTTGCAAGTTTTTTGAGCGATATCAACAACAACATCAACTATAGCAGCATACAGATAGTTAACGGTCCAACAAGCGGAGCCGCTGCAACTTTCGATACCGGGTTCAACCTCGTGATCGACTATGCAAATACCAACTTCATTCAAACCGATGCGCTAACCATCGAAGTTTGTGACTTAATGGATGAATGTTCCCGAATAACATTACAAATTGAAGTAAGCGGTGAAATAATCGTTCACAATGGAATCTCGCCCAATGGCGATGCAAAAAATGATTATTTCATGATTGAAAACATCCAGTACCTCGAACCACAAAACAAAGTGACCCTTTTCAACCGGTGGGGAGATAAAGTTTTCGAAATTCAAAACTACGACAACGACACGCGCAGGTTTGACGGCAGGCAAAGCAATGGAAGTGAATTGCCAAGTGGGGTATATTTTTTCAAAATTGAATTCTCCGGCAATCGCGAGGCCATGACGGGTTACTTAACCCTAAAAAAGTAGATTCAAAGGCGGCTTTGCGCGTCAATGCGCTTAACTTTGAATAAAACCACAGCCGCGATTTCATGGTCAAAAAAAGTTACCTCACATCCTGTCTTCTGCTTTTTTCTTTTATTGCCTTTTCTCAAAAGGTGTACATCGCTGAAAACGGTGCAACTGAAATCCGAAGGAGCAATGTTGATGGAACTGTGCAGGAGCTGATATCTATTTTTCCTTCCACCGTTGGCGCCATGCGAAGCATGGTTTTTGATGAGCAACGCAACACTATTTTCTGGATAGAATCAAATACCATTATTCGGAAAGGTACGCTCACTGTCATTGGTGGCAATACCCGATTAAATTCCTCTTCCATTTATGCGAGTGTAACAGGAGCCGTTTTTCAATCGTTGGCAATTAATCCGATCACGAGGGAGTTGCTGGTTTCAAGTAACGGAGGGATTTATAAACTTAGTCTTGATGCCGCGTCAACCATTACGGTATTGCCTGCTGCGACCATTGCGCCCTTCAATATTTCAAACTTTGATGTTGATCTGGTGAACAGCAAAATATATTTCATAAGGCCAATTACTACAACAGAAATATGGATGGCGAATTTGGATGGGACTGGGCAGATCAAAATTGTTCCAAATTTATCTGGCACTGAATCTATGCGCGACATCACAGTTGATCCTGTTGGTGGTAAAATATATTATACCAACGTTAGTGGTGCGACCGCACAAATTGTCACCAGAAATCTTGCTGGTGCGGATCCAGCAGTTCCGATAGTCACCTCTCTGCCAAACACTATTGGAGGTATTACGCTGGATGCAAATAACGGATATCTTTTCTGGGCGGATGGCGCAACTGGCACAGCGGGCGCTATTGGCAGAGCCAATCTTGATGGCAGCGGAAAGATAAATATTTATACGGGCCTAAATGCTCCCGTGGACGTAGCCATTGATTTCAGTTCATCTCTTCCTCCCAAACTCTACTGGACGGAACCCGGGACTACAACGCGGGAAGTACATCGCATCAATACATCAGGTACGGACTTTGAACGATATTTTTTTAATTCAGGATCAACACCCAATGGCATCGCCATTGATCAGCGCACACGCATTGCGTACTGGACGGACGAAGCACAGGCCAACATCATCAAAGGCACGATCAGTGAAACTACTTTCTCAGCACTGGATACGCTGGTCGATTATCCCAATCCTCCCACACCGCCACCCAACGGCATAAATGGCATCGCGCTGGATCCTACCAACCACATGATGTATTTCGCCTATACGGTGGGTAACAAAATCCAGCGTGTCGATTACAACATACCAACGCCTTTTGGCCCTATTCCTCCAGCTTCGATTCAGGATTTGGCTACCATCACGCAGCCTTTTGGTGTGGCCCTTGACCTGGTAAGAGGCAAACTTTATTATACCTCCAACAGTTTGGGCCCGACAAACACGGGAACGCTGAGCAGGTCCAACCTGGATGGTACCAGCCCTGAGGTGCTCATCACACAAAGCGTAGCAAGTCCTCAGCGTTTTATGCACGATGTAAAAGTGGATGCGAAAAATGGTTTTGTGTACTGGGTGTTTACGGAAGCCAATGGACTCGCCACCATCTATAAGGCCGACATTGCCAACGTCTCTGGAACAGTAACCCCTCTAATCAACAACACTGCAGGAGAGATCAGGGGAATTGAAATCGATGTGCAGGCGGATAAACTTTGGTGGGTATCCAGGGGGATTGTGGGGTCAATTGCACCTGCCATTAAATCAGCTAAGCTCTCTGACGGACTGGGAATAACTACTTTGCATACCATCACCTTTACGCCACCGCCACGAGCGAATTTTATCGCGCTGGACAAAGGATGTGAGCAACCCATCGCTTTCAATCTCTCCATCAACGCACCATTGGGCCAGACAGCCGTTGCCGATCCGCTACCTACGGCCTATTTTAACCCGGCCGATGTTCTTCAGGTTTCTATTGCAACAGCTCCTACGAAAGGAGTCGCCAGTGTGGGTACCGATAATAGGATTTCTTACACACCAAACAGTGCAACGATCGGATCGGATGTGATCTCCTACCAGATCTGCAACCAATGCGGATTGTGTGACCTTGCAGTCGTCAATATCCTGATTCCCAATGAACCTCCCGTGATAGCACCACCGGCCAGTGTTTCGGCCGTGACGGGTTCTTCAGTAACCATTCCGATCGCGGGATTGCTGTCCGACCCCAATAACAATCTGGACATCGCCACGCTGGCGGTTGTATCGCAACCAGCGAGCGGTGCCTCGGCCAGCTTCAACAGCAACAACGAACTGGTGATCAATTATTCCGGAATTACTTTTACTGGAACAGATAACCTGACGATCCAGGTCTGTGACACTTCAGGAAGTTGTACCACACAGGTGATTACTGTAGCCGTAACAGCACCTCCGCCAACTCCTCCTCCAACTCCCACGCCCACGCCTACACCCACGTCCGAAATCATCGTCTACAATGCGTTGTCTCCCAATGGCGATTTGTTCAACCCTTACTTCAAAATCGAAAACATTGAAACCGTAGCCCCGGAAAATAAGGTATCCATATTTAACCGCTGGGGTGATAAGGTTTTTGAAGTTGAAAACTACGTGAACGATGATCCTGTCAGGCGATTCAATGGCGAAAGCAATAAGGGAAACGCTTTGCCAAGTGGGGTGTATTTTTATAAGATCGACTTCAGGGATGGGCGAACTGAATTGACTGGATATTTGACATTAAAGCGATAGGACCTTTCGGGTACAGGTTACAGGTTGCATGTTGCAAGTTTCAGGTTGCATGTTAAACTTGTAACTTGTAACCTTCAACCCTGAATCTAAATGTCCCAGCCGCTCCCTCCCTTCAGTTGTACCTATTCCCCCAACCTGCCCGAGTTACTTCAACAACTGAACTGTTCACTGGCTATCAGCACTTATCAGGCTGGCAAGGTTATTTTCATCAGCCCCAAAGACCGGGACCATCTTATTCAATTGCCGCGGCAATTTACAAAACCTATGGGGATCAGTTTGAGAGCGGGCAAAATGGCGCTCGCTACCCTCAACGAGGTGGTGGTACTTGCCGATAACAAAGAGTTGGCAAACACTTATCCAAAACAGTCAAATACATATGATGCGCTGTTCATCCCCAGGGCAACCTATTACACTGGAATCGTTGATATCCATGATATTCACCTGACTGCAAATAGTCTCATCGCTGTCAATACACGATTCTCATGCCTGTCGAAGATTACCGATAACTTTAGCTTTGAACCATTTTGGAAACCGTACTTTATAGATACAATCACTTCTGAAGATCATTGTCACCTCAACGGGCTCGCCATGGATGGTGATACACCAAAATATGTCACAACCCTCGGCACGAAAGATGCTCCCAATGGCTGGCGCGAAACCAAGGCGACTGGCGGATGCCTGATGGATGTGGCCGAAAATAAAATTGTGTTGCAAAATCTTCCCATGCCCCATTCCCCTCGCCTTTATGACGGCAGACTTTTGGTTCTTCTGTCCGCCACCGGTGAGCTGGTGGAGGCCAATGTTGAAACCGGAACGTACAAAGTTCTTAAGCAGTTAGATGGCTTTGCCCGTGGACTTGATCGCATTGGTGATTACATCTTCATCGGGCTCTCAAAATTAAGACAAACCAGCACCGCATTTGCTGACCTGCCCATCGCCAAACGGTCCGCTATTTGTGGCGTCACGGTCATGCATTTGCCTACGGCAAGCATTGTGGGGCACCTGCGGTATGAGAATACGGTGGAAGAAATTTTCGATGTGCGTGTACTGCCCGGGATGCAACGCCCGGGCATCCTTAACCATGAAAAGGGAGATTTCCGGATGGCGCTTTCAACACCGGACAAAACCTTTTGGGCCAAACCAGAAGAGCCGAAATGATCACCGAAGATGAATTGACCAAGCTGATTATCCGCATTATCTCCGATGAAGCAAAAATTCCGATTGATGAAATTCTGCCAACCCACTCTTTTTTTGAGTTAGGGCTCGATTCCATCTCCGCGATTTTTATGATGGAAAAACTGGAGCACGAACTTCAAGTCGAACTGAACCCCATCTTCTTTTGGGATTATCCCACGATAGAAAAATATGCCCGCTACATCGTAACCGAGGTGATGAGCCATGAATCAAACTAGTCATCTTTGGAGACCTTTTGACAAGGATTACATTGCCAATCCGTATGAGATGTATCGCAAGCTACGCGAGGAGGATCCTGTTCATAAGTCGCAGACTGGCGAGTGGATAATCACACGATACGTGGACGCAAAAAATATCCTGCGATCCAATGACTTCTTAGTGGGCAACCGGTTTGAATGGCTCAAAAAAGGCATCGACTATTTTAAGGATAAGTCCCTTGAATTTGATGGCATTGAACAAGCCATGAAAGGCTTCATTTTGTTTCTTAATGCACCCGATCACACGCGCGTCAGAAGATTTATACACGCGGCCTGGAGCGACCGGGATGTCGAAGGCATCATAAAAAATAACCTGGAAATAATTTTAGATGGTCATCGTGACCACATGGATCTCGTCAACGATCTCGGGAAGCCCCTACCTGCCATGACGATCAGCAAGATACTGGGCCTGCCAGAAAAGGATTACGTTTATTTGAAAGAGCTGGGTACCGTGATGATCAAGGCACTGGACTTGTATATTTCACTCAAGGACATCAAACGCATCAACGAAGCATCAAAAGCGTTCCTTGTCTATTTTAAACAAATTGTTGATCATAAAAATAGAATACCCGATGATGGGCTCATCAGCAAAATCATCGAGCTAAACAAAAAAGAACAGGTGCTTGATGAAGGAGAATTGCTGTCAACCTGCATTTTACTTTTTATCGCAGGCGAAGAAACGTCCATCAGCCTGATGTCAACAGGGATGTATAACCTGATTTCACACGATGGTGTCTTACAGGAGGTAAAAACGGATTTTTCAAAAATCCCATCAGCCATAGAGGAGCTGATCCGTTTTGATGCACCGGTTCAGATCGTGGGGCGCATTGCCGGGATAGATACGACAATCCACGGAAAAAAAATCAGCAAGAATGAAACGCTGACCATTTGTCTGGGCGCTGCCAATCGGGATCCAGAACAATTTGACCGGGCCGATGAACTGCAGATAGACAGGAATCCCAACAAGCATCTCGGATTTGGCGGGGGAGCACACTATTGCATGGGCGATTGGCTGGCGCGGATTCAAACGCGGCTGACCATCGAAGCGCTGCTGAGCCGGTATTCAACCATAAAATTGAAGGACAGCGCCCCTCAATGGAACAACAACCTTGCGATTCGAAGCCTTTCGAAATTACCGGTCACGCTGCGAAATTGAAGGCGGCTTGACTGGGTCAGACCTAAAGCAATGCCTTCCTGAAATAATAGGCCCTTATGGGTACCCCTTTTGGCGTGTTACCGATATACACCATGTTGGATGCGGGCCAGATTGCTTCATTTCGGAATTTTCTAATCCGGTCATTTTCCACCAGCGTGATCATCCCAATACATTGTGTGTCTGGCGGGCCATCGCTGGTGTGAATCTTCTCAAGGAAATCGCGTGTTGCCACCGTCAACTTTGAAGTAAGGCCGGGGATACGAAATTCCGGATCGATAAAACACCGGTAATTGTAAAGATGATGCTTAAGGTGGGGTATATAAGCTTTGAAGGAAGTCGAAACACCGACCACTTCATGTTGATTTGTACAAACCACATAGACTACCTGCGAAAGTCGTTCGCTCAGGGTCTCTGTCGCCATTTCTGGAAAATTTTTCTTCCACATTTTAATTACCTTGGGATGAAATGGGCTCTCCTTTTTCATCCACAAGTTCTCAAAGTTCAGCTCAGGTAAGGTGTGTTTCATGTTCAGTGTTAAAGTTAATCCAATATGACGGAAAAAGAACTCGTGGATATCTGCGCCCATGAACTTTCTTTGATGATGGGAATTCCGGCAGATCAGATTCGGGGCGACACTCTTTTTGAAAGCCTTCGACTGAACTCGCTGCACGCCATGCAGTTGCTGGACGAACTGGAAGACCGGTTTTCCATTTCGATCAGCCCCATGGCATTTTGGGAAAATCCGACACTTTCTGCCTTTTGCAAACATGTATTACTTGAAATCAAATCCGCGCGTTCTTGAAATAATGAACGCGAATGGGGTGGCCCGATTGGGTATAACCAACAAAGTACATTTCAATTTCCGGCCACACAGCCCTTCGCCACATCGGATGTTTTTTCAGACTTTCGTTTTCAAGAACTGAAAAAATACCAATGGGTTTATCAGCATCGCCCCGACTGATTTCTTCCAGAAAAGAAAAAGTCAATTTTGAAAGTTTGACGTCCAATCCCGCAACGCGATTTTTCTCCCCGATAAAACAACGGAATTCATAAAAGTAGTGGTTATTCAGGGCCGTCACCCTCTTTTTTTCGCTGGTGGAAACGCCCACGATACCTGAGGTTGAACCTTCCCGGATGACGTAAACCACCTGGTTGAGCCTTGACTCAACGTCCTGATTATCAGGAAGGGCACCCTCATCTTTCCAAAACCTCTTTAATTCATCCCGGACGGCAGGAGAAACCTTTCCAAAAAGATTTTCAAAATTAACCATCGTGCCAAAGTTACCATTCGAGGTCCAATTGTATAATTTTAGACTAATGGATACCTTTAATCGCCTTCTGGCCCAAAAAAAATGAAATCCGGTCAATCGTTAGTTACCCAACTGTACTTTGCCACGTCCGCAAAATACCGGAAGCTAAAGGCGCGAGTTGATAAGTCAATTCAATCTGGGCGGTTTAAAAAACTCAGCCAACGGAAACGAACCTCGCTGCTGGCAAAACTCAAAAGGCTCTATAAAAGGTTGCGCGATTTGCACCTTCAGCTTAAGCTGGCCGGGGCAACTGCTGCATTTTCATTGGTCACCAGTTTCGGGGCAAGCGCTCAAACGCCTGGGCCATTTGTCCAGAACGATGCGGCCAACCCGCTGCCTGCACCCTACAGAATCGAACAGCCAAGGGTTGCGGTGGTGGATATTGATGGCGATGGCGACCTGGATATTTTCACCGGAAATTACGATGGCGATATTCAGTTTTTTAGAAACAATAATGGAGCAGGACCGCTGACCTCAGTTAAAAGATTTACGGAAGTTACCGGGTCAGGAAATCCACTTAGCGGAGTGAATAAAGGGCAGTATGCCGCGCCCGCCTTTGTGGATGTGGATGGCGATGGGGACTTTGATATGCTCCTGGGAGTCAATAACCCTAACTATGACGGAGGAACCGGCTATAGTGGTTACGACTACTACCCAAAACCATTTTTTTTCAGAAACACAGGGTCGGCAACCAACCCCATATTCGTAGAAGAGACTGGTGCGAGCAATCCGTTTGATGGCGCGTATGGTCCAAAATATGGTGTTTCGATCCCTGTATTTGTCGACATCGATGGAGATACAGACCTGGATTTGTTTATTGGGGGGAGATACTCAAATGATCTATACGGACCCAATGACGCAGCCAATTATTACGAAAACAACGGAGGTGTTTTCACACGAACCAGCCACAATTTGACAGGTTACCTATCTGATAATAGCTTCAGGAAAACATCAATGACTTTTGCCGATTTGGACCTAAATGGTGAGCTGGATGTCATATTTAGTGATGGGTATGGAGACCTTCGCTGTTTCATTGAAGCAAGCAGTGAGTACAACGAACAAACAGGTCTTTGGGACCCAGTTGACAAATCCGGCAATCCAATGCATAATTTTTATATGTACAAGGGTTCTCCTGTATTTGCCGACTTCGATGGTGATGGTGATTTGGATTTGATAGTCGGGCAAGCCAGTAACAGCAGGGTTTCAGTTCAATACTTTGAAAATACTGACGGGGCATTTTCGTTCGGGGCCAAAAATGATTTGAATATCAGTCCGATGGGTGGCGTGGACGTGGGCAGAGAGGCTTCACCTCAATTTATGGACCTGGATGGAGATGGGGATTTGGACGCAATTATTGGGGCAAAATACAACTACGGGTCAATCCCTGAAATCTTTGTTTTCATAAGGGACGAAGATGGAGATTTTGTGGCCGACCAGGATCATCCGATAGTCCAGGGTCTTGATGCAGTCGGCTACGGATACCCAATTAGGGATATTATTCCGATCGTGGTCGATATCGACAATGACGGGGACATTGATCTCATCATTTGTAGGGACGATGATGTCCTCTTTTTGAAGAATGAGGATGGCGATTTCATAAATCAACCTTCCCTATTCCCCTCCTTTAATAGTACAAACGCCAGTGAGCTATCGCTGACCTTCATTGACATGGACAATGATAACGATCTGGACGCTTTATTTGGAAATGAAGATGACCCAGCCCGGATAGAATACTTTGAAAATCAAGCGAATCCATCAAATCCAAGCGCTGTTCAAGTGCCAAATTTTATTTCCGCTGCGCCTCCAGCACCATTTGATGCGTTGACCTTTGGTTCTAATCCTAACCCTAATATTACTGCAATTGATTTGGACAATGACGGAGACAGGGATATCGTCATTGCCGAAACCTACTATTTTCAATCCGGATATAACGGGTATCGGACCAAGGTCAGGTACTTTGAAAACAATGGCGATGGTACCTTCACGGAAGGCACTACTCCAGTCGGTGATCAGTTTGACGCACTCTCATATATCAATTTTGCCGACATCGATGGTGATGGCGATTTGGATGGGTTTATTGGAACCGGATATCTTAACTTAACAGGCGGTCAGGTTTTATACTTTGAAAATACCAATCCCGCGCCAACACCAGCCCTTGCAACGACCACTTTGAGTTACAAATTTGGAACAGGGCCAATCGTGGTGGATGCAAACCTCACCCTCGCGGATGCGGATGGTGACAACATTATTAGAGCGACAGTGTCAATTCAGAATTTTCAACCCGGTAATGAAACACTGACTTTTAACCCACAAGCCCCAGTGACCGCGAGCTTCAATACTACCACGGGCGTACTTACGCTGCAAGGGAAAGCGACCCTGGCCGTTTATCAAGCTATTTTGAGAACGGTGTCCTACAACTACACGGGTCCCGATCCGGGAACAAGAAAAAGGACCGAAGGAAGGACACAAAGTTTATCAAGAACGGTGGCGTTCAGGGTAACCGATCAGGACAACACAGCCGGGCAGCCCGCATCGCGGACCATAAATATTGCGTCTGATCCTCCGCCACCGGTGATCAATAATCCACCCGTGATCACTGCAAGTACATTAACCACAGTCATCAACAACCGGGTAACTATCGACCTGACCACCATCATCACCGATCCGGATGGCAACCTGGACCCGCTCTCGTTTAAAGTAATCGACAATGTGCTGCCAACGCCCGGCAGAAGAGGCAACGCGTCCATTGCCAACAACATCTTAACGGTGGACTATGCCGGGACCGACTTTGCCGGGACCGACTTTGTTACCATCGAGGCCTGCGATTCGGACATGCTGTGTGCCGCGGCCGAATTGACCATTGAAGTAGAAGGTGACATTATTGTGCGAAACGGATTTTCGCCAAATGGCGATCCTTTTAACCCCTTTTTCCGTATAGACAACATCACCAGCCTGGGGGCTGAAAACAAGGTTTCTATTTTCAACCGGTGGGGCGACAGGGTGTTTGAAATCGACAATTACAACAACGCGGACAGGAAGTTTGATGGAAAAAGTGACGGGGGAAAAGAGTTGCCCAGCGGGGTCTACTTTTATAAAATTGAATTTAAAAACGGCCGACCAGAGTTGAGCGGATACGTAACGCTGAAGCGATAAAATTTAACAAAAAGACTTATCACATGATTATGTGAGCCACGGAGGCGGTAATTGCTGTTTAAAACCCTGAAAACCTAACCTATTATTTTATACCTTTAGTCTTACCAATTGTGAGAACCAGCAAAAGGAGCATATAAATTAAATCATGAGAAAATTTTTACTCGTTTTTATATCCATTGTTGCCTTTGTCAGCGCAGGTTTTGCCCAGCAGGATCCGCTATACTCTCAATACATCAATAATCCCATGGTGATCAATCCCGCGTACGCAGGGTTGAACAACAACCTGAATGCTTCGGTATCTTATCGGACACAGTGGGGTGGTTTTGAAGGGAACCCAACCACGGCAAACTTTAACGGTCATATTTCCCTGGTCGAGAACAGAGTGGGTGCCGGTCTGCTGGTAGTGCAGGACAAAATCGGTAACGTCACCAATACTGAGTTTCAGGTTGCAGGTTCATACAAACTTCAACTGGAAGACAAAGTCTTCAGCTTCGGGATGCAGGCTGGCGTCATCAATTTTAAAAGTGATTTTAATAAATTGAACCTGGCTGATCCTGGCGATCCGGCATTCACCGGGAATGAAAGTTTAAGTAAACCCAACATTGGCGCAGGTGCAGCCATCAAAAGCGAAAGGTTTTTTGTGGGCTTGTCTGTTCCACGGCTGCTGAGCACAACATTCAAGAGCAGCATGGGTGAGCAGTTTGATCTCTACAACCAGCACTATTATTTGTTCGGTGCCTATGTGTTCAATATGGGAACCCGGTTGAGATTGAAGCCGGGCATTTTGCTAAGATCGGTTAAGGGTTCTCCCCTATCCACCGACCTGAACTTCAATGTCAATATTGATCAGCTTTATACGGCAGGAATCTTCACCCGGAATTTTAACACCTACGGCCTTCAGGTTGGCGCACTCATCAAAGATCAATTCAGGCTTAACTACACCTTTGAGGTGCCTACGGCCAACTCTGTGGGAACCCAGTTTAATACCCATGAAATCATGCTCGGTATCAAAATGTCGGTATTGACCTTCCACGAGCGCTCTATCAGCAACTTCTAAGTTGCGCGATTTGTCCGGTTTTATGCAAAATTTGACCACAAAGGATAGAACCTTTTAACTAAATTGTTGTTCTTCCTCTAGTTAGTTTAATGAAGGTAGCCGTATCCCGAAAGGAACACTTTAATGCAGCCCATCGATTATTTGTACACGATTGGTCTGACGAGAAAAATGACCAGGTGTTTGGTAAGTGTAACAACCCCAATTACCATGGGCATAATTATGAACTTATTGTAACCCTTACAGGGGAGCCTGACTCTAATACAGGATATGTGTTCGATATGAAAGTGTTAAGTGACCTGATCAAAGAACACATAACGAGCAAGTTTGATCACAAGAACCTGAATTTAGATGTCGTATACTTCAAAAACCTGAATCCAACAGCTGAAAATATTGCTATCGTTATCTGGCGAATATTGAGGCAGCAAATAGATACCCGGTATGAGCTCAAAATCAAACTCTATGAGACAGAAAGAAATTTCGTTGAATATCCAGCCCATTAAACCCCTAGACGAGGAGTTTGATGACGACCATATCCTCTCATCCTGGGAGACTCCGGTAAGAACCGATGCGTTCGAACTAAATGATGATCAAAAAGTGGAGAAAATCGAAAAGCACTTCAGAGAAATCATGACCATTCTCGGACTGGACCTCAATGACGACAGTCTGAGCGGCACGCCCAGAAGGGTGGCCAAAATGTACGTCAAGGAGGTTTTTAGTGGCCTAAACCCAAAAAACAGGCCCCATGCGCGCCTTTTTGATAATAAGTACAATTACAACCAGATGCTGGTGGAGAAAGATATCACCTTTTATAGCCATTGCGAGCATCATTTTGTACCCATTTATGGCAAGGCACACGTGGCTTACTTTTCCTCGGGAAAGGTAATCGGCCTGTCTAAAATTAACCGGATCGTTCAATATTACGCCAAACGCCCACAGGTGCAGGAGCGGCTCACCGTTCAGATTGGCAAGGAAATAGAACGCGCGCTGAACACCCCGGACGTGGGTGTGGTGGTGGATGCGAATCACATGTGCGTGGCGTCCCGGGGCGTAGGCGATACCAACAGCAAGACCGGCACCGCCTACTTTACTGGCAAGTTTCTGGATGAGAATATCAAACGGGAGTTCCTCAATTATATCAATAGCAAGTAAAATTCAAAGTTCATAATTCAAGGTTCCGGATTTAACCGTTGAACCTTGAATTATGAATTTTAAATGGCTCCGTTTTAACCCTTGGGGATTCCAAATTCCCCTCCCTTTTTAGTAGTTTAGCAGTTCAACTAGAGACTACTCCTATGGTGTTTGATTTAGACATGATTAAGGCCGTCTACAAGGCATTGCCTGGCCGTATTGCACAAGCAAGAAAAATGGCCAACCGGCCGCTGACGCTTACCGAAAAAATTCTCCTCACCCACCTTCACAAAGATCAGCCGATGCAAAATTTTGTGCGCGGCAAATCGTATGTGGAATTTGCGCCTGATCGCGTTGCGATGCAGGATGCCACGGCACAAATGGCGCTTTTGCAATTCATGTCAGCTGGAATACCCAAAGTTAAGGTGCCTTCGACCGTGCATTGCGATCACCTTATCCTTGCCCAGAAAGGCGCCAAACAAGACCTGAAAGACTCTATCAACGCCAGTGGCGAAGTGTTTAATTTCCTGGAGTCTGTTTCCAACAAATACGGTATAGGGTTCTGGAAACCAGGTGCAGGAATTATCCACCAGGTGGTTCTTGAAAATTATGCCTTCCCAGGTGCCATGATGATTGGTACGGACTCGCATACCGTCAATGCCGGTGGGCTTGGAATGATTGCCATTGGTGTAGGTGGAGCAGATGCTGTGGATGTGATGGCTGGAATGGCCTGGGAGTTGAAATTCCCTAAACTAATCGGAGTAAAATTAACGGGCAAGCTAAGCGGATGGACGGCATCCAAGGATGTGATTTTGAAAGTGGCCGGAATATTAACCGTAAAAGGTGGAACCGGTGCTGTCGTGGAATACTTTGGTCCAGGAGCCAGCAGCTTGTCATGTACAGGCAAGGGAACAATCTGCAATATGGGCGCGGAGATTGGCGCCACGACCTCAACGTTTGGTTATGACCAAAAGATGGCCGAATACCTCAGGGGCACTGGCAGAAAAGAGGTGGCTGATCTCGCTGATAAAGTGAAAGAACACCTGACGGGTGACCCTGAAGTGTATAAAAACCCAGAGAAATATTTTGATCAGGTAATTGAAATTGATTTATCCACACTTGAGCCCCATGTAAACGGTCCCTTTACACCGGATAGGGCAATTCCTATTTCTAAATTTGCCGAAGAGGTAAGGACCAACAACTGGCCTCAAAGACTCGAAGTTGGCTTGATTGGTTCATGTACCAATTCATCCTATGAGGATATTTCGCGTTCGGCTTCGCTGGCCAAACAAGCTGTGGATAAAAAGCTGAAGGCCAAGGCAGAATTTACCATCACACCCGGGTCAGAAATGGTGCGCTACACGGTAGACCGTGATGGATATCTGGGCATATTCGAAAAAATGGGTGGCGTAGTGCTCGCCAATGCCTGTGGACCGTGTATCGGCCAATGGGCCAGACACTCCAATGATCCAAATAGAAAAAATTCGATCATTACGTCTTTCAACAGAAACTTCGCCAAGCGAAATGATGGAAACCCAAACACCCATGCCTTTGTTGCATCACCTGAAATAACGACCGCTTTTGCCATAGCCGGGGACCTCACGTTCAACCCGCTGAGGGACGCGCTGACCAACGAAGACGGGCAGCAGGTGAAGTTGGATGAACCTATGGGTGTGGAATTTCCTCCAAAAGGTTTTGCCGTGGAGGATGCGGGCTACCTTGCCCCTGCCAAAGACGGCAGCAAGGTAAAGGTGAACATCGCTAAAGATTCAAAACGCCTCCAGGCGCTGAGTCCTTTTAAACCGTGGGACGGCAAAAACCTCACCGGCATGAAATTGCTTATTAAGGCAAAGGGCAAATGTACCACCGATCACATCTCCATGGCAGGTCCCTGGTTGAGATTCAGGGGTCACCTTGACAATATTTCCAACAACACCCTCACCGGTGCCGTTAATTTTTTTAATGAAAAAACGGACAACGTTAAAAATCAATTGACGGGGCAATATGGTCCCGTACCCGATACACAACGCGCGTACAAAAAAGCCGGCATACCAACCATCGTGGTGGGTGATCATAACTATGGTGAAGGGTCGTCAAGGGAGCATGCCGCCATGCAGCCACGTCATCTTGGAATCCGGGTCATATTGGTAAAATCATTTGCGAGAATTCATGAGACCAACCTTAAAAAGCAAGGAATGTTGGGACTTACATTCGCCAATGAAAGTGACTATAACAAGATCAAAGAAGACGACACCATTGATATTATCGACCTTACCAGTTTTGCTCCGGAGAAGCAACTTACGCTGGTGCTCAACCACAGCGATGGAACCAAGGACACCATTAAAGCGAATCACACATACAATGCCGGCCAAATAGGTTGGTTCAAAGCCGGCTCAGCGCTCAACCTTATTGCAAAATCTCCCGATGAGAACAAAGGAGCAAAGAAGCCTGCGCCAAAGACGAAGGCAGCCGCTAAAAAGGTGAAGAAAAAAGTGAAGAAAGCAGCTAAAAAAGTAGCCAAGAAGGCTAAGAAGGTGGCAAAGAAAGTAAAGAAGGCTGCCAGAAAGGTTGCTAGGAAAGTGAAGAAAGTGGCCAAAAAGGCAACGAAGAAAAAAACCGCGAAGAAAAGAAAGAGATAGCTATGAAAAAGGAAGGAAAACAAATGATCACGCCAACCAGGTCCCTTACCAAAGAGACCGAGGCGCTCCTTAACAAACAAATCGTCATGGAGGGGAAATCCTCTGCCTACTACCTCTCAATGGCCTCCTGGTGTGAAACACAAGGATATGAGATTTCCAGCCAGTTTCTCTATAATCACTCAGAGGAAGAGAGAATGCACATGCTGAAGCTTTTCAAATACATCAATGCCGCTGGCGGTCACGCACACCAACCGGAAGTCACCGGTATAAAACACACGTTCAAGAGTTTGCGTGAGGTGTTCGATCAGACGTTGAAGCATGAAATTGCCGTAACCGAGTCCATCAACGAACTGGTTGATCATTGTTTTAAGATCAAGGATTTCGCTACGTTCAACTTTTTGCAATGGTTTGTAAGCGAGCAGCGTGAAGAGGAAACCATTGCTCGCAGGGCTGTTGAATTATTCGACCTGATCGGTGAGGATGGTGTCGGTCTGTTTATGATCGACCAGGAAATAGGCAAGCTGGAGGCGTACGCTGCTAAGGTTTCTCAGGCTAAATGATTTAATGGTTGCAGGTTGCAGGTTGCAAGGTTACAAGTTAGAGGTTACAGGTTAGAGGTTACAGGTTAGAGGTTACAGGTTAGAGGTTACAGGTTAGAGGTATGGGTTAAAGAGCTGTAGGTTTAAGGTTCGTTAAGTACGACTGAATTTTGAATCTATATAATTTCCTTTACCACTGTTCTTAGCTCATTCAGCATCATTGCAGTTGCTCCCCAAACGACTTCGTTCTCGATTTCGAAGTGAGGCGCCCTCATCTTATAGAGGTTGGCCACGGTGATCTCCTTTTCCAACACCGAACTGTCCGGAAGAATCATATCGATTTCACCCTGGAGAATCCGGGCAACTTCAATGGGATCTGCTTTAAGACTGGGCTTTCGCTCTGCAAATGCGACTATTGGGGTCACCATAAAATTGCTTGGAATGACGAAGAAGTCGCTGAGTTTTCCCAGCACGTTGATTGAATTGATATTAATACCGATTTCTTCGTTGCCTTCCCTGAGGGCGGTTTCAATAGCATTTTCTCCGTTCTCAGCCTTGCCTCCCGGAAAGCTAACCTGGCCACTGTGCAAGCCTGAATAATCCGGTCGTTTAATCAAAGGAAATACAATTTTTCCGGCATCTGGGTACAACACGATGAGCACGCTCCCCGGCCTGGGAGGATCTTTGTGTGCAAATCGAGGTGTGGTGTTCCCAACAGGAATCGCGCGCATCTTTTCGTGCGCAACGGGTCCGGGCAGCGAATGTTTTAATCGGGCTTCCAATCGGGTGACAAGATGATCAAACGAAATCATTTGCACAGTTTTAATAAAGCAGTAGTCATCATGGCGTCCCCAGCCTGCTCTGATAACTCAAACTGTTTACAGGCATTGGCGGTATCACCCGTCTTCAAAAGCGCCATTCCAAGATGAAAATGTACCCGGTCGATGAATGGGTCCATCTCTACCGCCTGCGTCAGCAACCTTTCAGCATTTTTATAATCCTCTTTCATCAGGTAGAAAATCCCTTTGTTGCGATAGGCCCAACCATTGGCAGGGTCTGCACTAAGGCTCGCGTTGATGTCAATCTCCGCTTTTTCAAATTCCCCGTTCATTAGATAGATGTACCCCCTGTTATTCAAAAAATAAGGTTCACCGGGTGAAAGCGCTATAGCCTTATTGATGTTCAGCAGCGCTTCATCCAGTTGATTTTGCTCCGTACTGATCAGCGCGAGCGTGTTATAAATATTCGCTTCCTGCGAGTTGATCCTAGATGCTCTGGCTAGATAGCGCTTGGCTCCCTCGTAGTCCTTCATATAGTATTTGACATTGGCAAGGTTGACCATGTGATCCACGTGGGTGCTGTCCAAC
The DNA here is from genome assembly GCA_964655635.1 of uncultured Ohtaekwangia sp. Taxonomy (GTDB): domain Bacteria; phylum Bacteroidota; class Bacteroidia; order Cytophagales; family Cyclobacteriaceae; genus ELB16-189. Next base: position 141,943 of record CAZZNH010000005.1, read on the forward strand.
GAAAAAGATTTTTCAAAGGCTCTTAAAGCCAGGTCAAAGTTCCTCAACTTGGTCTGGATCAAACCGCGCGTGAAATAAATCACCGAAGTATCCGGTTTCAAACCTTGAATGTGCTCCAGGTCCTTAAGCGCATTGAAATATTCTTTGAGTTCATAAAAAGTGTTCGCCCGGTTGAAATAAGCGGGCAGAAAATCAGGGGAGCAGCCAATCGCCAGGTTGTATTGCTGCAGTGCCTGTTCAAATTTTTTCAACTTGAAGTAAGTCGTCCCAAGATTGTTTAGTGCATCGGTAAAACAGGGTTCGATTCTAACAGCCTCATTCAGGTAAGCAATCCCTTGGTCGAAGTTTTGCTTGCTGATCTCAACGTTGGCCTTGATGAGGAATTTTTGAAGTCTCGACCCCCGGCTCTCTCCGCAGCCCGGCAAGAGGGCAACCAAAAATAGGCATACAATTCGCAGCAACCTCATCTTCCATTTAACCATGTCACCCGCAAAATACAAAATTGGTGGAACTGAAACCGATTGCGGCACAATGCGTTAATGTGAAGTTTTTTCAGGCGTATATCAATACCTTTGTGCATCTAAATTCCACTCATGCAAAACATAAACCCGACATCGACCCGGGCCTGGGCCGAATTATCAACGCACTTCAGTGAAATAGGCACCGCCCACATGCGCACACTTTTTAATAGCGATTCCATACGTTTTGAAAAGTTTCACATAGCCTTTGAGGGAATATTGGTCGACTACTCCAAGAATCGCCTGAATCAAAAAACAGTGGAATTGTTGCTGGCGCTTGGCCGTGAATGCAGGCTTCAGGAGGCGATAGACGACATGTTCTCCGGAAAGTCTATCAATGCCACTGAAGGAAGGGCCGTTTTACACACTGCGCTGCGCAACCGGTCCAACAGGCCCGTACTCGTGGACGGTCATGATGTGATGCCCGATGTCAACCGCGTGCTGAGACAAGTCGAATCCATATCGAACCTGGTCACTAGGGGCGAGTGGAAAGGATTTACGGGCAAGTCTATCACTGACATCGTGAACATCGGAATCGGTGGGTCCGACCTTGGACCACTCATGGTAACCGAAGCACTAAGACCCTACCAACTTAATGTCAAACCCCGCTTTGTCTCAAATGTTGACGGAACGCACCTGACCGAAGTTTTAAAACGGCTCAATCCGGAGACAACACTGTTTATCATTGCGTCCAAGACATTCACCACGCAGGAGACCATGACCAATGCACGCTCAGCCCGAAAATGGTTTGTTGATCACACAAAACATAAGGATGTGGCTAAACATTTTGTGGCCGTCTCAACCAACAAATCGGCAGTCACTGAGTTTGGCATTGCGCCCGAAAATATGCTTGAGTTCTGGGACTGGGTTGGTGGCCGGTACTCACTTTGGTCATCAATCGGCTTACCCATCGCCTGTACGATTGGATTTGAAAATTTCATCAGGCTGCTGGAAGGCGCGCATGCCATGGACAACCATTTTCAGACTGCATCATTCGAAGAAAATATTCCGGTACTCCTGGCGCTTATCGGAATATGGTATACCAATTTTTTTGACGCCCGGTCCGAGGCCATTCTCCCCTATGATCAGTACCTCCACAGGTTTGCAGCCTACTTTCAGCAGGGTAACATGGAGAGCAACGGGAAATCAACAGACCGGAATGGCCATACAGTGAACTATTCCACAGGCCCCGTCATTTGGGGGGAGCCCGGCACCAACGGGCAGCACGCATTTTACCAGCTCATCCATCAGGGTACACAACTTATACCCTGCGACTTCATTGCCCCCATACGGAGTAAAAACCCGTTGGGTGATCATCATGACAAACTCCTTTCGAATTTCTTTGCTCAGACAGAAGCATTGATGATGGGAAAGTCAAAACAGGAAGTAGTTAATGAATTGGAATCGTTGGGTTTTACCGATGAAGAAATAAAATTTCATGCGCCTTTTCGCGTGTTTGATGGCAACAAACCAACCAACAGCATACTGGTCCAGGAGATTGATCCCAGAACACTCGGAAGCCTCATCGCCATGTACGAGCATAAAATTTTTGTACAGGGCGTAATCTGGAACATCTTCAGCTTTGACCAATGGGGAGTCGAGTTGGGGAAGGCATTGGCGAAAAAAATACTGCCGGAATTGAGCACAACCGACTCTGTCACCAGCCATGACTCATCTACAAATGGCCTCATCAATCATTTCAATCGATTGAAATTGAGATAAGCCTTTTTAGTGCTGAAAATCAGCTTTTTACCTTATTTTTAGCTGTTTTTCGAACCTAAATGACAGCTAAAATTAAGCAGATTGGCGTGTTTACTTCTGGTGGTGATGCGCCCGGGATGAATGCTGCTATACGGGCCGTGGTGCGTGCGGCCATCTACTACAAAATGGAAATTCTGGGAATCATGCGAGGCTACGAAGGCATGATTGAGGGTGACCTGGTCAGACTAGGCGCGCGGTCGGTCGGCAATATTCTTCAACGGGGTGGCACCATCCTCAAAACAGCACGAAGCAAAGAGTTCAGAACGCCCGAAGGACGAAAAAAAGCATTCGATAACCTAAAAAGCGAAGGCATCGATGCGTTGATTGCCATTGGAGGTGATGGAACTTTCAATGGCCTTCACCTGCTCAACAAAGAGTATGGAATTCCCACAATATGCATCCCCGGCACAATTGACAACGACATCAGCGGTACTGACCTGACTATTGGTTTTGATACGGCAACGAACACGGCGGTCGAAGCAATCGACAAAATTCGAGATACGGCACTTTCTCACAATCGGCTCTTTTTCATTGAGGTGATGGGTCGAAACTCAGGCTACATTGCCATCAACAGTGGCATCGCGGGCGGAGCCGGAGCCATCATCATTCCCGAGGAGCAAATGTCGTTTGACGATTTATACAAAATGCTTGAGGCTGGTGAGGAAACCAAAAAGAAGTCTAACCTGGTGGTGATCGCTGAAGGTTCGAAATTGGGCGGGGCCAACGAACTGGCAAAGCAAGTGGCTTCCAGGTCAAGCTACTTCGATATTAAAGTTACCATCCTGGGCCATCTTCAGCGCGGAGGCTCCCCTACCTATGCCGATCGGGTATTGGCAAGCAAGATGGGCGTGGCGGCCGTGGAGGGATTGCTCAGTGGCCAGGAGGACGTCATGGTAGGAATCAGAAACAACAAAATCGTCTACAACGCTTACGATACGTTGACGGGGCATCATGAAATAGATGATGAAATGATGAGGATAGCTAAAATACTTTCAATCTGATGAATGAAATTACTTTTGGGATAGATATCGGTGGCACCAACACCAAATTTGGGCTGGTAGACAGGAGTGGTAAAGTTTTGTTCAGCGACCGTATATCAACCACACAATTCGACCAGTTCGAAACATTCATTGAGCACGTTGCCAAATCTTTGCTGAGCAGTCTTGACCATGCCGCAACCAACTACACCCTGGTGGGCATTGGCGTAGGCGCTGCCAACGGAAACTATTACAACGGCACTATTGAGAACGCACCGAACCTGAAGTGGAAAGGGACCATTCCTCTCTCCAAAATGCTCAATAAAATTTTTGGGGTTCCCGTGTTGGTAACCAATGATGCAAATGCCGCGGCCGTGGGTGAAATGGTTTTTGGAGCCGCCAAAGGCATGAAGGATTTCATTGTCATTACACTTGGAACGGGCTTGGGAAGCGGGATCGTTTGTAATGGCCAATTGGTGAACGGAAAAAACGGTATAGCCGGTGAACTCGGTCACACGTTCGTGAATCCGGTGGGAAGGTATTGCAATTGTGGAAAACGCGGCTGCCTGGAAACCTACGTGTCAGCCACAGGAATAAAAAGAACGGTGTACAAATTATTGGCCGACCATCTCGAGCCGAGCGAGTTGAGGGGTGTGAGCTTTGACAAACTGTCGACCAAAATGATCACTGAGGCGGCCATGCGCGGAGACAAGGTGGCACGGGAGGCATACGCATACACAGGACGGATTTTAGGAATGAAATTGTCAGACACCGTGGTTCATACCGACCCTGAAGCCATCTTCCTGCTAGGTGGGTTATCGCTGGCCGGTGATTTGATTTTCCAGCCGACCGTCAAGCACATGGAGGCCAACTTGATGCCTGTTTTTAGAAATAAAGTAAAAGTGCTGCCATCCGGTTTGCAACACCAGGCAGCGCCTATCCTCGGTGCCAGCAGTTTGATCTGGAATTACCTCGAACAAAAAAGGACCATTCCGGTTTAGCGACTACGTCCCTTTTATTCCGAGGTTTTCACCCAGCAACTTGAACTCCTTCTCCCACTCCTCTTTATTTGCCGCCTGTACCCCGTTCTGGCGTGAGATTTCAAAATAAAGGTTCTGGCTGGTATATAGATGTGGCTCAAGGTCAAATCGGTCGAGCAAAGGAAAGAGCCGGTTCAACCTCAACAGCCGCTTAACGCTGCCTCGCTCGGCACTTATTCTTCTCAGTTCCTTATAAATGCTTTCACCAGCCAGGCGAGATACTTTGTCCTTGTCTTCAATGGTCAGCTTCCATTTGGTCATCTCATTGATGATTCGTTCAATTTCCTTCACGTTAATTTTTTCCGATTGCAGACAGTTAATTAAGTCTGCATTCAGAATATACTCAAATGTGGTGGTGTAGGCCCGCGGCACAGGAATATCATTGTTGAAAAGTGCATTGACCAGCGGATAATCCCTGTTGTACACCCTGCGTAGGGAGGTCTCCAGTTCGTTCATGCTTTGCATGGTGATCATATCCAATACCTTCCGCTTTTCATCCTTGAACAATTGCCAGAGTGTGTATTTTTCCGGGCCGAAATAAGTCTGCATTACGCCAATGACGTCCCCAAGCCGTCCATCATCGAACGCTTTGATAATTCCCTCCTTCATCTCGCTGAATTTCTCCATGTCCATATCAAGCGAAATGTTACCGATAATATTGTGCTTGCCCATGTAGACCACTGCGAAGGAGAAGCGTTTTTCTGATCGGGTTACATTTGATCTCACTTTGGTCACGCCTACCACCAAGCGCTGCTCCCCTGCCTCTTTCCGCGTAAAAAATTCGTTGCTAGTGGTGTAGTTGAAGATTGGAAAATTCTCCGGATCCTCCTCAAACAAAGATGCCACCGCATAGTGCATACCCACCCGCTGCAAATTGGTTTTGGCAGGCAGCACATAACGCCTGTAAACATTTCCAGCGTGGCCAAGCGAGGGGATATTGCTTGGAGCGCTTTCCAGTCTCCGAATAAACTCCTCCTCCAAATCCTTACCAGAAGTCTGATTCAGCAGTTGGATCGCCCGGCATGCGTACTGAAGAATCTGCACTGTTTCAATTCCGGATACCTCATCAAAGAACCACCCACAACTGGTATACATTAACAATATATTTCGCTGCGCCTCCATCATTCTCAACACATTGTTTTGCCTGGTCACCTTCAGACAGTGATCCTTCAAGAATCTTTTTATCGTTTCATCATTGCAGTTTAGAATGACGTTTATGTATTCATTTCTCGCCCTGACGGTATCCTTTAAAATATCCGAACCTTCCTTCTCGTAGATCGCTGTGGCTTCATCCCTCAACCAATCGAGTGCCTCCCTCAACGGTTTGCGCCATTGCTGATTCCAGCCCGCCTTGCCGCCCGAATTACAGCCACAGTCATTGCGCCAACGTTCCACTCCGTGTACACAACTCCACGAACTGTTTTCATGAATCAACACCTCCATTTGAGGAGCGTGCATGGCCGCAAATTCAGCATAGTTGGTGAGGCGCACATTTTTAGTCCGGTCGATAAAATCGAGGCAAAAGGCGAGGGCCATGTCACCGTGTTTGTGGTGGTGACCATACGTTTCGCCATCCGTGGCGATATGCACGATCTGTGAATCTTTGTTGCTGCTATCGAAGGCATTAATCAGTGCATGCGCGAATTTTTCACCGTCATTGAGCAGGCCGTTAAACGCGACCGACTGAGCGATGTCGCCATCATAGAAGAAGACGGTTATTGATTTGCCGGATGGGAAACGAACCAGATATGGCTTCCTGGTATCGACTCCGTTTTTGCCTATTTCCTGCCAGCCTTCATCGCCAATTTTCCGAATTGATTTTGCCTGCCGTGGAGCAAGAATGGTAAAAGTAATTCCGTTTTCCGCCAGGAGTTCCAGTGATTCCGTATCTGCAGCCGTTTCAGCAAGCCACATGCCCTCAGGCTTTCGGCCAAACCGGTATTCGAAATCCCTGATTCCCCACACGATTTGAGTTTCCTTGTCGCTGCGCGTGGCCAATGGCATGATGACGTGGTTGTACACCTGTGCCATGGCAGATCCGTGGCCACCAAATTTCTTCGCACTTTGCTTGTCCGCTTCCAGGATAGATTCGTACGTTTCCGGGTCATTCTCCTCCATCCAGGAAAGCAAGGTGGGGCCGAAATTAAAGCTGATGTCCGAATAGTTGTTGGTGATATCTTTGATCACACCATTCTCCAGGATGCGAGACGCTGCGTTGGGTGCGTAGCACTCAGCTGATATACGCTCGTTCCAATCGTGATATGGGTGTGCCGAGTCCTGTACTTCTATAACTTCCAACCATGCGTTCTCTCTTGGCGGTTGGTAAAAATGACCATGTATACAAATGAACTTTTCCATTAAGATAGCTGCGTAATCTGATGGTACTGATTAATGAAACCCGACAAAAGCTTTTTTAAAAATTATCCCTCCAATTCAAATTCCGAAAATTCGTTTTCCAATTTTAATATGCTAAGACCCAGCGGTGGCAATACGATTGAAATAGAGTAATCGCGGTTATGGTATTTTATGGGTGATGTGAAATATTTACCCTGATTCAATACGCCACTGCCTCCATACTTCAAATCATCTGAGTTAAAAATCTCTTTGTATTCACCGCGCGTGGGTACGCCAATGCGGTAATGTGACCTCGTCTCAGGCGTAAAATTACAAACGACAACCAATGTGTCCGCAGGCTTATCCGACATCCGCTGGTAACTTATGACGCTATTCTGGTGATCCGAATAATCAATCCACTCGAACCCCCTGGCATCAAACGCGTAAAAATACAATGCATCTTCATTTTTGTACAGGTTATTTAAATCCTGTAGCAATTTGTAAACCCCTTGATGAGGTCCATGCTCCAGCAGATGCCAATCCAGGCTATGGTCGTGGTTCCATTCCGAAGTTTGCCCGAACTCCCCTCCCATAAACAAAAGTTTGGTTCCCGGATGCGTATACATGTAGGAATACATGAGGCGGAGGTTGGCGAATCGCCTCCACTCATCTCCTGGCATCCTTCCAATCAACGACCCCTTGCCGTGCACAACTTCATCGTGCGAAAGGGGCAGCATAAAGTTTTCCGTAAATGCATACATCACACTAAATGTGATCTCATTTTGATGATACTTCCGATGCACGGGATCATTCTTGAAGTATTGCAGGGTGTCATGCATCCATCCCATCATCCACTTCTGGCCAAAACCGAGACCTCCCAGGTAAGTTGGCCGAGATACGCCCGGCCAGGCCGTGGATTCCTCCGCAATGGTAATGATATCGGGAAATTGCCCATATACACATTCGTTAAACTCTTTGAGGAATACGATGGACTCAATGTTTTCCCTGCCCCCATATTGATTCGGAATCCACTCTCCCGCTTTTCGCGAATAATCAAGGTAGAGCATACTTGCCACAGCATCCACTCGCAGTCCATCTATGTGATATTGTTCGAGCCAATAAATGGCATTGCTGATTAGGAAGGAGCGAACTTCATCCCTGCCAAAATTAAAGATGTAACTTTTCCAATCCGGATGAAATCCCTTGCGGGGATCTTCATGTTCGTAAAGGTAAGTGCCGTCAAATTTAAACAAACCATGAGCGTCTCCCGGAAAGTGTGAAGGAACCCAATCGAGGATGACCCCTATGCCTGCCTGGTGAAGCGCGTCAACCAACAGTTTGAATTCTGCCGGATTTCCGTAGCGGCTTGATGGCGCATAATAGCCCGTAATTTGATACCCCCATGAACCAAAAAACGGATGTTCCATGACGGGCAAAAACTCGACATGGGTGAACCCCATATCCTTAACATAATCGACCAATTCAACGGCCAGCTCTTTGTATGAGAGAGACCTGTTTCCATCATCAACCTTGCGCCTCCACGAACCCAGATGAATTTCATATACTGCGTACGGTTTTGCCTTTTGGGCCAGGTTTCGTCTCCGCTCCATCCATTTTTTATCTTTCCATGCGTGGTCTGACTGCCAAACTATAGAGGCGGTTCGAGGAGGTATCTCGGTATAGATTGCAAAAGGATCGGCTTTCTCTAAGATTTCCCCCGTGTTAGCATGAATCGCATATTTGTAAGCCTCTCCCAATTTGATTTGCGGGAAAAATCCCTCCCATATTCCGGATTGATCCCATCTTGGGTTCAGCTTGTAATCCCGCCCCTGCCAGCTGTTGAAGTTACCAATTACAAAAACCAATTTGGCATTTGGTGCCCACACGGCAAAATAAGTTCCAGTTTGGCCGTTGTGTTCAACGAGGTGGGAACCCAACTTTTCGTATAGCTTGAAGTGTTTTCCGGTTTTGAACAGATGGATATCAAAGTCAGTAAAACGCGAATAAGTTGCCACAGGCTCCTCTGATTTTTTTGTTTTTTTTGTCATTGTCTTTCCTGGTCAAGTGGTTGCGCTCAGACTCATGGCTGTTTTCTTTTTTTCTTTCTTTCCAAAAAGTATCGGTTCATGTGATACAAGATTCCCCGAAGTGGAATAATGACCCAATCGGGTCTTCCATTGAGCTCATAGCCCAATTCATAGATGGCTTTTTCAATGAGAAATGTTCTGATCAATATGTCGTTTTCAGGTGAGAGGTCATTGAGCCCCATCCTTTCCAAATACGCCCCGAGGTAAAACCTGCTCACATAGTGTTGCCACTGCACGGCCCATGACTCCAGAAAATGCATATCCTTGTCACGATAGTTTTCGTTGAGCAGTATTTTTCCGAAAACGGCATAATGGAATGACCGCATCATTCCCGCTACATCTTTGAAAGGACTTTTCTTCAGCCTGCGTTCACTGAATGAAAACCCCGGTTCACCTTCAAAGTCGATGATGATAAAATCCTTACCCGTAAACAACACCTGACCCAAATGATAATCCCCATGAATTCTGCTTTTGGTGGCAGGTATGCGCGTCTCATAGATATCCTTGAAACACTCGAGGATATCGGGCTCCATTTCGAGCACCTGTCTGCCTAACTCGCGCGTTTCATCGTCCAACTTTGGCAACGATTGCTCCAATAAGCCGAGGCGATCGCGGACCAGCTTCCGAAGCGATGAATACAGCGAGCGCTGATAGTTGGCCGTGTACGTCTCTGGCGAAAAGTCCGCGTTCGTTTTGTCAGAAGCCAGGGCAAGGTGCATCTCGGCCGTGCGTTGCCCAAGCCTCACCACGCGTTCGTAAAATCCCCTTCCAATAAGTTCCTGAATAATAGCGGGAGCCTCCTCGAACTTGATGTTGGCTTTGTTGATCAGTTTCGGCAACTTTTCCTTTTTGGCTTTTGCAATCACCCTCTCATAAAATCTGCCGACCGAATCTATCGTCATTCCCCATGCCTCGCCTTGATTTTCTATTTTGCCTTGAAGGAGCCCCAGGACAATTACTTTTCCGTCATTGGCCACAAACTCAATACTGCCCGAATATTTGGGGCTGTTTTTGAAACTTGTATTCTCCGAAAGGAATCTTACGATTTCCATATCGGGGTTAATTTCCCGTTCCAGCTTTCTGTAAAACTTAAAAAAGTACTGATCATCATAAATAATAGCGGTATTGCTCTGATCAGCTTTCAATACTTTTGAATCTATGCGATCGCCCAGCGCAATTTTGTTAAACAAGCTCGAATTAAATTCAAGCACGCCATTGTCCAATTTCAGGCGGGATTTTTTTTCCATACTCACCAACAAATGATCCCGAAAGCCTTTATCGTAACAACTGTCCATGACAAAGCCCTGTACACCACTCAGCTGAGCCCTGCACGCCACACTTTGCGCATGATACTCGACTTTGTCTACTATGCTTTCAGCGGGAACGAAACACAACGGAAGAAAATACAACTCTGGCAGTCGTTGCACGTAATGAACCTCAATCAAAGTCAGGTAGTGCGTGCGTCCACCAACCTTCAGCGGCATCATGCTTTGAATTCCGATCTTTGAGACAGGTTTTGCCTTACCAGCAAACCACCGGCATTTTTTCATAAACACCGGAAGTATTTTGCGCTCAAATTGCCTTTTTTCATTGTAGTTGCCAAACAACTTGTCCCACGTATAATCCGCACTGAACATGGGGAGTTCACCGTTGGTATCTATTTTCGTCTTGTGCTCGGGACTGTCAAGCTGCAGCCAATAATATCCGTAAGGCCCAATTGTAAGTGAATACTGCCCATCGCCAACGTTCAAAAACCTATTTTGACTGAACACCTCGGTGACCTCGCAGTCCTTAAACTCTTTGAGGTTCAAGACCGTCAGCTGTGAGAATTGCGAAAGGTTGGCAACCAGGATAATTCTTTGCTCACCATAGGTTCGGATAAAGCTAAGTATCTTGCTATTGCTGCTGTCAACAAATTCCATATCGCCCCTTCCAAATGCACTGAGCCTGTTGCGCATAGCTATTACCTGACGAATCCACCAAAGCAGTGAAGATGGGTTTTCACTCTGCGTGGCCACGTTCACCGACTGATGCCTGTAAACGGGATCGGTGATCAGTGGCAGGTATAGCTTCTGTGGATTAGCCGATGAAAACCCCGCATTCAGGTTCATGTCCCACTGCATGGGTGTTCGGACTCCTGACCTGTCGCCTAAATAAATATTGTCCCCCATTCCTATTTCATCGCCATAATAAATCACCGGTGTGCCTGGCAGCGAGAATAAAATGGTGTACAACAATTCAATTTTCCTTCTGTCATTATTGAGGAGGGGTGCCAACCTCCGCCTGATTCCAAGATTAAACTTGGTGTGAGGATCGGTGGCGTATGCTTTCAATAAATAATCCTTTTCTTCCTCCGTCACCATCTCCAGCCCCAACTCATCATGATTTCGAAGAAACAACGCCCACTGGCAATTCGAAGGCGTCTCAGGTGTCTGATCCAAAATGTCAATGATGGGGTAACTATCTTCCGTTCTCAAACCAAGAAATAATCTTGGCATAAGCGGATAATTAAAATTCATGTGGCACTCATTACCCTGGCCAAAATAAGTTGCCGCATCCTCCGGCCACAGGTTGGCCTCCGCAATCAGCACCCTGTTCTTATAATGTTTGTCGATATGGGCCCTGATCTTTTGCAAGAAAGCATGGGTACGGGGCAGGTTTTCGCAATTTGTTCCCTCCTCCTCAAAAAGGAATGGGACCGAAGGCAGGCGAAATCCATCAACACCTAACTTCATCCAAAAGTCAATGACCTTAATCATTTCCAATTGCACCTCCGGATTATCGTAATTTAATTCAGGCTGATGCTTGTAAAACCGATGCCAATAATAAGCCTTGGCATCTTTGTCCCACGACCAATTCGAAGAATCTTCGTCTTGTATGATAAGCCTCGCTTCTTTGTACTTCTCCGGACTGTCGCTCCAAACGTAAAAGTCTCTGTTGCGCGATGCAGATTTGGCGCTGCGTGCCCTCCTAAACCACGGATGCTGATCGGATGTATGGTTGAGAATAAGCTCGGTGATGACCCTTATTCCTTTTTTATGTGCTGCCTTTAAGAACGCGCGAAAATCCGCCAATGATCCGTAGTCCTCATGAACGTTACAATGGTCGCTCACATCATACCCATCATCCTTCAATGGTGACGGATAGAATGGCAGAAGCCAAATGGTGTTGACGCCTAAATCTTCCAGGTACTCAAGTTTGCTGATAAGGCCTTTAATGTCCCCGATGCCATCGCCATCGCTGTCACAAAAGGCCCTGACCGAAAGCTCGTAAAAAATGGCATCCTTAAACCAAAGGGCATCGGTATGTTTACCATTTGTTGCCATTCGCTACATATTCGATTCGTGAATCTTGAGATCAAACAAATGAAATGGCATTCGGTTGGGATCCAACTCCACGTAATTCCATTCTTGCGTCCAGGTAAACCACTCCGTTGTCAGCAGGTCATTGAGCTTGATGTTAACAACGCCCTCAAGGCGTAGCAACTCCCGGGGCAGTTGTACGTAGCCATGGTGCTTATTATGAGGATCAAGATTTACCACCACCAGTATGATGTCAGAAAGATCTTCAGTCACTTTGATGTAGGCCAACAGGTTTGGGTTTTCGATCGGGCAAAAATGAATATTCCAGGTAGACTGCAGTGCGCGGTGCTCTTTTCTAACCCGATTTATCAGCGTGATGATATCTGTCATGCGATTGGTTTTTTTCCAATCGTATCTTTTCACTTCATATTTTTCGGAGTTGTTATACTCTTCCTTCCCGGGAACGGGATCGTTGTCGCAAAATTCGTAGGCCGGTCCATAAATTCCGTAATTTGATGATAAAGTTGCCGCCAGTGCCAGCCGCTGAATAAATATATTCTCGTTCTGATGTTGCAGGTGATAGGGCAAAATATCTGGTGTGTTGGGCCAAAAGTTAGGTCTGAAAAAATTCCTTGAAGGTCCTTGAACCAGCTCATTCATGTATTCGATAATCTCGCTTTTACCAACCCTCCATGTGAAGTAAGTATAGGATTGAGAAAATCCAACTTTTGCCAGCGATCCCATAATCTTTGGTCTGGTAAATGCTTCTGCCAGAAAAATAATATCAGGGTGAGATTGGTGAACCTCCGCTATCACCCATTCCCAAAATGGAATAGGCTTGGTATGCGGGTTGTCGACCCGAAAAATGGTGACGCCCTTTTCAACCCAAAAAAGCACAACGGATTTCAGCTCGGTCCACAGTGCTTGCCAATCATTACATTCAAAATCAAAAGGATAGATATCCTGGTATTTTTTTGGTGGATTTTCAGCATATTGGATAGAGCCATCTGGTCGCTGCTTGAACCATTGCGGATTCTCCTTGACATAAGGATGATCAGGCGCACACTGAAAAGCGAGGTCAAATGCGATATCGATTCCTTTCTTTTTCGCTTCCTTGATGAGCCTCACATAATCTTCGAGCGTTCCCAAATCTTTATGAATGGATTTATGCCCTCCATCGGAACTGCCGATTGCCCACGGAGATCCCGGTTCTCCATACTTGGAGCTCACATTGTTATTCTTGCCCTTGCGGTTGACCTGTCCAATGGGATGCACCGGAGGCAGGTAAAGCACATCAAATCCCATCGATTGAATTCGCGGAAGCAACTTGATGACGTCATTCAGCGTTCCGTGCCTGTTGTCGATAGCGGCAGATCTTGGGAATAGTTCATACCAGGTTGTATACAACACACGTGCCACTTCGACATCTACCTTGAGCTCATTTGAATACCTTGTTTCATTGGCCACCAACGGATTCTTTTTAACAACCTCGCCAAATTCGTCACCAACGATGTACAGGCAATTTTCCTTGTATTGCTTTTTGTCGGAAAACTTTTTCGCGAGTCGTGAGATTTCCGGATCGCTGCTTTTAATTCGTTGAAGATACTCAACACCCTCCTGTAGTTCCATGCTTACGTCAATACCGGCTTTCACTTTCTTTTTAAATCCATCGTACCACGTTTCGAAGTGATCAATCCAGGCCTCAACGGTAAAAACATAGGTGCATTTCTCTGAGACCTCAAACACCGCCTTCCATTCATCATTTCCGGTATTCGTCATCGGCAAGGACACCCAGTTCTTTTCACCGGCTTTTTGATAAAGTACAACCGCACGGATGTGATCGTGTCCATCGGCAAAAATATCTGCGGTTACGACCACCTGTTCGCCCACCGTTCTTTTGGCCGGGTACAATCCGCCATCAACCTGCGGTTGAACATTCTCGATCACCACGCGCGATTGCCCTGGAATTCTATTCACCTTCATTGTTTATTTTCTGTCTTTATTGCGTTACATGAAGCGGTCACGTCACCAATTCGCCCTTTAACCAGGCATACTGGTGCCCATTTTTGGCCTCGTATTCGGACCTTTTTTACTATTCTTAAATATAAGGAATGAAACCACCTGTGGCGGGCGCCTGAAAATAATATTTCATGCAAACGATTGCGGTAGCAAAGGTTTTCCGAATATCACCCAATCGATCGGACTAATGAAATAGAGGCGATGAAAAATCAAAATATATGAGTAAGTTGATTTATAATTCGAGAACTTATGAATCTTAATCTTCAGGCAGAAAAGCAGAATACCTACGATGCGATTGTGGTGGGAACTGGGATCAGTGGTGGATGGGCAGCAAAGGAATTGACAGAAAAAGGACTTAAGACACTTGTCCTGGAAAGGGGAAGAGATGTGCGTCACGTGACCGACTATCCAACCATGACCAAAGCACCTTGGGAATTACCTCATGGCGACCGCCTGACAGCGGAAGAACTAAAAAATTATCCAGTCCAAAACAGGACGGGCTACACGATGAGCCAGGCGTACAAGCATTGGTGGGTCAATGACTTGGAAAATCCATATACTGAGGTAAAGCGATTCGACTGGATTCGGGGTTACCATGTAGGAGGAAGATCATTGCTATGGGGAAGGCAGAGCTACCGGTTGAGCGAGATGGATTTTGAGGCCAACCTTAAAGACGGCATTGCTGTGGATTGGCCGATTCGATACAAGGATCTCGCGACATGGTATGACTACGTGGAAAGCTATATCGGAGTGAGCGGCCAAAACCTCGGCCTTTCTCAGTTGCCTGATGGCAAGTTCCTTCCACCCATGGAACTTAACTGCGTTGAAAATGTGGTTAAGGATTCGATCAGCAAAAATTTCCCAGACAGGGTACTGACGATAGGCAGGGTTGCGCACATTACCGCACCTCTCGAAAACAATCCTTCCGGAAGAGGCACTTGCCAATACCGAAACATGTGCATGCGAGGATGTCCTTATGGAGCCTACTTCAGCAGCAACGCCTGTACGCTACCGGCAGCACAAAAAGCGGGGATGACCTTGCGACCCAATTCAATTGTAACCGAAGTGATCTACGATGAAGCCAAAGGCAGGGCCAAAGGTGTAAGAGTGTTAGATTCTGTAACCGGTGAGCAGGTAGAGTATTACGCGCGCATTATTTTTCTGAATGCCTCCACGTTAGGCTCCACCTTTATCCTGCTCAATTCAAAATCCAATCGCTTTCCCAACGGGCTTGGAAACGACAGCGGTGAGCTCGGGCACAACCTCATGGATCACCATTTTAGAATCGGTGCCAACGGGGAATATCCTGAAATGGACGATCAATATTATTCAGGCAGGCGTGCCAACGGGGTCTACATTCCCCGATACAGGAATGTCGGCAAGGACAAACGGGACTACATCCGGGGCTTTGGCTACCAGGGTGGTGCAAGTCGCGAAGGATGGTCACGGGGAGTGAAGGAAATGGCGATGGGTGTCGAATTGAAAAACCTGCTAACCAGTCCCGGAAAGTGGACCATGGGTTTGACCGGGTTTGGCGAGTGTCTCCCCTACCACGAAAACTTTGTCACCATCAATAATGACAAGAAAGATATTCATGGTCTTCCCACACTGACCATCGATTGCGAATTCAAAGAAAATGAGATGAAGATGCGCAAGGACATGGGCAATGATGCGGCCGAGATGCTGGAAGCTGCGGGGTTGAAAAACGTAAGCATATTTGATGACATTGGTGGCCCCGGGTTGGGAATTCATGAAATGGGAACGGCCAGAATGGGAAGAGACCCAAAAACGTCTGTATTGAACAAGTGGAACCAAATTCACGCTTGTAAGAACGTCTTTGTGACGGATGGAGCTTGTATGACCTCAGCGGCTTGTCAGAATCCATCGTTGACTTATATGGCACTGACAGCCCGCGCAGCAAACTTCGCAGCTGATGAAATGAAAAAACAAAACCTGTAGGCTTGAGGTCGAGGGTTAGCCTCGATCTTGATGAACAATAACTAATGATTTAAAACTTATGGACAGAAGAGAAGCTTTAAAACGGACAGCATTCTTAATGGGTGGTGTCGTGTCTGCACCCACCATTATGGGCATCTTGCAGGGTTGTTCAGCCCAGCCTAATATTGACTGGAAGCCAACCTTCTTTAGCGAAGACCAGGCTTATGTAATATCTCAGGTCGCTGAGATTTATATTCCGAAAACCGATACACCCGGAGCGAAGGATACAGGAGTTCCTGCGTTCATAGAAGGAATGGTGAGTAAAGTCTACAGCGATGAGGTGAAGGCGCGATACATGAGCGGTCTGGAAGAGTTCATGAAAAATGTGGAGGGCGCAACAGGAGATTCATTTGCTGATCTCGAACCAGAACAGCAAATTGCTCAGGTGAAGTCCGCCCACGACAAGGCAGTGTCCGAAGAGCAAAATTCTGGTATTTTCCCTTATCCAAGACCATTTATTATCTTAACCAAAGAACTTACGTTGTTGGGCTTTTTTAGCTCGGAGCCTGGTGCCACACAGGTCTTACAATACGATCCGGTTCCTGGTGCCTATCATGGTTGTATTCCGTTGAGCGAAGCGGGAGGCAAGACATGGGCTACAGGTTGATTCGGGGTTGCAGGGTTTCAAGTTACAAGTTACAAGTCGCAGGTTACAAGTTGCTGGCTTCTACACTGAAAACTAAACCTGAACTTGAAACTTGTAACTTCAAACCTGCAACCTGTAACTCAAACTCACACATCACATAGTGTAACGGCCGATTGAAGCGAAGCGAGTTTATTCGTTCGGGTCGGAATGAATTCTTGTGCTACGTATCCCTTGAATCCGGACGTTACGATCGCCTTCATGATGGCAGGATAATATAATTCCTGCGTCTCGTCAATTTCATGGCGACCAGGCACACCTGCGGTATGGTAGTGAGCGATGTACTTGCTGTATTTGGTGATTGTCGCAATTACGTCTCCCTCCATTATCTGCATGTGGTAGATGTCGTAAAGAAGTTTAAAATTTTCTGATCCAAGTTTTTCGCAAAGTCTTACACCCCACGGTGTTGTGTCACATTGGTAATCTTTGTGATCCACTTTGCTATTGAGTAATTCCATACATATGGTAATACCATGCTCCCTGGCTACTTTAAGAATTGGCTCCAGTCCTTTTGCGCAGTTTTCCAATCCCTGCTCAGCGCTAAGTCCATTAGCGTTCCCACTAAAGCAAATAAGATTTTTAAGTCCCGCCTCGGCCGCTTTAGGAATCGTGGCGGTGTAGTCAGCCAGCATTTTTGGATGCAACGTCACATCATTGAATCCTTTGGTCAGTGGGAAATCGGTGGCATAGCCCATGGCACAGGTAAGTCCGTGCTTGATGGCGATGGGCCACTCGTTTTGTCTCAACAAATCAATGGATTGAATACCCATCCCCTTGGCTGAGGTCACCAACTCTTCCAGTGGCATAAAGTTATAACACCATTGACAAACAGAATGGTTGATGTTGCCCTTCAGATTTGGCGATACACCACTAAATGCTGATCCAAGTTGCGGCAACCCCGCCCATGCGACCGTTCCAACAGCCATTCTTTTGATAGCCTGCTTGCGGGTAAGTTTCATGCTTAAATAGATTGAAGGTACTTATAACCATTCTTGATGCTGCTGACCTCCGAGACGGCATAATTTTCCTGCTCAAGATAGTAGTGTTTCAATCCTGATAACTCTGCCTTGGCAAATATTGATTGGAAATCAATAGCTCCGGTCCCCACGTCAGTCTGTAATGCAGGATCGGACTTGCTCATGTCTTTCACATGCCACTGCGTAAACCGGCCCGGAAATTTCTCAAAATAGTCAATAGGGTTTTTTCCCGCACGGGTGATCCAATACAAATCAAGCTCCATGTTAATTGATAGGTCCAACTCCTGCAACATCACGTCATAGGGAATCTGTCCTTCCATAGTTACAAACTCAAAATCATGGTTATGGTATCCCAATTTCATACCCGCCTGCTTACAAACCTCATTCGCCTGGTTCAAAAGTTCGCAAACCCTCTTATAACTGTCCAGCGTTTCTCGCTCCTGCTCAACCAGGTAAGCAAGAATCATATTCTCTTGCCCGACATTTTTTGCATCCTCCACTGCTTGCTCCCATCCGTTGACAATTGTCCCAACCCAATCCGGAGATGCCATCCCCAATCCATAATGACCACTGGTAATTTTCATTCCCAGATCACCGCATAATTTATTAAAATCGGCATAAGGCATGTCAAATATTTTGCCAGCGCCATAGCCGTAACATTCCAACTCTTTAAAACCAATTTCCGAAACAGTCTTCATGGTTCCTTGAACATCCTTGCCGATGATATTTCTCAGCGTATAGAGTTGCAATCCAATTGTTTTAGCTTGCGGTGGCGATTGACCGCACGCGTAAAAAAAAGTGGCAGCGGAGGCCATGGCTGTCGTTTGAATAAATTTCCTGCGTTTCATAATGAAGCTGTTTATGGAGCGATCTCTCTGATTTTGATATTGCGATACCAGACTTTATCGCCATGGTCCTGCAATGAAATATGACCTCTCCTTGCTTTTCCAAAGCGATCCATGTCCTTGAATTTACTATTGGCAATGAGGGTGTCCCACTCGGGTGTATCTATTGCAAACGAAACAACATTCTCCCCATTTAGCCAAAAAGCCACCTTTCCATGATCGGAGATGAGCCGAACATCATTCCACTCACCGGCAGGTTTTACCGTTTCCTTACTGCATGAAATCATATCGTAGAGATCACCGGCACGGTGTTTAACTATTTTAGCATCCGGGTGGCACTCGTTGTCTAATACCTGCATCTCAGGCCCTGTATTCCACGCATACTCAAGGCTATCCGCCTCTACCACATTGAACATAATGCCGCTGTTGCCGCAAGGCTGAATTTTCCATTGTAGTGCCAGCTCAAAGTTTTCATATTCATCGACCGTGATGATGTCACCGCCAGCCTTCGCCTGAAACCCTTCCTTTTGTGAGTTGTCAAGATGAATGGTGCCATCCTGAACGCTCCAGGCATCCCCCACATTATCCTTCTTAAATCCCTTCCATCCATTGAGGGTTTTTCCATCAAACAATAATTTCCATCCCCCATCAACCTCATCCGCGCTCAACCTATTTTGTTGCTCCTTGGTGGTACAGTCGAACAACAAAAAAGATAAAACGGTGAACATTGCTAAATTTCTCATAGTTGTATCCATTATATTCCCAGTAGTTTCCTGTTCAGTTTAGCATCAGTGCCTGCAGAGGCAAAATCATCAAACGCTTTGTCAGTGACCCTGATCATGTGGTCTCTGATAAATTTGGAGCCTTCCGCAGCGCCTTGCTCAGGATGTTTGATGCAGCACTCCCACTCCAAAACTGCCCAGCCGTCATAGCCATATTGGGTCAGTTTGGAGAAAATCGATTTGAAATCAACCTGACCATCTCCTGGGGAGCGAAACCTGCCCGGCCGATCAATCCAATCCTGATAACCTCCGTAGACGCCACTTTTCCCTGTTGCATTAAACTCAGCATCCTTCACATGAAACATTTTAATGTATGGGTGATAAAAATCCAGGTATTGCAGATAGTTCAGTTGTTGTAAGACAAAGTGACTGGGATCAAAGAGTATATTGGCACGGGGGTGGTTTCCTGTCGCTTTTAAGAATCGTTCGAAAGTAACGCCATCATGGAGATCCTCACCAGGATGTATCTCATAACAGAGGTCTATGCCAGCTTTATCAAAGGCGTTTAATATGGGCAGCCATCTTTTGGCCAGTTCCTTAAATCCTGCTTCCACCAAACCTGCCGGCCGCTGCGGCCATGGGTTCATGGTATGCCAAAGCAAAGCGCCTGAAAATGTTGCGTGCGCATTAAGTCCAAGGTTTTTGCTGGCTTTGGCCGCGAGCTTTACCTGATCAATTGCCCAGGCGGTTCGTTCCTTGTAATTGCCCTTTAATTTTTTTGGAGCAAAATTGTCAAAGATGATATTGTCGGCAGGATGTACGGCCACCAATTGACCTTGAATGTGTGTACTCAGTTCAGATATCTTTACTCCGCACGATTCAATTTTTCCGCGGTACTCGTCAGCATAATCTTTACTCTCTGCTACCTTTTTAAGATCAATACACCTTGGATCGTTAGTGGGTATCTGAACACCAATGTATCCCAATGATGCCGCCCATTTGCAAATTTTCTCAATAGAATTAAATGGTGGTTTGTCTCCCATAAACTGGGCAAGAAAAATAGCGGGTCCTTTTAATGATTTCATTTCTTCGTTAGTAAGTATAAAGTCCCTGGTCTTTAGTCCTTAGTCTTGAGTAATTCTCACTAAGGACTAAAGACTATTTACTCATTTTAATCCACTTCTGTTTTGACTTTGAGGATTTGACAGCTGTTTCCACGAAGGCCATTCCTCTCACGCCATCTTCAATATCAGGAAAATCAAATTTTTTAGCATCCACCTTTTTGCCGGGCTTGAATGCCCTCACTGCATTGGCGAAAGCAAGATAAATATTGGCAAACGCTTCCAGATAGCCTTCCGGATGGCCAGATGGAACCCTGGTATTGCTTTTGGCAGCGGGTGAAACGTATGTCGTGCCCGTCCGGTGAATCTTCATTGGT
This sequence comes from uncultured Ohtaekwangia sp., assembly GCA_964655635.1. GTDB lineage: Bacteria > Bacteroidota > Bacteroidia > Cytophagales > Cyclobacteriaceae > ELB16-189. The sequence goes on from CAZZNH010000005.1 coordinate 162,604, forward strand.
CCGTCAAGACTCCTTACAGTTAATGAATTGGGCTCTTCCTGGCGCCATTCCAATCCTCCCCGCTCGCCATAGACTTTAATTCTCAAATTATTTTCCTCACCCGCGGCAACCTGGGTGGCAACGAGCGTCCCGGATGCTCCTTTACTAAACCTGAGCAACATCGCGCTATCATCATCCAGCAGCCTCCCGGGGATAACCATATTAAGGTCCGCACAAATCTCAGAAATGGATTGATCGCAAATGTATTCGGCCAGATGGGCCGCATGTGTTCCGATGTCGCCAATGGCTCCACCCAGGCCGGAGCGACTGGGATCCGTCCTCCAGCCTGCCTGCTTTTGGCCACTCTTTTCAAGTGGCGTTGCCAGCCATCCCTGTGGGTATTCAACAAAAACCTTCCTCACTTTTCCAATGACTCCCGTCCTCACAAGATGACGGGCCTCTTTTACCATCGGGTATCCACCATAGGCGTGCGTCACTGCCAATACAAGCCCGGTTTTCTCCACGACTTTTTGAAGTTTCTTTGCCTCTGCCAGGGAAAGCGCCAAGGGCTTGTCTATGATTACATGAAACCCATTCTCAAGCGCTTCCTTTGCGGGACCAAAATGCACGTGATTGGGAGTAACAATCGACACAAAATCCATTCGCTCTTTTGGTGGCAGCTTGGCCTCTGCCCTGATCATTTCAGCATACGAGTTGTACACCCTTTTTTGATCCAGGTACAGTAGTTCGCCTGCTTGTTTCGACTTGGCAGGTTGGCTGCTAAATGCACCGCACACCAACTCAATCTCGCCATCGAGTGCAGCGGCTTTTCGGTGGACGGCACCGATAAAGGCATCCGGTCCGCCACCAATCATTCCCATGCGTAGTTTTCGCTTCACGCCTATGTTGTTTTGCTTTACCACAATATATTCAAAAGATATAAATAGTTTTCATTGGCTTTTTATGCAATCGATTGCAATTACCGCCAATGCTTGCGCAATCAATTTATATGTGCAATCTTCATTTCTGAAATCTGGTCTGACACCCTTATTTCCGGCAATGGTATACGCGGAGCGGCTCAGATTAATCTCGTCTAATATTACTCTGGAAAGGAATAACCTAAAGGCAGGAGCCATGAATACAAAAGTAAAAATGCAGTTGTCCACCATGATGTTCCTGGAATTTTTCATTTGGGGTGGCTGGTTTGTGACGCTCGGCACTTTCCTCGGTGATAATCTGCACGCGACTGGAGGTGAAATAGGAACCGCCTTTTCAACGCAGTCATGGGGTGCTATTATCGCACCGTTTATCATTGGCCTCATTGCAGATCGGTATTTCAATGCCGAAAGAATACTGGCTGTCTTGCATTTGGCCGGAGCCGTACTCATGTATCAAATGTATAGCGCGGCCGACTTTGCTGGCTTTTATCCCTATGTGCTGGCTTATATGATTGTTTATATGCCCACCCTGGCCCTGGTGAATTCCATCTCCTTTAATCAGATGAAGGACCCTGCCAAGGAGTTTTCCTTCGTCCGTGTTTTCGGAACAATCGGCTGGATTGCAGCTGGGCTAATCATCAGCTATGTTTTTCTTTGGGATTCTCCGGAGGCGCGTGGCGCGGGGATGCTGAAAAATACTTTTCTGATGGTGGCCATTGCATCAGCTGCCCTCGGCCTGTTCAGTTTTACGCTGCCCAAAACCCCTCCCACTGCAGGTCGCGAAGAAAAAGTAAGTATATCAACCATACTGGGATTGGACGCTTTGAAGCTGCTGAAGGATCGCAACTTCTTAATCTTCTTCATCTCGTCAATCCTGATATGTATTCCATTGGCATTCTACTACCAAAATGCAAATCCATTCCTTGCTGAAATTGGCGTGAATAATCCCACCGGAAAAATGACGCTGGGTCAGGCTTCCGAAGTTTTGTTCATGCTACTGCTTCCATTTTTTTTCAAACGTTTTGGATTTAAGCTTACCATCATCGCTGGAATGCTGGCATGGACCATGCGGTACATTCTTTTTGCCTACGGCAATGCAGGTGACCTGGCATTCATGCTGATCCTGGGCATTGCCCTACATGGTATTTGTTACGATTTCTTCTTTGTGTCGGGGCAAATTTATACCGACTCAAAGGCAGGCGAAAAGTTCAAGAGCGCTGCACAAGGACTTATCACGTTAGCCACTTATGGTTTTGGCATGCTGGTTGGATTTTGGGTGGCGGGTAAAATATCTGATACTTACCTGCTTGCTGATAACCTGCACGATTGGAGCAGCATCTGGCTCTTCCCTGCTGGCTTTGCTTTTGCAGTCCTGGTGATTTTTATCGCGTTCTTTAAAAATGAATCCATTGAATACAAAGAGTAAGCGCCTAATGGGCACTTGGAGTGGTAACCATCACACGTGCGACCTCATCATAATTTTGTTTACCTCTTCGAGCGGCTTAAATACATCAAAGGTTTTTCCTTGCGTCCGCAACGCCCCCAGCACATTTCCGTAACGGCCAGCCTTTATATAATCTGTTGCATCGTTTAATATGCCGAATCCCACTCCTCCTGCAAATGAATCTCCGCATCCTGTTGTATCAATTACTTCGTTTACCTTGACAACAGGGACCAATTCCTCCTTAACTTTTCCTTTGACCTTGTAGTATGCCATACATCCGGTTGAGTCGGTGGTGATGTAAACACATTTGACTCCCATATTCAGACAATGCGTAGCAAACTTGAGCATTTCCTCTCTGTCGAACCCTTCAGAAACCACGTAGTCGCTCGTTTCATACTCTTTTTTAAACCACGAAGCATGAGCCTCCTCGAGGTTCATCTTTAGCACATCAATGTAGGGGAGCCACAAGTCCCTGTCTATCCAGAATTTACGGTGGCGCTCGCCATTAAACAGGCAGGCAGTCGTTGGACCGTGCGCATCAAAAATGATAGTCCCCTTACTTTTTGACTTAATCAACTTTAGGGTATCCAATGAAATCTCATAGTCGCTGATCGGAATAAATACAAATACGTCACAGTCAAGAATCTTTTCAACATCTTCTGGAGTGATTGGGTCCATAAATCCTGTTTGCCGCTCTACGCGGTTATTCATATCCAAAAATTTCAAACTGATGATGTCGCCCTGATCGAATTTTGTGGTCAGGTATTTTGTATTAATCCCCTTGTAAGGCGCAAAGACCTCCTTCACATTATCCAGATCCACCTTGCGCAGATGGCAGACAGGAATGATTTCAATCGAGTCGCCTGCCATGATGGATAAAGCAATAACCGGATGGGTGACACATCCCCATTTTTGGATCAAATCTCCATTATGGGTTACAATATGATCTCTCGGGATGGGACCAAGAATAGCTATCCGTTTCATAGGCTAAGGTTTTCAGTTAAAAATGCAGCACCAAATACTCCCGCACTGTCGCCAAGGGATGGCCGAACAATGGGCGTGTCCAATTTATCGTTAAAGACATATTTCCTGATCGACTCAATTCCGGCTGTATAGAGAGATTCAATATTTCCCACCCCACCGCCTATCACGATGACGTCCGGGTCTAAAATATTTATTACTACACTTATCGCCTTGCCAAACATTTCATTCAGGCGGTCTATTGTTTCAATGGCCGCCCTGTCCGTGCCAGATGCTGCGAGCTTTACGATCTCCTTCAGCTTCCTATGTTCACCTGATATGTGAAGGTAATATCGCTCCAGTGCGGGTCCGGCAATGATATTCTCCACACAACCCACCTTGCCGCAATAACATTTACCACCGGACTCATCCAAAAAGTTATGACCCCATTCCCCTGCAATTCCCTGCTTACCATTGATTACTTTTCCCCTAACCACTACTCCGCCACCGGCACCGGTTCCCATTATTACACCAAACACAACCTCGGCATGGGGAAATTTATCTCTGACCACACCAAGCCTCGTTTCCGCCAGGGCAAAGCAGTTGGCATCATTGGCAGAAATAACTTTCATCTTCAGCCGTTCCTGCAGGTCTTGCTGTAATGGCTTGTAGTTGAGGACGATGGAATTGCTGTTCTTAAATAATCCAGTACTTGGATCCATCGTGCCGGGTGTACCAATGCCAATAGCTTCAGGACGATAACCCACCGTAGAACTCATCTGATCAACCAACGTAGCTATCTGGTTCAACACATGCTCGTAACCTTTGTCGGCTCCAGTCGGCAAGCGATCGCGGAAAATAGTCTCTACCGAGTTTGGAGCCTTCATAATTGCCCCCTCTACCTTGGTTCCTCCAAGATCAATTCCCCACAGATGTCTAGATTTATTTGTCACTCGACTTAATTTACTCTATAATTTATACTTCAACCAATTGAGACTCACATTTGTTTTTTTGGTGCGCACACACATCACTTCACTTCACGACCTCCAACGTGCCCTTGGTGGTCATATAATTTCCTTGCATATCGTGACCCTGCAAGACAATCTCGAAGGTCCCCGTCAAATCTGAAGTATAAAAATTGATTTCTTCACCGAAGTTTAGATCAGTCTTCCATAGCAATTGATTTCTATGATCCGGTAAAGTCGATTTGCTGCCCGCGTAGTTAGGTTGATAATATTCGACCGCGCTTTGCAAGGGTGTTATATCAACCTTAGAATAGCCAGGGAGATTGCCAAGTAAGGAACCATCCCTGCCGAAGGAACTGAAAATGGCAACTCCGCGGTATTCCACATACCCCAGCCTGATTTGCTCCAGGACAAGATCAACTCGTTTAAGGTGCAATGGGTTTATCCTGACAAAATCTTTTGTCCTGACCGGAATTCCGTCCAACAGAATAAGAACAGAATCGAGCGTTGACGATTTATTTTCGATATATGGCATCAAGAGTTCAACCCGGCCGTTTCTTTCCCTCAGTCGCAGCTCTGGGATAATTTCGACAATGACCTCTGCTATGGTTGAAAATCTTACGTATTGATCAAAGTCGTATGTCTTTCCAATCCTTCCAGAAAAGATTTCAGGATTTGCAGTGTTGACAATCACATCCCTCTTGAAATTAGAGTAGTTATTTTCAATCTGAACATCTATACTTTTTTGCCCAATCCAAGAGGTAATATCCGTTCGATCAAAAAAATGATCGACACCCACGAAAGAATGGTCATCCAAAAATCTCTCTTTTAAAACCGTATTCGATTGATTAAAGCTGGACAATACAAAATCGGTGTCGTCATATATACCGGGGGAAAACAAATAAAACCGACCGATGTCATCGACCTTCGCAGTTTTTAACACTGGAAATTGGCTCACTGAAGTCAAAAAAATAAAGTTATTATGATCTGACGATTCACTCACCCCTGTCTCCCCCCGAAACAGTTCACCACGGTAATCCGGTAATTCCACGATCGTACCATCAAAAATTATCGTTGAAAGCGGGAACCTGCTCACCAGGTAATCTCGCTCCAGCTCTTTGGTCTCCAGACATTCATTAACGAGCTGTTCCAAAATATCAGATGTGTATGAACTTTTAAATTCCTGGTCATATAATTTGTTCACCGACAGAGATGTGCCAACCGTGTTTTCCAACCCTTGGAATTTCAATTTGACCAAAGCTCTTCGATTGTAACGAGCCTTGTCCGTGCTCACTTTAAATCCTTCTTCAGTTGCCAGCTGACCAGCGCTAAAGAATGTGCCACTATTTGTTCCCTCATAGCCGGCATAAACGATTCCGCGTGGCAATTTACTTTTTGTGATGGTTAGCGTGGTATCAGATCCAATTAGGATCGAACTCTTCAAGTTTGGGTGACGCCAGGGGAAAATATTAATAACGTGAGGCTTTCCGGTACGATTTAGGGCTCTCAATTCAAAGGCATTTTCCTTTTCGCTCACTGCTATCCCCAAAGAAGAATTGGCCTCCACCAGAAGCTGACCCTGGAAAATGTTTTGATCGTCATCCGAAATGATCGCTTTAAAAAAGCCGATTTCCATTGGTGTGAAGTCAAAATGTCCATAAGGGGACCCGTGATCGTGGGTTACCGTCTTCAGCAATGCTCCTGCGGGAGATATTATTTTTATATACACTTTCTTTAGTGGCTTTTTAAAACTCAATCGGTACGTTACCCGATTTGATTCATCAAGCAAATAGGTGCCACCCTCGGGATAAAAGGTAATCCCGACCGAATCAGAAAGAAAAGATGACGGAACTGAATTGAATGGATTTATTATTTGAATGCCGAGCTGCGCGATAAAAGCATGTGAATAATTCATCATCCATGCCGTATATGCAATCAATGTATAGCTGCCAATCTTCAGGTAAGATGGCAGGTACAAATGACCTCTTCCAATGCCGTCCTCAAGCTCAACTTTTAATTTCAAGACAGACTGCCTTGTATCATTAATAAGTTCAACGTAAACCACCTTACTTATGAAAGAACGGTAGCCATTTGCAAGGTTATTTTCAATCTTAAAAAGAAGTCGCTCACCGGGTATCAACCGCGTTTGGTTTGCATAGATGGTTGCGATCTCCTGAAAATCTTTTTTTTCAAATGGGAAATGAATACCCTGCGCGAGTGCAAAAACGGTCGCGAGCTGGAACACAACCACCACAACTATTTTCTTTAATCTATCCAAAACTCAGGTCGTTTATTTGTTCCATACAGCGTGCAGAGTGCGCACCGTTTCAAGCCAAGGACGGCCGGCCCACCGCCTGGCGCGAAGCTTGTTGAGTAAAATAATAGCTCATAGGTCTCAAAATGTTTAGCCATAAACGGGCCCGCCTCAGCAATCGGTAAGGTGATTTGTTCCATGTCTTCGCAGTCAACCCAGTATTTTCCAGTAGTAGAGAAACCCTGGCTGTAAAAATCGGATGCACGAAAGAACACGCGATGACGCCTCTCCTGGGCAACCTCAAAAACCCCCAGCACGATTTCATCTTGAGCCGCTACGGCTTTCAGATTACCTGTGATCGTGCCTGGTTGAATATCAAACAGCGTCCCCTGAGATTGAGAACTGGCAGCCAGACCAGCCCAGTACCTTTCGCTCTCCGGAGATAATCCGTATTGAATTACTTCAATCGAGTATCGGATGTTCATTTGCCTTGTCTCGGCATCAAAAGAATGAATGGGATAACTTGTCACCTCACCGTTACTTGCCAGCGTCCTATTTAAAATTACAGTTTTGTTGGAATTATGCCCATAGCAAAATTCCTGTTGTTCCTCCGGAATATCTTCCCGCCTAAATTCGAAAACGGAGCCACCAAGCCACTTCCATCTTGAAGGGTTGGGTACTTGCAGTTTATAGGTCTCGTTCCATAAGTAGCGGAAAGCGCGCGTGGGTGTTTCATTCGTCTTCGCCTCAAGGTAAAAATTAAAGTCACCCAAATTCTTAAAGGATGGGCCCAATGCGGCTGTTTTCTTTGGCACAAACTCAGCTGCGATGCGATCGATCTGAGGTGTCGCTATCATTTCCACTTCCGTTGATTCATACTCGCGCCCCTCAATTGTTATTTTAAGTCGATACCCGGTTCCAAACTTTGCCCTGATTGGCAGGCCAGACCGGTAAATTCCCGGCTCTTCTTCGAAGAACATAATTGTACTCTGGTCGGTAGCCTCGACTCGAACGACCGCATTGGATACTGGCCTCGGTTCCTTCGAATTAATCGGTGCCGTCCTGGAAATTTTAATCTGGTGTTTAACCGGCTGATCAGTGATGAGGCCCTCAACCACCAATAAATCATCAAAGCCAATTGACGCTGGCTCGATCTCTGTTATGCAGCTGGCGGCCAACAATATGATGACAAGTAAATGATTGATGTGCTTGTTCATCCGTGTCAAAATTCAAATTTATAGGTAATGGATGGTATTGGCGAACCCAGTACAGCAAGACGATAAGCCTGAATGGTCCCTTCGCTGCTCCTGAAGAAAACGGAATAAGGGTTATCTCTGCCGAGCAGGTTGTAAATACTAAATGACCAATAACCATGGGCAAGTTTCTTAACCTTATGTGAGCCTTCAACATTGACCCCTACGTCAATTCTAAAGTAGTTCGGAATTCTAAACCGATTTCGTTCCCCAAAATGAATTATTGGCGCGCCACCTATGGTATAAATCGCTGTTGGATAAGTTACCGGTCTTCCGGAAGAATAATTTGCGTTAAATGAAAAGCTATATCGCTTTGTTAACTTATAGTTTCCCACCAAATTTAGAATATGAGGCTTGTCAAAGTTAGTTGGAAAATATACGCCTCGGTTGATGGTCTCTTCATCAAAACGAGAAGCATACCGTTGCAATGACCGGCTGTACGTATACGACAGCCAACCGTTTAACTTGCCCGATGACTTTCTCAGAAAGAGTTCAACTCCGTAAGCTCTCCCGTCTCCCTGTAAAATATCCGTCTCCAGATTCTTATTAAGGACCAGGTCCGCATTCGTTTTATAATCAATCAAATTTCTTGAAATTTTGTAATAGGCTTCAACAGATGCTTCAATCTTATTCTCCATAAAATTTTCAAAATATCCCACGGAAAACTGATGGGCAATTTGCGGCAGCACATTTTTGTCGGACAACTTCCAAGTGTCGGTGGGGGTGATCGATACTGAATTTGATAAACTATGCAGGTACTGCCTTGTATTATTATAGGCGCCCTTGATTGATTTTTTTGAATCCAGGGAATATCTCATTGAAAATCGGAACTCTGGCCCATAATAAGACTTGACGATTTCATTACGCTTGAAAAGTAAAGAGTCAGCGATTACCTCCCGCGCCTTAGGCACCCCGCTTTCATAAATAAACGACTTGGCTGGTCCCAGCGCGGCAAAACCACTATACCGCACGCCACCATACAACGACCACTTCTCATTGATGGTGAAATTATCGGCTATAAAATATGAGAGCTCAACACCGCTCTCCTGCGCGACCATTTCTGATGGCACTTCCGACAATCCTGTCCGGGGATGTCGGAATCCCGGGTCTATATGGTAAAGCCTGCCATCTACACCCGTTTGAATGGTATGCGCTCCCGAAACCCGGTAATCAAATTTAAGCTGACTAAACATATCATTTATTCCAAACCCATATTTGAAGGCTGACTCAGGTATGGTATTATAGTCGATGGAATATTTGTAATCACTCGATGTCGCAGTAAATTCACTTGATAATTTCTCGTTGATATGGTGTTTCCACCTCAGCGAAAAATTGAAGTTGCTGTAGCTATAAAGTGAGTCCGTTGACAATTTGAATTGGTCATAACTATAATAACCGGAAACACTGATATGATTCGCTCTACCGTACACATGGTCAATGCCACCCGACAAGTCATAGAAGAAGGGCTTGCTGTTCCTAATGGCCTGATTGTCAACCTCCATCAATATCCAATCCGAATACGTTGATCTGCCTCCAAGGGTCAAGGAGGTTCGATGCTTAACTACAGGTATTTCAACGTTAAGCGAGCTTGTGACAAGACCAATTCCCCCCTTTGCACCAAATTTTTCCTTGCTTCCCTCCCGCGTTCGGATATCAAGAACTGAAGATAGTCGCCCGCCAAAACTTGCTGGCATGCTATTCTTGTAAAGTTCTGTACTGGCCAGTGCTTCGGCATTAAACGAGGAAAAAAAACCAAAAAAATGAAATGGGTTATAAATCGTTGCATGGTCAAGCATAATGAGGTTCTGATCGGCCTTACCACCCCGAACATTTATTCCTGGCGATCCTTCGCCCACGTTCTGAACGCCAGGTAAGGCTAAAGCAACTTTCAAAATGTCATTCTCACCGAATACCTTTGGAATATTTTTTAATTCATCCAGAGCGAACTTGTACACGCCCATTTGTGTGCTCAAAATATTTTCGTCTGCATTGGCTTGAATAGTTAAATTGTCCAACATGACCACACTAGGCGTCATGTTTACGTTGATGCTTCCATCAGAAAAGACAACGACCGTACGCTGGGTGGGATTCATTCCTCCAAACTGGAAATTGACAACGGATTTTCCATTCGGAACTTTGAGTACAAAAAAACCACGCTCGTCAGCAATTGTTGCCGACACATCCGATTTTAGGTAAGTGCCGCCCAAAGGCTCTCCATTTGCATCATTTTTGACGAATCCAGAAAGAAGAGACGTTCCACCAATTTGCATTTCTGATTTCCTTCCGATGATAAAAGCCGCCTCTTCAATATCTTGATTGTTTGATTCATACTCACTATTAAAAATGTATTTTGACAGATCGGAATCAGAGGAGGAGGTACTGTCAAAAACAACCTGCGTGAGGATGGGAGAATTATAGGTCATTATAATTCTATCCTCAAGAATGATATAGTTAATTCTGGTATTGGTAAAAATATTGTCAAGCACACTACTAAGGGTACCCTCAAAATATCTACTCTGAACTTTGAGGCTATCCAGCCACTCTGGAGCATAATAAAATATAAAACCGGATTTAGATTCAATCTCCTCGATCATCTGAAGGGGGCTACGACCGGTAAAGTCAAATTGATAAACGTTATTTTGCGCCAAAACTTTTGTCGCGAGCGCGATCAGAACGATGGCGATGAGGTGCTTCATTTTTTGTCACCCATTTTAGCGTCCAGCGATCTCATGAAATGGACGATTGATTCCTCTTTGCCCATTCTAATTCTCTGATCCTTTCTAATCCTTTGAATGATTGACCTTTCCGATGGAAACAATTTTCCCAGTACCCTAATGCCATCCATAGGAACCAATTGGTTATCCTTCACAAGGAAATACCTGACCGATTGCAGCAACTGTACTCCACCAACCTGCGATCTGGCCTTCTTGCTTCTTTTGGCAAGTAGTTGAATATGCTCCCCTTCAAAGAGCACGTCATAGAAATTAGGGCTGCCATTGAGGGAATACTTTCTAAACCGATGTCCCGCCAGAGAGAATTGTTGAACATTCTCCATGTTTAGCGATATCCCATCCCATCTGGAAGGGTCGGGATGCTTAATGACCAACAGGTCGCGTTCTAAATCAAACAGCAACGGCATGTCGATATACCACTGCCCTGAGAACTCCAGAGATCCGGTTTGCCAATCTCTCCTATCTAAATACTGGTGTGTATCTTTTCCTCTCAGCGCAGTTAGGTAAATGGGATGATACATTAATTCGCTCGACTCCCTGCCAATGACATGGTCATACCACGCTCCAAACAATCTTTCCAGGCTATCTTCTTTTGCCTGCGCAAATGAATTCAAACACGAAAGAATTAAAAGGAATATGTATAACAGTCTTGACCCCAACACTTCGCTCAATTAATTTGAAATACGATAACCTAAAATACCCATTCGCAATCAATTTTCATCCAAATGATCGAGGGAATGGGAAATCGTTTTTACAGGAGGTTGGCGATATAAATCTCAGCTGCCGCCAAGATCCTGGTTTAAATCGCAATCGATTGCAGATGATGTAACCCCACGTGCCGCTGTGGGACCTTCTGCAGGTTGAATTAGTCATCCCAAGGGAAGTAATTCGTTATCCGTAGCATAGCAAGACCACACCCCGAAAATTACCTATCCCGCATTAGGAAATGGGTACGTGTGATGCGCCCGATTTTAACCTTACAAATAGCACCGCAATGGCGCCACAGATTAAAAGCATCCCAGCCAACCGTATTACATTTTCAGGATTCCCGCCCAGCCAGGTATTATAGAACAGCGGTAGGGTAAAAATTTGGATCATCATCGGTATCACGATAAACATATTGAAGATACCCATGTACACACCCGTGCGCTCTGGCGGAATACATCCGGCCAGCATGACATAAGGATTACCCATCATGCTTGCCCACGCCAGGCCAATTCCAATCATAGGAATAAACAAATAAATTCTACTCTCGATGGAAGGAATGAACATCATTCCTATCCCCGCCAATGTGAGACAGACGCTGTGCATCACCTTGGGCCCAAATCTGCGGGTATAGGGCACCAGCGCAAAAGCTCCGATGAATGCCATGAAATTATAAAAACCACCCACCTGCCCGTTGATTAGACCCGCCTCACGAAAGCCAGCGGTCGATTGCTCGGTGGTTCCGAAAAATGTTTTTGATATGGACAGCACAATATATTGCCAGTAACAAAACATCGCGTACCATTGGAATAATTTCACGAGTGCAAGTTGCTTCATCGTGAGTGGCATGTCTTTAATGGCCTCTCCTATCTCTTTCATGGTGTTTATAAAACCTTTCGGAGCCTTATTAATTGCATCCAGTTCGTCCACCGTAAGGGGATTTTCCTTCGTTGTCTTAACCGTCCAAAGAATGGAGATCACTGAAAAAAATGCGCCAATAATAAATGCCGTCACCGTCATGTAAGGGATGTTTCGCTCGTTTACATAGTCGCGACTCATACCAAACCAAACGAGTAGCGAAGGCGTCAGGTAAGCCAGCGTCTGCCCCAACCCGGTGAATGCGCTTTGTGTAAGGAAACCCAACGAGTGTTGTTCCTCAGATAATTTGTCGCTTACAAATGCGCGGTAGGGCTCCATGGTGACGTTGTTGGCCGCGTCCAGTATCCACAGCAAACCCGCAGCCATCCAGAGCGAACTGCTAAATGGCATAAACAATAGCGCGATGCTGCAAAAAATTGCTCCAATCAAAAAGTACGGGGTTCTTCTACCGAGTTTGGTATTGGTGCGGTCGCTCATTGCTCCGATAATAGGCTGAACGATCAGTCCGGTCATGGGGCCAGCCAACCATAAATACGGCAGGCTTGCCTCGTCTGCTCCCAGGTACTTGTAAATGGGGCTCATGTTGCTTTGTTGCAGCCCGAAACTGTATTGAATACCAAAAAACCCAAAATTCATGTTAAGGATTTGAAGGAAAGTGAGTTTCGGTTTCAATAACATTTGGAGTTGGATTAAACGATGTGGTCAGTTCCTCGTTTGCACATTGCTGATCACCCATTCGCCCACTTTTCTTCCCTGCTTAACCCCTTCATCAATAGCCGGCCGATAGTGAATCCCTCCATACAACCGGCTGATGGCGGCCTCCGCTGAAGCTTCGTAAAAGGAGTTGAACGTGCGCACCGGCAGGCCGTAGTTAACCTCTGTTGAGTCAGCAAAATGAAAATTATCACCAAACAATTTGGTTAACGCCACAGACGCTGCTGTGGAAATCACGCTATGTCCACTGGTATGTTCGGGGAACGGTGGAGTTTGAAGGAGCGGCAGCCAGCTTTCATCCACAAACTGATTGAGGTAGGTCTCCGGTCGCACAAGTTTGCTCCTGTATTTTTCATCCCAACAGGCGATAAAACCATCGGCCAACGCCAATGAAGTCATTGCATAAGTTTCAGCCGACTGTAGCACATCAAGATTTTTCAACTGACAGGCAATTTTAGCGATGCCCATCCAATGTCCTCCCGGGGTAATTTTTTTTGTGGCAAACATCACGTGCCCATGAACATTCATCACGTATGGGTTGCAATCCCAGAAGTACGCAATGTCCTGGTGTTCCTTATTTTTGTTGGAGACGGCCTCAAAAACTTCCATTGCTTCTGTATGAAACCGGCTTTTTTTGTCTGAACTGAATGTAGTGGGTGGCGAAGGGATGAATTGGGTAGATGAATCCAACACAAAAGGTCTGATCTTATTCCAGTGAGGCTCTATGCCGTCAATATATGCAGGGGGTGTTGGTTTCCACTTCCCGGGTTCATTTTGCGGAACCGCGTACTTCTCAAAAGTTCTCGTCTGTTTGTAGTTGTCCTCGTTCGCCCAGGACAGAATATGACCTGCAACCTGGTCGCCAAATTCAACTGAGCTTTTGTACACATCGTCCGGTAGAACGTTCTTGAACTTTGAAAGAGTTTTCGCGTGAAAGGTATCGATCGCTATTTCAGAGAAAATTAAAGCCTTTCCAACCATAGCCATCGCATGCACAGATGACAATTCAAACGCGTAGGACCTGGCCGAGTCTATGGGCGGCAAGGGCTTGAGCCCGTTCAGTTGCCCTGCCAGACTTTTAAAACTTTTATCTTTTGGAATGGCGGCTTCATAACCCGCGATGCTCGTATAGGCATATATTCTGCTCGCCACGGGTGGTGAAAATATATCGTGCACAATCACCGTAGTGAGGTGATCCATCGTGTCATGGAGGCAACTGGGACAAACGTTTTCCGACTTAAATTCCTTTTGAGGCTTCGAGCATGACGCGCCTACTACCAGTAAAACTAATCCAACCCATCTGAATGAATTCATAATGACTCAATGTTATTTAACAGTATAATTTGTTTTGGTCAAACCTGCACCTTTAATCTCCAATTGTTGCCACCCTTTGGGAAGTTTTGATTTCATTTGCCCGACTCCCTGATCTGAAATGGTAATTCCGCCAAATCCGAAAATCATCGCTTGCAGCATTCCACCAGCACCTGTGCCAAAATAAGGATTGGTGCCTCCTGCCGTTTCGGACAAAACCCCAAACGGAGGTACTGCATTGGGTCTATAACTCCTGGTGAAAATCTCAAATGCTTTGTCAGATTCTCCCAACTGCGCATAAAGCGTTGCCAACACGCAAAACCCCATTGCCGGGCCCTCCGGTGACATTTTCGTCTCATAATACTTAAGGTCCTTTATCACACGGTCTCGGTCCGAAATGATCCCCAATGGAAATGACAAAAGATTCGCATCAGCCTGTTTAATCATCGCGCCATTGTATGTTGCATTTTCACGGGTAACACCGTCAGGAAATTTCAGGATTGGAATATTGTTGGCCACATGAAGCCAATCCGGATTCGAAGGAACCTTCAAATCCCTGGCCGCCTGGTCTGCATAACGCAATGCTAAAATGGCAACACCATTTGTGAATGCGTTGTTATCAATGTTTTCTTCCCACTCATTGGCGCCCACGACATTGTTAATATCATAATGCCCTGGGCCATTTCGCTCAACCCGGCTTGCCCAGAAATCTGCAACCTCTTTCAACACGGGATACCCCCGGGACTGGAGCCATTCTCGGTCTTTGGTCACCTGATAGTATTTCCAAAACGCCCATGCGATACAGCCAGAGATATGGTGCTCAAATGGCCCGGTCAGCGCCCAAACAGGCGTATCCTCCGATCCATCGTCCGCGGATTCCCATGGAAACATTGCCCCTTTGAACCCATGTGCAAAGGCATTCTCTTTGGCCGCTGCAAGTCTTTCGTAGCGGTACTCCAGAATTGATCTGGCAATGTCAGGCTGCAAAACAAGAAGCGGTGGATACATCCAAAGCTCAGTATCCCAAAACATGTGACCATTGTAGCCGAGCCCCGAAAGCCCCATGGGTGAAAGGCTATAGCTGGTGCCCGCCCGGGCAAATGAGTAGAGGTGATACAAGGCCGACCGGACTTCCAACTGTGTCTGTAAATCGCCTTCAATTACAATATCACTTTTCCATAACCTGGCCCACTCCTCCTGGTGCCTCGTAAATAATTTTTTTGTCCCCTCAAGGCGGGCAAATATGGTAAGGCGCTCGGCTTCATTAAAAGGATCTGCATACTGCGCGCTGGAAACAGTGGACGCCACTAATGCAAAACGATAACGTTCTCCTTTTTTTAATTGCTTTTTGAACTTTGCCAGGTGCATATTAAAATCCCAATCCTCGTGAATAATCTTAGGCTCCGACCCGTGTGGCTCATCAAATACGAAACTACTGGACGCAGCAACTTTGTACTCCCCCGAGGGACTCTCACCAACTGATGTAAGCAAAGGAATCAGCACGTGGGGCCGATCTATTTCGGCATAATAATTACGCACATCTCTAAGGTGATCGGGTGCTTCGATTTTCGCGATAGGCACGATTTCAACATCCTCATTGGCCGCCAGTTCAATCATGATGAGCGCAGTGTATGGCAGGTGCCGCAATGACATCATGGTGTGTTTCACTTCCACTTGTGACCCGACTGAAAAAGATGTAGTCAGCATCGCGCTCTTCATATCCAGGGTCTGCGTATACCCCGAGATATTTTTCCTGCCGACTCTTTTTCCGTTAACCTCCAAATCCATATTCACATGATTGAAGGTTTTAAGAATATTTGATACGCGACCCCGTTGATAATTATCGTAAACCCCATTCAAAACCACATCGGCCACTTTCATGGGCTCATATGAAGAAATTATTCCAACCATTCCGTTGGCTACTGTCACCCCGTAGTAATTTGATGGATCGATGGCAGTGGCTTGAAGGTGCCAGGGCGAGCGGGTGTTGTCCTGAGCAAATCCTGAACTCACTAAAAATATTGCAACCGGTAACATTAATTTTTTCATGATATCAGAAGGTTGAAAATTATCATTAAATAACCATTTAATCATTTGATAGGAAGAAACACTTCGGCCTTCCATTCTTTCTCATTAGCGCCCAAGTTCGGATTGTTATAAAAATACTCAACGGGTAACCCATCAACCGTATAATCATTCGATTTTGCGTATTGGACCAGGGCGTACCATGCCCTGTCCGAAGTAATATAGTTACCATAATATATTGCCTTCAGCGCTTTTCTCCTTTCAATGCGTTTATACTGAATATCATATCCTCCAGGCAGAGAATCCGATTTCACGATGGGAAAGCAAAAATCAAATTTCAAGTGCCCCAAACTATGGTTCCACTCAAGTACCTTTACGATGGGCGGGCCCTCAGGAACCAATTTAAAATCATCAATAAAGGTCGTCATCAGTCCATAATCCCTCATCATGCCATTGGCTTTTTCAATTTGACTTGTTTCCAGGGTCCGGCAGACGCAAAAAGAAGGCGGTAGCTCAGCCTCTCCCTGTACCGTCACCCGGGTAATATTCAGATGCTCTTTAAGGATTCCGTAAAACATGTTTGATATTTCTCGGGCCGCCTGTTCTATTGGTCTATCAACAAATGGAACCAAAAACTTATTGCTAAAACTACTTGCCGGCTCCGTTATGTTAATAGAAACTTTGCTGGACGTGTCATTTAATATTTTGAATTGCCAGTCATAAATGTAAGTCCTGCCATTCCAGACAATTTGTTGGCTTAAGCTATTGGTGGAATCAACGCTAATGATAGTCGCCTCCTCAATTTTTCGATCCCAAAGCCGAATGGTTTCGATAATATCTCCCGGCAACGTATTTGCGCGAAAGTTGACCTGAAATTCAAATTTCCTCATAAACAAGTACCAGCATAATACCCCCAGACCAATTACTCCAAGCGTCCAATAAATCCTCATTCTACTTTAGCAGTTTGTAAAGCTGTGCCCGCCCGTTGTTAATGGTCACCAGCAAATATCTCGAGCCCTTAAATTCAATAACATTAAAATCCCTCACTGATTGATTCATTAAATTTAAACCCAACGATTGACCAGGCAGTGCCACATCCTCACTTTTCACCACGGATCCCGCGAATGATCCATATCTTCCATGAAAAGGTTGCATCCCAAAGTAATTTCCGCCCAGTAGCACTTCCTCAACTCCATCCGAGTCAAGGTCGTATTTCAACATGGCCAATACAGGTGACACCTGCAGCTCGTCCGGAAATTTCTTGAATGTATACCGTCCATTTTCATTTTTTAAATATCCTGACGCCAGGGTGTGGACCTCGTAGACCATGGCATCATTGAGTTGATCCCGGCCAAACACTTCTTCGATAGTTTTTCCGGCAAACGACTGGTAGGTCGAAAACTTTTTGTGAAGACTGACCAACTGGCTTGCAATCATATCGAAGGCATCGAGCGGAAAATATCGACCGTTTTTTTCTATTGCGATGATTGTCTCCCGTTGACCATTGTGGTCGAAGTCAGCGTAGTACATCTTCATTGGGAATCGGGCGGAAGCCTTGAACTTTGAGTTGAGACCCCAATTGCCAAGCATCAGGTCCTGGTCACCATCGCCATCGATGTCGAATGCAATAATGGACTGCCACAATCCACTTAGGCTTTCATTAATTAAATTTACCTGGCGGAACGTCCCCCGATCATTTTTTAAAAAAACCGGATTCATCCATGCGCCTACCACAATCAAATCCGGCAGCCCATCATTGTCAAAATCTTGCCAGGCGGCATCAGTTACCATCCCCAAATTCTCAAATAATTTCTCCTGCGTGGGTATCAGCGTCCCGTTTTCATTTTTTAACAAATAGGACTTAGGCATTTTTCCAAAATCGTTGGATACGGACTCATTGCCCACGAACAGGTCCATGTCCCCATCCCCATCGTAATCCACAGGCTTTAAACACGAAGCATTTTCGTAGTAATTGGGAATTTCAATCAGTGAGAAGTCAACATCACCACCCCGATAATAGCTGTCCAACAAAGGACTTGATTTATTATAAAAGTCTGCACCACCGGTACCAATAAACAGGTCGGCCCTGGCATCACGGTTAAAGTCTTCAATTACTGCGACAACATCTTCCTTCAGCGAATCCTTTTGAATCGATGGAAATGACGCTTTTTGAAAACCCAAATCCGACTGTACAAAAATTTGACCCGGAATGCGCTTTGAGCCGCCAAAATATACGTCAGGTTTGCCATCATTATTAATATCACCGATCGCTGTTGCAGGCCCTCTGTCAGACTGCTGATAGGGAATCAATTTCAAGCGATCAAAATCGGTGTACTGATCTTCCTTGTGCTCAAAATCCAAACCTATCGTACCGGGATCAATCCGCTCAAATATTGGGTTGGTTTCTGGTTTTCGTGGCTGGAATCTGGAAACTGATTCTTCCGCATAAGCGATGACCACGGTTTGGTTGGTCTTGGTTGCGCCCAGATGCTGCGTCATTCCGTTCGGCCAAACTACGATAACCGAGTCCACGTTGGTCTCACGACCATATCCGAAGTGAATTAACGGCTCAGAAGATGCCTGAAAACCCCTGGCCGTGTACATCTCTTTGTATTGTATGTTACCGCCAGCGTAGGAATACACGCGAGCTCCAAAGGCGTATGGATTACCCGGTAGAAATTTCAATCTGATCTTAAGATACGTATTGGAAGCAGTGGTTTGGTTCACATAAATTTGCGGACGGTCGTTGACGTTGTTAACGACAATATCCAAGTCTCCATCGTTGTCCAAATCGCCAATTGCGGCAGCTGTTGAGCAAGTCTTTTTAGCGGGCAACCAGCTCTTGGACATGTCTGTAAATGTAAAAGCGCCTGAGCCTTTGAAAATATAGTTCTCAATCGCCCCGGACGGCATTAGTGAGAGTGCCTTCCGGTCAACCAGTTTTGTTGTTTCAATCGTATTCACAACTTTATCACTGGAAACATATTTGATATAATCCAGGTCATTCGGCCTGCTTGGTATACCATTCGAGATAAATAAATCCTGATTGCCGTCCTGATCGTAATCGGCAAATAATGCGCTCCAGCTCCAGTCCGTGGCGGCTACACCGCTCAACAAGCCCGTCTCTGCAAATAGTCCGTTTCCTTGATTTACCTGTAACATATTGCGCTCAAATTGATAATAGTACCCGTATTGATTTGTGCGCATTCTCAATGTGTTGATATTTTCATCTCCCTCGGATCGTTTGATTACCGTCTCATCCTCAGGCAACATATCCAAACTTATTAAATCTGGAAAACCATCGTGATTGATATCGGCCACATCATTCCCCATCGAAAATCGGCTCGTATGGGTAAACGCATTTTTCAATTGCTCAATGAAGGTTCCATCTCCGTTATTGATATATAAATAATCATCTTCATGAAAATCGTTGCCTACATAAATATCGGGATAGCCATCGAGATTGAAATCTGAAACAGCCACTCCCAAACCGTAGCCATTTATGCCACCAAATATTTTAGCCTCCTCGCTCACGTCAACAAACCTTTGCCCATCGTTGCGCAGAAGTTTATCACCCGTTTCATAAGTTCTTTTGTTCCTCAGGTCAGCGTGACCAAAAGACCCTGAGGTGTGCACCGCATGATTGAGCAGATACATATCCAGGTCTCCGTCCAGGTCATAATCAAGGAAGGCAACTGACGAACTGTACGTATCAAAATCAAGTCCGTACGCTTCGGACAATTCGCTAAAAGTATTGTCCCCATTATTGATATACAATTCATTGTGACCTCTCAAGTTTTTCAGACCCACCACGGCACAAACGTAAATGTCCAATAGCCCGTCACCATTTATATCTGCCATAACGCTTCCCGTATTCCAAGTGCTCTTACCAGATACACCTGCTTTGTCAGTAATGTCTTCAAATTCTAAATTGCCCTTGTTAAGGTATAATTTGTTTTTTACCTGATTTCCGGAAAAAAAAAGGTCAGGCAATCCATCCCCGTTGATATCACCAATGGCTACACCACCACCATTATAGAAATAGAGATAATCAATAATGTTAAAATCTTCGGTTGGCGTAAGCGTATTCTCAAATGCAATACCCGCTTCCTTCACACTGAGTTCCTTAAACAATTCTCCCTTATTACATCCAAATAAGGCAAGTGCAAAGCAGATCCATGCTGTATTTCTAAATGAAAAAATCAGGCTTTTTGCGGGTGCATTCTTCACTGCTCAATTTTTAGTATTCAAAAACTTTCGGCTCACCATTGTTGATAGCGGCAAACATGTACTCCCTACCCTTCGAATCTTTAAAGGACTTCAGGTGCCTAATTTCCTCGCGAACGAAAAATCCACTTTTAGAAAATCCCTGCCATTCGAAACCCAACTGCCCGTCACCTAAAAGCACATGGCCATAACTGGCATCCTGCCGTGAGAACTGGGGTTTAAGTCCGTAGTTATTTCCCCCCATCACCAAATCAATATTGCCATCCTTGTTCACATCGGTGCATGAAATTCCACACACACAAGACCATTGAACCCTGTCAGGCAATTTCATAACCTTGAATTGACCATTACCCTCATTAACAGCGATGATCGATTCAGAAGTGTTCACAGTCTTTACAAGCGAACGGTTGACAACCTCGGCCTGAAACAATTCTTGAATGGTTCTATGTGCATAATCTGATGCTTTCAAGTTCTGCTTTTTGAGACTTGGCAATTGTGCCGTCAACTCTCTTCTCATGTGAACGGGGTAATCCCCGTTATCGTAATGAGAAGTCGTTATTTGCTCAATGGTGCCATTTTCGTCAAAGTCATTTATCCACAGTTTCATTGGATTTAGCTTTGTTGCCAGGTAGGGAATATTCAAACCCTTGTTCCCCAGAATCAAATCCTGATCACCGTCTCCATCCAGATCCGCGGACTCGATCACTTTCCACCATCCCGTGAGGGAATCGAGCGAGGTGCTCCACTTGTTGAGCCTTTTACCGGAATTTTTCATCACAGTAGGCGCGCCCCATTCTGACACCGTGATCAGGTCAAGTTTGTTGTCGCCATCGATATCCAGCCACTTGGCATCTGTGATCATTCCGGCATCCTTTAGTTCATAAGCATATCGTTCGGTACCATCGAAGAACGTTGCGTCACCATTGTTTAATAACAAGAGGTGTTGAGGGTTAATACCGTAAACCCCGGGAACGCTCCTCGAGCCCACGAACAAATCGATGTCTCCGTCCATATCAAAATCGCACGGTGCAATAACCGATATGTTGGTCTTGGTATTCGGCAACCGGGTAGCGGCCTTTGTGAATGCTCCTTTGCCGTCATTTAGATATAAGCGTGTTTGATAGCCGTCTTTTTCCTTGGCGATATTTCCGCCTGTGCCTACGATCAAATCCAAATCCCCATCTCCATCTGCGTCAAAGAACGCGGCCGCTGTATCCTCCAAGCTTGCGTCAAGTTCAAAACACGTGGACGATTTCAACATCAACCTTCCGGGAGTTTGCTGCAAATAGAGCTTGCCGGGATGCCCTTTGGCACCACCGATAAAAACATCTTCATTACCGTCACCGTTCACATCTCCAACGGCCAACGCAGGCCCTTCGGTAGATAATTGAGTCACTATCAGACCTTCCTGATCAAAATCATCAAACAAATCCTCCCGATGGGCCAGCAACGATTTTTGCGGCAGCAACTTCAGAAGCGTTGGATTAGGTTGCCTGACAGCCGCAAGTGTTACGTCCACTGCTTCATCCTGTGACAGTACAATCTTTTGGTCAGCCTTTACACCATGCAGCATGGAAATTTTACCATCCGGCCAAAGAACCCTTACCGAATCGGCCACCCCGGCTTCCCCAAGTCCAACTGTCACCACATAGTCCATCGATGATTGAAAGCCCCTGGACGGCATTAACTCCTGGAGAATTACTGCCTTGTTCACAAATAGTTTGATGGAAGCGCCAATGGCAAAAGTGTTTCCCTTGTTCCCTTTTAGTTGAAATTGCAGATAATGATTTCCTGAGTTCTGCCGACTTCGGTTTTCAAACACAAATGATTCCATGTTCACATTATTGACAACCAAATCAAGGTCACCATCTCCATCAAGATCACCATACGCGCAACCATTCGAAAAGCTCGGAATTTCCAACCCCCACTCTTTGGTCGCGTTTTTGAAGGTCAGGTCTTTGTTGTTTTTGTATGCATAATTCGAAAGGGGCACGACAGGCATCTTATCAATGATGGATGCAATTTCTTTTTTCTCACCGGTAAGCACCGTATTTTGGATAACCTCATTGGCGAAAAAATCCACAAAGTCGATGTCCGTCAAATCATGGATAATTCCATTTGTAACATAAATATCTTTGTAGCCGTCATTGTCCATATCAAACAAAAGGCCGGCCCAGCTCCAATCCGTTTTTGCGATCCCGCTATAATAGGCAATTTCAGAAAATGAGTTATTGCCGTTGTTTAATTGAAGCGTATTTTGAATGTACTGCTGGTAAAAATCTCTACCCTGCTTGAGTTTGAAAACATCATAATTTTCAAACTCCATCACGCTCTTGATCCGTGAATCTTTCTCAGGCAGCATATCGGTAATAAAAATATCATTAAGCCCATCGTTGTTAATATCGGCCATATCTACCCCCATGGCTGACAGGCACAGGTGCGAAGTCCAATTTTTGATCTCTTCTTTAAAAGTGCCATCCCTTTGGTTGATATAGAGGTAGTCTCTTTCGTAAAAATCATTGGTGACATAGATGTCCGGGTAGGTATCATCGTTGATATCGCACACAAACACGCCTAATCCAAAACCTATCAAACTACCATAAATGCCAGCCTGCTCGCTGACATCAACAAATTTCCCATTGTCATTTCTAAGCAACACATCACCAACCCCCCTGAAAATTTCAGGCACATTCTCCCACTCGCTTGCCCTTTTATCTCGGTCTGCGGCATAGCCCAGCCCGCTAACCGGAATATTGCTATTGTTTAGCAGGTATGCGTCAAGGTCTCCGTCTTTATCGTAGTCAAAAAATGACGCGTGGGTCGAGAAGCCACTTTTCGCCAGGTTAAATTCTTTGGCGCGTTCGGTGAAAGTTAAATCACCGTTATTGATATAGAGATCGTTGTCATGATTGTCGCCCTCCATGTTTCCGGCATTGCTCACATAAATATCCAAAAAGCCATCACTGTTCACGTCAACCATCAGCACCCCCGTGTCCCATGGTTTGATACCGCCAACACCCGCAGCGTCAGTTATGTCCTCGAACCTAAAATTCCCTTTGTTAAGATACAGGATGTTTTTCTTCATGTTCGCTGTAAAGAAAATGTCCGGCAACCCATCGTTGTTGATATCCCCAATCGCCACACCACCCCCATTATAAAAATTCCGGTACTTGAAAATGTTGAAGTTTTTCTGGTTTTCGATTTCGTTGACAAAGGAGATTCCAGTCTCCTCAGCGGAACGCTTGACAAAAAGAGGCAGTGATGGCGACTGATTGCTTGTATTCGCCTCATCATTGCGGCAGGCGATGCTTGTTAACATCACGGCAAGAAGAAATATTCTATTTGTCATCTTTTCCAGCGTTCTTTTTCAAAAATAGAGGTCGATCATTGTTTAGCGACACAACATAATAGTCCGCACCATTAATCGATATTTTCTTTATATCTCTCGCAGCCCCGGCTACATTGAAATTTTGAATCCTCCGCTCTTTGAAAAAGCCAGACTGGTCGTTCAGCAAGAGAACACCGTGTGAGGCATCAAGACGCCCCAGTTGTGTGCTTATTTCATAATTATTTCCGACCATAAGTAAATCTAAAAAACCATCGTTGTCAAAATCGTCAACAGCTATTGCGTTAACTGAAGATTGTTGAGCCATGAATGGCAAATTCCTTCTCTCGAAGCCATTAATCCCGTCATTCTCGAAATAACAGGTTGCCAGTAATTTTGCTTCTTTCTTTAGCGCACCTTTTATTTTATCATCACTAAAAATATCAGCGATGTCGGCTTTGGCAAAGTCAAGGTATGTAGTAAATTTTTTTCGGATGAAAGGCATTTGTTTTGCCAACTCATCCATTGATGATAACAAAATTTCGCGCCCCTGATAAAAGTATGTAATCAGCGTTTCCGCACTTCCGTTATTGTCAAAATCGGCTCTGTACAACTTTACAGGCGCTTCGGCAGAGGCAGCTAGCCGGGTGTTAAGGCCCCAATTTCCAGCAACAAAATCCACATCACCGTCTTTGTCAAAGTCTGCCAAAGCAACCGATTTCCACCATCCTTCTGTCCCCGGCAATATCTTGGTAGTCAGCGATTTACCTGAATTCATGTAGATCGTTATAGGCATCCACAAACCAACTGTAACAAGGTCCTCGTAACCATTGCCATCCAGATCCGCAATTTTTAGATCGGTTATCAGACCTCCATTTTGAAAATCCTTGCTGAGCCTGAAGGTCACATCCTCAAAGCGTCCCGCTCCATCGTTTTCGAAAAGGTAATTCTTGGCATTCTCTCCAAACCTGCCAGGCAGCGCATTTGAACATAGAATAATGTCATTGTCACCATCGCAATCAATATCAACCACCCTGACAACAGAAGCGTTGATTTCAATATTCCCAAATGCAGTTTCGTTGTGAGTAAATTTTTCACTGTCATTGATATACAACCTGGGTTTAAGAGGCGGGCCGCCTGTAAACTCATTGCCACCCGAAACCACCAACAGGTCCATGTCCAAATCATTGTCAGCATCAAAAAAAATATGATCTATGTCTTCGCTTCGAGCGTCCTTCGAAAACAAATCCTCCTGAACGCTCACAAAGTATCCTCCTTTAGCCTGAAGGAATAGTTTGCTGGCTTGCATTTTACCACCTCCGATAAACAAATCTTCAAAGGCGTCCCCATTGACATCAGCAACATCGATTCGAGGCCCTTCATTGCTTAATGCAAAGGGTATCAGCGGATCTCTTTCAAAGTCAAGTGTGGTTTCTTCATGGTGAACAAAATCAAGCACGTAATCTGCGTTGCTTAAATAATCTGGTTGAAGATGTGCCTTGGGCGGTCCGGGATGGATTTTGATCGCACGTTCCTGATCGAAATAAACAACCTGGTTGGCATCAACTCCGAAAAGCACTTCACGCTTGGAATTCGGCCACGTAATCCTGATAGAGTCAATATAGTTATGGCTACCCAAACCGATCACCATTTCGTTTGGGACAGCGGAGAGGTACGATCGGACGGGAAAATTCTCCTCGTAGACGTATAAATCGTTCGCGAAGATTTCCAGTTTAGCCCCTATTCCATTGGTATTGCCCTTAAGGCCTTTGAACCTTGCCGTTAAAAAATTGCGAGCTTGATCATCGTTGGATCGGTTAATAAAAATAAATGCTTCCTCATTGATGTTATTCACAACCAAATCCAGGTCACCGTCATTGTCGAGGTCGCCATACGCGCTTCCATTGCTCAAAGAAGGCCGACTTTCGAACCATTCGCTTGACAGGTTCGTGAACGAAATATTTCCGTTATTTCTAAAGGCATAATTCTTGACTTTCTTTTCGGGAATATTCCTTGCGATGTCAAGCGCGCGTCCAGTGGCGTTTTTGTCAAGACTTTTTTGAATCTTATCCTGTGAGATATAATTAATATAATCCATATCATTGGTGGCCCCAAAAATACCATTCGTTATATAAAGATCTTTGAAGCCATCCATGTCGTAGTCGGCAGCCAGCACGCCCCACGACCATTCGGTGGCGGCAATTCCCGACTGAAATCCAACTTCACTATAAGATCCAAAACCGTTATTAATGTGCAGGGTATTTTGCATAAACTGAGGCGAATAACCGTTTGCCAGAAAACGATTATAAACAGGAAATCCATCTTCAACTCCCGAAGTTTTTAAAGTTTGTATGTCTTCAGGCAACATATCAAGACTCATAATGTCTGCCATCCCATCATTGTTCATATCGGCTATGCAATTTCCCATCGAATAATGCGAAGAATGACCTAATATCTTCGGGTCATTAGAATTCAATTCGGTGAAAGTTTTGTCCCCATTATTTTGATACAAATAGTCATGCTCGAAAAAATCGTTGCTAACATAAATGTCCGGGTAGCCGTCTCCATTCACATCTCCGATGGCCAGCCCAAGGCCGTAGCCAATTCTTCCCTGAAAAATACCTGCTGGCCCGGAAACGTCTTTAAACTTTCCATCGACATTTTCGAATAACCGATCGCCAGCCAGGGAGTCTATCATTTTTCTGCTTTCTCCTTTTCCGTACGATCGATTTGGATGCACCGAATGAGCCAGCAAGTACATGTCTGAATCACCGTCAAGGTCGTAGTCAAAAAAAGCAGCCTGGGTCGAAAAGGCGACCACATCAAGCCCGTAATCAGCCGAATTTTCTTTAAAGGTTGGTACATTATTCTGGTCAACACCCTGATTGATAAATAATATATTCGACCCTTCGATACTTTTATACTTCCCAACTTTGCAAACATAAATATCCAGCAAGCCGTCATTGTTAATGTCAACGTGGGAAACCCCGGTGGTCCAACCATCAAAATTTTCTATTCCAGCCTGGCTGGTGACGTCCTCGAATTTTAATCCGCCTCTATTCAGGTAAAACTTATCAGCTCCCTGATTACTTGTGAGGTAAATGTCATTTAGTCCGTCATTGTTGAAGTCGGCCACAGCCACACCAGCACCATTATAGTAATAGAGGTAAGTAAGAATGTTCAACTCTTCGGTAGGGCGGAGTTCGTTTTTAAAGTTGATCCCGGATTCTGAGGGCGGCAACAACTTAAATCTTCGGCTATCAGTCTTGCAGGACGCAGCCAATCCAATCAAACCAAGGAGCGTCCATATTCTGCAATGATGTAATGCCATAAATTCCACCTCCTACTATCAAACCGATTCAAGAATAGTACCTCACAAAAGTAAGAGTTGATATATAAAATTTGAGCGTGAATTAGTTTGACAAGTTAAACAGGGTATTCATAAAAAAGGGGCTGTCTGCCCCTTTTTTATGAATACGGTTTATAGCGATTTAATACCCGTCATTCTGCACCAAGTTTGGATTGGAAAGTAAAGCACTGGCAGGAATCGGGAACAAATCTGTGTGTCCGTCACCTGCCTCTTTGAATTGCCACGCATTTTTGAATACGCCAAAGCGAATCAGGTCATGTCTTCTCCAGCCCTCCAGATACAATTCTCTTCCCCGCTCGTCCAGCATCTTTGCTTCATCTATGGAAGCAAGGGGTGAAGTATTGGCCCGTAGTGCCCTGAGCGCGTTCACATCAGCGAGCGCTCCAGCGCTATTGCCAGATCGTAGCTTGGCTTCGGCCCTCATCAGATGAGCGTCAGCAAATCGGGCCATGACAAGCCCTTCAGTAAATGCGCCATTAGCGGGCGACCATTTCAAAAGCCTGATACCGGTTCTCTCATTGTTACCAACCAAGCCCGGTACTTCTTTAGTAAACACCAGCGGATTGCCAGACCTGTCCTTTAGGGCAACCGCGGCACCGTCCTTGAAGCTGTACATTTGACCAAATTGAAATCCGTAGCCAAAGCCAAAGTTATCCGCGTTGGTCGAAGCGGCTGTTTGGGTGAAACCCCTTCGCTCTTCCTGTCCCTGGCCAAGCGAGTTATCATTCGCAGGTCCTTCAAATTTGTTGTAAAACTCCGCCAATGTCGTGAATCCATTCCACCCGCCTCCATCGTTATCTTTTTTCGCGGGCTGGTTATAGTGCAAACCGTTCCACATTCGGTTACCCACGCCTGCCGTTACATTCCAAATGACATCTGAATTGGTGAAAGTGGGGCCAACAAACAATTTAAAATAATCCCCGCCAACCAGCGAATAGCCTTCAGCCTGTATAGCATCTACCAGACTTATTACATCGGCCAAGTCGTTGGGTCCGTAAGAACCTTTGTAAACCGCTGCCTGCAATTTCACTTTAGCAAGAAAAAATCTGGCCGTTGCCTTAACTGCTCTTGTCTTATTGCTGGAGGTCGGATCACTGGCCGGCAAACCGGCCAATGCTTCTGTCAGGTCCTTAACAACAAAATCGAATGCCTCGGCTCTTGTCATAACATCTGGCGTGATCTCCGGTCCATCAGTTGGATTCCTGAATGGAACCTGACCCCAAAAGTCCATCACAAGCCACATGTTATAGGCCCTCAAAAATTTCGCCTGAGCGATCTGCTCAGCCGAAGCTTTGCTCAACGGATCAATTACTTCGGTCGCCCTCAGTACTGCTCCATTTTTTTCGTTCCAAACCGTATTGACATGATTATGGGTAGGTCCCATTGTGTGTTGGTGCAGAGTTCTCCATACACCATTATCTCCCCAATCCGTTCCCCTTGTAAGAACCATCAGTTCGTCCGTGGTGACTTCCTGCATTGCAAAAAGGTTAGCCTGGTCACCTGCCTGACCGGTAAGGTTATTATAAATATTATCAATAGAGCTCTTGGGATCTGCCACCCCATTGAATACATCGGATACTCCCTCCGAGATCAACGAGTCCGTTTCTTCAATATCCAAACTGCAGGAAAAAGTAAAGAATCCAAGCAGTATAATCGGAATACTTAGTCGATTTTTCATTTTAGTTTTATTTAACAATTCGATCATTTGGCTCATAAATCAGAATGAAGCATTTAATCCCAAGGTAAAAATTCTTGGTCTTGGGTATGCTGCGTAGTCGATACCGGCAGTTGGAAGCCCATTTAGCAATCCTGTATCAGCCGGATTTGTACTTACTTCCGGATCCAGACCCGTGTAGTTGGTAATAACAAACAAATTTTGAGCATTAAAACTGAGCCTTAACCTCTTAATAGGGCCACTGTTCATCGGTACATTATATCCGATCGTCATATTCTGCATCCTCAAGAAGTCACCCTTTTCAAGAAATCTTGTAGAAACAGAAGCCTCTGCCGAACCGGCCTCTCCCGAAGTTAGCACATCAGGTGTCACATTCCTCGCATTGTTGATTGACCCTGCCGTAAAGAAGCCATTACGTGTGTTGTTGTAAATGTACTGGCCAAACTGGCCTGCAAAGTACATGTTAATATCAAACTTCTTGTACCGGCCATTTAATGAAAGACCCATATTCCAGGTCGGCAGCGCTGTCTTACCTACAAATTTCTGCTCATCACCAATTGGCTGCCCGTTTGAATCAAACCCACCAAATTCCCTAAGGTGATAGGCAAACAACGGCTGGCCACCTGCTAATCGTTGGGCATATGCCCCAGTAAGTCCCTGTCCATAAATTGTTCCGGCATCCAACTGGCCACCGAAGTCTTTCAAAACATTTTTGTTGTGAGAGATATTACCACCAATTGTAAACGAGGCATCTGCAGATTCGATCGCAGCGTACGAAAGGGACAACTCCCATCCCTTATTTTCGACCGTAGCATCCAAATTGTCAAAGATTTGTGTTGCAACGGCTGGCTGAGCAGCATTTCGCTTTAAAAGCAGATCCGTGGTGTGCTTTACGTAATAGTCGAACGTACCACTTAGTTTGTCATTCATCAGGGCAAAATCAATTCCTACACCAGTTTGAGTTGTCGACTCCCACTTTAAGCCTGGATTCACCGATCCTTGAGTCGCCAATCCGGGAACAGAAATCTGGCGAACGTCTCCGACATTCACGTCTGCAAATCGCTCTCTCCGAATAAACTCTCCATATCCCAGTCCATCCTGGTTACCAACCACGCCATAACCTACCCTTAGCTTAAATATGTTAAATGCATCTGGCATAAAGTCCTCCTCGTGTAATTTCCATGCAACGGCCGCGGACGGGAAAACCCCATATCGATTGTCTTTACCAAATTTCGAAGATCCGTCTATTCTCAGGGTTGCAGTAACAAGAAACTTATTATTAAATGTAAAATTACCACGGCCAAAATAAGACTGAATGTAGTCAGTCTGGTCATAAAAATTAGCCCCGATACCACCAAGAGTTACGCCAGCTGGTCTCGAAAAATAGGATTGGCCACTGGTGCCTGTATCAAAGTTTATACCACTAACAAACCCACCTGATGTTTGTGCGCCATCCCGAAGGTCATTCGAAATACCCCAGTTATTGTATCGACCGTCACCGAATATACTGGCCGCCACAGCGTCACCTGCATCGAAAGATTTTTTTAACTCATCCTCCATTTTGCTAAAGCTAGAGTAGTCCGTGAAACCTTTGCCAATTGCCCAATAATAATTATTCCTAAAGCTTTGAACGGAATATCCTCCAACAACTTCAATGTTGACGTTCCCAACTTCTTTTGTATAATTTAGTGTTAGCTCAAGCAAATTGCTAGTCGTACGATTCTCGTTCAATTGACCAGTGCCACTGCCATTAACACCATTGCCTGCATTCAAGGCATCGCCAGAAATGAGTGTCGTTCTATCTCCTTTTGAGAAGTCCAGTCCATAAGTAGCTTTCGCGGTCAAGGCGTCAGTCAGCTTGTAGTCCGCGGACAAGTTGGTTAGAATCCTATTTGTTGTACCAACGCTTTCATAATAGGTAAGCATATTGGCAGGGCTTCTTTGTCCACCGGTATTAAAATCCGGATCTGTTGGCCATGTGGGATTGGCTGAATAGGCAGCCCCTAATATGTCCCCCTGAAAACCTGCGCTGCCGCTTGTGGCAGGATCTTCCCTTTTCACGTTAGAAAAGGTACTTGATAAATCGATGTTCAACTTGTCATCCAAGAGCGATTTAGATCCGTTAACTCTTGCAGTTAACCGCTTCATATAGGAATTTTCCAGCACACCCTGCTGATTCTCATAACCCAGCGAACCTCTTACTGATGCGGTCTCATAGCCCCTAGCATAAGAAAGATTCTGCTTGTGAGAAACTGATGTTCTGGTGAGATAATCCTGCCAGTCGGTATTAAATCCGTTGTCCGCAGCAGCACCTGCGGCTGCACCGCCAAACTGGGTAACTCCGGCTAAAAATTGATTTCTGTCTAGTAGATCATATTTCTTGGCGGGAGATGCCACGCTTACACTCGAAGCAAAATCAAATGCGCCCTTATTTCCTTTACCACTTTTTGTCGTAATGATCACAACCCCATTGGCTCCCCTGGAGCCATAGATCGCGGTGGCCGAAGCGTCTTTCAATATGCTGATACTCTCTATATCATTTGGGTTTAGAAAGTTCAAGGGATTCGTATCCGCTGAGGTTCCAAATCCTACATCGGGAGGCGAAGGCTGCGTCCCTCCGCTCAAAGGCACTCCGTCAACAACAAACAATGGATTATTATTCGATCTAATCGAACTTGTACCTCTTATCCTCAATTGAACACCAGCGCCCGGAGCGCCAGAGGTGGTGGTAATTTGCACGCCTGCAGTCTTACCTTGAATCAATTGCTCCGGTGATGAGATAACGCCTCCATTAAAGTCTTTTGACGTAACGGCTGCTACGGCCCCGGTGGCGTCCTTAACCGTTGTCGTTCCATATCCAATAACAACTACCTCGGATAGCGCGGTAACATCCAACTCCATCGAGACGTTGAGGCTGGATTGAGCCCCAACAGCCACCTCCTGGGTTTTGTAACCGATGAATGAAAAAACAAGCGTAGCATTGGTGCCCACTGATAAATTGAAATTCCCATCAAAGTCTGATGCCGTACCATTTGTGGTACCTTTTTCAAGAATGTTTACGCCTGGTATCCCACTTCCGTCTCCCGAGTCAGTAACCTTGCCGGTTACCGTTCGCTGCGCAAAAGCTGACGCGCAACTCAGCATCAGGAAGACCATCAGGTACCTGCGAATGAACAGATAAAAGTGTGTCATATAGTGTTGTTAAGGTTTTATGTGGTTATTGCGGTTTCCCTAAAAAATCTAATGCGGTTTAGGATTCTTGAGAGTTAACCTTTAATAAATATAGTCAAGTTGAATCCCATTTAATATCGAAAATCTCACAAAAACGAAGATTTTTTTACGGAATCGAAATCGCAAACGTTTGCGTTACAAAATAATTTTTGACCTGTTTTTGTGGTGACGGTTTATGTTCAGACCATCACACCCTCTCAAGCGCGAGCGTCCATGATAATTGCAAAAATAATTGGGCAGGTCTCAGACGGGTTAGGTCAACACCGATCCCGTGATATTAACCTCTATGAGTTCTATGTCAAAGCAATTGTAATCGCTCCTACAGTTAACTGGTTGCCAGGATGGAATCAACCAAGGTATTTGGCTTTCCATTAATGTGGATTAAAAATGATTCTCCAGACTCAAGTGTAGCTTCGGTCTCGGTCTTGGTCACGCGTACTTTGATTACGCGATTGCGAAATTCCACCCTGAACGAATAAGCATCCCACTGATCGGGGATAAATGGCCTTAGGTGAAGATTACCGTTCAATATCCTCAATCCACCAAAACCTTTAATAAGACTCAACCAGGTTCCCGCCATGCTGGTGGTGTGGCATCCGTCTTCCGTGTCATTATTGTAGTCATCCAAATCCAGTCTGGCGGTTCTCAAATACATTTCGTAAGCTTTGGCTTTATAACCCAATGATGCTGCCAGGATCGAATGAACGCAGGGAGACAATGACGATTCGTGTACGGTTAATGGTTCATAAAAATCGAAGTTTCGCCTGATAGAATCCTGGTCAAATTGGTCTTCGAAAAAATAAAGCCCCTGCAACACATCTGCCTGTTTGATAAAGCACGATCTCAGGATTCGATCCCATGACCATTTCTGATTGAGCGGTCGGTCCTTGGAATCCAGATCGGCAGCCCGCACTATTTCTTTGTCCAGAAATCCATCCTGTTGGAGAAATATGCCGCGGGTCTTGTCTTCGGGCAGGTAAATATTCTCGATTATAGATTTCCAACTCTTTACTTCATTCTCCTCTTTAAAAGATAGCTTTTCAACCAGACGGTTGTAGTGTGCGACTTCCTCTGATTTGACAAATGCGAGCGCCTCAATGGTATATTTCAAAGTCCACACCGCGATGAAGTTGGTGTACCAATTGTTGTTCACATTGTTTTCATATTCGTTTGGGCCCGTCACGCCCAGCATCACGTACGTCTTTTTATCCTCGGACCAGTTTACTCTTTGCGCCCAGAATCTTGAAATGCCAATGAGCACCTCGAGGCCATATTCTATAAGGTAATCCTTGTCATCCGTATAGCGGATGTAATCGTAGATGGCATAGGCAATGGCACCATTTCGATGTATCTCTTCGAAAGTAATCTCCCACTCATTGTGACATTCTTCACCATTCATGGTGACCATGGGATATAACGCAGCACCATTTTTGAATCCGAGTTTGGCCGCGTTCTCAATTGCTTTTTGCAGATGCTTGTAACGATAAATTAAAAGATTTCTCGCTACCCGTTGGTCGGCCGTACCAAGAAAGAATGGTAAACAGTATGCCTCAGTATCCCAATAGGTACTTCCCCCATATTTCTCACCGGTAAATCCCTTCGGCCCGATGTTCAGTCTTTCGTCTTCACCGGTATAGGTTTGTGTTAACTGAAAAATGTTGAATCGAATCCCCTGTTGAGCGCCCACATCTCCATCAATGGTGATATCACATTCTTTCCACTTGTTGCTCCACACCAGTTCATGCTCGGCTTTCAATTGGTCAAATCCTTTTTTCGATGCGTTATCCAAAACCAATTTGCAATCAGCAACAAGGTTCCCCTTATCATGGTTTTCAGACGAAAGTATCGCGGCATACTTATAGATGGTCAGCGTCTTGCCTTGAATCAGCTTGATATCAACCAAATTGCCTGCATATTTTTCTTTTTCTTCAGTTTGCACCTGCAAGTCCACCCGCTTGTCTTCCTGACGAATTTCGTAACGCATTCCGCTGCACACATGAAATAAGGTTTTTTTGGTTGAGGCGGTAACGATGGATTCACCCGTACCGGCATGCTTATACACCTCATCCCAAAATTTTTCATCATAGTTAGAATCCTTATTCTTTACATCGGCATCGATCCCAATCGAAATGTTTGCCTTGCCAGAGAAGTTAACGGGCGTAAGCGAGTAGCGGATCGCGCCAATTTCTCCATGTGCCATGCTACAAAACCGTGTGGCGTTTACCGTGACCTTTTTGCCATCTTCAAACTCAGCCGTAAAATTTCTTGTCAGGGTACCCGCCTTCATATCAAGAATGCGCGAGAATGATTCCACTTTTAGTTTTGCAAGATCCAATGGCTGACCTTCAACTGTGATATGGATCTTGATCCAGTTGGGTGCATTTAACACTTTGGCAAAGTATTCCGGATAACCATTCTTCCACCAACCCACCCGGGTTTTGTCAGGGTAATAAACCCCCGCCACATACGTACCCTGCAATGTCTCACCACTGTACATCTCTTCAAAGTTGGCGCGCTGGCCCATCCTGCCATTACCGAGACTAAATACACTTTCCGCAATCTTATTATAATGCGGGCTAAAACCCTCTTCAATGATCTGCCATGGATGATGTTTGAAATACTCCTTCATAACCTATAGTTTTCTTAATTCTTCCAAACTGATCTTTTCGATGTGATCGACAACCTTGTCGGCTTTGTAAAGCCTTTTCGGATCGCCAATCCCAATACACTTCATGCCCGCTTTCTTTGCCGCGTTTACACCGGCCTCAGCATCCTCTACTACGATGCAATTTTCAGGTGAAACATGAAGGCGTTCGGCAGCGGTCAAAAATATTTCGGGATGGGGTTTGGAATGGGTAATCATATTGCCATCAACGACCACTTCAAACCAATCCTCAATACCCAATTTAGCAATGACCGTTTTTGCATTTTTGCTGCTGGAGGCCAGGGCAATCTTGACATTGTTTGCCTTCAAGTCGGACAGCAACTCCGCGACACCATTAAATATCTCATCGCTTTTCATCATCTGAATATAGTCAACAAACCAGGAGTTTTTCTTTTCTGTCAACTCTTCTTTCTTGTCGTCATCTATTTGGAGTCCTCCAATGGACAAGATGATATTGAGCGACTCCATCCTGCCAACACCTTTTAACCGCTCGTTGTCTTTTTCAGTAATTGTAATGCCCAACTCTTCGGCTAGTTTTTTCCAAGCTAAAAAATGATATTTTGCCGTGTCAACAATCACACCATCAAGATCAAAAATGCAGGTCTCCATATCAAAAAATAATTCGATGTTTAAATTCACCGCAATAATAACTTTTGTTTAGTTGTATTTTTGTTAGATGCCAGGTACGCGCCCAACCTTACATTCGCTAAACCACGCATTTTCGCTGATTTTGGCGAATGCAAACGATTGCGAAAAAATTTGTAAATTACCCCACTTGTTTTTTTTGGAACTATGAACTACAACCTTGTTACGATAAAAGATATTGCGCGAGAGCTAGGCATCTCCCCTTCTACTGTCTCGAGAGCATTAAAAGATCACCCTGATATCAGTGCCGAAACGAAAAAAACCGTTAATCAACTGGCAACCAAACTGAATTATCAACCCAATACGGTCGCGCTCAATCTGCGCCAGAGCAAGACCAACACCATCGGTGTCATCATTCCTGAAATCGTGCACTTCTTTTTCTCGACCATCATCAGTGGGATTGAAGATGTGGCCTATCGTGCGGGGTATAATGTCATTCTTGCGCAGTCAAACGAATCACAGTCGCGGGAAATTACGGATTTGAAGGCCTTGTTTAATAGCCGTGTAGACGGCATGCTTATGTCGCTCTCCAGAAGTACAACCAACTTCGATCATATCGAATCGATACTTGCCAAAGGGGTGCCTTTTGTGTTCTTCGACAGGGTTTATAACAATCCCAGACTAAGCAAAGTAATTGTTGACGATTTCGCTGGAGCCAAAGAAGCAACGCTCCACCTCATATCGCAGGGTTGCAAACGGATCGCCCACATCGAGGGTCCGCCAAATCTTGAAATCAGCACCCAACGCCTGGAAGGTTACAAGGAAGCGTTGAGGGAAAACAACATCAAGTTTCTTGATGAACTGATAGCCGTTTGTCCAAGCGGAACGATCGAGGAGGGAAAAATTGCCACTGACCAATTGCTTGCCCTTAAAAAAAGGCCGGACGCCATATTTGCCACTAACGATCCTGCTGCCATGGGCGCCATGCAGGCTATTAAAGAGAAGGGATTAAAAATTCCTGACGACATTGCTATAGTTGGATTTAGCAATTGGTCCTTCAGTTCGTTGATGGAACCGCCTTTGTCTTCCGTGGATCAACCAGGGTTTGAAATGGGCCAGGAAGCTGCAAAACTTTTAATTCGACAGATCGAGAAAAAAGGTAAAGACAAGGTGGATACCGAGATTCCCTCCGAAATCAAGATTCTAAAAACAAGATTGATTGTCAGGGGCTCATCACAAAAATCAAAATAGGATTTGCATGAAGCGTAATTAGCATCGCTCATTGCAATCGTTTTCTAAATTGTTTTGATCACTTACGCTCACTAACAGAGCGATTTACTTTATTTTAAGGGCCAGATAAACCTCGCATTGGTGACTATGGCCCAACTTATTTCCAAAAAAAGCACTCCATCCGGCAAGGTTATCCATTGGGAAAAGACACCATTTGGGATTGTCGGTGAAACGGAGAACGCAAACTTCAGTGTTACATTCTACGATGATGCGATAGCCCGCGTAACCCTGACAAAAGAAAACAAATTTGAGGATTTTTCTTACAGCGTGATTGCAAGTCCGGTCGAACTTCAATTTAAAACTGAGGAATCTGAAACTGAAATTGTTATATCTACAAGGGCTCTTCAAGTCACTATTAATAAACAATTCTCAATTCGATTTAAGACGCTGGATGGTCGGGTCATCAATGAAGACGACTCCCTGGGAACACGATGGAATGGCGATCAGGTAACCACGTATAAAAAGCTTCAGGAAGGGGAACGTTTTATTGGCCTTGGTGAAAAAACAGGACCGCTGGATCGCAGGGGCCATGGATATCAAAACTGGAATACCGATAGTTACGCTTATAATACAGGGACAGATCCGCTTTACTGTTCCACGCCATTTTATATAGGTATCCATCATGGTCAGACGTATGGAATCTTTCTTGACAATACTTTCAAAACATTTTTCAACTTTGGCGCATCCAATGATCGGTTCTCCAGCTTCTCGGCCGACAGTGGTGAAATGAATTATTATTTTATTTCGGGAGATTCCGTTGGCAACATCATCAACCGTTACACGCACCTGACTGGTCGCATGCCGCTGCCGCCAAAGTGGAGCATCGGATACCAGCAGTGCCGCTACAGCTATTTCCCGGACTCAGAAGTCAAAACCCTGGCGACCACCTTTCGCAGCAAGGATATCCCCGCTGATGTGATTGTACTGGATATTCACTACATGGATGCGTACAAAATTTTTACGTGGCACAAGGAACATTTTAGCAATCCCAAGGGACTCATTGATGAGCTCCGCGAAATGGGGTTTGAGGTGGTGGTGATGTGTGATCCGGGAATTAAAATTGAAAAGGGGTACAGGACATACGATGACGGCCTTGAAAAAGACGTGTTCATCAAATATCCGGACGGAACAAACTACTCCGGCCAAGTCTGGCCGGGCTGGTGCCATTTTCCCGATTTTACAAAACCTGAAGCCCGCACATGGTGGAAAGAGAATTTCATCGACTACATATCCCTTGGTATTAAGGGTTTCTGGAATGATATGAATGAAATCGCCACGTGGGGCAATCAGCTCCCCGAAAACATTGAACTGGATTTCGAAGGGCACCAGGACACCATGCGAAGGGGCCGAAATATTTATGGGTTTCAAATGGCGAGAGCGACCTACGAAGGAACGCGGCAATTATTGGCCGGCCATCGACCTTTTAACCTGACGCGTTCTGGGTTTTCCGGAGTACAAAGGTATGCCGCAGTTTGGACAGGCGATAATGTGGCCAGCGATGAGCACATGATGCTGGGCATAAGAATATTGAATAGCATGGGTTTAACCGGAATTGCGTTTTGCGGTTACGATGCCGGGGGCTTTGTGGGTGACGCTAATCCACAACTATTTGGCAGATGGATTTCTTTAGCCACCTTTTCGCCTTTTTTCAGAGGTCACTCCATGGTCAATAGCAGAGATGCGGAGCCCTGGTCTTTTGGGGAAGAGGTTGAAGAAATTTCGCGCAACTACATCAAATTGCGCTACCGGTTAATGCCCTATTTATACTCGTTATTCTACGAGGCCTCACAGACCGGAATGCCCTTACAACGAAGCCTAGCTATCGATTATCCGCATGATGACCTGGTTTATAAGCCGATTTATCAGCACCAATATTTTTTTGGCCCTGCTTTGCTTGTTGCACCAGTTGAGAGCTGGAAGGAATTTGTAAAAGTCTACCTTCCAACTGAAAAATGGTACAACTTGTTCACCGATAAATTATATCACAATGGTGAAGTGATTATTGAGAGCCCCGTTGAGAAACTACCGGTTTTCGTAAGAAGTTCGTCCATCCTGTTATTCGATGCAAAACCCGGAAAAAATACCAGGGAAAAATCTGATACCCTTGAGGTCCATGTTTACCATGGCGAGGTGGCATCTTCCTTCACGCTCTACCAGGATGATGGAAATACTTTTGAAAATGAACATGGAAATTTTAACACCCAGAAATTTTCATTTGACCCAACGGCCCGAACGATAGAAATCGAAAAGCCAAATGGCAATTATGAATCTCAATACGCTACCTATATGGTTTTCTTTCACGGTTTTGACACCATAGAATCCGTGAGCATAGGTGGACAAATCGCAGCATTAGACAAAATAAACTACCAACTGCTGAAACCATTGAGAAGCTTTGATCCCCTGATAGCGGTGAACGAAGGATACCTGATTCATGGGTTGCCTTTTGTGAAGATTCCTTTTGATAACAAAAATATTGTAATCAAATGGTGATGGTATTTTTTAATTTATCAACGCTATATTGACTCACTCAGAGGCCATTAAAACATACATCATGACGCCAGCCGCCCCCACCGTAAAGCCGAAACTCAATTTCTGGCAAATATGGAATATGAGTTTTGGATTTTTGGGGATACAATTCGGGTTTGCCCTCCAGAATGCGAACACCAGCCGGATATTTGAAACACTGGGGGCAGATACCGGTAGCCTGGCATTGTATTGGTTGGCCGCTCCCGTCACGGGCCTTCTGGTTCAACCTGTTATTGGCTACTACAGCGATCGGACGTGGCATCCAACATGGGGAAGACGCAGGCCTTTTTTTGCCATTGGAGCAATCCTGGCAACGTTTGCCCTGTGTATGATGCCGAACTCTCCCACTCTTTGGATTGCAGTTGGCACATTGTGGATCATGGACGCCTCCATCAATATCAGCATGGAACCTTTTCGGGCTTTTGTGGGAGATATGCTACCGCCTGCCCAGCGGACCGCAGGATTCGCTATGCAAAGTTTTTTTATTGGAGTGGGAGCTGTTGTGGCCAGCATGCTTCCCTGGATGTTTAGTAATTGGTTTGGCATCAGCAACGTAGGTGCAGATGGGCAAATTGCTGAGTCGGTTAAATACTCGTTTTATGTAGGCGCTTTCATGCTGTTGGCAACTGTCCTGTGGACCGTGTTCAGCACGAAAGAATATCCACCAGACCCATCGCTGGCGGATAATCTTCGCAACCGCGAAAAGCGGCACATTGAAAATTCGGGCGCGGCCAAAAGGCGGTTCATTAGCGTGGGTTCCATTTTGTCCAGCCTTGGCATTTTGCTCCTGGTGATTATTTACTTATCGGAAGCGGATAAAGAATTATTCGTATTGGGTGGCGGACTGCTTGGCTTCGGCACATTTTTATTATTGGCAGCTCTTTATGTGAGTCAGGGCCGAACATACCTTGGGCTTGTGCACATGGCAAATGACTTTCTCGGTATGCCAAGAACAATGTTGCAGCTCTCATACGTCCAATTTTTCTCGTGGTTTGCATTGTTCGCGATGTGGATTTATACAACATCCGCTATCACAAGCCACATCTACGACATGAAAATAAGCGAGGAGCATCTGCAAGTATTGGAACAGCATGTGGTTGGGCTTGACGACCGCGCCTTTACCAGTACGCCACGGACCATGATCATGAAGGACCTGGCGGATGCGAGAGAGCAGATAAAGAATGGCTTATCGCATTTCAATATCAGATTGACGCAGTTCTTTCTTGACAAGAACGTGTCAACGGATATCCCGACTGCTGTAACCCAACGACTACGCTCTATCCAAAAAGAATTTAATACCGGGGCGGATTGGGTAGGAATTCTCTTTGCGGTTTACAATGGTATAGCCGCCATCGCTGCGTTGTTTTTGCCCATCCTGGCACGATACACAAGTCGAAGGGTCGCTCACCTGATTGCATTAAGTTGTGGCGGCATTGGGTTAATCTCTTTCTATTTTGTCACCAACCCCGATTTCCTTACCGTTTCCATGATTGGCGTTGGTATTGCGTGGGCAAGTATTCTTTCCATCCCCTATGCCATGTTATCAGGATCATTGCCTGCAGAAAAAATGGGGTATTACATGGGTGTCTTTAATTTCTTCATTGTTATCCCACAGATTATTGCCGGGACAGTCCTGGGATTTCTTCTCAAGAACTTATTTAACGACCAACCTATTTATATTGTGGTGACGGGGGGTATCTCCATGATCATAGCCGGGCTGCTTAATTTAAGGGTGAGGGACGCTGACGAGATCGAAATAAAACAACAATCCTGAACTTTTTGCCAGCAATATTTGGCAATCTGGTCGGTTATGCATTCCTTCGCACCTCGAAACAATGACATTCTCAAAAAACATACATCACCACCATCATCTTTCTCATAACGGGAGTGGTCGGTCTATGTTTTAGTAAAAAATAATAATTGAATACTATCAAAGGCTTGCCACTCGGCAAGCCTTTTTTGTTTTTCCCAATCCATAAAAAATAATGAACACCAACTTACGAATTGCAATTCAAAAATCAGGACGTCTTCAGGAAGGTTCCATCAAACTGCTGAAAGAAAGTGGACTTGCCCTGAATAACGGGAAGGAACAGTTAAAAACACAGGCAAAAAATTTTCCCGCTGAAATTCTTTTTTTAAGAGATGATGATATACCCCAGTATATCGAAGATAACGTGGCCGACATCGGCATCGTGGGCAAGAACATTTTTGCTGAAAAAAGAAAAAAGAATACGCTGATCAAAAACCTGGACTTTGCCAAATGCAGGCTTTCCATTGCGGTGCCGAAATCGGAACAATATAAGGGCATTTCTTCCTTGCAGGGAAAGAACATCGCCACCTCCTATCCCAATGTGGTCAGGCAATTCTTATGTGATAACCAGGTCGAGGCTGGCATCCATGAGATCAGCGGATCGGTAGAAATCGCACCGGGAATCGGATTGGCCGATGCGATATGCGATGTGGTGAGCACGGGCAGCACGCTGATGAGCAACGGATTGAAAGAAGTGGAAACCGTCATGGAATCCGAGGCAGTACTTATCGCGGGACCTGCTTTGTCGTCTGAGAAACAAACCATACTTGATCAACTGCTATTCCGCATCGAATCGGTAAATGCCGCCAGGAACAACAAATACATTTTACTCAATTGTCCCAACAGCAGCATTGAAAAAATTACTGCTGTCATTCCCGGGATGAAAAGTCCAACCGTGATGCCATTAAGCCGCGAGGGTTGGTCTTCCCTGCATTCTGTCGTCAATGAAAATGATTTTTGGGCAAAAATTGATCAGCTAAAATCTTGCGGAGCCGAAGGCATTCTGGTGATTCCTATTGAAAAAATGATCGCATAATGAAGAAAATAACCAACCCACCTCGCAACACCTGGTCCGACTTGTGTAAACGCCCCTCCGTGGAGCGGGAATTCCTGAGCAGCACCGTAAGGAATATTCTCAATCAGGTAAAAATTGCCGGAGACGATGCACTGAAAGATTTCACGCTACGGTATGACCATGTGAGACTGGAGTCACTGAAAACAACCTCAGAAGAAATAGGCGCGGCACAAAAACTAGTAAGTCGTGAATTGAAACAGGCCATTCGCATCGCTCAAAATAACATTAAAACATTTCACGCTGCCCAACGCAAAAAGGACTGGACAGTAGACACCATGCCAGGAGTTAAATGCTGGCAAAAAAGTGTGCCCATTGAAAAAATAGGAATTTATATCCCGGGCGGATCTGCCCCGCTATTCTCAACGCTGCTGATGCTCGGTGTGCCAGCCAAACTTGCCGGCTGCAAAAACATCATCCTCTGCACGCCTCCGCGATCTGATGGCTCAGTGAATCCAGCGATCCTCTATACGGCCAATGAAATAGGCATCACTGAAATATTTAAGGTTGGTGGAGCCCAGGCCATAGCCGCGATGGCATTTGGGACAACCACCATTCCTTCCGTTTACAAGATTTTTGGTCCGGGAAACCAATACGTGACCGCTGCCAAACAACTGGTCGCGCTTGAGGGCGTTGCTATTGATTTGCCCGCGGGCCCTTCGGAAGTACTTGTCGTTGGTGATGAAAACTCCGATCCTCGTTTTATTGCCGCAGACTTGTTGTCTCAAGCCGAACATGGGCGGGATAGCCAGGTCGTACTTTTGACAAACTCTTCAACTCTTCTAGAACTGGTTCATCAGCAACTTGAGATGCAGATAACAAACCTGCCGCGCAAGGAGATAGCCAGAGAAGCGCTCAAAAATAGTTTGAGCATACAATTCACCAGACAGGATGACGTAGTGGATTTTATTAATGAATATGCACCTGAGCATTTGATTGTTAATATCGACAACCATGAAAAATTGTCGGATCGAATAGTAAATGCCGGATCGGTGTTTCTGGGCGCCTACTCACCTGAATCTGCCGGAGACTACGCTTCAGGGACAAACCACACCCTCCCTACCAACGGATTTGCCAAAGCCTATAGCGGAGTATCGCTGGAGAGTTTCCAAAAGACGATCAGCTACCAACAGCTCACCAGAGAAGGACTCAAGAATATCGGAGAAGCTGTTGAAACGATGGCCGAAGCCGAGCAACTGGAAGCTCACAAAAATGCCATAACCATCAGACTTGCTGACCAATGAGTTTCGATCTGAAAAAGATAGCACGAAATCACCTGCACGAGCTGACGCCATACAGCACAGCCCGTGATGATTATCAGGGTGTGGCGTCATCGTATCTTGACGCCAATGAAAACCCTTTCAAT
Source organism: uncultured Ohtaekwangia sp. (assembly GCA_964655635.1). GTDB lineage: Bacteria > Bacteroidota > Bacteroidia > Cytophagales > Cyclobacteriaceae > ELB16-189. The sequence continues at coordinate 205,905 of CAZZNH010000005.1, forward strand.
ACCGGGTATAACAGGTATCCCGATCCATCGCAACAGGCGCTGAAAAATTTAATTGCCAAAATCAAGGTTGTTGACCCCGAAAATATAATACTGGGTAACGGCAGCGATGAAATAGTTGATTGGTTGATGCGGGCATTTTGCAACCCAGGGGATAATATCGTTGTCCCGCAACCCACTTATGGCATGTATACCGTCAGCGCGGCAATAAATAACGTTGTGGTCAAAGCACCACCACTTAATAAATCCTTCGATCTTGATCTGAACCTGATCACCGATAATATTGATCGAAATACCAAACTCATTTTCATTTGCAGCCCCAACAATCCCACAGGCAATTTGTTATCGGAAGCCGGAATCATTTCACTACTCCAGTCATTCAACGGACTGGTGGTGCTGGACGAGGCCTACATTGACTTTTCGGAAACAGATGGTTTTTTGGGGATGTTAAAATGTTACCCCAATCTTTTTATCCTGCAGACTTTTTCCAAGGCATGGGGGCTGGCCGGTCTCAGATTGGGCAGCGGTTTTGCTTCGCGCGAAATTATTGACTTGCTAAAAAAGATAAAACCTCCCTACAATATCAGCACAATGACGCAGGAATTTGCGATTCAGGCTTTGTCGAACGAAAACCAGAAAACAATTTGGGTGCGCACAATTGTCGAGGAGAGAATAAAATTAGAAGCGGCTCTTAAGCAACTCAAGATGGTTAAGAAGGTACACCCATCCGATTCCAATTTTTTATTGGTAGAATTGAGCGATGCACAGGCATGTTATCGATACTTATTAGACAAGGGAATTATCGTCAGGGATCGGTCAACCATGGCCAATTGCTCCAATTGTTTAAGAGTGACCGTTGGCGCACCCAGCGAGAACAGTTTATTGACTAACGCATTAAAAGGTTATGAAAAAAGTCTTGTTTATTGACCGGGATGGTACGTTGATCGTTGAGCCTCCGGATGAGCAAATTGACAGCCTGGAAAAGCTAGAATTTATACCCGGTGTGATCACCTGGTTAAGACGCATCGTTGAGCATACGCCCTACGAGTTGGTGCTCGTCACCAACCAGGACGGCTTGGGCACACCTCGGTTTCCGGAAGAAACGTTTTGGCCGGCACACCAAAAAATGATGACCACGCTCGCCAACGAGGGAATAATATTTACCCAAGTGTATATTGACAAATCGTTTGAACACGAAAACAAACCAACCAGAAAACCCGGAACAGGAATGCTGACATCCTACTTCGGTCCCGGGTATGATTTAAGCGGTTCATATGTTATTGGAGACCGCGAGTCAGACATGGTGCTGGCACATAACCTGGGGTGCAGTGGCCTTCTCCTTAGCAATAAAATCACCACGACTCAACCCAGATGCAAAACCGTATCAACCTGGGAGGAAATATTTCATCAAATTATCGCCAGCGAGAGAATCTCCGAGGTCCTTCGCAAAACCAATGAAACAGCCATCAAAATAACGCTGAATCTTGACGGACAGGGCGAGTCTAAAATCCATACGGGGCTTGGATTTTTTGATCATATGCTGGCCCAACTGGCAAAACACGGACAATTGGATCTTGAAATCGATGCCGTTGGCGATTTACATATTGACGAACATCACCTCATTGAGGACACCGGACTTGCACTCGGTGAAGCATTTTCAAAGGCACTTGGAGATAAAAAAGGCCTTGCACGATATGGCTTCTGTCTCCCCATGGACGATGCGCTCGCACAGGTGGCCATCGATTTTGGTGGCAGACCATGGCTTGAGTGGCAGGCAACTTTCAAAAGAGAAAAAATTGGTGAAATGCCAACAGAAATGATTCACCACTTTTTCAAGTCCTTTTCCGACACAGCAAAATGCAATGTCAATATCAAGGCAGAAGGCAAGAACGAACACCACATGGCGGAAGCAATTTTCAAATCCTTTGCCAGGGCAATCCATATGGCCAAGGGGAGAGATTTAAGCAACAGAAGTTTACCAACCACAAAAGGAGTTTTATAAAACATGGTCTTACACTACGGAAGTCAAATTTTCACTAGCTACGGATCGCAACGGAACAATAATGAATATCGCGATAGTCAAGTATAATGCCGGCAACACACTGTCGGTAGGTTTTGCACTGGACAGGCTGGGTGTGGCTTACAAGGTCACTGATGACATTGAAGCAATTCAAAACGCAGAGAAAGTTATATTTCCCGGAGTGGGCGAAGCGAGCTCAGCCATGCGATTTCTCAGGGACAAAAAACTCGACCGCCTCCTGCCGGAACTTCAGCAGCCAGTTCTGGGAATTTGCCTCGGCATGCAACTGATGTGCCGCCACTCGGATGAAAACGACACCGACTGCCTGAACATTTTTGACATCACGGTAAAAAGATTTGATGCAACTCAAACCCTTAAAGTACCGCACACAGGATGGAATAGCCTGACGCAAAGTAAGGGATGGCTGGGGAATTCCTTTGACAATACCTTTGTTTACTTTGTACACAGTTACTATGTACCGATCAATCCGTATACAGTAGCTGAAACTATGTATACGTTGCCATTTAGCGCAGCGATCGAAAAAAGAAATTTTTACGGAGTGCAATTCCATCCGGAGAGGTCGGCTGAAATTGGCGAGAAAGTGATAAGGCAGTTTTTAATGATTTAGTTGTTTTTTTAGTTCATGAAGATTATTCCCGCGATTGACCTGGTAGACGGAAAATGTGTGCGTCTGACTCAGGGAGACTTTACAAAGAAGAAAATTTACAGAGAGAATCCTGTCGATGTAGCAAGAGAATTCGAAGATGCAGATTTGGAATACTTGCATCTGGTGGACCTGGATGGAGCCAAAAAAGGCACAGTAGTCAACTGGCATGTCATCAATGATATCCTCGCCAACACGTCCCTTAACATTGACTTTGGGGGTGGAGTCAAAACCAGCGAAGAGGTTGACCAGCTTCTGGAGATGGGGATCAACCGGATAAATATTGGATCGGTTGCCGTTGAAGATCCGGAAAAATTAAAGAACTGGATCAAAGAATATGGGCGTGAAAATTTTATCCTGAGTGCAGACGTGCGTGGCGACAACGTTCAAATCAATGGATGGCAGGAAGATGGCGACCTGTGCATCTATGATTTAATCGCCCGCTATGAGTCCAACTTGCAGTACTTGGCGTGTACCGATGTCGAAACCGATGGTATGTTGAGCGGCCCGAATTTTGGCTTGTACAAAAAACTGATCAACCGGTTTCCACACTTGAAAATAATCGCCAGCGGTGGAGTTAGTTGCCTGGAGGATCTTGTTCAGCTGCAATACATCAAAGTAGATTCCGTGATCATAGGCAAGGCCTTGTACGAAGGAAAAATCAAACTTGCCGAACTCAAACCGCTAACCATCTGACCATTTGCTGACCAAAAGAATTATTCCCTGTCTTGATGTAAAGGACGGCAGAACGGTCAAGGGCGTTAACTTCGAGGGACTTAGAGACGCTGGAGATCCTGTTGAACTGGGCGCCAACTATACTGTACAAGGCGCGGACGAGCTCGTGTTTTTAGACATCTCGGCCACGCAGGACGGCAGGACAACGTTCACCACCGTAGTGAGGGAGATTGCCGCCAACTGTAAAATACCGTTTACCGTTGGCGGTGGAATAAAAACAATTCAAGATGTGGATCGACTACTGAAGGCCGGTGCGGACAAAGTAACCATCAACTCCTCCGCAGTCGCGGATCCAAAATTAATTGATCAATTGGCACGTGAGTTTGGCTCGCAGTGCATCGTGCTCTCCATTGATGCAAGAAATGAGGGCGGCTATTGGCTCGTGTACAGCCATGGAGGCAAAAAATCATCGGGCAGGGAATTGTTCTCGTGGGCACGCGAAGGTGAATTGCGTGGTGCCGGAGAAATCATGTTCACCAGCATGAATCATGACGGCACGAAGAATGGATTTGCCGTTGAGGCCACGAATCAGCTCAGCAGAAACCTAAAAATTCCGATCATCGCGTCTGGAGGAGCCGGCACAAAGGAACATTTTGCCGATGTCTTCATTAAAGGAAATGCCGATGCTGCACTGGCAGCCAGCGTTTTTCACTATGGTGAAATCAAATTACCCGACCTCAAAACCTATCTGCAACAAAACAATATTGCGGTAAGAAAATAAAGTACCATGATCGATCAGACCACGTTGAAATTCGATGAAGTAACCGGTTTAATTCCCTGCGTCATTCAGGATAACGTTTCCCAAAAGGTGCTGATGCTCGGCTATATGAACAACGAAGCCCTGGCGGAGACGCTTAGCAAACGACATGTAACATTTTATAGTCGCAGCAAAAAACGGCTTTGGACCAAAGGAGAAACGTCTGGCAATTTTCTGCACCTGGTGGAAATCACCCCAGATTGCGATCAGGATACCTTGTTAATTAAAGTAAATCCCGAAGGGCCCGTTTGTCACACGGGTTCTGATACCTGCTTCAGCGAACCCAATTCAAATTTCAATCTTGAATCTCTTCAACAAATCATCAATGACAGGATTCAAAATCCCCAGCCAGGATCGTACACGACATCGTTGATCAACAGTGGCATAAACAAAATTGCCCAAAAGGTGGGCGAGGAAGCCGTGGAACTTGTCATCGAATCCAAGGACGAAAACAAAGATCGGTTTTTGAATGAGGCGGCAGACTTGATGTACCACTACCTGCTTTTACTCGCGGCCAAAAAGGCGACACTTGTTGACGTGGTAAAGGTGTTGGAACAAAGACATAGAGCCCATAAATAAAACTTGTCGGGCAGGCTACATTTTTAATGAGAGTCCGACTGCCGGTTTGTCCATTTAAAAGCAATTCATAAATTTCAAATATGAATGAGATAACCAAGACCATAGACGGATATGAATTCATATCCTATCACCGGGAAACATATAGTAAGGAAGAGATGATTTCCCGTTCTAAGTCATTCTATCAATGGATGGACAAGCGAAGAACGGTTCGGGATTTTTCGGACAAACCCATTCCTAAGGAGGTCATCGACCATATTATCTTAACAGCCTCCACCGCACCATCAGGTGCCCACAAACAGCCGTGGACTTTTTGCGTTGTTAGCGATCCTGATTTGAAAACTCAAATCCGCAAAGCCGCTGAAGATGAGGAATACGAAAGTTACAACAGCCGGATGCCTCCGGAATGGCTGGACGATTTAAAACCATTGCAAACTGACTGGCACAAACCGTTTCTTGAAATCGCCCCTTATCTGATCGTTGTTTTCAAAAAAACATACGACCCGGCGCCAAACCATGAAAAAAAAACAAATTACTACGTGGCGGAGTCGGTGGGGCTTGCCAGCGGATTCCTGCTGGCTGCCATACACCACGCTGGTCTGGTAGCGCTCACGCATACACCGAGTCCCATGAATTTTTTAACCAAACTCCTGAAGCGGCCTGAAAATGAACGACCATTCCTGTTGATACCCGTTGGTTATCCGGCTGACGAAACTTTCGTCCCCAAGCTGAAAAGGAAATCGCTGGAAGAAGTGGCTATTTATTATTAGAAAGTCTGCGGAGCGGAATCTCTTCCTTCTTGGGATAGATTTTCAGGTAGGATAACTTGTAGGTGATTGTTTTTCGTCTCACAATTTCTGTCAGCACGCCATCCAGGATATCAAATTCAGACAGAACGAAAGAATAGGAAATCACCGGTTTCTTTGGCTCGTAGTGTTTGTACACAAACGCTTTTCCCTCAGCCAGGCTACTGAACTCCCCGACTACCGGATACTTGCCAGGCGATTTGGATGCCAGCGAAACCTCGAGGTACTCACGTTTTGGATCCTCAGAATCTTTCATGATGACCACTTTGGCGTAATTGTCCTTTCGCACAATGACCTTGTCGCGATTCGGGTTTGCCAAAAATCCACCGCGCTTAGAGATAATGGCAGACACGGAATATATTCCCTCCAGCGGTTCCATGGGCTCAGTCTGCTTCACCAGGTACCGCTTCGCCATGCCCTCAAAATCGACATGTTCGGCAAACGGTGATTGGTTTTTCTTTTTCTTCGATTTGGAGAATGGTCCATTGCCAACCTGCCCAAATCCAAAAAGGGGAATTAATGAAAGTAAAACCACATATTTAAAAAATCCTGTGCGCATCACAATCAAAAAGTAATGTCTTCGTACTCACAATTTACACATTTCCTGCACGATAATTTTCCCCGCAATGCCGTGGGCTTAAACATGGACTTACCCATCAGCATGCGCACGCATTCCTGTATGCCCTCGGTGATCGATGGGTGCGGATGTACGCATTCGGCAAGTTCTTCAATTCCCTTGTTCATCGAGATCAATACAGCCACCGCCTGAATTGCACTGGAAGCATGGTTACCCACGACCTTCATTCCTAATATCTTCATGTCGTCATCGTTGGTAACCAGCAACTTGATGAAGCCTTGCGTATTTCGTTTGGCAATAGCCCTCGGTATGCAGCTGTAGTCCAGTGTGACCACTTTATAGTCCAACCCTTTTTCTCTGGCCTGGATTTCGTTGAGGCCAACACCTGCAACCTCAGGACTAAGGAACATGATGTTGCTTATATTTTCATATACCAATTTTCTTTTCGGTGTGCTAAATATTTTCTCTACTGCATACCTCCCTTCCAACTCGCCAACGTTTACCAGCGATATATCGGCCGTCAAATCGCCTACTGCATAAATATTGGAGACACTGGTTTGTGTGTCATTGTCCTCTACCCCTCTTCGGTCGATGGTGATGTTCACATTTTTTTCCCACAGGTCTTCAAAATTTGGAACCCTGCCAACGGAAACCAGGGCTTTCTCCACATTGAATACTTCTTTACCTCCATCATTGTATTCCAATTCGTACTCTACCCGGTTATTGATCACTTCCATGCGAATAAGTTTTGAATTGCGGTGAATCAGCACACCGCTATTCTCCATGTTGCGCTCAATGATTTTGACCACGTCCTCATCCTCAAACGGGAGAATCCGATCGCCTTTATCAATTAAATGCACCTTGGTCTTGCCAAATCCGGAAAAGATAGTTGCATATTCACAACCAATTACCCCGGCTCCAACAATCACCATGCTTTCAGGGAAGTCGGTCATGTTCTCGATACCCTCACTGGTCATCACAATTTTTTCATCAATGGGTAATTCAGGGAGATATCGTGGCCTGCTTCCAGTAGCGAGAATGATGTGCGCTGCGCCTACAACCTCTTTGGTTGTCCCATTGGTTATTTCCACCTCTTGTTGACTGATCAATTTGGCATTACCCGTTTTGAACTTCAACAAATTAGCATAGTTTGAATTTTTCAGCAAACTCATATGCTCCTCGAGCATCGACTTACGTTCGCCCACGGCACGATTTACTTCAGCTCTGATCTCCTTGTAATTCGCGGCTGGTGCTTCAATATTAAATCGCTTCAGGCTCCTTCGGAATGCAGCTGTCTCCCGTGAAAGTTCCCACCAGGTTTTAGAGGATAAAGCACCGTTGGTCACCCCAGCTCCCCCCACCAGATTGCGTTCTATGAGTAAAGTTTTCTTCCTAAAATCAAGTGCACGCATCGCAGCCGCATATCCTGACGGTCCTGCACCGATTATTACTAAATCAAATTTGTCCATAATCATTAAAGCCAAAAAAGTACATCCACCAATTTATAAAAATTAGCGCATGCACCATAGTAAAAAGGCCAACATGAGTCCTGTTGGTTCGTTTTATTTGAGCGGAAGATGGATTCCTGCCACCATACACCGGATACTACCTCCACCGCATTCCTCGATCGTGCTGATGTCTGCTGGCAAAAGGTGCATAAATTTTTCTATTTCTGCCTTCTGACCGGGAAGTAATGAATCAAATGCTGCCTTCGACAAAAGTAAAAAACGATCATCGCTGGCATTTCTGACTTCAAACATGTTTCCGGCAAACGCATTCATTTGTGCATAGCTCAGTGCGATTACCTTGTGCCCGGTGTGAGCCAACTGGTTCAATAGGATGTCCTGCTCAGCCTCATCATGCACCGAATCAAGGCAAATCCCAGAAACGGATTCGCCAATCCACATCATCACATTGGTGTGATAAATAGGAAGTCCGTCTTCATCGGTGGCATGAAAAAGAATCGGCCTGTACTCCAGCTGCTTACACAAATCGAAGAATAAACTTTCATGGGTTCGATCTGATCGGCAGGCATACGCGATTTGATTCACGTGATCGAATATCATGCTCCCCGTTCCCTCGAGGTATTTTGACTGGCGTTCGTAACTACTTAAATCGATCACTTCATTGACCTGAAATTTTTCCTGCAACTTATTCACAATATCAGGCCGTCTTTCATGCCTGCGACTGGGCGCCATCATAGGATACAGGACAATCCTTCCATCCTCATGAGTGGTGATCCAATTATTTGGGAAAACAGCATCCGTAGTAACAGGAATTTTGGTATCCTCAAAGACAAGGGTTAGAATGTTATTTGCGGCAAGCAACGCTACAACACGGTCGAATTCCAACAACGCCTTGCGTTGAACCTCACTGCTGTCAGCCGCTGGCCTTTGAAAAGCATTCGAAGCGGCCGTCTCAGGATTGAAGCCAAATGCTGCCGGCCGGACCAGCATAATCGTATGTGGAACTTGTGAGAATCCCATTTTTAATTTCTTTCTAAAGGTTACTTTTGTGCCCACACAAATGTAATTCAATTTGAACCGCTTACTCGAACTCGACCGGGAATTACTGCTCTACTTCAACGGCTTTCACGCAGACTGGCTTGACCCGGTGATGATGTTGGCGACAAAAACAATTTTTTGGCTCCCTCTTTACGTCTTCCTGGTCTACCTGATTGCAAAAAACAAAAAATGGGATACCCTGTATATCTTATTGGGAATTGCGCTCTCGATTGCCCTGGCTGATCAGATTACTTCAGGATTTATGAAGCCATTTTTTGCACGGCTACGCCCCTCGCAAGAGCCGGGCCTGGAGGGTATTCTTCATATCGTGAACAACTACAAAGGAGGCCTTTACGGTTTTGCATCAAGCCATGCGGCCAATACATTTGGCGTTGCTATGTTTATATTCCTTCTTTTCCGCGGGCGTTACCATTGGATGTCAGCCATTTTCCTCTGGGCGGCATTGATGAGTTACACAAGAATTTACCTCGGGGTCCATTATCCGGGCGATGTTTTGGTAGGAATGCTGATCGGATTGCTTTGCGGATGGATCGGCTTTTTGGCTGCCAAGCTTCTCTTAAAAAAATTTGGTAAACAACCTGTCGTCCCCCACGTCAATTAACAGGCAGATCCCGGCTACCTTCCGCTGACTAACTTTGAAACATATTTTCCAATGATGTCGAACTCGAGATTCACCTGATCGCCAACGCGCACCTGGTGGAAATTGGTGTGCTCGTAAGTATAGGGAATAATTGCAACAGTAAATCCATTTTTTCGCGAATTGAAGCAGGTGAGACTGACACCATTCACTGCAATAGAACCCTTTTCAACGGTAATGTTGCCGGTAGACGGATCATAATCAAATTGCATTAACCAACTGCCATCTTGCTCGCTGATTGATCTACAAATACCGGTTTGATCCACGTGGCCCTGAACGATATGCCCATCAAACCGCCCATTATTAAGCATACAGCGTTCCAGATTGACTTTGTGCCCAATTCTCAACCCCGCAAGGTTTGATTTGTCAAGGGTCTCGCGGATGGCCGTGACCCAATGGCGGTCGTTTTCGATTCTGGTGACCGTCAGACACACCCCGTTGTGCGAAATACTCTGATCGACTTTTAATTCACGGCCGATTTCGCTCCCGATACATAGATGGGTATTGCCGCTCTCCTTTTTAAGGTCGATCACCTCGCCCAGGGTTTCGATAATTCCAGTAAACATGGGCGCAAGATAGAATATCCGAAATCGTGGACCATCAATTTATTCGAAGAAGTTTGTCAACGGTTTTTTTCTTTGTTCGAATTTAAAATATCTGGCGTGGATTGGCCCAATGAAGATTCAATTTGGCAGACCTGGATTTCTCCTACGTGGCGGCTGACTGCGCTCATACAATAATTCTGACGCAAATAATAACAATCGTCTGGCCGAAATAAATCTGAGGCCCGATTTCCTGCAATCAATTGGTAAATCTCTTGTCAATTAACCCCCTTAGGGCTTTAGATTGTGGCGGGATAGTCTTAATTTTATTTGGTACTAACTTTTCTACCTGCTATGGCAAAACCTACATCGCCTCACAAGAACGTGGAACATTACGACAGACTCGTGGCAACGCATCCTGAGATCGAACGAAAGGGAGCGGCCATGCCGTACACCTCCATGAATGGCAACATGTTTTCCTTTTTGTCCAGGGATGGTCTGATGGCCCTGCGGCTGTCGCACCCGGATAGGGTGGCATTTTTGAAACAATATGCTACACGAATCTTCGAAGACCATGGTGCAGTGATGGCCGAGTACGTTACGGTTCCTCCCGCGTTGTTAAAGAACACTCATGAACTGGAACCCTTTTTCGCACGCAGTATTTCGTATGCCACATCGTTGAAACCCAAACCAGCCGCTCAGCCTGTGAAGTCGGAGGCGAAGAAAGTGTCTGTCGTAAAAGGTGACACAAAAAAAGGCTTGGAGGCAAAAAAAGAACCAGTCCAAAAAAAGCCCGCGAAATCAGAAACAAAAATTGCCAAGAAGGCCAAACAGATGCCTGCTAAAAAAACGGTGAAGAAGTCGGCTAAAAAGAAAGTGACGAAGAAGGTGGCAAAGAAAATGCCAACTAAAAAGAAAGTATCAAACAAACGCAAGTAGCTACGTCTCCTTGTGGTTGATCAACACAGATAATTTCTTTATGATTTCATCCAGATTATTCGTCTCACGGTAGAGTTGGTGTATCGCCCAATCCCTATCCACGCCCTCAACATTATTTCCGATATACAAATTCATCAATCCAAGCATGGTTGCCACCCTGGCTCGAACCTCGTGGGCATTGATAAAAGCGTACTCTTCGATCATCTTATACTGTTTTTCCAATTTCAGCTGATCGCGTTTTCGGCTGGTGATATCTCGCACGATCGCCAGATAGTTTCCATTGCCAATTTTCGCTGCGCTGATCTCGACTGGAACCAGCGTTCCATCGTTCCTTTTTAATTTCCTCTCTTGCAATACCGATTGGCCATCCTTCAATTCATCAAGTCGCAATGGTGGCTCACCCGCCTCTACCACAACCACGTCCTCAATATTTAACTTGGTTAGCTCCTCCCTGGCGTAACCCAACATCTTAATTGCACTTTCATTGGCCTCCAAAAATTGAAATGAACAGCCATGGATAAAAATACCATCTGACGCTTGCTCAACCAGGACCCTGTACTTTTCCTCACCTTCTGTGACCCTGATTTGACTTTGCATAAACTCAATGGCGATTTTCGCCTGGTAGGTGGCCCTGTCAATGCATTTCAGATCCAGCTCGTTTGGTGCCCTGCGTTTTTTGTAGTAGATGGCAAATGTGCCTAACACTAGTCCATTATTACCGATGATAGGAGTTGACCAGCAGGCCCTAAATTGTTGCGAAAGTGCCAGTTCCTTATAATCAGTCCACAGCAAATCGTGCTCAATGTCCGTAACAACGACCCTCTGCTTTCTGTATGCGGCCGTCCCACACGAACCAGCTATCGGCCCGATTTCAGCTCCATCTATTGCCTCGATATACTCTCTTGGGAGGGAAGGTCCTGCCGCGTGGCGCATATGACGGCCGTCCTGATCAAGCAACAGAATGGAGCAAATGGCATCGCGGCAGTTTGCTTCGTAGTTAAGGGCAATCTCGCGAAGCACTTCCGCTAAAGGCCGACCCATGGCAATCCGCTCGAGGATTCCCTGCTCGAGTTCCAACAGTAAATTCACTTTACTCCTTGAAAAATTAATTTGGCGCCTGGAACGTAAACGAAATAGAGGACTAGCCATCCGACCTGGAACCTCTACGGGATTCGAACTATGTTTCCTGACAATTTCATAGTATAGAAAAATCCCAAAGCAGGCGAGCAATAGAATGATACCGATGAAGCTAATGGTGATATATATTTCGCCCAGGCGGATCAAAGAATCGCCCTCCACGGTGTCTAACATTGGCAATGCGCTTGCGCTAAAAGTTGCATCACTCAGACTTAATCCCCTGGCTTCGCCAAGCACCATCGGAGCCAGATCGGCAGCTGATCTAATTAGTAACGCAACGCTAAGCAGACCGGCAGCCAAAAGCGGCAAATGCTTAAGCCGTAACATCATTGCAAAAATTTTCAATTGATTTAATCGCCTTTTCGAACTGAACCGATTTATCAAAAAACTCGTTGGCTCCCAATTCCAGGCACCGCTCTTTAAAATAAAGGTTGCTGTTGTTGGTAAGAACAATAATGTAGGGAGTGTTCGCCTCATTGGCCAGAAGTTCAAGAATTTTCATGCCGTTGATTCCAGGCAACTGAAGATCCAGCAGAATAATATCCGGTGATTCTTTCAAAATTCTTTTCAAACCGGACGTTCCATTTCTCACGGAGCCCAGTATGTCGAGATTTTCTATTTCCCTCAGGAAGTTCAACAACCGCCAGGTGATGGAGACTGAATCTTCAATTATTAGCAGCGACTTTTTATCTTTCATTTTCATCATATCATTTCCAGAGCCAAAGGTCCGACAATGATCTCCTGAAAAATATAGCGGTGAACTTGATTTTTTTGTAGGTAGCTAACGAGTGGCTGTAGTGATTCCACTACTTGTATTGCAGTTTGGCCTATTTAATGCGATGTTCAATCGCATACCGAACCAATGCTGCGTTGGTATTCACATTCAGCTTTTGCAAAATTCTCGACCGGTAGGTGCTGATGGTATTTGGACTCAAATGCATGGATTTGGCAATATAATTTAAGGATTTACCAACTGCGATCAGTTTCAACACTTCCATTTCCCTGTCCGACAACGATTCGTGCAACTCACCATGATCCAGATTTCCAATTTGGTTCGCCATGATCATGGCCAACGCGGAGGAGACATACTTTTTGCCGATTAATACGCTTCGCACCGCTTTGATCAGTTCATCAGGCGCGCTTTCTTTGGTGAGGTACCCTGAGGCGCCAGCTTTCAGCGCCCTGACTGCATACTGTTCTTCCGCGTGCATGCTTAAGATCAGTACCGGCAACCCGGGTTTGGCTTGCCTCACTTTTTTGCACAATTCAAGCCCCGTGGTGCCCGGCATGCTGATATCACAAATGAGCAAATCGTGCTCTTTTTCTGCAATCAAACTTAAAACAGATTTCGCGTCACGCGCCTCCGCAATTTGACAAGATTCAAATTCATCTCTCAATATCTGCCTCAATCCCCTCCTTATGATCGCGTGGTCATCAGCCAGAATAAAATGCAATGCATCACCCATGGTGCTTTACAATTTCTTATGACATAGGCACAGTCAGGCAGACTTTGGTACCTTTACCCGGCACCGAGTCAACCATCAAAACGCCATTCATCATCATGGCACGTTCCGTCATCCCCAGAATTCCAAAAGACTTGAGATTGCCATAGGTATTTCGTTCAAACCCAACACCGTTGTCTTCAACGGTCAACTCCATTTTTCCTTCTGATTGGGAGACCCTGGCGACAACTTTGGTCGCCTTGGCATGGCGGCCAATGTTGGTAAGCGATTCCTGAAAAATTCGAAAAATCCCGATGGACTGATGTTGGTCAAATGACGGTTCGTTTATTTCAATGATGAGTTTGACCTCCAGATTAAATCTGCGTCCAAATTCTTTAAGCTGCCAACCAAGCGCTGCAAACAGTCCCAAATCATCCAGAACAGTCGGTCGAAGCTCAGAATTAATTCTCCTGACCGTGACAACGGCATTGTCGGCCAGCGCCATGGCATCCTCAATTTTAGCAGGCAATAAATCTTTTGAGGTTAGATGACTGTTCATCCACGAAAGGTCCATCTTGATGGCAGTAAGTTGTTGTCCCAATTCATCGTGCAACTCGCGCGACAGCGCAGCTCTTTCCTCCTCTCTCACCGTTTGAAGGTGAACGGTGAGATCACGGAGTTTTTTCGTGTAGTTCTTTACCTGCTCTTCGGTTTTCTTTCGCTCGTTTACATCCTGGTAAAAAATAGTAAGTCCATCATCCGATGGATAGGCCTTCACGAAGAACCATGTCTTGAATGGTTCGTAATAACTTTCAACCTCCACGGCTTTTTTCGTTTGCATCGCTTCTCTGTACTTCTTTTCAAAGATTGTTCCTTTCAGTTCTGGATGAACATCCCAAATGGTCCTGCCGAGGGTTTCATCCCTGCCAAGGGCGTGTTCTTCCAGGGCGGCATCATTCAAAAAGGTATACCGCCACGCTGTGTCCAAAGAAATCATCTTGTCACTTATACGGTTGAGTACAGATTCCTTGTCTTTTTGCAACTTTAGCAAAGTAGCCTCAGAGGCCTTGCGTTCCGTTATGTCCCGCGTGACACCAAGCATTGAAACTATTTTACCAGCTGAATCCTTCAATGGCACCGCGTGGGTCTCCAACCACCGTTGCCTCCCTCGAAGGCCGGTGATTTCAAATTCCAAATGACCGTCATTACCCTTGAATACCTCGCAATGCAGATTGGCGAAATCTTCTCTGTGGGGCTGGTTGACCAGATTAATCACATTTTTTCCTTTGACATCGCGCAGGCTGCCGGCCTCAATCATCGCCAACCCTGCCGGGTTCATGTCCAGCAACCGGCCCTCTCGATCTACAATTTTGACGCACTCCGGTTCCGTGTCGAGGATAGTTCTCAGGCGATTCTCACTTTCCGCCAATGCCCGAAGTGCCTTTTCCTTTTCGGTGGTGTCCAACAGTGTGCCAATGGTTACCGGAATACCATTTTGACTGACCACTGCGCCAAAGACCTCAACGTTAATTACCGTTCCATCTTTTTTGATTCCCCTGAATTGATAGTTTGAATCAACTGCTGTTCCCTTCAATCGCTGCTCCACCACATCGCTGACCAATCCCCGATCGGGCTCGTAGACCACATCGATTGCCTTGAAGTTGTTGAGCATTTCATCATGCGTGTAACCAAAGATGGCCGCAAATTGCGGATTGACGTAGGTAAAGTAATCGCCAGAAATAATATAAACTCCTGTCAATGATTGTTCCACCACGCTGCGGAATCGTTGCTCACTTTCCCGAATGGCAATTTCTGACTTTTTGCGCTCGGTAATATCCTTGAAGTAAATAGAAAGCCCTCCGGCTGAAGGGTAAATGTGATTCTCAAACCATTTGTCATATGGCGGATAATATTCCTCGAGATAAACATACTGCTGATCCGCCATGGCCTTTTCATAGGCCTTGTGAAATGGCTGGCCAACGCCTTCCGGAAACTCCGTCCAAATGTGCTTGCCAATCATGTCCTCCGGTTTCCGGTTAAATATCTCCCCGGCTTTGCGATTCATGTACGTATATCTCCAATGGTGGTCGAGAGCTACAAATCCATCGGTGATCCTCTCCAATGTTGTACGGTACCTCGCTTCACTTTCTTCAATTATTTCACTTACTTTCTTTAGCGGGGTAATATCAGTTGCCATCCCGATGTGGCCGTAGATGGCATTTTCTGAGTCGTAAAGAGCAACTGCCTTGGCCGTAAGCCAAACCACGCGACCATTTTTATGTAGAAATCTCAGCTCGGAATTGAAGTCAGTGGCGGTTGTCACCGCCTCCTGCCACTCCTCCAGAACCCTTTGCTTATCATCGGGATGAATGGCGTTCGACCAGCCGGTGCCCATCGCCTCCTCTTTGCTCATCCCGGAATAGTCGAGCCAGGTATCATTTATATAGATACAATGGCCGCGTGTATCTGTCTGAAAAATAGCAGTTGGCACACTGGACGTTAACCTGCGAAACTGGAGCTCCCTATCCCGAAGTACCTTTTCCGACTTTTTCCTGGTCGTAATATCCCGGAAGTAAACTGAAACCCCTTCTGCCGATGGGTAAATATGATCTTCAAACCAGCGGTCATGCTCCTCAAAATAATCTTCAAGGTAGATGTAGTGCTGGTCTTTTATGGCCTTTTGCACGGCCAGGTGAAACGGCCTGCCTACCAGCTCCGGAAACTCATCCAGGAGGCAAACTCCTAGCTTCGAAACTGGATCGATATTCAATATTTCTCCACACCTTTTATTGATAAACGTAAAGCAGAGATTGCTATCGAGCGAAGCAAAACCATCGGTGATCCTTTCCAGGGAGGTCCGGTACTTTTCTTCACTTCTCCTTAGTTTGATCTCATAGTAATGTTGCTCGATGGCAATTTTCACGTGGCTTGCTGCCCGGTCGATCAATTCAAAATCCATCGGATCCGGCTCCCTGACTTCGCGATAATAAATCGCAAAAGTTCCAAGCACTTTATTGTCATTGCCAATTATCGGAGTCGACCAGCAGGCCCTGAGCCCAAAGCCCAACGCAAAATCTCTATAATCGGCCCACAAAGGGTCCAAGGCTATATCAGTGACGATAACCCTTTCTCTGCGGTATGCTGCCGTTCCGCAGGACCCGGCATTGGGTCCTATGGGCTCCCCATCAATACCATCGTTGTAAGCTGTGGGAAGATTCGGGCCGGCACCAAATTTTACATGTGTTCCCGCATCATTCAACATTAAAATAGAACAAAGGGCATCCCCGGAATTGGCTTCAAAGTTAAGTGCTATGGTCTCCAGAATTTCTCTCAGCGGCTTTCTGGTCGCGATCATTTCCATGACCTGCTTTTCACCTTCCAGCAAAGACTCGGCTTGGTTTACTAATTGATTCAAAACGACTACTTTATTTTTTATCTGTTGCCCCTTCGCAGTTCCAAAATCTAAATATACGCCACACGAATCGGGGGTCACTCGGAATATAAGTAAAATTGCCGACTTTAGCAAAATGAATGGAGTCCGAGTTTACAAAAACCTTAGCTGTCGGTTCTATTTTACCTTTCGAATGTAATTTTTAACAATTTGGTAATACAAAAGGCCTATTTGCTATTCATTGAATTTTATTAAAACGAATTGATATATTCCAAAATCCTTTAAAAAAATGCGACTCATATTGTTGATGATGTGGTGCGCCACTATAGCTGCCGTGGCGCAAGAAAAAGAAGTAATTATTTCTGCCGATCTCTCCCTGCTGCCAATTTCAAAGCATACTTACATCCACCGGTCTTTCATGACGCTGGAGCCCTACGGCCGATTTTCAAGCAATGGCCTTATTTTCATTGAAGGCGATGAGGCTGTTGTGGTAGACACGCCCGTCTCAGAAGAATTGACCGCACAGCTGCTTGATTATCTCGGTGTAGAAAAAATTACCGTTAAGGCTGTTATTGTCAGTCACTTCCATGCAGACGCGCTCGCTGGTCTCCCCGAATTTCACAAGAGAGACATCCCGTCTTATGGTTTCAAACTGACCCGGGCACTTGCCATTGGGGAAGCCGCGGTTCCTCCACAAATTACATTTGATCACACAGTGACCATTGATCTTGGAACAAAAAAAATCGAGACAGGATATTTTGGTGAAGGCCATACCAGGGACAACACAGTGACCTGGATAGATTCCGAAAAACTGCTGTTTGGCGGATGTTTGGTCAAGTCGCTGGGTGCCTCCAAAGGAAATATTGCTGATGCAAACCTGGACGAATGGTCGAATACGGTTGAGAGCGTAAAGCAAAAATATTCAGATGCAACAGTGATTATTCCCGGTCATGGCAACCACGGCACAATTGATCTGCTGGATTATACCATAAAACTTTTTCAACCAAATTTGAAGGGAGGATAAAATCCATGCGAATAATAACCAGCCAAAAAATGCCTGCGAGCAACGGGCACTATTCTCAATGCATCGAACACAACGGATTGCTCTACCTGTCCGGTCAACTTCCCTTTGACCCCATGACGCGTAAGATGCCGGAAGGAATAGAAAAACAGACCTTGCAGACACTCCAAAATATTGCCCTGATACTGGATGAAGCGGGCAGCAATATTAAAAAAGTAATCCAGGTGAGAATTTACATTCCCCAAGTTGAACTTTGGAACCAGGTCAACCAGGTATATGCCGATTTTTTTGGAGATCATAAGCCCGTCCGGTGTGTGGTCCCCACCCGTGACCTTCATTTTGGAGCGCTGATCGAAGTAGAAGCGTTGGCCTATGTGTGAGACGAAAAATAAAAGATTTTTCGATTCGTTCTTTTGTGGACTCAACCATGTTCAAGGTGTAATTACGATTGTACTGCTGACCGGCCTGTTTGTAGGATGCCAGAATGGTGAACTGGTGGTAGAAACGATTAGCGTTCGTGCGGATTCCATTCACCACATTGTAATGGTAGAGGATTCGATGGTAAAGCCGATCGTATATACGCATATTGGTGATTTTGATGTCAGGCCTGCCGCAAAGGCGAAAAAACTTTTTATCTCCATGGTACTGCCATCCGTCTTGATCACGAAATACAATCTTGAACGAGAACGAATGAAAGTGCATGACTTAAGTAAAAAGAGGAAATGGAAGAAAAAGGATAGCACCTATTACAATGAACTTAAAATAAAATATAAAGCCAGGGACATCGAAAATTTACTAAAGAGGATGAGTACCGTGCCGAATAGCATCGTCCTCGCACAGGCAGCCGTGGAAAGCGGATGGGGTAGATCAAGATTTTTCAGAGAAGGAAACAATGTTTTTGGTATGTGGTCGTACAATAGCACAGACGAGCGACTTCGGGCCTCCATTAAACGGGAAAGCGGCCCGGTCCACGTGCGGGCCTATGCCGATATTTCTGAATCTATTGGCGACTACTTTAAAACACTGGCTACCGCCCGCGCCTATCGTGGGTTGAGAACAGCGTTGCAGGAAACGAGCGATCCCTTTGTGTTGTTACCGCACCTCAAATACTACAGCGAGAGACGGCTTGACTACACAGATCAGCTAAAACGAATAATTGAACAAAATAACCTTACGCAATATGATCGTTATCAAATTGACCCAAAATATCTCGTAAAGCGATGAGGTCATGGATCATCATAGCGTTGCTCACTTTCGTAGTTGCGTGTAGTAATGAAAAAAAAACGGAGGAGAGAAAAGAAGAGGTTGCTGCGGAGAAAATTCCCCTTCCTCCTATCGAAAACAAGGAAGTGGTCAGTTTCGTTTACCATCGCTTTGATGACAGCCGGTTTCCCAGCACCAATATTGCGGCCGCAGATTTTGAGGAACACCTTGCCTGGCTATTAGCCCATGACTACAAGGTTTTGACTTTATCCCAGGCGATAACGTATCTAAAATCTGATCAAGAACCTCAAAGTACTGCCGTGATAACGATCGATGATGGGTATAAAAGTTTTTACAAAAGTGGTTTGCCTCTGTTGGTAAAGTACGGCATGCCTGCCACGCTGTTCATCAATACCGAGACCGTTGGGGCTGGCGATTATATGAGTTGGGACGAATTGAAGGATGCTGCGGAAAAGAATATTGAAATCGGAAATCATACACACTCGCACAAGTACTTTCTGAATGACGAGGCGACTGGCCGTTATACTGCTTTTGTAGCCGACCTGGAGCTTTCTCAAAAATTGATTGAGGAAAATCTTCGAATTAAGCCGACCGTGTTTGCCTATCCTTATGGGGAGTTCGATGAAGAAATGAAAATGATCGTAAAGGCAATCGGCTTCCGGGGTGCTGCCGCTCAAAACTCCGGAGTGATCAACACCGGCACCGACCTGTTTCAACTGCCGCGCTTTCCCATGTCGGAATCGTTCGCCAATATGTTTGAAGAAAAGGCACTCACGCAGTCATTGCCCATCATCCGCAAGTCGGCAACCCATCCCATGATTCCCCGTGGAAAAGATCGGCCCGTGCTTACCCTGGCCATTAATCCGAAATCACTGAACATTGACCGAATGCAATGTTTTGTGCAAGGCAGCCGTTGCCAAATGAAAATAACGGATAAGACCTCAAACGAAATCACCGTCACCCTCAGATCATCCGGCTCCATTATGAGCCGAAGGAGAACGCTTTACACATTGACGGTTCCTGATTCGGCCGGGAATTGGCACTGGTTCAGTCACCTTTGGATTAACCCTTCTGTTAAATAAATTCGTTCTACCTTATGCGATTTGGTTTTTTGATCCTGGCAGTACTCTTCATCTCATGTTCATCAAATAAAAAAGATGAAATCAACAATCCGACCCTGATTACCTATACGGTTCAGAATTCATTTCCACATGACCGAAGTGCATTTATCCAGGGTCTTGTTATTCACCAGGGCCAATTGTACGAAAGTACCGGGCAGGAAAACTCATGGATCGGTATCGTGAACATTGCAACCGGTGTGGCTGAAAAAAAAGTAATCCTTGATAAGAAATATTTTGGTGAGGGTATCACCATCCTCAACGATAAAATATATCAGCTTACCTGGGAAAACAGAAAGGGATTCGTGTATGACCTGAAATCATTCAAAAAAGTGAACGAGTTCGAGTACAATTCGGAAGGTTGGGGATTGACCCATGATCACTCCCACCTGATTATGAGCGATGGAACTTCCCGGTTGTACTTTATGGATACCGTTGATTTTGCCATCAGACGGACCGTGGAAGTTACCTATCAGGGAAAGCCTGTCAATGCCCTCAACGAACTTGAGTTCGTCAACGGTTTTATCTATGCCAATGTTTGGCAAACCAATTACATCGCCAAAATATCCCCGTCAACCGGTGTGGTCAGCGGATTCCTGGACCTTACTCAACTTAGTACACAAGCAAGGCTGCTAAATTCCAACGCTGACGTGCTAAACGGAATCGCCTGGCATGAAAGCACAAAATCTTTATTGGTCACAGGGAAGTATTGGCCCTATATCTATGTATTGAAAATATCGGAACCTAATCTTTGAAAAAAAGTACCATGCGAATTCAAATTACTTTATTCACTTTATTTCTCGGACTTACCGCCCAGGCGCAATATCCGCTGAAGGATGATGTCACCACCGTGGATGGCATCATCAAAGCCTACTACGATGTGGTTTCCGGACCTGAGGGCCCAAAACAAACAGAACGAGATAAATCTCTCCATCATCCGAAGGCACTAATTGCGATCACAGGTATCAGCAAGGATGGAAATCCGTTTGTGAATACGATGACGCTTGGAGAATTTCATAAAACAATGCCTCCAGATGCGTTTTATGAATATGAAATACACCGTACGAGTTCGACCTTTGGCAATATAACCCACGTGTGGAGCACTTACGAATTCAAGAATACACCGGACGGCAATCCATTGGGTCGCGGCATCAATAGCATCCAACTATTTTTTGACGGGCATCGATATTGGATCATGGGCTGGATGTACGACACGGAACGCAGAAACAATCCAATCCCAAAAATCTATTTGCCTGAATAATACGCCATCTCGCAGATTAAATGCGCATTTCGATTTTTCTAAATAATGACCTTGAAAGCAACATCGCGCTCAATTGTTTGTTGCCCACCCTCAGGCATCACACCTTCAACCTTTTTCTATCCAGAAAAATTGGCGGGCATAAAGCGCCCCTGCTTCCCCTCCGGCAATTGGGCTTTCTCGAAGTGGACTTCATTAACCAACATTTGTTTCCGGCATTAAAGGAACAACACAATGGATTTATTTCTTTTGATCAGGTTGGCAAAGCATACAACGCAAGCCTGGTTCACCTTGACGAAATAACATCACAAGCCACGCTGTCGCGCATTCAATCTTTCCTACCTGACCTTTTTATTTCTATCCGGTTTGGAAAAATATTCAAGGGAGAAATTTTTTCGATTCCAGCTCAGGGTATTATAAACTTACACTCTGCTATTTTACCCAGTTACAAAGGAATACTGGGTACCTTTCAGGCATTGCTCCGGGATGAAAAAGAATTGGGCACCACCATTCATTACATAACCGACAGTTCAATTGATACAGGCGATATTTTTAGTATCAACAAATGTCAGGCTGTGCCGGAGAAAAGCGTCCTTTGGCATGTGGTGAATTTATATCCCGATGCGACTAGAAAACTTGGGGAGATAATTGATCACCTGCAAGCGAAGAAAACCTTGCCCTCCTATCGTCAACCCCCTGGTGGAAATTATTATACATTTCCCACAATGGACGAAATCAAAAAACTGGAGTTAAAAAGAAAGCTGTTTGACCTGACCGAGTATGCTGAGCTACTACAAATTCATTATGGCGTGGATCGGGATTGGGTTTTGGAAAAACTCAGGAATGAGTCGCTGTTTCAGGTGGAGAATACTGGAAATCCGATTTAAAAGTAGTTGTTTACCGATGTTGTGTAAACAGTAATATCTTAGTGCCTTTGTGCCTTAGTGGCATTGAAGAGAGAGACACCAGTTCACTAAAACAGTGATTGGAGAATAGGCCACATTGGTTATTTAGTATTCCCGAATTCGAACACCCATGTCTCCTATCGAACGGTCAAAGCGCGATTTTTGGGGAATATCCAAACTGGTATAATAGTTGGGAGAGCGCTACCAAATCCTAAATACCCATGCTGATCAACTACCTGAAAATCGCCTATAGAAACCTCCTGAAAAAGAAAGTCTATTCCTTTATCAATGTTCTTGGCCTTTCCGTGGGGGCGGCATCTACCCTGCTGATCTTCCTATACATTCAGAAGGAAATTTCATACGATAAATTCTATAACGACACGGACCGCCTTTACCGGGTGGTGGTGGATCGGCAATACCCTGACCGCACCGCACAGTTCGCCATGATACCGGATGGCTGGTCAAATGTGATTGCCGAGGAGATTCCCGAAATCGAAAAATCAACCAAGCTGATCGGCTTCACTGATTTCAGTAACGTGTTCAGGTATGAGGACGCCATGTTCAGGGAACGGTTCCTGTTCTTCGCGGACTCCAATTTTTTCGATGTATTGGATTTCAAACTATTGAAGGGAGACCCGAAGACGGCATTGACCAAACCCAATACGGTCATTCTTACCCAATCTATGGTGAAGAAATATTTTGGAGAATCAGACCCGGTGGGTAAACAAATTGAAGTCAATAATGTGCAAAATGAAGTTGTAGGTGTGATGCAGGACCTCCCCTCCAACTCGCACATACGAATGGACTTTCTAAGTTCCTCGGTCAACATCAACTTTTTCAGCGAACCCAGCTACTATGTGTCATCGTCTTACACGTATATCAAACTGGTAAATGGTACAAAGCCCGAAACCGTAGAAGAAAAATTTCCAGCCCTGGTTGAAAAGTATGCGGCCGGTCAGATTGAACGGGACCTTGGTGTTTCATTTAAGGCATACACCGAAGCTGGCAATGGCTACACCTATTTGCTTCAACCGGTCAAGGATATTCATTTGCATTCAAGCCGCTCCAACGAAATAAAAGCGAATGGAAACTACACCTATGTGAAAATGCTTGTCTTCATCAGCATACTGATTTTGGCCATAGCGGGAATCAATTTTATTAACCTGGCTACAGCCAGAAGCGCTGAGCGGGCCAAGGAAGTTGGCGTAAGAAAAGTCCTGGGATCGCTCAAGAAGCAACTCGTCTACCAGTTTCTATCCGAATCCTTTTTGTTAAGTACGATCAGCGTGGTGTTGGCCATCGCAATCATCCAGTCAACGTTGGGATTGTTCAATACGCTTTTGCCGGAGCCACTGGAGTTTACGCTCGGCAATTGGCCCGGTCTTATTTTACTAACGGGCATTACTGTGTTGCTGGGATTGGTGGCAGGATTTTATCCTGCTTTCTATATTTCTTCCTTAAAACCAGTGCAGGTCTTGAAAGGAAAATTCAGGTCCTCTGCCAGCGGAAATAGTCTCCGCCAGGGTTTAATGATCTTTCAGTTTTGTATTTCAATTGTTTTGATCACGGCAACAATCGTTGTCTTCAGACAGCTTCAGTATGTACAGCAAAAAGACCTGGGGTTTGATAAGAACAATATCATCGCCATCAGTCACAATGGACAAAATGACGATCCCGAAGCCATCACAAACGAAATCAAGACTGTACCGGGCGTGCTTGAAGCAGGATCAGGAAATGCCAACCCAGGGGGCTACTATTTTGGTATTTCGTTTCAAAAAGCCGGAGACACGGAAGTAAAGCTGGTACGGGGAGTGACCGTGAGCGATAACTACGCCAATGCGCTTGGGTTGCGTCTGGTAGATGGCAGGATGTTTGGCGAAGCGTTTAATGATTCATTAAGCGTGATTCTGAACCAGGCGGCTGTGAAAGCGATCGGACTTACTAACCCGATTGGCGCAAGGCTGAATAACTCAGCCAATTTCAGTAACAATCAGAGTACTTACACGGTAGTTGGTGTGGTTGAAGATTATAATTTCGAATCGCTGAGAAAGACTGTTGATCCGCTGGCGATATTTAACACAGAGGGTCAATATAATTTTCACAGCGTCATCACCGTGCGACTTGATGGTCACAACACAGCTGAAACGCTGGCTTCCCTTGAAAATAAGTGGAAGCAAATGGTACCAGGCGAGCCCTTTATCTATTCGTTTCTGGATTCTACCTTGAATGAACAATATGCATCTGAGCAAACGTCAGGCAAAATCCTGGCGCTTTTTACCACGGTAGCCATCCTGATTGCCTGTGTTGGCTTGTTTGGACTAGCTGCGTATATGGCCAACCAGCGCACCAAGGAAATTGGAGTTCGGAAAATTCTTGGTGCTTCCGTTTCCAATATCATCAGGTTATTGTCTAAAGATTTCGCCAAACTGGTGCTGATCTCACTGGCGCTGGGTAGCCCTCTGGCATTTTATCTCATGAATAAATGGTTGGAAACCTTTGCCTACAGGACTACCCTTAACGTTCAAACATTTTTGTTAGCCGGATTTATTATCCTCATCATCACCGGAATTACAATTAGCTATCAGGCTATAAAAGCGGCAACATCCAACCCCGTAAATAGTTTGAAGGACGAATAGCCATTTCGATTATACCAGCGGCCTTACTCTTTCCTTTTTATTTTCTATTTTCAACTGTTGAAAATCGATTGAGATATGGAAAAAATGGGAAGGAACGAACCGTG
This sequence comes from uncultured Ohtaekwangia sp., assembly GCA_964655635.1. GTDB lineage: Bacteria > Bacteroidota > Bacteroidia > Cytophagales > Cyclobacteriaceae > ELB16-189. Next base: position 230,916 of record CAZZNH010000005.1, read on the forward strand.
CCACTGCGGGAGCGGCAAAAAGTACAAAAACTGTCACATGAACAGTGAAACCTCCAGCCGGGGGATGAATAAAGCTTTTATAATCGTAAGTATCTTAGCTGCGCTGCTGGCCATCGGGATTATTGGCTACTACACAAACACAGCCAACAATAACGTGGAGGCTCAGGGTCAGGGTTTCAATCCATCACCGCCCCCAGCCGGTGAAGCGCCACCCGGTAAAGTCTGGTCAAAAGAACATGGACATTGGCACAACGCATTCTAGATGCTAGATGCTGGCCCTTAGCGTCAAGCATCTGGTAACCAGAATCCGGTACTCATTCTACTTCAATTCATACCACTCAATATTTTCAAGCGGCTTCCTTCTTCCCTGTAACTCTGGGGCGTAGTTTTTGGCCAGGTAGGCAATTATTTTTTCTTCATTTTCTCCCAGGTCCCAGAGATTTTGTGTCTGCTGCATCCAGGTAATGGTATTCTTCCAACCTTCCTTTGTTGCCCGGTTTTGCGAGATGAGTTTTGCAGAGTGGCAAGGGGTGCAATTGGCGATTACCAACTCCAGATTAGCATCAGCTTTTAGTCCTGTTGGCAGATGGATTCCTTCTTTTGTTTCGCCTAAATCTACGGTTTCAACAATTGCCAGTTCCGATGATGCCGATGCAACAGGATTATAAAATTTTGACAAATAAATAGTGGCGCCAATGATGATAAAGCAAACAAAAAAAACAACACCAACCGCCTTCATCACCAACCCGATCAACTTAATAAATCGATCTTCCACGTCAAACTATTTTTACCGCAATCCGATGACAGGCGTTATTCAGGTATCCTTTGGGATTCCATCCCGGTACCAGCATGGGCTGACTTATTCCATGGGTGTCGGTCGCGCGGGCCCAAACTTCATAGTATCCTTTTTGGGGAAATTTAATATCGACCTGCCAACGTTGCCATGCCAGCCTGTTCGCTGGCGTGTTTAATCTGCAGACCTGCCAGGTGCTACCAAAGTCAATGGATATTTGCATGGTTTCAACGGTCGATTCTCCAGCCCAGGCGTGGCCCCTGACAGATAATACTTTTCCGTCCTGAATTAACGCGCCCGATTTTGGAAAAGTGATCAAACTTTTCACCGGCATCGATTCAATGATGCACATGTCCTTGTCATCCACTGCCGATCCTGGTGCAATGGGTTTGCAGGGCACTCGGTAAGAATCTCCCCCCATCTTTTCACCATCATGTACCTTGTTGCGAATTGAAATCCTGTTGACCCATTTACCCGAAACAGAGGCAGGCCAGCCTCCTGCCACCAGCCTCAGGGGAAAACCGTGAACGAGCGGAATATCTGTGTCATTCATATAAAAAGCCAACAACGTTTCCTCCTGCATCGCTTTTGATATAGGTATGCCACGCGATATCACCGGTTTTTTAGCATCACCGCTTAAATGGACATCCGTTCCATAATAACCGATGTATACGGCATCGCTTTTTATACCAACGTCCTGCAACACATCCCTAAGCCGCACGCCCGTCCATTTGGCACAAGAGACCGCCCCGACTTCCCATTGATTTCCGCTGGCAGGCGGGCTGAATTCAGCCCTTCCATTCCCGCCACACTCAAGCAGCAACTGATAACTATATGTTTTGAATCTTGCCTTCAGATCGGACAATGAATACGATTTCGATTTTGACACCGATTCTCCATCTATGGTTAGGCGCCACGCCTGGGCATCAACATCGGTTGGAATGAGTCCATTGTTGCGAATAAACATTTTTGAAGCCGGGGTTATCGCATCATCGAGTTGGTGAGCGAGCGCCTCGACATTCCACGGGCGGTCTCCCAATACCTTCATCTCCTTGTCTTTTCCAAAAAGAGAGGCAGGGTCGTTTTGGTCAAGAAATAGTGGCCGATAATGTTCGGGTAATTCACGTCCGAAGACTATGTCGAGTCCTGAAATGGATGCCAGAGACGCCAACGCACCTCTTGAAATAAATGTGCGCCTTGTGATCATATTGCGATCACCGTTTGCTGGTTTGCAAAATAAACTCTGCCGTCTCCTTCTTGAATTTTTCAAGGGAAGGCCGATGGGTATACATCATGTGACCCGCCTCATAGTATTTCATAATGATGTTGGATTTGATATCCTTCTCCAGTCCAAGGTGATCGATAGAATACTCCACGCCATAAAACGGTGTTGCCAAATCGTACAAGCCATTCAAAATCAAAATTTTCAAGTGTGGATTGCGGGACATCGCCTGCGCCATATCCGGTCCTGTATTAGGTGGTGTTGGAAATCCGCCCCCGTTCATATCATGCTTCCAGTCCCACTCAAACCCTTTGCGATTATATGCTGAGGTATAATATGTATGCGCCTTGTTTACCTTGAGCGTGTTGTAGAAATAATCCATGAACAAGGCCGTGTAACCCGGACTGATCGCTGAGCTTTGAGGATCATAAGCCGAATATTGGCTTAACGGATCCTGATTAATTCCGGTAAATCTTGAGTCAAGTCTGCCGACCGATTTCCTTTCTGCCCGTAACAACTCCTCGGTAAATTCGGGCTCGCTAACGCGCAAGTCGGCTTTTTCCAAATATTCCTTGCTCAACCCCGTAAAATAGGCCAGTCGATCGATGGTTTTTTGGCGTGCCTCCCCTGCCAGGGCGTCCCCCTCCATCAGGGCCGTAGTGTACTCGCCCTTCGCAAACGCGCGCGACTCCTTCAGGAAAGCATCCAGGCTTGCTGGCTTGTTGGGAATCTTGTTGTGATACCACGCAGTGGCAGAATAAGTTGGAAGATTCATGACATACGAGATATCGTCTCCTTGCGCAAACACGAGCGTGCGTAAATCAAATACTGCAGATACCATCACCACTCCATTCATGGCCATACCCACGTTTTCCTGGAGGTAGTTGACAACGCCCGCGTTTCGAAATGTTCCATAACTCTCCCCGATCAGGTACTTGGGCGAATTCCAGCGGTCGTACTCCGTGATAAACTGTTTTATGAATTGGCTTATCATTTTTATGTCCTGATCAACACCCCAGAAATCTTTATTCTTTGCTTTGCCAACCGCGTGGCTCAATCCCGTGCCAATGGGATCCATCATTACAATGTCAGAAACATCCAGGATGGATGAGTTGTTGTCTTCCAAAGTGTAGGGTGCCGCAGGTGTAAATCCCGGGTCGTTGACCACAGCGCGCTTGGGGCCTATCACGCCCATGTGCAACCAAATGGATGACGAACCAGGGCCGCCATTAAACACAAAACTTATTGGCCGGGTTTTCGGATCAGTAACACCGTCTTTGATATAGGCAGTAAAACCATGAAGGGCAATGGGCTCATCATCATTATTGCGCAGCAACATCGTGCCTGCCATCGCTTTATAGTTAATCACCTTGCCGTCAATCCGCGCAACTTGACTGGTGGTTGAAACCTCTCCTTTAGGAATGGTATCCGATTTGACCTGCGCAAAAGCAGCTTGTGCCGGGTAGAGTGTGACGAAAAGTAAACACAACTGATAAATGTATTTCATAATGGAATTTATTAATGGTAAAAGCTCAAAGTACCAAAAATTGACTGTTATGAAAAGCGATGTTACATGAGGCTTTTGAGTACCTTCAAATTCATGAACAGAAAGAGAAATTCCGACCAGACGATTAACCTCACCGCGGCATTTATTACACTGGTTTCCTCCCTGGCATTTAGTCAGCACGAGGAACCCATTACGATAATTAAAGCCGGCAGTTTGGTCGATGTTGAAAGCGGCAAGATTGTGAAAGACCAACTTGTTTTTATCAAAGGAGAGAGAATTGAATCAGTCGGGTCCGGAAATGATAATATTCCTAAGGATGCAAACATCATTGATCTTTCAGGATATTTGGTAACACCCGGATTGATTGACTGTCACACCCACCTCGTTGACCTCCAGTCGCCAAGCCCGGCTGGTCCACTGGAAAAATCGGAAGCAGCGTATGCATTCGAAGGTGTTCGCAATGCCAAGAAGACATTGATGGCAGGTTTTACCTCCGTGCGTGATGTGGGTACCTGGCGCGTATTTACCGATGCAGCCTTGCGCGATGCGATAAATGATGGAACCGTGCCTGGTCCACGCATGCAGGTGGCAGGCACCTACATAACGACATCCAGCGGTAGCGGGGACCTTACGGGAATCGCTCACGACATTGTGCTTCCTCCCACGATGCGATTTGGCGTAGCCAACTCTGTTGATGAGGTGAGACAAAAAGTGCGCGAGTTGCTAAATGGTGGTGCAGACTTCATAAAAATTATGGCCACGGGTGCCGTCCTTACCAGCGGCACCAAACCGGGTGTCTCAGAATATGGTGAGGGGGAATTGAGAGCTGCCGTAACTGAAGCAGCCAAGTATGGCGCGCAGGTAACTTCCCATGCTCACGGTGCAGATGGAATCAAAAACGCGCTCCGGGCAGGTGTCCAATCCATCGAACATGGCTCACTAATAGACGATGAAGGAATTGCCATCATGAAAAAGCAGGGCATCTATCTGGTGGCAGACATCTACAATGGAGACTACATTTCCGAAGTGGGTAAAAAAGAAAGCTGGCCGGATGAATACCTGAAAAAGAATGACCTGACTGCCGAGGCGCAGCGGGCGGGATTTAGAAAGGCCGTGGCAGCAGGAGTAAAAATTGCTTACGGAACGGACAGTGGCGTGTATCCCCACGGATGGAACGCCAAACAACTTCCTTACATGGTCAAGTATGGAATGACTGCCATGCAGGCCATTCAATCGGCCACGGTAGAGGCAGCCCGGCTACTTAAATGGGAGGACAAGGTGGGTTCTATCAAAGCCGGGAAGTTAGCCGACATCATTGCGGTTAAAGGTGATCAATTGGGTGACCTCACCCAGTTCGAAAAAGTAGAGTTCATCATGAAGGGCGGAGTGGTGTATAAAGGGCAATGAGTGACTTGTCTTTGAAAATCACAAATTGACAATCGCACACCTTCTTTTTAGTGATTGATTTACATTTCCCTATCTAATCGCTATGTTTACAGTAGACTATACTGTAAACCATGACCACGGCAGATCAAATCCTTAAAATTCTTCAAGAATCAAAGAAAAAAAGGATCAACGACCTTGTAGGCATCATGGGCACATCGAGACAGATGGTGCACCGGGCTATGAAGCAATTGGTGGAAAAAGGATTGGTTGATAAGGTTGGAACAGCCCCCAGGACAAGTTACAGATTAGCTATAAAACCCATCTCGTCCTCAGCCAGGCCGCTTTTTCACAAACGAATTTTTTGGGATGTGGACTTTGAAAATATTGATTACGACAGCAAAGCCAATTTTGTGATCGCCCGCGTTTTTGAGCGTGGTGATGTAGACGATATTCGAAACTGCCGCAGATACTACGGAGATGATAAAGTAACAGAGGCCTTATTGAATGTAAAGTTTTTACCTCTTCAAACTATTTATCTGGCAAGCGCGGTCACTGGGCGACCTTTAATAGATTTTAGATGTTACACGTTAAGACAGTCGAACCCCGCACTTTCTCCCTACTAAGGAGACTTCTTGATTTGCCATCCTTGAAGAATTTTTCGTTAGTGGGTGGCACAGCCTTGTCACTGCTATATGGTCATAGAAAATCTATCGACCTAGATTTATTTTCAAATAAGCCTTTCGACAATCAAGAAATAATTCAAGCTCTTGAAAAGGATTACAAGGATTCGTTCGACAATAGATCAACCAATCCAAACTTTGGCATATTCTGCTTTGTCAATGACATCAAAGTAGATTTGATCCGTCACCCGCACCCATTGATACGACCAATCAATAGTATCGAAGGCATAAGGATGTTCTCCACAGAAGACATTATCGCGATGAAAGTGCAGGCGGTGCTGAGCAGAGGAACTAAAAAAGACTTTTGGGATATAGCTGAGCTTTTAAATCATTTTACCCTAGCTGACTTTGTGAAATTTCATAAGGAAAAATACAAAACGCAAAATCTGTTGATCACCGTACCACAGGCAATCTCTTACTTTGCTGACACTGAGGATAGTGAGGAGCCCGTGAGCTTAAAAAGCCAAACCTGGGAAGGGGTTAAGAAATCCATTCAATTGAAAGTGCGGGAATACCTGGCTTAGACGTATTAGCCCTCATCCTCATCAAACAAAATAACCGTAAATTTTTGGTTTATAATATAAACTACTTTACATTTATATCGTATAAGAAGCAGGTGACCTGGAAAACGCCATCTCAGGGATAACCACAAAAAAATAATATTATGGACACGGAACCGGAAAACCTCTCCCCGCACCAAAGCCTGGATATTATCCAGTCTATGATTCGCCAGGCCCAGGGAAATATGAGCAACAACAGCTTTTACTTTATCCTCTGGGGCTGGACAGTGGTCATCGCCAATGTGGGTATTTACGCCATGTTTAGATTTACCGATGTACAATACCCACACCTCGTGTGGCTGATAGGAATTCCAGCCTGGATCGTCACTATGATATACGGCTCCAGGCAAGGCAAACAATCCCGAAGAACATCTCACCTTGATCGTGTGAACATGTGGCTTTGGATCAGCTACGGACTTTGCCTTTTACCACTCATCGTATTCATGCAAAAAATTGATTACAACCTCAATCCCGTCATTCTCCTCATTACGTCACTGCCTACCCTATTAACCGGCATCATATTGAAGTTCAGGCCGCTGATACTGGGTGGAATCAGCTTTTATATTTTCTCCATCATTTGCTTTGCAGTGGGTCCGCTGGATCAATTCCTTGTTGGTGCGGTCGCCATTATATGCGGCTATCTCATTCCCGGTTATTTATTAAGAGCAACGCGAGAAAAGAATGTTTAAAGACCTGGATCCTTTGCTTCACTCCCAACTAAGGCTGGCCATCATGTCGTTATTGATCAGCGTGGAGTCGGCCGACTTTACTTTTATCAAGGAGAAGACGGGGGCAACTGCCGGCAACCTGAGCGTGCAAATTGAAAAACTGAAAGATGCCGGCTACATTGGAGTGAACAAATCATTCAAAGGAAAAATGCCACTGACCACCTGTACCATCAGTAAAAAAGGTATCAAAGCATTTGAAGAATACGTGAAGACCTTACAACAGTACATCAAATAATTTTTTTCTCTTTTTAGTTTATAATATAAACCAGTTTACATAAAGATGAATTCAAAAAGAAAAACAACCATTGTGATTGGAATCATCATTGGAATAGTATCACTGCTCCTTGTTAGCCAATCTGCTCATGCCAATCGGCACTTCAAAGTGGATGTGGTAGGCCAGGGCAAACGATCGATGATATTGATCCCCGGGCTTACCTGCCCCGGTGAGGTTTGGAATGAAACAGTGGAGCGATACAAGCGCCAATATACCTGCCATGTTATTTCCCTGCCTGGCTTTGCAGGTCAGCCTCCGATTGAATCTGAGCATTACCTTCAAACATTACGCGATGACATAATCGCCTACATCAAAGAAAATAATCTAACGAGGCCAATCATGGTTGGGCATAGCCTTGGCGGATTTCTCTGTCTATGGATTAGTGCGACAACACCCGACCTCGTGGGCGCCAACCTGATTGTAGATGGCCTCCCTTTTCTCCCGGCTGCACAAAACCCCGCTGCTACAGTGGAGACATCAATAACAATGGCATACAACATGTACAAAATGATGGTCAACGCCACCCCGGAACAAACGAAACAAAGTCAGCAGTATTTCCTCCCCACGATGATCACTGGCAAAGATCATTACGAACTTATTTCCAAATGGGGAGTTGAGTCCCATGCACCCACAGTGGCTAAAGCCATGTATGAACTCCATACCACCGATCTGCGAGAGACGATTACGGGCATTACGGCACCCGTGACAATATTAGGATCGTGGATTGGCTACAAAAATTACGGGGTAACCAAAGCCATTTCTCAGGAGATGTTTAGTGCCCAGTTCCTGAAGTTACCCAATAAAAAAATTCTCCTGAGCGACAACGCGAGGCATTTCATCATGTTTGACGACCCTCAGTGGTTTTACGAACAAATGGATCAATTTTTAAAAACAAACTAACCCTTACTATTATGAAAAATGCAACTATTCTCGTCATCCTTTTAGCAGGCGGAACTTTAATTGCGCAGCCCCGCGACTTCTCAGCGGAATGCAAGGCTGAAATGAAAAAGCTCGACTATTTTGTTGGGGACTGGAAAGGCACTGCGGTGGTGCAAACCCGAAACGGGCCACAAACGGTGAATCAGACCGAGCACATCGAATGGAAATTGAACGGGGTGGTCCTGGCCATCGAGGGGACAGGCAGACAAAATGAAGAAATTACTTTTCACGCGTTGGCCATGGTCAACTTTGACCCCTACACCCGTCAGATGAAACTCAGGTCTTACCTGAAGGAAGGAAACGCAACCGATGCTTATTTTAAAACCATCGGGGAAAACAAGTTTGAGTGGGGATTTGATATTCCAAACGGTGGCAAAGTCAGGTACTCCATTACCCTCGACCCGGCAAAAAGCAGTTGGTACGAATTAGGAGAATATTCCGCTGACGGGGAGAAGTGGATGAAATCGATCGAAATGAATCTAAACAAAGTGAATTAATTGAACGATGAATATTTTTCTTATAGCCATTGAAAATTTAGTCCGTAGTTCGACAGGCGCCATCCACGTACTTAGCGCGTTGGCCGCCATGGTCGTGGGTATAATTGTTCTTGTCATGCGCAAGGGAACCCGAGCGCACCGGTTTTACGGTTATCTTTATTTTTACCTGATGCTTGCACTCAACGGAACCGCGTTTATGATTTATGGGCTATTTGGCACCTTTGGTCCCTTTCACGTTGCTGCCTTGTTAAGTCTTGCAACGCTGATGTTTGGATTTATACCTGTGATGCGCAGAAAGCCAGCCAAAAGCTGGCTTATGCAGCATTTTACATTTATGTATTTCTCAGTTGTTGGTCTCTACGCTGCCTTCGCCTCAGAGATACTTACCCGCATTCCGCGCTCTCCATTTTTTGCCATGGTCATCATTGCTTCACTCGCGATTACGGCACTTGGAGTTCTTATTTACAAACGAATGAGACCGAAATGGCTCAATGACTTCCGGCCGTAACAATGGGTTTTACAACCGAAACGGGTCTTGGCCACGTCTTTGAGCCATTAGCGCCAAAAATCACAACTTTTTTGAAGGTTTTACTCTTCCATTGTGGGGTATATTTAACCCTCATACTTAAAATTAATTACAGAAATTCTAACTTTATGAAAGTAGGCATGGGAAGTGTGCCCTTGCGAATTTTGGTTAATTTTAGATGGATAAGTAACTTTTTGTTTCTATGAGAAGATTAAAATCAATCTGGCTGGTGGCGTTGGGCATGCTGGCAATCGCGTGCAGTAAAGATGATCCATTACCAAGGGCGACAGTGGACTTTACCAACGAATTGGTTGAGGTGGGCAGAGAGGTAATGTTTGACAACCTGACAACCAATGCGGATCGCTACGAATGGAAATTCAGCGATGGGCAAACTTCGACTGCGATTTCGCCAAAAATAAAATTTACCAAGCCGGGCAATGTACAGGTCGTGCTTAGGGCGTTCACTAAAGATGGGCAAATGGATTCACTTTCCCGTTCGATCACCGTCAGGCAGCGTTACTTGACAGGCTACTCGATCAATGTGTACCCAACGAAGAACAACGGTGCGGATTGGGATGCGGGCGACCCCGATCCCGCTAAAATATATCCTGACATATTTTTGCAATTGTTGGTTGACAAAGATAACCCGACACCCGCAGAGTTAGACAACGGGTTATACGAGGGAATATTTTCTGATGTCAAAGTCAATTCTTTTTCCAGGGGTGTTGGAGATGCCGGCTTCCCCGACAACGTTATATTGACCGATGCCGATTGGGGTCTGGCCTTGTTTGACTTTGACGGCCCCGACATCAATGCACCCAAGGGCACCGACTTCACTTTTATGACGGGGGTGGTATTTAATCCCGTACAGGCTCCTTCATTTAAGGTGGATGACGCGGGATTCTTATCCGTTTTCTTCATCGATGGTACCTCCACCCTTGATTTTGACTTATTCTTTGAATTGAAGTAATAAGGTAACTGTTTTTTGAATTTTCAAAATTGCGTATGCGTGTTGGATTCCGGGGATTGAGTGCTCTAAAAATTGCCTTGTTATGCATTTTCCTTAGCCTGGTATCCTATATCAGCAACGCCCAAAATCAAATAACAGTAAGCGGAAAAGTGACGGACAACACCGGCTCCTCGCTTCCTGGTGTTAACGTTATTATTGAAAATACAACCAGCGGTACAGTAACTGACCTCAATGGAAACTTTACCCTGGAGGCCAACAACAATCAAGTCCTTATTTTTCAGATGGTGGGCATGGAGAGCATCCGGCAGCCGATCAATGGACAACGAGCCATCAACGTCTCACTGAAGGAAGCCACTGCCCTGCTTGACGAGGTTATTGTAACCGGCTTTCAGGAAGTAGATAGAAAATTATTTACTGGCGCTTCTGAAAATGTAAAGATGTCCGAAATTAAGATCAATGGACTTACTGACGCAGGCAGGGTGCTCGAGGGTCGTGTGGCCGGGGTGAGTGTCGATAACGTATCCGGCACATTTGGAACGTCACCAAAAATTCGCATAAGAGGAAACGCCTCCATCAATGGAAACAACCAACCACTCTTCGTGGTAGACGGGGTAATTCTTGAGGACCTCTCCAACGTGAGTGCCGATGATTTTATTTCCGGTAATGCCAACACATTGATCAGTTCTTCCGTGGCCAACCTCAATCCGGATGATATAGAATCTTTTCAGGTATTAAAAGACGCCTCCGCGACAGCGATCTATGGCGCACGGGCCGCCAATGGGGTAATCGTAATCACCACCAAACGAGGAAAAAGCGGAGCGCTCAGAGTAAATTACACTGGCAATTTTTCCGGCAAGCTAAGGCCTACTTACAACCAGTTTGATTTGCTTAACTCGGCACAGGAGATGTCGGTTTACAGAGAGCACTATGAAAAAGGACTTATTGATCCAACCACATCCGTAAGGGCGTCTAATTTTGGATCCATGGGCAAAATGTTTGACCTCATTGCCAATCACAAATTGGATTGGGGACCAGGCGGCACGCTGAATGAACAATTTCTAAACAAATATGAGAATGCCAATACCGATTGGTTCGATATTTTGTTCAGGGATGTTGGCCTCCAGCAACAGCATTCGCTGAGTTTCACCAGTGGCAATGATAAATCCAACAGCTATTATTCCGTCAGTTACCTCGATGATCAGGGTCAGACGATTGCCGATAAGGTCCAGCGGTTTACCGGCACTGCGCGCAACACCTACTTTTTATCGGATTTCTTTACGTTTGGCCTTAAACTCACGGCAAGCTATCGCGACCAAAAGGTACCCGGAACGCGTAACCGTGAATTCGATCCGATCACCGGCCGGTTCAGCAGAGGGTTTGATATCAATCCATTCAGCTATGCCCTCAATACGGCCCGGTCGATTCGCCCTTTCGATGACAATGGGGAACGTGAGTTCTTCAGGAGGAACTTTGCACCGTTTAACATCCTCGAAGAGCTGGAATTAAATTTTATGAACATCAATGTGGCTGACCTTTCAGCGCAAACTGATTTTGAAGTAAAACCAAAAGAAAACCTTTCCATTAAGGGCGTACTGCAGGCGAGGTATGCCAACACCCGCAGGGACCACACGGTTCATGAACGATCCAACCAAGCCGAAGCATACCGTGCGGATGGAACGCAATTTATTCAGGACGCCAACAATTTGTTGTTCCGCGATCCTGACAACCCCGGACTTAATCCAGAGATCGTACTACCCCAGGGAGGATTCAACTATCTCGATCAAAGTAACTTGCTTAACTTCTTCAATCGGATAAGTGCCAACTGGTCAAAAAAACTAAATGACCTTCATGAGTTCAATGTGCTTGCGGGTGAGGAAATAAGGTTTACCGACAGGCTTACTACCAGCGCCACGGGATTGGGTGTCATTTATGAAAGCGGTGGAATTGTAATCACCGATCCGAAAATCATCGAATTCTTCAATTTACAAAACATCGAATATTTTTCCAGGCGTGAAGAAAGAGACCGGTTTGTCGGTCTTTTCTTCAATGGAGGATATTCCTACAAGTCCCGCTACGTTGCAAATTTCACAGCGCGGTACGATGGGTCCAATCAGTTGGGTGAGACCAATGCCGTGCGGTTCCTTCCGACATGGAATGTGAGCGGGGCATGGAATCTTCACAATGAAAGCTTTTTTAGCACCACGCCTTTCCTTGGCGCTTTCGACAACATGAAGTTGCGGGCCACTTATGGAATTTCCGGTAACCTCCCCCCCAACGCGAGCGCATTGTTAAATCTGCAGGCCGATGCCACCATCCGCCCCACCGATGTGGAACCTGTTCTGGCCATCGTGGATCTTACCAACAGTGAATTAACATGGGAAAAGCTGAATGAATTTAACGTGGGACTTGACTTTGCTTTGAAGAGAACGAGCGTGAGCGGTTCACTCAACTATTATATCCGCAAGGCATTCGACCTGATCGGAACGGTGCAGACAAGCGGAATTGGAGGTCAAAGTTTGAAAACGGGAAATTTCGCGGATATGCAAGCCAAGGGCTTGGAGGTTTCTATCTCTTCAGTAAACCTTAGACGACCCAATTTCTCATGGAAAACCGACTTTAACTTTGGCTATACCAAAGATAAAATCACCCGGCTCGACTTCGGTCCGCGGCTGGTAGATGCAATTGGTCAAAATGGCGCTGCGGTGCTTGGAGGTCCAAGGCGCGGACTGTACTCTACAAAGTTTGTCGGCCTGGACGACCGAGGCATTCCCACTTTTCTGGACGGACAGGGGGAAACAGTGTATCAACTGGATCTGCAGGAACGCGAGGGGTTAGCCGAGACGGTGATTTTCGAGGGCCCCAATGAGCCGCGGGGAGCAGGTGGCCTGACGAACACGTTCAGCTACAAAAACTTTAGTTTTAGTTTTCTGCTCTCCTTTAAATACGACTATAAAATCAGACTCAACGATTCATTCTTTGCAACCTATTCAGATTTTGACGCGTTGCCAGGAGACCTTGTGAATCGTTGGGCGGTGCCAGGCGATGAGCTATTGACCAATATTCCGGTTATTCTCGATCAAGGTGTAGCGCAAACGAATCCTGGGGCCGTCTTGGCTTACGATCTCTATAATAAGAGCAGCGCAAGAGTGGCCAATGGCGACTACATCCGATTAAAAACAGCCAGGCTCGCCTACAATCTTCCATTGAGTTGGACGCGCAGAGCGGGACTTTCATCTGCGAATATTTCGCTGGAGGGACAGAACCTGGGCTTACTTTATGTTGATAAAGCCCTCAATGGTCAGGATCCTGAGTTTTTTAGCACAGGTGGTGTGGCCCTGCCTCAACCACGAATAGTAACTTTTTCCCTAAATATCGGCCTATGAGATACACCAAAACCATAGGATTAGTCAGGCGGATACTGTTGATCAGTCCGCTGCTATTTTTTGCTTCAGCATGCAACGATTTTTTGAACGAAGCACCTGACAACCGGGTCACGCTCAACAACGTTGACAAAGCGGCACAACTGCTGACGAACGCATACTCAGTGGCATCTCCGGCTTTCACCGATTGGATGACTGACGACACGGGTTATATACGGGGCGTCATTTTGCGACAACTGCACGAGCGGGCTTACGAATGGGGCGAATTCATTGATGATCCCAACGAGCAGGATTCACCCTCATTTTTTTGGTATGAGTCCTACAATTCCATTGCACATGCCAATGAAGTGCTGGCAGCGCTTGGGGATTTTCCTGCCAGCTCGGATGAACTGAAAGCGAAAAAAAGAGCCGTTGAGGCTGAAGCGCGATTGACGAGGGCATATGCGCATTTCATGCTGGTTAATTTATTTGGAAAACACTTTAACAGCAGCACTGCAGAAACCGACCTGGGGGTTCCCTATGTGGAGACACCCGAAACCGTTTTCATCAAAACCTACAAACGCAACACCGTCAAGGAAGTATATGATAAAGTAGAGGCCGATATGCTCAAGGGGATAGAGCTGATTGATGACAGTTTCTTTGCCAATTCGGGCAAATATCATTTTAATAAAAATGCTGCTCTGGCTTTTGCTTCAAGGTTTTACCTCTTCAAACAAGACTACGACAAGTGTATAGAATACAGCTCCCTGATGCTGGGTGCCTCACCGAGCTCGTTTGTGCGAGACCTCACATCGGATGAATTTCTCTCGGCCGGCAGTTCACCAACTGCATATCCCCAACTCTACTCCTCTCCGCTGCAGCGCAGCAACCTATTGTTGATGAGGAAGATTTCTCTTATACAACGGCTCGATTTCGCGCACGGCCCTACCAATGAGGTTTTCGATGACGTTTTTGGCCCCAACCCATACGGTGGGACAGATGAACGGGAAAATCCCGCTTTTCAAAAAGGAATAAACGGGGGCTTCCCCTCCCGTTATGAAAGCCTCTTCGAAAGGAGCAGCTTGAATTCAAACGTGGGAACGCCATACCACATCGGCATCATGTTTAGGGGTGAGGAAGTTTTACTCAACAGAGCGGAAGCCTATGCACAAAAAAATAGGATTTCAGATGCACTGGCCGATCTGCAGACGTTAGCGAACAAAAGGTACAGCGGTGGAATATCTACCATTACCATCACCGACTTAAGGAACTTTTTTGGTGTTGGCAACCTCGGAAACATTTCTAATCGCGCAGTGGTAATGGAATATATTTTGATTGAGCGGAGAAGAGAATTTTTTGTTCAGGGGATGAGGTGGTATGACATCAAACGTTTCGGACTTGCCGTGGAGCATGTGCTGGGCGATGGTACCACGGTGATCGAGTTAACCAGTGACGACTTGCGGAAGGTGTTGCAAATCCCGCAATCTGCCATTGATGTCGGAGGGTTAAAACCAAATCCGAGGTAACATGGAAAAAGAAAAACGTCAAATTACCACGTTATTGCGAAGGCTTCTGGTGCCAGCGACTGCCTTTTTGCTAGTCGCCTGCTATCCTGATGAGTCGCTCAACACACCGGTCACGCCTCCGTCATTTGTTCCCACGACTGACCTCGATCTTCATATTGAAGAAAATTTTACCAAGGAATTTGGAATCGCTATTCGATATCGATTTGTGGACCGGTTTGTCCAGCCCACACAAAGGGTAACCCCGCCAAAGCTCTCGGCTGTGCGCCCTATGTTGGATTTTATTGAACAATTCTGGATCGACCCTTTTCTCGAAGTTCAAAATGGCGAGGCGTTTTTTCGAAACTACGTGCCGGCTGAAATCATTTTATTGGGCGGTTTGATTTACAATGATAATGGAACGGTGGTCCTGGGAACAGCGGATGCCGGTGCACGGATAACATTTACTGATGTTAACAGTATCAACCCATCCGACAAAGATTGGGAAACCCTGCAATTGCAGACCGTATACCACGAATTTGCACACATCGTGCATCAGCGCCATCGGTTGCCGGCAGCGTTCGAACAAATTTCACCAAAAGGGTATACAAGCCCTGGATTTTGGCCGTCCCTCTCCCAGGAAGATGCGCTCATACGGGGATTTGTATCGCCTTATGCAACGAGCTCTCCAAACGAGGATTTTGCGGAAACCGTGGCGTTCTATCTTTACAACAGCGACTTCATGACTGAATTCATGCAGGACGAGCCGAACTGTGCCAATGCGGCATGTGAGGCCCGGAATTTGGGCCGTGAGATGATCCGGGAAAAAGTCGTGGCCATTCAGCAGCATTATACTAAAGTAGTTAACATCAACCTTGAGGAAGTTAGAAATGCAGTTCAGTCCAAATTAAAATGAGATGCACAGGTTTTCGATAATCATATTTTGTCTCTCTGTCCTTGCCTTTTCATGCAGAGAGGATAATGATGATTTACCGCCAGTAGAAGTGCGTGTAAAGGAGGCCATTGATGGGCTTAGAAATGAACTTATTGCGCCACCGAA
Source organism: uncultured Ohtaekwangia sp. (assembly GCA_964655635.1). Taxonomy (GTDB): domain Bacteria; phylum Bacteroidota; class Bacteroidia; order Cytophagales; family Cyclobacteriaceae; genus ELB16-189. The sequence continues at coordinate 246,919 of CAZZNH010000005.1, forward strand.
CGGATGGCGGCTGGAGTATCAGCCTACTGACGAATCAGGTACATTTCTAATCCTGATGAAATTTTCGCCTGACGGCAATGTCAACATCTTATCAGATGTGCCCGATGGAAACGGAGAATTTTTTAATCAAACCATTACCTATCGAATCGACAATGCACTGGGGCTCGAGCTTATATTGGAAACGTTCGGTGTGTTCCATCATTTGTTTGAGTTGGATCGCGCCACCTTCGGGGCGGAGTTCGAATTTTTGTTCAAGCGAAAGGAAGGTCAAGATCTTATTTTTGAAAGCCTGTCTGATTTCTCCAACCCGACCATCTTGACATTGACCCCGGCCGGGCCCAACGATGCCAGCGAATTTGCCAGGGAGTTGTCGCAGAACCTGGTTAAGTTTAAAATCAGCAATCCGCAGATTTTTGGAACCATCACCCCTTCCCAGCAAGTTATCCTCAATGACAGAAATATTTCAGTTTTCTGGAACATTGACCTTGATAAGAGAAATTTAGTGGCAGAATTCGCAGGAATTGGCACAACCCGCGACCAGGTAATTGCAAACAACCGGGTTACCATCAATAAGTCAACCAAGTTTTCTTATGCCAACGGACAGATCGTACTGGATAGTCCCATTTCATTTGTACTCAACGGACAGTCAAACAATATTTCCAGCATCGCGCTTAGCAATTTTAGCTTAACGGGCGCTGACATCTGCCCTACCGGAACGGCAAACATGGAACCGAAGTACACAGGTCAGAGCTCCAACCTGGGTGCGATCACCCTGGTCAATTCTTTCCTGAGCACACGCGGTATTGATTTCACCAAGACAGTGTACAGCGTAAATGCGCAGTTCGTTTTTAACGCATTAGGTGAAAGTTTGCTGGATGCAGGAAGCATCGGTCAAAAATTTCCGACTGCTTCAGGATTTATATTCTTCTATGGCGTTCCGTTAACGGATCCGAACATACCCATCTATTCAGTAGGCCTAATAATGGATGATGGAGAACTTTACGTAAGAGAGTTCCAACCAACCAATACATCCATAAATCTTGTTCAAATTACTTTGCTCGATCAATTCTACTACACCGCCACACCCCCAGCCGGAACGGAGCAGAACCTGAAAGACATAACTAATGAAATCTTTGCGGGAGGCGAGTTCTACGCCTTCGATCTGCCGGTGAATGGGCTTAAAGTTTTTCGTCTATATAATCCTTGCAACAAATACGAATTTTTTCTGGTACAGTGAGGGATATGCGGGCGGCCGGCAGACGCATTAGATGAATCAATAACATTGCTTCCATTAAGATCGTTAAGTAGCCTAAACTTGCTATTTAGTCGTATCTTCGCGTTTAATTTTTTTGATGGTTAGGATGGAATTATTTGAACAATATCCCGTTTCGATTTCAAACTCTCTGAGTGGTAAGAAGGAATTATTCGAACCCATAAAACCTCCGTTCGTGGGTATGTATTCCTGCGGTCCTACGGTTTACAACGAAGTTCACCTGGGCAACCTCCGGACCTTTACAGCATTTGATGTGGTTTTTAGATACCTCACACATATCGGTTACCGGGTTCGCTACGCGCGCAACATCACGGATGCCGGGCACCTGACGAACGATGCAGGTGAAGGGGTGGACAGAATAGAAGAGCGTGCCAAGTTGGAACAGTTGGAGCCCATGGAAATTGTCCAAAAGTACACGGTCAGCTTCCACGAAGTTTGCCGGATATTTAATATCCTGCCACCCACGATCGAGCCCACCGCTACCGGCCATATCGTGGAGCAAATTGAAATGGTGAAGAAGATCATTGAAAACGGGTATGCCTATGAGGTCAACGGCTCAATTTATTTTGATGTAAATAAGTTCTCTGAAAAGTATAAATACGGTGAGTTGAGTGGGCGTAACGTGGAAGAACTAATAGAAGGAACACGTGCGCTCGATCGCCAGGATGAAAAAAGAAACGCCATAGACTTCGCCATATGGAAGGGTGTATCACCAAATCATATTCAGCGCTGGCCATCGCCATGGGGTGAAGGCATACCGGGATGGCATTTGGAGTGTTCGGTCATGGGCACAAAGTATCTGGGGAAGCAGTTTGATATTCATGGAGGCGGCATGGACTTGAAGTTTCCTCACCATGAATGCGAAATAGCCCAAAGTGTTGGCGCCTATGGCATTGCTCCGGTTCGTTACTGGATGCACTCCAATATGCTTACGGTAAACGGAGAAAAGATGAGCAAATCAAAAGGCAATTCGTTTTTGCCGCGGGAATTATTCACCGGCTCGCACCCGCTGCTCAGCAAGGCCTACGCCCCCATGGCCGTTCGTTTCTTTATGCTTCAATCCCATTACTCAAGCACCCTCGATTTCAGCAATGAGGCATTGAATGCTGCAGAAAAAGGTCATCGCAAAATGATGAATGCGCTGGACGCCCTAAAGGAGTTTACGCACCCGGGCGGTGGGAAAATCAATCCTGAACTTCAAAATGAACTGCTACGGCTCGTGGGCGAGTGTTATAAAAACATGAGCGATGATTTCAATACGGCCAAAACCCTGGCTGTCTTATTTGAAATGGCCTCTCGTATTTATGATTTCAAATCCGGAAATCGTGAACTGGCAGAAATCGATGAAGATACCTTTAACAAATTCAAGATCACCTTTGTCAGTTTCATTCATGATGTCTTGGGTTTGCGGGAGGACCAGGAACAAAACAACGATCTATTGGACGGCATCATACAAATGCTGATCGAAATCAGGAAGAAAGCGCGCACGGATAAGAATTTTGCACTATCCGATAAAATCCGTGACGATCTCAAAGCCATGGGCGTGCAACTGAAAGACGGTAAGGACGGTTCGATTGACTATGTGATCGAGTAGTGGGCAAGGCAAATACGATAATAAAAAGAATCTTTATCCTGCCTATTCGATTTTACCAAGTCACCATCTCACCACTGCTGGGTGCACACTGCAGGCATACACCGAGTTGTTCAAATTATGCCATTGAGGCCATTTCCGAGTGGGGTGTAATCAAAGGAACCTGGCTTGGTATGAAAAGAATTGGTCGCTGCCACCCCTGGGGCACGAGCGGATATGATCCCGTGCCAAAGAGGAAATAGGGAGGTTTGCGTCAGGGTGATCCATCTGAATGGTCCTATTTGTCAAAGGCCGATGAGAAAATTTGGAAGTGAATCTCAGCAGCCAAATCATCCAAAATTCTGCCGCCTGCAATTGGTGGCTTTTTCATAGCAGAAAAACATTTTCTGCAAGTTTTTGTGTTATTCAGAATCCTCCGATGTATATATTTGTCACACCGACAAAAAAATAATGCCCATTACAATGAAATACCCACTCCTGTTTTTTATCGCACTCGTTATAGGATGTTCCAAAGAAGAGTCATCGAAAATTGAATGCAGACTGTCGCATATTGCAGTAAAAAGTTCAAATGTTATTACCCAAACACTTTACACGTATAATGCATCAGGTAAAATGCTCACACAAGTTCGTACAAGAAATGGTACAACAGAATTTAGCTACACCTATAGCTACAGGACCGATGGAAAGGTAGATAAGGTGACCGAATTGGCCAGTTATTCGCAGTATGAATACGCATCCGATGGAAAACTTGCAGCGGTTACCGCCCATTCAACCGGAGGACCGGTCATCAGCAAAATTACCTATACCTGGTCGGGGGAAAAAGTTGAGGCGCGATTCACAAAGCCGCAGATACCAAATCCAATTCAAGTTACAGAGCGCGAATTTTTAAAAGACAACATGATTAGGACGACTGTTAGAATTTATAATGGAGCTGAGCCGAATGTACTCCTGGAATTCAATGAAAGCCGCTTTGAAGATTTTGACACCGCATTAAGCCCCTTTTATATTGCCGCGCCAACCCGCCCCGGCTTTGGCCCTGGGATTTCAAAAAATAATCCAGGCAAGCAAATCAACACCACCATATCTTACAAGGATGGAATCCCAACAGCGGAGTCATCATCGACCACGTTCTTCTCCTATACCTACAATTCCTCCAATGTCGCAATTGCTTCTATTGCCATGACCGGAGGCATCCCAGTTGAGACGGATATAACCTATGATAACTGTAAATAACCCAGTTTTGGCCTAGTACGAGGTCCGGGCAGGTTGCCGCCTCGGGAGAACACGGAGCATCAAAATTTCAAAGCCAAAAAACTGGCAATCAAACCCGCACCATGGCTGCCCGTCCGTATTCCCCATCCCCACTTTATTCGTAAATTTGCGGATTGCCCTTTTCTGAAATGCTCAAAATAGACGCACATACGCACATTCTGCCCAAGAAACTCCCCGACTGGAGCGAAAAGTTCGGGTATGGCGACTTCATCTACCTTCAGCACCACAAAAAAGGGATGGCCAAAATGATGAAGGGCAACCAGTTCTTCAGGGAAATCAAAGAAAATTGTTGGGATGCTGAACTGAGAATTAAAGAATACAAGCAGTTCCACACGCAGGTGCAGGTGGTCTGTACCATTCCCGTTATGTTTTCGTATTGGGCCAAACCACATGACTGTCTCAGTGTTTCAGCCTTCTTGAATGACCATATCGCTGAAGTGGTTAATCAGCACCCCAAAAACTATGTCGGACTGGCCACCGTGCCGATGCAGGATGCGGAGTTGGCAATTCAGGAACTTGAACGGAGCAAGAAGATTGGATTGAAGGGAATACAGATAGGCTCCAATATCAACGATGAGAATCTAAATGAAGAGCGGTTCTTTCCCATTTTCGAGGCCTGTGAAAAGTTAGGTATGGCCGTGCTGGTGCACCCCTGGAACATGATGGGCATGAAACAAATGCAGCGGTACTGGCTTCCATGGTTGGTGGGCATGCCGGCCGAAACTTCGCGCGCCATGTGCTCCATGATATTCGGAGGAATTTTTGAACGGCTGCCGAAACTCAGGGTTAATTTCGCCCATGCCGGGGGATCATTCATGTCAACCATCGGAAGAATTGAGCACGGTTTCAATTGCCGACCTGACCTGGTAGCCATTGACAACAACATCAATCCCAGAAATTACCTGGGAAAATTTTGGGTGGACAGCATTACGCACGACCCATTGATGCTGGAATACGTTATCAAACTGCAGGGAACGCGGAAAATAACCCTTGGATCGGATTATCCCTTCCCTCTTGGAGACCTCGAAATTGGCAAGTTTATTGAACAGATGGATCTCAGTGATGAAAGTAAAGAAGACATATTTTGCAACTCTACCCTGGAGTGGCTCAACCTCTCAAAATCCGCATTTATTTAATTTTTAACCGGTGAAAACGTTTTTGATCTCGATTTTTCTTTTCGCTGTACATCTGCAAATGTTTGCGCAATCGCAGGAGGAAAAAATAAAAGAGTATGAACTTCAGCGACAAGCGGCCGACCGCCAGCGATTAAGCGCTCAACTCGACTCGGCCATCCTTTTGTCAGCGGCCGGCAACCATGTGGAAGCTGACGAAAGATTTCGCTTGCTGCTTAAGTCATTGAAAAGTGTTCCGTCCGATCTTGTTTATCACTTCGGTGAAAATTCATTTCACCTTGGTAATTTCAAGCAAAGCATTGACTGGCTTAACAAGTATATCCAATTAAAGGGAACATCGGGTCAATATTCTGAACAAGCCGTGACCTGGTTGAAAAAGGCGGAAAATGAGCTCATGAAGGAAAAGAAAATTCAGTCTGAAAAAGCTGCCCAGGTTCTGCTGTCCAGAGATTATGACATCGACTGTGGCCCAACCGGCAAGGTTACGTGCCCGGTTTGCAAGGGCTCGACTGTGATTATTAAAAAGGGGTACATGGATGACTCTTACAAAACCTGCCCATACTGCAACAAAAGAGGATACCTGGAATGCAGCGACTACAACCTTTTGATGAAAGGGCAACTCGAACCGCAGACCACAAACCACTGATTAGCAACCCACTGACATATAATCAGTTAGGTTGACTGCAAACGTGAATTTCAGTAAATTTGCAACATCATTTTTTGAAATGGCATTACACAATCGCGTAGACAAGCGAATACTCAAAGATCAGCTTCGGAATATACCCTATACAAGGAAGACCCTCTCCTTTTATAAATACCACCAGCTAGCGGAACCGGCCGCATTCAGGGACGAACTCTACCGGGGTCTGGACAAACTCAACGTGTGGGGAAGAATTTATGTGGCTCATGAGGGTATCAATGCACAAATAAGCGTGCCTGAAGAATTCTTGGATGAACTTAAAAAATTCCTATACGGCATTCATTTTCTCAACAACGTACGATTGAATATTGCCGTAGACGATAACGGAAAATCTTTTTTCAAACTCAAGATATTGGTACGCATAAAGATCGTAGCTGATGGCTTAAATGATGGCACGTTTGATGTGACGAATTCCGGTCAGCACCTCGATGCGCAAACTTTCAACCAACTCACTGATGATCCTTCAACGGTGGTAGTTGACATGAGAAATCATTATGAAAGTGAAGTGGGCCATTTTAAGGACGCCATTTGCCCCGATGTCGACACTTTCAGGGATTCGTTGCCCGTGGTAGAGCGATTACTCGAGAAGGAAAAGGAAAAAAATATTGTGATGTACTGCACGGGCGGTATACGCTGCGAGAAGGCGAGCGCATGGTTGAAACATAGGGGATTCCAAAACGTATTTCAACTCAATGGCGGAATAATTGAATATGCAAGGCAGGTAAAAGCACTGGGCCTTGAGAACAAATTTGTTGGAAAAAATTTTGTATTCGATGAGCGGCTGGGCGAACGTATATCCGATGACATCATCAGCGTTTGCCACCAATGCGGCAAGGCAAGTGATGTACATACGAACTGCAAAAATGACGGATGCCATTTGCTTTTTATTCAGTGCGAGACTTGCGCAACCAAAATGAACGGATGCTGTTCAGAGGAGTGTAAGGAAGTAATTTCCCTGCCACAGGAAAAGCAAAAGGAACTGCGCAGTGGAATCAACAAAGGCCGACAGGTATTTAAAAAGGGAAGGTCAGAGAAAATAGTTTATAAATCGAAAGCAAAATGATTGCGCGAATAGGCATCATCAATATTTCTGACAGGGCAAGCAAGGGAATTTACGAGGACCTCCCAGGTAAAGCTATTGTTGACACACTGAATGATTATCTGACCAGTGAGTGGCAGAAAGAATATGCGATCATTCCGGATGAACAGGATATCATCGAGCAGACACTGATCGATATGGCCGACAACAAGGGATGCTGCCTGATCGTGACGTCTGGCGGAACGGGCCCAGCAAAAAGGGACGTGACTCCCGAAGCAACCGAGGCGGTGTGCGAAAAGATGATGCCTGGATTCGGAGAACTGATGAGGAGCGTAAGCCTTCAGTATGTACCCACAGCAATTCTTTCACGACAAACTGCGGGAATACGGAACAAGTCGCTAATTGTAAATTTACCCGGAAAACCTAAAGCCATTCGCCAATGCTTAGATGCCGTGTTCCCTGCCATTCCCTATTGCATCGATTTGCTCGAAGGACCTTACCTGGAATGTAACGAAAACGTAGTAAAGCCTTTCCGACCCGCTAACGTCTAAAATATGGCAAGGATAAAATATTATTACGACACAGAGACCTGCAAGTACGAAAGGGTTAAGACAACCACGGGAGATATTATTCTCAATACATTGGGTATCTTTTCGCTGACGCTGATCATGGCCGTGGGCCTGTTGCTGGGATATACGACCTACTTTGAATCACCCAAAGAACTGTTGCTCAAAAACGAGGTGAAGGAGCTCGAGTATTACTATGAAAACCTGAGCCGGGAAGTACAGAAACTCGATGCCATTCTGGCTGAAATGGAACATCGCGATGACAATATATACCGTGCAGTCCTGGGTGCAGAACCAATCGAGTCATCCATTAGAAACGCTGGCATAGGTGGCGCGGATCGCTATCAGGATATCAGAAATAAGGACATCATCAATGAAGACATCATTGTTAAGATTACTGAGCAGGTCGACCGATTGCGCAGGAAAGTATATATCGAGTCAAAATCTCAGGATGAGGTGGTTGAACTTGCTGTAAACAAGGAACAACTGTTCGCGGCCATACCCGCCATTCAACCCGTTTCCAACAAAGAGCTAATCAGGCTCTCATCCGGATTCGGGATGCGGTTCCATCCCATTTACAAGGTGAAGAAGATGCACCCGGGCATTGACTTCTCCGCACCCATTGGCACACCCATCTATGCGACTGCCGATGGCGTTGTTGACTTGCTGAATGTGAGTTTCAGCGGTTATGGGAAAACCATCGAAATCGATCATGGTTTTGGCTACAGAAGTCGTTACGCCCACATGCATGGCTTTGCGGTAAGCAAAGGACAGAAAGTAAAGCGAGGCGAGCTCATCGGATATGTAGGAAATACCGGCCTCTCCACCGCTCCCCACCTCCACTATGAAGTGTTTATTAATAATCGGCATGTCAATCCCGTTTACTACTTCTTCAACGATCTGAATCCGGCTGAGTACGAAAAAATCGTTGAACTCGCCTCAATCGAAAATCAATCGTTGGGCATGTAACCCAAATTGGTTACCGATTGTATTCCTAAAAGATCAACTGATGGCTTGAATTTTGATTTTTAAATCTTGAATTTACAACATGAATCGTGTTGTATTTTGCATTTGGATTTTTACTGGATCAATCGTAAGCTATGGACAAGGATGCAGCGATGCCGGATTTTGCACGATGGGTGCCATGAAACCCGACCAGCCTTTCAACAAAAAGGTTGAATTCAAGCTGCGGTCAATGGAAGTAAGTTTCTACCGAGGTACCACCACCACCTCCCCGATCGTTTACGTTGCCACTGCCGACCTTAATTTCAGCATTACTAATAATACTTTTTTTCAGGTAAAACTTCCCTATCAGGCTGTCAATGGAAATTTTGGAAGCACCAGTGGATTAAGTGACGTTTCACTCAGTCTCACGCGTACCTTAAAGTCAACGGATCGATATGATGTTAACTTTACGGTTGGTGGAAAAATCCCGTCCAACAAGTCAGATCTGTCAGATCCGACTCGCAATGAAATAGATTTCCCTATGTACTACCAGACGAGTCTCGGAACATATGATTTCATCACCGGCATTTCACTAAAAACGAGAAGTTGGCTGTTTGCGACTGGTTTGCAGCATCCTTTTAACCAAAATGAGAACACCTTTGTTTGGTCGGAATGGAGGGAGCCAGTGTACCCAGACTTTAATTATGTTAAAACCTATGATCAGTCGCTGAGGCTGAAAAGAGGCACAGATGTCATGTTTCGGGCCGAAAGAAATTTTAGATTCTCTCAGCTGAATTTTTCCCTGGGTTTACTCCCCATCATAAGAATCACAAAAGATGAAATTGAAGATCCTGTAAGCGGGCTACGCAAAAAACTTGATGGTACCACCGGCATGGCGCTCTCTACCATCAGCACCGTTGGGTATAGTTTCAATGTTCGGTCTGGTGTTCGATTGTTATTGGGTGTCAAGCTGACGGATCGCGATGTCAATCCCGATGGCCTCACGCGCAACATGGTTACCACGTTTAGCTACTACTATAGATTTTGATAAGAATGAAGAGACAGTTGCTATTGGTATTTCTCCTCGTTGCATCTTTGGCCAACTTTGCGCAGGATGTAAGCATCGCCAAATTGGATTCCCTATTGGTTGACGCTAACTACAACGAAGTGATACGCCTTACCCATAACCTTCGTTCATCGGGATTGAGCGGGATTGAGATTAATTGTAAAAGAGTGCAGGCATTGGTCCGTTCGGGAAAACTGTCAGATGCCAAATCCTTGATTGAGGAATTAACATCAAGATTGGATGACTTAAATTCAAACAAGGACTTCGCTACTGCCTTAATAAGCGCCAGCAAAGGTTCGCTGTATCTCAACGAAGGCCGCAACGACCTTGCCCTTGAAGCACTCCAGCAATCACTTGAGTCGTTCGAACGCTCTGGAAAAAGTAATTCTTTAGAAGCTGCGGATGCGATCGCTACCCTGGGAATACTATATAATGTCACCGGCAAAACCTTGCAGGCAGAGGAGCAAATGCTGAAGGTCCTTTCCCTGCGAAAAGAATTATTGCCCGAAACCCATGAATTAATAGCCGCTTCATACAATGACCTTGGATTGGTATACACGAATATTGATCCTGAAAAAACGCTCGACTACTATGACCAGGCTTTGGCCGTGTACGAACAATTACACGAGTCCAATCACCCGAAGATTGCTATCGCTAATACGAATCTGGGCGTAATTTACAGGCAATTGGAATTCTACGGTGACGCTGTCAATAGTCTCGAAACTGCGCTCGGTATCTGGGAGAAAGTGTATCCGCAGCCGCACCCATCAAAAGCCTTTGTCCTCTCCAACCTTGGGCAGACCTACCAAAAGATGAAAGACATCAAGGCGGCCGAAGGGTACTATGACCGCTCCTTAAAGATGTACGAAGCCAGCTATGGAAAAAGACACCCGGACATTGCTTCCACGCTAAACGCAATGGGAAACATAAAGATTTCTCAGCGAAAATATGATGAGGGGTTGGCGATCTATCAGCGGGCACTGCAGGCCAATGTTCGCAATTTTGATACTGATGCCCTGAATTCCAATCCTGTCGGGGATGACTACTATAACGGAAATGTACTCTTGTATTCGCTGTTGTTCAAAGCCCAGGCTTTTGAAGGCAGACATTTTGGTGAAACGCTGAAATTCAATGATCTCGCCCTAGCCATGGAAGCAATAAACAAATGCGATACGCTCATTGAGAGCCTGAGAAATAAGATCAGCAACGAAAGCGACAAAATTGCGCTCGGAGCGATCGCCAATGAGGTCTACGCGGATGGCGTTCGGATAGCCCATACCATGGCGCTCAACGCCTGGAAGAAAAAGCCTTACCGGGATCTGGCCTTTTACTTTGCAGAGAAAAGCAAATCGGCCGTGCTTCAGGATGCCATTTCAGATTCCAATGCCAAGTCATTTGCTGGCATTCCCGATGAATTGCTGGAGGAAGAAAAGTATTTAAAAGCACTGGCTGCTTTTTGTAACCAACAACTTGCCCAAAAACCAACGCCCGAAGAAGAGCAGTCATTGAGGGATATTCTTTTTAAAGTGAATCGCGATTACGAGGCTTTTGTGAAAAATCTGGAGGTAAAATTTCCGGAGTATTACAACCTTAAATTCAATTCCACAGCACCCTCCATAACTCAAATTCGGGCTAAGCTTGATAGCAGAACGGCTGTATTAAGTTATTTTATTGACGAAAAAAACAATAGGTTGTACACTTTCGTCATCACGAGAAATAAATACCAAATTATTGACAACGAAACACCGGCTGATTTTGATAAATTGATTACTGGTCTGCGCAACAGTTTATTTTATAATGAAATCAACGTTTACAGATCCACTGCGGAGACCATCTCGCGGGCCATTATTCCACCACTGCCCGGGAGTGTTGATCGGCTGATCGTCATACCAACTGGTCGGATGGGCGTGATACCTTTCGAAGCACTGTTCACCAAATCGGCCAAGGGTGTCAACGATTACAACCACCTGCCCTACCTTCTGAATAAGTACAGTGTGAGTTACGAGTTCTCTGCAGGGATGATCTTACAAAAAAATAGCACGTCAGGGGCGGCCTCTACACCACCCTCCATTTTGCTCTGTGCCCCCGTGGAATTTGAGGCAACCACGAATCTAAACAGGCTGCCTGGCACGGAAGAGGAAGTAACCGAAATTTCGCGATTATTTACCTCCCAGAACCTAAAGAACGAAATCCTGTTAAAAGAAAACGCAGACGAGGACAAAATCAAATCGGCCGGAATAAAAGACTACCGGTACCTTCATTTCGCCACGCACGGCATTGTAGATGAAAGCAATCCTGAGCTTTCCAGGATATTCCTTAGTCGCGGTGAAAATGAGGATGGAAATCTATTCTCCGGTGAAATTTATAACCTGGAATTGAATGCCGATTTAGTGGCCTTGTCGGCTTGCGAAACCGGCCTGGGAAAAATTTCAAAAGGCGAGGGCGTAATAGGACTTTCCCGAGCGTTGGTATACGCGGGCGCGCGAAGTATTATCGTTTCATTTTGGAATGTTGCGGATGCCTCCACCTCACAGTTAATGAGTGAGTTTTACGCCAATTTATTGACAGAAAATAACGATGATTTTGCTGCTGCGCTTCGAGCGGCTAAACTGAAAATGGTGCGTGAAAAAAATTACGCTGCGCCCTACTACTGGGCCCCCTTTGTCATTCTGGGCTTCTAGCGCATAAAAACAAAAAAACCTCAAATTCAGCTTGATTTTGAGGTTTTTTCGTTTTTATTCCCTGACCAACCAGTAGTTAGTGGTGATACCACTCCTACTGTGAAGGGTCAGGTTCACACAGTTTAACGCTATGGCAAAAAAGCTTATTGACTGTGTTTAAGAGAACCCTAAGATAGCCGCTTCAGTTTCAATTTTCCTACAAAAAATCTAAAACTTTGTTATACCTGAAAAATTGGCCTTTTTTGCGACAAATTTGCATGCTGGAAGACAACTACAAGCAACGAGGGCTTCGCAACAAGCTGGTCAAAAAACTGCGTTTAAAGGGCATCAGGGATGAACGGCTTTTAGCAGCTATGGGAAAGGTGCCCAGACACGTCTTTTTTGATGATGCGCTGCTCATCCACGCCTACGAAGACAAGGCCTTCCCCATCGGGGAGGGCCAGACGATTTCGCAGCCCTATACCGTGGCATTCCAGACAGAGAAGTTGGATATTACCCCTGGAGACAAAGTACTCGAAATCGGAACAGGCTCAGGCTATCAGGCTTGTATTCTCATGGAACTGGGGGCTAAACTTTATACTATCGAGTACAACCGCACCCTTTATGAGCGTACCAGGGCATTTTTACCGCTATTGGGTTATAAGCCTATTTTTGTCCACGGAGATGGCTCAAAAGGAATGCCCTCAAAAGCACCCTTCGACAAGATTCTGGTGACAGCTGGTGCGCCAGTCGTGCCGCTGGAACTCACCGACCAACTCAGCGAGGGCGGAATACTTATCATTCCTGTAGGCGACAGAGAACGTCAGAAAATGGTAAAAATAACGCGCAAGCATAACAAACTGATTAAAGAAGAGTTTGATTACTTCGCGTTCGTGCCGTTATTGGGTGAGCAGGGATGGCAATAAAATTTTGAAATTTAAATCCACGTAATCAGCTAATGATCCGAAAAAAAAAATATCCCCGGGAATCTCAGGTGAGTATGACCGAGTTGGTGTTGCCCAACGACACCAATACTTTTAATAATCTAATGGGGGGTCGGCTGATGCACTGGATGGACATCGTATCTGCCATCGCAGCGCAGAAGCATTCCAACTGCGTAGTGGTAACGGCATCCGTTGATAACATTTCATTTAAGTCGCCTATTCAATTGGGAAATGTAGTCACGCTAAGGGCCAAAGTAACGCGGGCTTTCAACACGTCCATGGAGGTCCGAATTGAAGTTGATGCCGAGGATGTTCCATCGGACAAAAAAATAGAAAGCAATTCAGCTTACTTTACGTTTGTTGCCCTGGACAAAGATGGTCATCCGTCTGCTGTTCCCGAGGTTGAACCGGAGACCGAAGAAGAGAAAACTCAGTTTCAAGGCGCGTTGAGAAGAAGGCAACTAAGATTAATTCTTGCCGGAAGGATGAGTCCGAAAGATGCAGATGAATTAAAGTCTATTTTTGATATTCATGCCGATGAATAGCCGCGAGATCTTTCAATCAACATTTACTGAAGAATTATACCAAGTCCCGCTGCCGGTGACTATAGTAGTTGCTGGGAAGTGGAGAGACTTGAGTAAACCGGAGATTGATTTACTGACAAAGATTACCAGCTCTGTAAGGTTGAGCATGGCAAACATACGAGTGGTCGAGATGGATGCGCTCGATTTGTCCAGCTGGATGGAGAAGCCAAAGAGGGTGATAGGCTTTGGCACAAAGGTTTCTGGCGTTCCGTATTATGAGGTCATTTCGACACCTGAGACATCAATCGTATTGGCTGACGCATTGGGTATTCTCAACCAGGATGACGACCTTAAAAAGAAGCTCTGGACGTGCTTGAAACAGCTGTTTTCGGTCTAAGGTCACCCTCCCAAGTATTATTTTAATTTTTTGATGCTTCTTCTATCTTTGCGGAGCTTTTGAAAGCCGTGCCCGTGGAGTTTAGCCGGGCATTTTGAGTTTTTAATAAATCTAACCTGTATGCAGACTGTATTGTATGTTATGCCCCTTTTCGGAGTGTTGGGGTTGTTGTATGTTATTTGGAAAAGTGCCTGGGTGTCTAACCAAGATGCTGGTACGGATAAAATGAAAAAAATTGCTGGCCATATCGCTGAGGGCGCAATGGCATTCTTAAAAGCAGAGTATAAAGTACTGTCGGTATTTGTTGCTTGTGTGGCTTTGCTGTTGGCCTTTACCGCGAGCAGCGAAACCTCCTCACCCCTTGTTGGTGTTTCGTTTGTATTGGGAGCATTTAGTTCTGCCCTGGCCGGATTCATAGGCATGCGGGTGGCTACAAAAGCCAACGTGCGTACCACCAACGCAGCTCGAACAAGTTTGGGTCGTGCGCTCGAAGTTGCCTTTACAGGTGGCTCGGTAATGGGCATGGGCGTTGTGGGCATTGGCGTGTTGGGCCTGAGCGTGCTGTTTATAGTTTATGCGAGCATCTACGGAGTCGACACCCAGGCTAACCTAACACAGGTAATCACGGTACTTACTGGCTTCTCCTTTGGAGCATCATCAATCGCTTTGTTTGCTCGTGTTGGCGGTGGCATTTACACTAAGGCAGCGGATGTTGGTGCTGACCTTGTAGGTAAAGTTGAAGCAGGTATTCCTGAAGACCATCCATTGAATCCCGCAACCATCGCAGATAATGTGGGTGACAACGTGGGTGACGTAGCCGGTATGGGTGCCGACTTGTTTGAGTCGTACGTTGGATCAATTATAGGAACCATGGTACTTGGAGCGGCATTTATGGTACCGGGATTTTCGGATAATTTCGGAGGGTTGTCCGCAGTACTATTGCCGCTGGTACTTGCCGGAGTGGGAATTGTAATGTCATTCATCGGCACCTTCTTTGTAAAAGTAAAGGAAGGGGGTGATCCTCAAAAGGCTTTGAATACGGGAGAGATCGTTTCTTCCATTGTGATGATAGTTGCATCCTGGTTCATCATTAAATGGATGCTGCCCGCAGAAGGATGGTGGTTTAAAGATCCGCTGTATGCATGGGCCGATCCTGAAAAAGGAAATTACTACAGTTCAACAGGAATATTCATCGCCACCGTTATAGGACTTATTGCAGGACTGCTTATCGGGTTGATCACTGAGTATTACACAGGGATGGGAAAGAAACCCGTCCTTTCTATTGTTCGTCAATCGTCAACTGGAGCAGCTACAAATATCATTGCAGGCCTTGGCGTAGGGATGATGTCAACCGCGATTCCAATTTTGATATTGGCTTTGGCGATTATTGGTGCATTCAACTTCGGAGGACTATATGGAATTGCAATTGCTGCGGTTGGTATGCTGTCGAATTTGGGAATCCAATTGGCAGTAGACGCTTACGGACCAATTTCAGACAATGCGGGTGGTATTGCAGAGATGTCGGAATTACCTGCCGAGGTTCGTCAGAGAACGGATAAGTTGGATGCCGTTGGGAACACGACAGCAGCGATCGGCAAAGGTTTTGCCATTGGATCAGCAGCCCTTACAGCGCTGGCTTTGTTTGGTGCGTTTATGACAACAGCTCACTTGGGCTCTATTGACGTCTCTAAAGCCAATGTAATGGCAGGATTATTTATAGGAGGAATGCTTCCATTCGTTTTCTCTGCACTTGCGATGGGCGCTGTAGGGCGAGCAGCCATGGCGATGATTGAGGAGGTGCGCAGGCAATTTGCCAATATACCCCAGCTAAAGGCGGCACTTGAAACGATGAGGAAGAATGGTGACAAACCAATGAAAGACTGGTCTTCAGAAGACCAGAAAACCTTTCAGGACGCAGATGGAAAAGCAGAATACGGCAAGTGTGTCGAAATATCTACGAAGGCCGCCATCAAGGAGATGGTGCTACCAGGCCTCATGGCCGTAGTGGTGCCCGTGGTCATTGCTTTTATGCCCGGATTTGGGGTGGAGGCATTGGGGGGAATGCTTGCGGGGGTTACCGTGTGCGGAGTGCTGATGGCAATCTTCCAGTCGAATGCCGGTGGCGCATGGGACAACGCCAAGAAGAGCTTTGAAGAGGGCGTTGAAATTAATGGCGAAATGTTTTATAAAAAGTCAGATCCACACAAGGCGGCCGTTGTGGGAGATACCGTTGGTGATCCCTTCAAAGATACTTCGGGACCTTCTTTGAACATCTTGCTTAAGTTGATGTCCGTTGTCGCACTCGTCATTGCCCCCCTGCTGGTAAAATCGGATGATACAACCGCGTTGAAGCCTGCGACCGAAATCAAAACGGAGGTCGTTGCAGACAGAAACGAAATAATTCAAGAGGCGGAATAGGTAAGTTGTACTTGCTATAATGAAAGGGTCATGCTGTCCGCATGACCTTTTTTATTTATTTTGGGGCATGACCAAATCAATACCTGCTCAATTGTGTGTTTTGCTTTGTATACTGTTGACAGCAAACTGTTACGCCCAGTCCATTCTGGGCAATTGGAAAACCATCGATGACGAGACCAATGAGCCAAAATCCATTGTTGAGATAACTGAAAGGAACGGCAAATTCTACGGCAAAATCATCAAGCTATTTCGCAAACCTGGCGAGGACCCAGACCCATTGTGCACCGAATGTCCCGAGTCGGACAGCAGGTACAACAAGAAGGTATTGGGCATGGAAATTATTCAGAACATGACGACCGATGACAACGAATACAGCGGTGGCACCATACTGGATCCAAAGGTGGGTAAGATATACCGGTGCAGGCTATGGGTTGAAGCAGAATCCTTAAAAGTCAGAGGTTACTGGGGACCGTTTTATCGTACCCAGACATGGCAGCGATCCAATTAATGGCTGTTTATCTGAATTTAACGATCTTTATCCTTTAAAACTTCCATTTAACACTAACCAAGGTTACCAGTCGTGGCATTCAGGGTATTTAATTCAGGTTCCAAAATGGACGAAAACGAGATCTTTGAGCGGATTCAGAAAGGTGATGAGAAGGCGTTGGAGTTCATTTACAAGAAGTACTATCGGATGATGACCAAGTTGGTCATGACCAATAGCGGAACCGAGGATGAGGCCAGGGATGTATATCAGGATGCCCTGGTGGTGTTCTGGCAAAAGGCCAGATCAGGAAATTTAGTGCTGACCTCGAAGATTAGTACATACGTCTACAGCATATGTCAAAATCTGTGGAGGAAGGAATTGGACCGGAAAAAAAGGCTTTCCCATGAAGCTAAAGATTCATCGGTATCGATAGACATGGACAGCCCGGAAAGGGAAAAGATTATGGCCAAGTGTTTAAATCAACTTGGCGAAACTTGTAGAAAGGTTTTGATGTATTACTACTTTGACGAAATGTCGATGCAGGAAATAGCTGACAGGCTTGGATTTGCCAACACGGATACGGCCAAGACGAAAAAGTACAAGTGCAAACAAAAATTAGACGAACTCGTAAAATCTCAGTACTCTGAGAAAGACTTTTTAGACTAGAAGCATGAGCCATTTTGAATTAGTTGAAGACTACCTGACCAACCGCCTGGATGACGGAGCCAGAAAATCTTTTGAAGAGCGGATGGAAACAGACTCCGAGCTTCGGGCTGAGGTAAAATTTCAACAAGAAATTATTGAAGGGGTGAAATCAGCGCGGGTGGCAGAGTTAAAAGCCATGCTGAACAATGTGCCAATAGGTGGAGCCTCAAGTGCCGCGGTGGGCAAAATCGCACTGGCTACCATTTCTGCGGGGATAATTGGTACCGCTCTCTACTTCGGGCTGCGGTCAACGCCAAGTCAGGATACCAATCCGGAACCTTCAGAAGTTGTAATAGAACAAAAATTAGAGGCAAAAAGTGACTCCGAAAACAAGGAGCAGATTACATCGGTTCCTGAGGAGCCCAAAGAACCAGCAGAGCAAAAGCAACCTAAAGGGGTGCGAAAAATGCCGGACGCAAAGGTAGTTTCTCCGAAAGTCGAAGTGATGGATCTGACGGAAGACCTGAAGGATGCATCCGCGGATACGGAGCAGCCAAAAGCAATGCCAAAGCCCACCGTTACCGCCTCAACGATTGAAGTTGAAATTGGTGAAAAAAGTAATGTCTATTCTTTCCACTATCAATTTAAAGAGGGCAAGCTCGTGCTTTACGGCCCGTTCGATTCAAGCATTTATGAGATAATTGAGATCAATGGAGGGACCCACACCCTGTTCTTGTATTATAAGAACAGCTATTATCACCTGGATAACAAAGAACAAAACGTGGCGCCATTGATCATGATTCGGGACTTCGAATTGTTGAACAAGCTCGAGCAGTACCGGAAGAAGAATTGAGCCGGTTCAATCAAAGCAATAGGCTAAAAGCCCCAATCTCATTATCTTTGGGCCTTGATGGTCGGAGAAACTCCAAAATTCAAGGTTCAAAAGAAAAAGCTGGGTAGCTATCCCTACTTCAGCGTAGTTTTCAGCATTTCATTGGCCCTCTTTGTCATTGGGGTGTTCGGGGCACTCATTATCTATTCCAAGGAACTGGAAAGAGTGGTGAGAGAAAATGTCAAAATCCAGGTTTTCCTCCAGAGCCGGGTAACCGAGGTGCAGCGACTCCAAATACAGAAAACGCTGACAACCAAACCCTATACCGCCAAGAACAGATCGGAAAATGCCGTCCAATTTGTGTCGAAGGACGAGGCGGCAAAACAATTTATTAAGGAAACGGGCGAAGATTTTCAACAATTCCTGGGAGAGAATCCGCTGCGTGACGCATTTATTGTCAGCATTGATGAAAAATACCACGATGCAAAAAAAATGGCAGAGATCAAGGCCGAGATTGAAAAACTAAATGGCGTCTTTCAGGTTTATTACGTGGAGAGTGTAATTGATTCGATCAATAAAAATGTAACCAAAATTAGTTTGATCCTGCTTGGCATCGCCCTGCTTCTATTGTCAACGGTGGTGTTGCTTATAAACAATACCGTAAGGCTTGCCCTCTTTTCTCAACGATTCCTCATTCGGAGCATGCAATTAGTGGGTGCCAAAAGCTGGTTCATTCAAAAACCCTTTTTATACCGCGCCATACTTCACGGGCTCATCGCTGGACTAATCGCCTCTCTCTTATTGATGGGACTTATCACCGTTGGAAACAAAAGAATTGAAGACCTTCAGCTCATTCAGAACAACGAGCGTTTGATCGTTCTGACTTTTACATTGCTTTTGACAGGAATTCTGGTGGCGCTCCTAAGTACTTTCAGAGCGGTGAACAAATATTTGAAACTTTCCCTTGATCAACTTTACTAATGATGAACAAACTTCCCTTCACCAGAAAAAATTACCAGCTCATGATCATCGGGCTTTTGATCGTTGCCGCTGGATTTACCATAATGTCCCTGGATAGCGAGCCGTATGGTTTTGGTTTTATGGGAATAACCCTTAGCCCTGTAGTCGTTGTTGCCGGGTTCTTGCTTGAGATTTACGCCATCCTCTACACACCCAAAGAAAAAAAATAGGAAGATCGAATGTCTGTTCTTCAGTCCATCATCCTGGCCATCGTTGAGGGGCTCACGGAGTTTTTGCCAGTATCCTCGACCGGCCACATGATCATTGCCTCATCCGTCATGGGTATTGCGGATGATAGTTTTACCAAGGCTTTCACCGTGGCCATCCAATTTGGAGCCATTTTATCTGTGGTGGTTTTGTATTGGAAGCGCTTCTTCGTTTCTATCTCATTTTATTATAAGCTGTTCGTGGCTTTTTTACCGGCAGCTGTAATTGGGCTTTTATTGAACGATTATATCGACTTGCTTCTGGAGCGCGTGGAAGTGGTCGCGATAACCCTTATTCTTGGTGGGATTGTCTTCCTTTTCGTTGATAAAATATTTGGCGCCACGAGTGAGCAGGGAAAAGAAATCGTGGGCTATAGCGATGCATTTAAGATTGGATTATTCCAGACCATTGCAATGATACCTGGAGTTTCGCGTTCAGCAGCAACCATTATCGGAGGGTTAACCCAGGGGCTGAACAAAAAGGTGGCCGCTGAGTTCTCCTTTTTTCTGGCTGTTCCTACCATGTTTGCAGCAACCGGTTACAAATTATTGCGATTCTACCAGGAAGGTAACGACTTTGGCTCCCAGGAGATTGTGTTGCTATTGATTGGGAATACCGTGGCCTTTATTGTTGCGATGTTTGCCATCAAGTCTTTTATATCCTTTCTTACCAGGCACGGCTTCAAATGGTTTGGCTACTACCGGATCATTGTTGGCGTAGTCATTCTAATTCTATTCTTTGCAGGAATAGAACTGTCAATTATTTAAATGACTGCCGAACAACTTGACCGGGTACTGCTTATTGACAAGCCACTTGAGTGGACTTCTTTTGATGTAGTTAAGAAAGTGAGGGGGATTCTGAAAATAAAAAAAATTGGGCATGCGGGCACCCTTGATCCCCTGGCAACAGGCTTGTTGATCCTTTGCACCGGCAAAATGACAAAACATATTGATGAGTTTCAAGCTCAGGAAAAAGAATACCAAGGTAAAATGATCCTGGGGCAAACCACCCCCTCTTATGACCTGGAGACCACGCCTACCCCACCGGTCGATATTTCTAATGTGACCATTGCAAAAATAAAAGAGATCGCTTTGAATTTTGTTGGCGAAATTGATCAGATACCACCCATTCATTCTGCTGTTAAGGTTGATGGCAAACGCGCTTACACACTGGCCCGATCCGGAAGAGAGGCCACCTTAAAAGCGCGGAAGATAACCGTAAAAGCATTTGACATCGTCAACATAAAGCTCCCTGAAATTGAATTTAGAGTGGTTTGTAGCAAAGGCACCTATATCCGCAGTCTGGTCCATGATGTAGGGCAATCACTTGGAGTTGGTGCTTATCTGTCGGAACTTTGCCGGACACGCATTGGCAATTTCTTGCTGGATGACGCCATTAAAATCGAACAACTGAAGGAATGAAAATTTATCACGGGATTGACGATTTTTCTAAACTCACCAATGCGGTAGTCACGAGTGGGACGTTTGATGGCGTGCATGTAGGCCATCAAAGGATTCTGGAACGCCTGAAAGAGATTGCGGAAAAATTTAAAGGCGAAACAGTGGTCATTACATTTTGGCCACACCCCCGGCTGGTATTGTACCCCGAAGATAACAGCCTGCACGTACTCAATACATTCGAAGAGAAAGCTGAACTCCTGAAGGAACAAGGGATTCAACATCTCCTCAGGATTCCCTTCACCAAAGAATTTTCGCAATTATCTTCCCATGAATTCATCCGTAATATTCTGGTCGATCAGATCGGCACCAGAAAGTTGGTCATCGGATATGATCACCGCTTCGGTAAAAACCGTGAGGGAAGCTTTGAACAGCTAAAATTAAATGGCCCCAAGTACGGTTTTGATGTCGAGGAAATACCCAGGCAGGATGTCGACCACGTAGGAGTAAGTTCTACCAAAATCAGGAACGCCCTTAACGAAGGTGACATTGAAACCGCCAACCATTTTTTAGGGAGGCCCTACTCCATCTCAGGCCGCGTGATCAAAGGAGATAAACTTGGCCGGGTATTGGGCTTTCCAACTGCCAATGTAGACGTGGATTCTCATTTCAAACTAATACCAGCAGAAGGAATTTACACCGTAATGGTCCACCATGGCAGTTCCAACTACGGTGGCATGCTTTATATCGGCAACCGGCCAACCGTTGGTGGCACGCAGAGATCCATCGAAGTTAATATTTTCGATTTTGACCGGGATATATATGGGGAAAATATAACCATTAAACTACTCCAATCAATCCGGAAAGACGCTCATTTTGATGACCTTGAGGCGCTAAAAAAACAGTTGATTTTGGACAAGGAGTCTGCACTCCGCGTTTTAAGTGAAAGAAAAGCGATATGAACAAAATTCTTTGGAAACCAAACCCAACGACCATCGAGCAGGCCAACCTTACCCGGTACACCACATGGTTGGAGAAGAATTATGACTTGAAATTTTCCCATTACGATGAATTGTGGCAGTGGTCTGTTGACAACATTGATGATTTTTGGAAGTCCCTTTGGCATTATTTCGATATCATTTCAGAAGGAGACTATACCGCGGTAAGGTCCCGGGAAATGCCTGGTGTAAAATGGTTTGCCGGAGCAAGATTGAACTATGCAGAGCATATTTTCAGAAATTTTAAAAGCAACGAAACTGCCATAGTTCATGCCAGTGAAAAAAAGCCAATCCAAAAAATTAGTTGGGATCAACTAAGACATGATACAGCCGCATTTCAAAAATTTTTAGTTGATGCCGGAATAAAAGAAGGCGATTGTGTGGTAGCTTATTTGCCATGTATCCCCGAAGCCACTGTCGCTTTTCTGGCCACCAACAGCATTGGGGCCATTTGGTCAAGCTGCTCACCTGATTTTGGCACACAATCGGTCGTAGACCGCTTTGCGCAGATCAAGCCCAAAGTATTTATCGCCACGGATAAATATTACTATGGAGGGAAAGAGTTCGACAAGCGGGATACAATCGAGTCCATTGTGAAATCAATCCCAACCATCGAAAAGGTGGTAATTATATCCGACCAAAATCAACTTCCAAAAAATCAACTCAGCTGGTCGCAGCTTATACAAAATAAATCCCACGCGCTTTCGTTCAGGCGAGTTGATTTCAATCACCCTATTTGGGTTCTTTATTCGAGCGGAACAACCGGACTACCCAAAGCCATTACGCATTCACACGGAGGCATACTTCTGGAGCAATTGAAGTACCTCACCTTTCACAAAGATCTTCAACCTGGTGAAAGTTGCTTTTGGTACACCACCACAGGTTGGATGATGTGGAATCATATTCAGGCAAGCCTCCTGTGTAAGGGGGTCATGGTCTTGTATGATGGGAGCCCCGCCTATCCCGACCTCAATGTATTGTGGAAATTCGCGCAGGACACCAGGATGAACCACTTTGGAACCAGCGCGGGATTCCTGCTGGCCAACATGAAGGCCAATATAACGCCCGGTAAATCATTTGACCTTAGTGCGCTCCGTGCCATCGGATCTACCGGAAGCACGCTCCCTCCCGAAGGGTTCGCCTATGTATACGAGCAGGTGAAGTCAGACGTGTGGCTGACAAGCATGAGTGGCGGCACGGATGTGTGCAGCGGGTTCGTTGGCGGCAATGCTTTATTGCCTGTTCATCAGGGGGAAATTCAATGCCGAACGCTGGGTTGCTCTCTTTTCGCCTACGATGACGATGGTAAAGAGATCGTGAGGACAGTAGGTGAAATGGTCATCACCAAGCCCATGCCTTCAATGCCCATTTTTTTATGGGGTGACGACCATTTTGAGCGCTACAGGGAAAGCTATTTTGAAACGTACCCTGGAGTTTGGAGACATGGGGATTGGATCGAAATTACGGAAAGCAATGGTGTGATAATTTATGGTCGGTCAGATGCGACCCTGAATCGCGGTGGCGTGAGAATAGGTACCAGCGAAATTTACAGGGCTGTGGATCAGATTAAAGAAATTAAAGACAGCGTCATCATCTGTGTGGAGCGCGACAAAGGTGAATTCTATATGCCCTTGTTTGTAGTACCCGGTGATGGGGTTGCCCTGACAGAAGAACTGAAGGACAGAATAAAAAAGAAAATCAAGGAAGCGTATACACCGCGACATGTGCCGGACGAAATATTTGAGACAACCGACATTCCTTACACCATCAGCGGAAAAAAAACCGAAGCTCCGATCAAGAAAATATTCATGGGTCGGGACCCGGAAAAAGTAGTGAACAAGGGAGCGCTTAGAAATCCCGAGTCCATGAATTACTATATTGATTTTTATCACAAGCATTTGAAATAAGTAAGCATGAAGCAATCCACAATTAACTTTAAAGTAGAACTAGACGACAAAAACACCCCAGAGCGAATCACCTGGGACGCATCCGATAAACCTGACGAACTTTCTGAAACCAAATCCATCAGCCTGTCGCTATGGGATCATGTGCAAAAAAACACCCTGCGAATTGACCTGTGGACAAAGGACATGCCCGTGGACGAAATGAAACGTTTCTATATAGACTGCCTGGGCGGCCTGGCTCAAAGTGCTTTGACGGCAACCGGAGACGAACATATGTCCGGAGAGATAAACGCACTCTGCGAAAAACTGGCAAGGCACATCAAGGAAACCAGAGGGTAGCGATTCGTTTCCACGACTCTGTTCAACAAACGGTAGTAAAATCCATTCCGCCACTGGCAAAAAACCGGCCTATCGACCGTTTGGATTTGTGCAAAATCTTGTAGATTTATAAGAACCTTAAATTCCAACTTATGAATCGATTCTCTACTTACTCAATCTGTTTATTGTTATTTCTTGGTTTGACCGGCAGCGTTTTTGGGCAAACAAAAATATCAGGAACTGTCTTGGATGATAAAGGAGAATCCCTGGCGGGAGTTAATATTTTAATCAAAGGACGTGTGATTGGAACGATAACCGATCTCAACGGAAAATTTAATTTGACCGTGAGCGACAACCCTCCCATGACAATGGTCGTGTCTTTTATCGGATTCAGAACGCAGGAAATCAATATTACACAGCCCAACACGTCAGATCTGAACATAAGCATGGCCGAGGAGACATTGCTTGGACAAGAGGTGGTAATTTCTGCTTCCAGAATTGAAGAGAGCATTATGGAGTCGCCCGTGTCGATTGAAAAAATGGATATTCTTGCTGTCCAAAACACACCAGCCGATAACTATTACAAAGCGATCGCCAGTTTAAAGGGTGTTGATGTGGCAACCAGCAGCATCAATTTCCAAATCATAAACACACGCGGATTTGGTTCCACGGGCAATACACGATTCGTTCAGCTCACCGATGGGATGGATACACAGGCGCCCGCGCTAAATTTCCCGATTGGTAACCTCAATGGACCATCCGAGCTGGATGTTGAGAGCCTGGAGCTAATCCCCGGGGCCTCTTCAGCATTATACGGGCCTAATGCATTTAACGGTATTCTTCTCGTCAATAGCAAGAACGCGTTCGAGTATCAGGGGTTGAGTGCGTTTGCAAAAACTGGCTTTAACCATATAGGCAGCGATGCGGATTTCGATGGCCCCTCACCCATGTGGGAAGGTTCGATTCGTTACGCGAAGGCGTTTAACAACAAATTTGCCTTTAAAGTGAATGCCTCCTACATGAAGGCCCAGGACTGGCACGGCACGGACACAAAAGACAGAGAGATAGGCAGAACCCCACAGGGTTTTTCATTCAACCCGGGAGCAGATCGCCTTCATTACATGGGAGACGAGGCGTCAATACCCCTGGCTATTTTTCAATTCAGCCGCAATACAACCAACCCTGATGGTACGGTAACGCCTGGCTGGGAGACGCTCGCGCAAGGTGCCGATGGCACATTCGCGCCAGGCATTACTGCCTGGAATTACGCACAGACAGGTTGGTTGCCTGGGGACGTGATTTCAGCCCCTTCCTATGAGGAAAGAAAACTGGTGGATTACAATGCCGAAAATCTCAAACTCAATGCGGGCCTATATTATCGCTTAAATGACAAAATGGAATTGAGCTATTTAGTCAACTACGGCTTCGGCACAAGTGTATACACAGGGGCGCAGCGGTACTCTCTTTCCAATTTTTCCATCACCCAACATCGGTTGCAACTTCGAAGCGATAATTTCTATGTCAGGGCGTATACCACGAGAGAAAACTCCGGTGACTCTTATATTGCAGAATTTCTGGCCAAACGGATTAATGACATCAGAAGCGGAGGGAATGTATCAAACTATCTTGGCGCTTATGCCATTTATTACCTGAGATCGCTTTACGATCAGGGGTTTGATTTTGCGAATGATTTGCCTTCGTCCGTAACGCCAGCCCAGAAAATGGCAGCGCATACTTTTGCCAATCAGGCTTCCCAAAACGCATTCCCACTGAATCCTGAATCACAAAATTTTGAATCCATAAAAGAACGCGCCCTGAGAGGCGTAGTTCCAGACGGTCCAAGTTTCAAGGATGCCACCAATATGTACCATGGAGAAGCACAATACGACTTTAAGAATCAAATTGATTTTATGGAACTGCAGACAGGTGGAAGTTTCAGGATGTTTGAATTAAATTCTAATGGTACGATCTTCGATGATGGGGCAAGTCCAATCACCATAAAAGAATATGGCGCATATGTTCAGGCAGGTAAATGGCTTGGCGATAGAAAAGTGAAACTTGTTGCGTCAGCGCGTTACGACAAAAACGAAAACTTTAAAGGCCGCGTCAATCCAAGAATTGCGACAGTTTTTAAGCCGGCAGAAAATCATAACTTGAGAATCTCGTATCAAACCGGGTTTAGAATCCCCACAACCCAAGGTCAGCATATCGACCTGAATATCATCAGCGCAAGATTACTTGGAGGGTTGCCGCGATATGCCAACAAATACAACCTGGTGAGAACTTCAACCACTAATCAACCTCTCTCGTTCACCGGTGAGTCTGTTCAACTGTTTAGGAATCACGTATTTAGCACTGGTGATATTGCTGGTGGGGCTCAATTGTTGGTGCCTTACACCAATTTTGAAAAGGTCAAAACAGAGAATGTTCAGAATATTGAATTTGGATACAAGGGTATAATCGATAACACCTTCCTGATTGATTTTACTTACTACTACAACATCTATACGGATTTCATTACACAGATCAGGGTTGTAACGGCATCCGAGAGCACGACATCACCTGGTACACCTAACTTCCCAAGCCTTTTTAACGGCACCGCGCACACTATCAATCCTGTTACGGGAGCCATCACCGGAAATACCTCTCAGATATATTCCAACTTTGATGGCCAAATAACCTCCCAGGGAGCCGTACTAGGCCTATCCTATAACTTTCCGCGTGGCTACACATTAAGCGGAAATTATAATTGGAACAAATTGAACGATGAGCCGAGCGATTTCTTTTCAGAATTTAACACACCAGAACACAAGACCAACTTCTCGTTTGGCAACAGGAGACTGACCGAAAAATTGGGCTTCAGTGTGGCATGGAGGTGGCAGGAAGCCTTTGAATGGCAATCTTCATTCACCATTCCCGCCAACGGCATCGTGCCATCCTACAATACCTTCGATGCACAATTGAGCTACAAGGTGCCCGAGATGAAGTCGACAATCAAGATTGGCGGATCCAATTTGGCCAACAGGAAATACATCCAAAGTCTCGGTGGGGTGAATATTGGCGCGATCTATTATGTCTCCATCAACTTTGACGAGCTCTTCAGATAGACCTTAAAAGCAAACATCAACAGGGCTGAATTAAACCAGCCCTTTTTTTTAATATGACAAAATCGAACATGAAATCGGAAGTAAAAAAACTCTTCGCCATCGTCTTCATCCTTTTTATCTCGTGCTCGAAGGATAGTGATGTTGCCATTACACCTGAAATTCTGGTGGACGAAAATCTAATAGCATCATTCACCAGAAGCCAAATCGCTGATTTCATTGTGGATTCAAACCTGCCTTTTCCGCAAAGAGAAATTAAATATGATGTTGACGTTTATAAGATCACCTACACAACCCAATACAAAAATGAAAACATAATTGCGTCTGGACTGGTAGCGTTACCAAAAACCGGGGAGCAACTGCCTATTTTTAGTTTTCAACATGGCACGATCGCTGCCCATCGAGAAGCACCCACAGAAATTTCCTCAACGGGCGGCACGATGAAGTTTTACGGCTCAATCGCGGCATCCGGCATGATCACCGTTGTTCCTGACTTTATTGGATTTGGGAGTTCCAAACAAGTTCTTCATCCTTACTATGTTGAAAAAGCAACAGCCGATGCCGTGGTCGATAATATTCTGGCTGCACGTGAATTGGCGTTGGTCAACGATTTAAAAATAAATAACAAGTTATTGCTGGCAGGGTATTCTCAGGGAGGGTACGCCACCATGGCCGCCCATAAGCGGATTGAAGAAAATGGAGGCTCCATCGAGGGGCTGAAATTAATTGCCTCTTTTCCTGCCTCAGGCGGTTATGATATAAAAGGCGTACAGGAATATTTCTTTGGCCTGCAAACATACGACCAGCCATTCTTTCTGGCCTATGTGGCCTCGGCTTACAAGCAAACCTATGATTGGGACAGGGATTTAAGTTTTTTCTTCAAGGAGCCTTACGCGTCAGCGATTCCCAGCCTTTTCAACGGATCCAATAGCGGTAATGAAATCAACGACCAATTGACGGATGTGATACCTGATTTAATTCAGGAGGACTTCCTGAAAAATATCGACACCAAACCGGAATATGAATTTATCGTTACAGCTTTCAAAGAAAACAGCCTAACTGACTGGGTTCCCACCATACCCATGTATATGTATCACGGTGAAGCCGATATTACCGTGCCCTACCAAAATTCAGTGTCCACTTTTGATCATTTTATTAAAGCCGGTGCGTCTTCAAATGTCGTCACCTTCACGCCCATTCCATTTGGAACCCACGCCAGCGGTGTCACTCCCTACATTGTGGATCTGATTAATAAAGTACTTGCACTAAAATAAAAGAGCCCGCGAATCGCGGGCTCTTTCTTAGAAAATTCTGTTAGTAGCCTGATTAAGGAATATGCTGAATTACTCCACCTATTGGATAAACAATTCCGTTGGTGGCTTGAACGCCAGCTGCTACAATGGGAACGCCAGCAGAATTGGCTGTACCTTTCACCGTTGAAGGTGTGCCTGTCGCTATCGTTATTGTCTTGCCACTCATTGATGTTTCGCTACCACTGGCCAGGGTAGCAAGCGATTTGACTACAATGTGTCCCCGGATAATGGAATTCCAGGTTGCCGCGTCATAGGTATCAACGGTGATGCTTGCCGCTTTAAACACATCATTAACGGGTGCAAAAACTGTGATGCCAGGCGATGCCGGTGTTGCGATCAAAGCTCCTACGATCGTTTGCTCGACCGGTTTTCCAGCGTCTGCTTTGGCAATGGCAGCAGCTAAAGTTGTGAATGAACTGCTTAATAAAACCGGTTGAGCGACTTTACCAAGGGTGGCGATAATTTGAGCACCAATTGTAGGAGGTACCAGCACAACATCTACAATGTGTACCACACCATTTGTCGCTCTCAGGTCGGCAGTCTCGATTAATGCGTCAGACGTGGCGCCAGTGTCTAATTTTTTCTCGCCCGTAGTAGTTACCACCACTTTTATCTTTTCTCCCTGCTGGGTCGTTACTTCCAAACCTTCTGTCAAAGCGGATGAAAGAAGTTCCGAATTGGCCACGTGGTAAGCCAACACCGATTGAATGATGGCCGGTGCCACCGAACTGAACAAAGCCGGGTCAGTTGCGGTATTACCAAAAAGGGTCTTCAAAAGGGTCGTCATGGCAGCATCACTGGGTGCAAAAAGTGTCACCGCTGCAGTTCCGCCCAATGTGGTTTTAAGGCCATCCGTTAAGACTCCCTTTAGGATTGTCAAATTATCAGTCGACTCAACAATTTCAAGAATTGTCTGGGTTGGCGCTGGTTCATCATCATCCTTGCACCCAGCAAGTACGAATAACGCCCCTACAATCATTGCAGCCATCGAGTGAACTATAAGTTTGTTTAAGAATTTTGGTTTCATAAGTGTATTTCTGTGTTAAATTAAGTATTCAAAATAAAGAAAATAATCCAACAATTAGCATTCCCAGAACAACATTTGGCCTGGATTAAAAAATAATTCTACACGAATTCCAGCTAAAACAGCGCTTTTGCGATTTTGTGAATTGGATCAGATTTACCCATTGAGTAAAAATGGAGTGTAGGAACTCCAAATTTGATCAGTTCTCTGGATTGATTTATTGCCCATTCAATCCCCACCTCTTTCACCGCAGCATTATCCTTGCATTTCTCCACTTCATCAGCCAGGGCTTCAGGGAGGTCGATATGAAAAATAGTGGGCAAAATATTGGTTTGGGCCTTGGTGGTGATCGGTTTCAACCCGGGGATTATGGGGACATTAATTCCCTCTGCACGGCAATAGTCTACAAACTTGAAATACTTCTGGTTGTCAAAAAACATCTGGGTAACGATATATTCCGCCCCCAAATCCACCTTAGCTTTCAAGTATTTCATGTCCATTTTCAGATTGGGTGACCAAAAATGCTTCTCGGGATAGCCCGCCACACCCACGCAGAAATTGGTAGGCGTCATATTCTGCAAGTCTTCATCCAGGTAAACACCCCTGTTCATTTTGATAACCTGCTCAAGAAGCTCCGATGCGTAGTGATGACCATCCGGCTCTGGTATAAACCTCGGCTCATTCTTAATGGCATCGCCCTGTAGCACCAGGACATTGTCGATTCCGAGAAACTGAAGGTCAATCAAGGCATTTTCAGTTTCTTCCCTGGAAAAACCTCCGCAAATGATGTGTGGTACCGTATCTACCTTGTAGTGATTTTGAATGGCAGCACATATACCTACAGTTCCCGGGCGTTTGCGAGTTGATTGTTTTTCCAGCAATCCATTTTCTTTCTTTTTATAAACGTATTCCTCGCGATGATAGGTAACGTCCACGAATGGCGGTTTGAATTCCATCAATGGATCCATATGATCGAACAGGCGCCTTATATTTTCACCTTTCAACGGAGGAAGTACCTCAATACTGAAAAGTGTTTTACCGTTTGCGTTTTTTAGGTGTTCAGTTACTTTCATAATATCTTTCTCGCAAAGGCCGCTAAGCTATTTCGCAACGCCCAAATTACAAATTGTTTACTATTCGGTGGATCCCTTCTTTTAGGGTTTTTACATTGAAATTGATCAATAGAGCCAACTTCAAATTTGACAACTTCAAATACGTTAACGTTTGCGCGAAGTGAACTGGGGCAAGCGCATCAACCGACTTGATCTCAATAATAACTTTATCATTTATTAATAAATCTATCCTAAATCCAGCTTCCATCTTAATTTCCTTATACATGAATGGCAGTGATGCTTGTCTTTTAACATCTAGGCCACTCTCTAGCAGGTCATGAGCTAATGCAGATTCATAAACTGATTCTAATAACCCTGGGCCTAGCATTCTATGCAGTTCCAATGCAGCTCCAATTATTTTATATGACAACTCATTCTCAGTCATTCTTTGCGCTCTTTGCGTATTGTTCTTTGCGCCCGCTGCGAGAAATTAATAAGCCAAATTAGGGGATAACCATTTCTCAGCCTCTTCCGGTGTCATGTTTTTTCGCACAGCATAATCTGCTACCTGATCTTTGGTGATTTTTCCCAACCCAAAATATTTCGAATCAGGGTGAGCAAAATAGAACCCGCTAACCGATGCTGCCGGGTACATGGCATAGGATTCTGTTAATTTCATTCCAATCTTGTCGGCCTGAAGCAAACGAAAAAGTGTTCCTTTCTCCGTGTGTTCCGGGCATGCCGGATAACCAGGGGCAGGTCTTATTCCCAGATATTTTTCAGTTATCAAATCTTCTGCCGTAAACGACTCTTCTGGTGAGTATCCCCACCAGTCCTTTCTTATTTTTTCATGCAGCAGTTCGGCAAAAGCTTCCGCCAACCTATCGGCCAGGGCCTTGGCCATGATTTCAGAATAATCGTCCTGATCCTTCTTATATTTTTCTACCAGATTCTCCAGACCTACTCCACCGGTTACTGCAAACATACCCAGGTAGTCCCGCTGATGCGAGTCAATGGGTGCAACGAAGTCCGCAAGGCAAAAATTAGGAAGGTTTTTCGCTTTTTGGTTCTGTTGCCGCAGGAAATGAAATCGAGCCAATTCCCTATCACGGCCATCGTTTTCGAATAATACCACGTCATCGTCCACGGATGCTGCCGGGTAAAATGCCACCACGCCACTTGCCGATAGTGAATGGTGGTCAATGATTTCATCCAACATCTGCTGGGCATCGCAATAAAGTTTTTTAGCTTCTACTCCAACGACTTTGTCTTCCAGAATACCCGGGTATCGACCAGCCAACATCCAGGTTTGGAAGAATGGTGTCCAATCAATATACTTTCGTATTTCCTTGAGCGGAAAGTTTACCAACTGCCTGGTTCCAAGAAATGCTGGGATTGTTATGATTGCCTGATTCCAGTCAATGTTTACTTTATTTTTTCTTGCTTCAACGATAGGGATATAATTCTTGACCTCCTGTCTTTTTTCGTGGTCGGCCCTGAGATCAGCATATTCCTTTTTTACCCTGGTCTTAAAACCACCTATGGTATTTTTATTAATCAACTCGCTCACCACGGGCACGCTCCTGGATGCATCTAGCACATAAGATACGATCCCGTCATAAACCGGATCAATTTTCACGGCAGTATGGATTCGGGATGTGGTTGCTCCTCCGATCAACAATGGCAGATCCATCTTTTCGTGTTTCATCTCTTTAGCCACATGCACCATTTCATCGAGTGATGGCGTGATAAGCCCGCTTAACCCAATGATATCAACCTTTTCCTTTTTTGCCACCTCCAGGATTTTAGCAGAAGGCACCATTACACCCAAATCAACTACTTCGTAATTGTTGCAGGCGAGCACCACGCCCACAATATTTTTTCCAATGTCATGCACGTCTCCTTTGACTGTTGCCAACAGGACCTTGGCATTTGGTTTTCCCGAATTACCACTCTTGCGCTTCTCTTCTTCCAGGTAGGGCGTTAAATAAGCAACGGCCTTTTTCATCACCCTGGCACTTTTAACCACCTGCGGTAAAAACATCTTGCCTGCTCCAAACAAATCACCAACCACATTCATTCCTGACATCAGAGGCCCTTCGATAACCTCCAGGGGCTTATCAAAAAGCTGGCGTGCTTCTTCGGTATCTTGCTCAATGTAGTCTATGATTCCTTTGACAAGCGAGTGGGTTATTCGCTCCTGGATCGTTCCTTGTCTCCATGCATCATCCACTTCTTTTTTCTTTGCCGATCCTTTTACGGTTTCCGCAAAGTCAAGCAAGCGCTCGGTAGCGTCATCCCTCCTGTTCAATAAAACGTCTTCCACGCGTTCCAACAAATCTTTTGGAATCTCATCATAAACTTCCAGCATGGTTGGATTGACGATACCCATATCCATGCCGTTTTTTATGGCGTGGTAAAGAAATGCTGAGTGCATGGCTTCGCGCATCAGCTGGTTTCCACGAAAACTGAACGAAACGTTGCTCACACCGCCAGAAACATGGGCTCCAGGTAGGTTTTGCTTAATCCATTTTGTGGCCCTGAAAAAATCTAACGCATAATTTTTATGCTCGTCAATTCCGGTAGCCACAGGAAAAATGTTGGGATCAAATATAATATCGGATGGAGGAAACTTGACCTGGTCAACCAATATCCGATATGCCCTTTCGCAAATGACAATCCTTCGCTCGTAGGTATCCGCTTGTCCCTGTTCATCAAATGCCATCACCACGGTAGCGGCACCGTACCTCCTTACTAATTTTGCCTGTCTTATAAACTCTTTCTCTCCCTCCTTGAGGCTTATCGAGTTGACAATACCTTTTCCTTGCAAGCACTTTAATCCGGCCTCAATGACTTCCCACTTGGAGGAATCAATCATAAAGGGGACTTTGGCAATTTCAGGCTCCGCGGCCATCAGGTTTAAAAATGTGACCATGGCACTTTTGCTGTCAAGCATTCCTTCGTCCATGTTCACGTCAATCACCTGCGCTCCACCCCTGACCTGATCCAGCGCAACTTCAAGGGCCTGCTCAAAATTTCCATCTTTGATGAGGCGCAAGAATTTGGCCGATCCGGTCACGTTGGTGCGTTCACCTATATTTACAAAGTTTGATTCGGGCGTTATAACTGCAGCCTCCAAACCACTTAACTGTAGCGTCATGATATCACTGAAATTTCTCGTGGTGAATATTTACCTGCCAGTTCTGCAATCACCTTAATATGTTCTGGCGTGGTGCCACAGCAACCACCTATGATATTGACCAAGCCCTCTTCTAAAAACTCCTTAATTTGGTGACCCATCTCCTCCGGACCCTGATCATACTGACCAAACTCATTGGGCAGACCTGCATTCGGATATGCGCTTACAAAAAAGGGGGCCTTTTCATTGAGCGTTTGCAGATATGGACGCAACTGTGAAGCGCCTAATGCACAATTGAGTCCAACACTGAGGATGGGCACGTGAGAGACAGAAATCAGAAAGGCTTCGGTAGTCTGGCCTGAAAGCGTCCGACCGCTCGCATCCGTAATCGTACCAGAGACCATGATCGGAAGCTCTCTGCCAATTTCTTCATACAGCTCCTGAATAGCAAACAGCGCAATCTTCGCGTTGAGTGTATCAAATATGGTTTCAACCAGCAGCAAATCAACTCCCCCATCGATCAGTCCCCTGGCTTGCTCTTTGTATGCCTCCTTAAGTTGATCGAAAGTAATCGCGCGATAACCAGGATTATTTACGTCTGGAGACAGCGATGCGGTCTTGTTAGTTGGGCCCATAGCGCCAGCTACAAAACGCGGTTTATCCGGGTTACTCCTTGTCACTTCAATCGCAACCTCTTTGGCAATTTTTGCAGATTCAACATTCAGGTCGTAAACAATGTGCTCAAGGTGATAATCTGCCTGGGCTATGGATGTTCCGCTGAAAGTATTGGTCTCTACAATATCGGCCCCCGCCTCAAAGTATTGCCGATGAATGTCTTTGATGATTTGGGGTTGGGTAAGCGAAAGCAGATCATTGTTACCTTTTAGCGGATACCCATGATCCTTAAACCGCACGCCCCTAAAATCCTCTTCTTCCAGCGAATGCCGCTGGATCATTGTACCCATGGCACCGTCCAGCACCATGATCCGATTTTTTAAAACTTCTTGAATACCCACTCTTTCTACTGTTATTTCAACATTAACATCCAGAAAGAGCCTTGATTGATTGGCTGCTCATCTTCTCCATCCCGATAGTTATCGGGTGAATGGGAATTAGCACAACATCCCGACCGTGGAGCCAGAACAAGTTGCTAAGACATCGCAGGGCCCAGTCCCTCCGTCTTTCTGGATAAGCACTGCAAAGAAATGCAATTACTTGCTTAAAATAAAGTGCCGTAATGCTTATTTTGGGATTGAAATGAATGTTAACCCCACCGCACTCGTTTGAAGCTGGCCGCGATCGACATCGGATCTAATGCTATTCGTTTTCAAATCTCAACGATACTTGACCAGGGTCCTAAAGTGCTCTTCAAAAAGCTGGAATACATCCGGTTTCCCCTTCGCCTGGGACACGATGTTTTCGCCACCGGCCGTATCAGCAAGGAAAGTATAGTCAAGTTCATGAAGCTTATGAACGCCTATAAAATCATGATCGATCTCTACGAGGCGGATGACTACATGTTTTGTGCCACATCGGCCATGCGGGAAGCGGAGAACGGAAGGCAATTGGCAGATCGGGTCCGCAGCGAACTTGGTCTGGACATTAACCTGATCTCCGGCAAAGAAGAGGCGGACTTAATCAACCGGGCCATCAGATCGTACCTAACTGATCATACCTATTTGCACATAGACGTTGGAGGAGGTAGCACAGAGCTCAACCTCTACGTCCAGGGAAAAAAAATAAAAACGCGATCGTTTAAAGTGGGATCGGTGAGGGTACTGGAACATACCGACCAGCCCATCATGTGGACAGACATGGAAAAATGGATTAAGTCCAATGTCAAGAAGTCATACGGACGGCTTACCGCTGTGGGTACTGGCGGTAACATCAGTAAGATTTTTGAATTGGCTGGCAAAAAGCCTGGCAAAACCATCAGCATCCAAACAGTCAGAAATGTCAGAAGCAGGATTGAGGCCCTCACCATGGATCAACGTATCTACGAGCTGCAAATGAACCCGGACAGGGCCGATGTCATCATTCCCGCCAGCAACATTTATCTGAAAGTGATGGAGTGGGCTCACGCACAAAGTATCATGGTACCGGACGTTGGCCTTAAAGACGGCATGCTCCTCTACCTTTTGGAGAAAAATAAAAAGCAGAAAAAGATAGATTTCTAAAACAGACTTACGTCTTCGATAATCTCCTTGGTCACATTGTAGAACTCTTTGTGTATGTTAAACGGTGGCTCGCCATTGAGGTCCTTTACCACAAAGTTTCCATCTTCGTTCATGGTGTAGGCATTCACGTTGTCCTTCAGGTTGTAGCGGAGAATGTTCATTACCTGTTTTTTGAGAATATTCTGCTCCAATAGAAACAAGGATTCGATTCGCCTGTCAAAACTTCTTACCATCGCATCAGCACTCCCAATATAAACCTTAGGTTCACCACCATTATGAAAATAGTACACCCTTGAGTGTTCCAAATATTCACCCACAATGGAAATCACTTCGATATTTTCACTCAGTCCTTTTCTCCCAGGGCGCAGACAACAAATCCCCCTCACGATCAGCTTTATTGGAACACCCGCCTGGGAGGCAGCGTATAACTCATCTATCAGCTCCTTGTCCTGCAGTGAATTAATTTTCAACACGATACCGGACGGGATGCCATTCCGTGCATTTTCTGCCTCGCGTTGAGCCAGGTTGCATAACTGAATACGCATGTCCCTCGGTGACGTAATCAAATTCCGGTAGGCCGTGGGCTGTGAGTGCCCTGTAATAACGTTGAAAAACTCAGATACGTCATTGGCATAACCCTCATTGGTACTCAGAAGGCCGATATCCGTATATAATCGGGATGTGCTTTCATTGTAGTTGCCGCTGGAGAGGTGAACATACCGAAATACTTTGTCATCGTCTTCCTGCCTTACAATCAAAAGGAGTTTCGTGTGGGTTTTTAAGTTGCTTACACCATAGATTACAAAACATCCTGCCTTTTGTAGACGTTGAGCTTCTCTCAGGTTGTTTTCCTCGTCAAACCTGGCCTTGACTTCAAACAAAACCGACACGTGTTTGCCATTTTCGGCAGCCTTCAGCAGCGCGGCCGTCACCCTGGACTCTTTGGATACACGGTAAATTGTAATCTTAATGGACAACACCTTGGGGTCCTCTGCTGCCTTCTCCAAAAGCTCCAGGACTGGCTCAATCGAATTGTAAGGGTGTTGCAGGAGGATATCCCGCTCTTTGAGCACGTCAAACAATTCCCTGGTACCCAGTTCGGGATACGAGATAGGATTAACCGGATCGCGCCCTTTAGCCCGTTTGTCTTTAAATTCTTTATGATTGATGATCTGCAACAGCCCGGTGAAATCAATCAAACCTTCCCGTGGAATCGTTATAATATTCTGGTCGTCAAGGTCCCACTGTATTTTCAATACCCTGAGCATCCAGGGATCTGCGCTGTCAAACACGTCCAAGCGCACAACCCGGCCTGACCTCCGGGTCTGCAATTTTCTTCTCAGTTCCTCCAGGAAATTTGACTCAATGTCTTCACTCTCGTCCAGCGTAAAGTCTCCATTTCGATTGATCCTAAATAGATTGATGCTTCGAATCTCCACGTTCCTGAACAACGTGTGCATGTTCTTCCTGATGATGGATTCCATCGGCACAAACAGAATCATCCCATCAGGTCTGACAATCTCATAAAACCTTGGGATGTTACTCGGAACCTGAATAAATGAAATTCGCTTGTTGTTGCTCGATTCGCCACTTGCCTTGGTCACCACGCCAAACAACAATCGGTGGTTCTTCAGCACGGGAAACGTGTGATAGCTGTCAAAAACCATTGGCGTCAACATTGGGTAGATGGTAAGCGAAAAATATTTATCTACCCGCTCTCCTTCCTCTACCGTCAGCGACTCAAAATCAGCAATGCTAAAGTTGTTGCTTTCAAATAGCGGTTTTAACTTCCTGACGTAGTATTCATTTTGATCATTCACGAATTGGCGCGTCTGAGAAAGCAAAAGGCTTCGAAACGAAGACTCCCTCAATCCGCTATAGTCAACCCTTGCCTTCCCATAGTCGACATAGTTGTAGAGGCTGCCCAGACGAATGGTACAAAATTCATCCAGGTTGCTTGCTGTTATTGAAAGAAATTTGAGTCGATCGAAAATACTCCGATCGATGTGTTTGGCCTGATCCAGCACCCGGTAGTTGAACTGAAGCCAGCTGAGGTCGCGGCTGATATAGTTGCTTTCAAAAATCTGACGAGTAATCTTCTCATCAGCTCCCATCGTACTCCTTGCAACCTCAACACTCATTTAAAAAATAAACTTTAGATATCTACGCGTGCATATTTTGCATTCTTCTCAATAAACTCCCTTCTGGGAGCCACTTCATCGCCCATAAGCATCGAAAAAAGGTGATCTGCCTCCGCAGCGGATTCTATATTCACGATTTTTAAAGATCTCCTTGCTGGGTCCATCGTAGTCGACCACAACTGCTCTGGGTTCATTTCACCCAATCCTTTGTACCGCTGAACGCCAATGCTATCCTCTTTTCCATCCTTCGCCATCTCCTTAACAAACGCTTCTCTTTCTTCTTCATTCCAGCAGTAACGTTCTTCCTTCCCGCGCTTCAGCAAATACAATGGCGGCTGGGCGATGTAAACAAATCCCTGTTCAATGAGTTCCTTCATGTACCTGAAAAAGAAAGTCAGGATCAAGGTACGAATGTGGCTGCCATCCACATCGGCATCGGTCATGATGATTACTTTATGATATCGTAACTTTTTCATGTTCAACGCCTTTTGATCCTCCTCCGTACCAAAGGTGACCCCGAGGGCTGTTATCATGTTTTTTATCTCCTCGTTCTCATAAATTTTGTGCTCCTGGGCTTTTTCCACGTTCAGAATCTTACCACGAAGAGGCAATATCGCCTGAAAACTTCGGTCCCGTCCTTGCTTCGCGGACCCTCCGGCCGAGTCTCCCTCCACAAGGTATAGTTCACAAATAGAAGGATCTGTGCTGGCACAATCGGATAGTTTTCCCGGCAGGCCGGTACCTGACAGAACATTTTTACGCTGTACCATTTCACGCGCCTTTCGCGCTGCCAGGCGCGCTTGTGCAGCAAGAATGACTTTATTGACAATTTGTTTTGCTTCGCGTGGATTCTCCTCAAGGTAGGTCTGGAGCATTTCACCCACAGCCTGATCAACCGCACCCATTACCTCGGAATTTCCCAATTTGGTTTTTGTTTGTCCCTCAAACTGCGGTTCCTGCACCTTGACTGAAATCACGGCTGTAAGCCCCTCCCTGAAGTCATCACCGCTAATTTCAACCTTGGCCCTCTCCAACAAACCAGATTTGTCGGCATAGCTCTTCAATGTTCTGGTAAGCGCCCTGCGAAATCCAGCCACATGGGTACCACCCTCGTGCGTGTTGATGTTGTTGACGTAAGACACGAGGTTCTCGATAAACGAAGTGTTGTAGCTCATGGCGACCTGCACCGGAATATCGCCTTTTTGACTCTCGATGTATATGGGAGCGGGAATTAGTTTTTCACGGTTGGCATCTACATATTCGACAAACTCCCGCAATCCGCCTTCAGAATAAAATGCATCGGTACGGTATGCCCCGTTCTCATCGGCCTCGCGTAGGTCTTTTAAGTTCAATTTCACGAGGGGATTCAGGAAGGACAACTCCCTAAGCCGGGCAGCTACGGTCTCGTAGTTATACTCTGAAACAATAAAAATCGAATCGTCCGGCTTAAAATGAACCGTAGTTCCCCTCCTCTCTGTTGTCCCGATTTCGCGAACCGAATATTTTGGAATTCCTTTTTCATACTCCTGCTCAGAAATCTTACCATCCCTGTATACCGTCACGTGCAACATCGTAGAAAGTGCATTGACACATGATACACCTACACCATGAAGCCCACCAGAAACTTTGTAGGTGTCCTTGTCAAATTTTCCACCTGCATGCAATACGGTCATCACCACTTCAAGTGCCGACTTTTTCAGTTTCGGTTGAATGTCGGTCGGAATGCCACGACCATTATCTTCGACCGTGATTGAATTATCTTTGTTGATGGTTACAAAAATTTCATCGCAGTAGCCGCCCATCGCCTCGTCAATGGAATTATCCACCACCTCCCAAATCAAATGATGAAGTCCCCTAACGCCAACATCACCGATGTACATCGCTGGCCGTTTTCTTACGGCCTCAAGACCTTCTAAAACCTGTATATTACTGCCTGAATAATTACTTGCTTTAACTGCTTTTTCTTCGCTCATTGTCGGGGTTTATAAGGGGGCAAAAATAAGGTTTTTTAGCCCGTTTTTCAGCATTTTGCAGGCCTTATTTACCCTAATAATTTGCAGCGGTTCGCAGTTTTTCGGAGCCCGAAATCAAGGCGAAAAAATACCCCAATTTCAGGGTAAATTAGCCGATAAAATATGAGCGGTTTCGATGTGGTCGATTCCGAAAAATTAAGGCTAGCCCGCGCCACTATTTCCTTTTTTTGACCTGCCCTTTTTCTTGCGTTTACCGTCCGGGGCATCCTTGCGGATTGGCTCTTTTTCAGCCATCAATTGAATCCTCGCTTTCTCCAGGGCCGCTTTTTGAGTTTCGTTTACCGTTGGGTACTCCATATCGAGCTTATCGAAGTACCGGTAGATCACAGAGGCAATGGCAAGCCTTGCATACCATTTGTCATCGGCAGGAATAACAAACCATGGGGCATATTCAGTTGATGTTTCTGATATGACATCTTCATAGGCCTTCTGGTATTGGTCCCAAAAGCCCCGCTCCTTAAGATCCGCGGTTGAAAACTTCCAATTCTTGCCCGGATCCTCAATCCGTTCAAGAAATCTTTTTTTCTGCTCGCCTTTCGAAACGTTTAAAAAAAACTTCAGTATCAGCATGCCGTTCTCTGCCAGATTCTTCTCAAATCTTCTCATCTGTTTGAATCTGCTTCTCCAGAACTTATCGTTTATGTGATTGATCTTGTCCACTCCGGGGATTCGTTCATTCAAAATGTATTCCGGGTGAACCCTGGTTACCAGAACGTTTTCGTAGTGAGATCGATTATGAATGGCTATCTCTCCTCTGGCTGGCAGCGCGAGGCTATGTCGCCAAAAGTAATCATGATCCAACTCTTGCGAATTGGGCGATTTGAAACTGTATATTTTTACCCCGAGTGGGTTAAACCCTGACATGATATGTTTGACCGCACCGTCCTTGCCCGCAGCATCCATGGCCTGAAAGATAATGAGCACACTGTGTTCATTATGGGCATACAGTTTATCCTGCATTTCAGCAAGGCGTTTCCTGCCCTCTTCGAGAAGCGCAGTAGCGTCTTTCTTGTTGAGGCCTTTCCCCTTGTATTCCGTAGCATGTTTGGCGAGTTTCAGCCGGCTACCCGGCTTGATCATTAGATCGCTCAGTTTGATCAGTTTATCGTCCGAGAGCATACCTGATGTGTTTAAATACAGTTAAAGCTAGCGGGAATTAAGGAAAGTACGCTATGACTTTAGTCAGTTTTAAAATTGGTTTGTCCTTAACAGCACCAGCGTACAGGCCTGAACGGCCTCAATCCCGTTGTCTTCTAGTTTTTTTTCAAATTCTCCGTTTTCCGTGCCCGGGTTAAATATTATTCGTTGGGGTTTGATGCCAATAAGGTAGTCATACCACTGAGCCTGATGCTGAGGGCCAATGTAGAGTGTAATGGTGTCCACTTCCTTGATCATTGGCAACTGCCTGATGTCCAGAATGGGGTGGCCAAATATTTCCCCCTTCTTTATGCCAACAGGGACAATTGGGTGTCCGTAATCCAGCAGCATAGATGCAGCCAGATAGGCGTACCTGCCGGGGTTGTTAGAGGCGCCAACGATCATTGTTTTTTTCGAACCTGTCATGAGAAATATAATTTTACCACCGCTTCTGCACACCGTTGTCCATCCATGGCAGCGGATACAATTCCGCCAGCGTATCCCGCTCCTTCACCGCAGGGAAAAAGACCCTTCAACTGAGGATGTTCCAATTTTATTTTGTCCCTAGGAATCCTTACCGGAGACGATGTTCTGCTTTCAACACCAACCACCAGCGCATCGTTCGTTAGGTAACCTTTCATTTTCTTTCCGAATTGACGAAAACCTTCCCGTAAACCGTTCCGTAAAAAGTCAGGCAGCACTTCATCAAGATTAACGGAAGCCAATCCCGGCTGATAAGATGTGTCAGGCAGGTCAGCAGATACTTTGCCATTTACAAAATCCATCAGACGCTGAGCCGGTGCCCGTTGTGTATTGCCCGCAGCACGACATGCACTTTGCTCAATCTCTTTTTGAAAATACATTCCAGCGAGGGGCCCAAATTCACCAAATGGG
Source organism: uncultured Ohtaekwangia sp. (assembly GCA_964655635.1). GTDB lineage: Bacteria > Bacteroidota > Bacteroidia > Cytophagales > Cyclobacteriaceae > ELB16-189. Next base: position 289,269 of record CAZZNH010000005.1, read on the forward strand.
GAAAAACTTTTGACGCTCAGCGCCATCACAATTCCGGAATTGGCAAATCTCGAATCCCGTCTGGACGGACTCATTCCATTAACCACCACTTCACCAGCAGCGGTAGCCGATGGCACGATGAATCCTCCCGGGCACATGCAAAAAGAAAACACACCGGCCTCTTCTCCGTTCACCTTCACCTGATGTACCAATGCGTAGGACGAAGCTGGCAAATGCACATCACGAACTTCGCAATGATACTGAACGCGGTCGATGAGTTGTTGACTGTGCTCCACCCGTACCCCGATGGCAAACGGTTTCGCTTCGATGAAGATATTTTTGCTGAACAACAATTCATATATGTCCCTTGCCGAATGCCCCGTGGCCAGTATGACGGCCTTGCTTTCAATTTTTTCTCCCGTGCTCGATATGATCCCCTTGATAGACCCCTTTTCCAGAATGAAATCTAACAATTTGGTGTTGAATCTTATTTCTCCACCGGCATTGACTATACTTTCTCTCAGATTTTGAACTACGGCCGGCAACTTGTTGGTGCCAATGTGCGGATGCGCATCGAATAAAATCTGCTGCTGAGCTCCGTGTTCCACCAATGTCTCAAGGACACGATTTACATCTCCCCTTTTTTTTGATCTTGTGTAGAGCTTGCCATCCGAGTAGGTGCCTGCACCTCCCTCGCCAAAGCAATAATTCGACTCCGGGTTAACCACGTGATGCTTGTTGATGGCGGCAAGGTCACGTCTCCTGCTTTGAACGTCTTTGCCACGTTCAATAACAATGGGCTTTATTCCTGCTTCAATGAGGCTAAGGGCTGCAAACAAGCCTGCAGGACCAGCGCCAATAACAACTACCGATCTTGAATCTCTAACATCCTTATACTGCGACTTGATTGACGGCCTGGGTTTTATTTCATTTCTGTCCACCACCTCTACCAGCACCCTCACAACCGTTTTTCTTCCCCGTGCATCAATGGACCGCCTGATCGGCCTAACGAGAACGTCATCATCTTCCGAGAGGTGTAACTTCGCCCTTAGGCTAACTGGAAAAAGATCTTCGTTAAAAGCCTCTTCCGGAGAAAGGCTCAATTCTATAATTTTTGCCAAACTAAAAGGTATTTATCCTTTAATGTTATCTCCTCCCGTCAAAGGAAAAAGAATATCCAAAATTGAAACCAAATCTGAACGTTTGTGAAAACTTGTTTTGATTCAGATTGGAAAATGCGTTTTCAAACAACGGCTCTACGTCAAAACTCCTGTAGCCAAGACCGTATCCTACGAAGGCATCGAGGGTAAAACCATTGCCATCATTTTTTTGCATTAACCTCGACCCCAGTAAAACACCGTATTCGGCACGCTGCTCTGAAGCGCTGGCTGTGATTTGCGTTGGTTGCGTTGGTGAAAATGTCATATTCATAAAGTATCCGACATTGGTAAATCTTACCTCGTGCGCAAAATACCACATACCTGTCTTTAATGGGTTATAAAACTTCTGCTTTACCGCTATTGAGTATCCTCTTTCAAAAATCTTGTTCTGGGCGACTTCGCTATCAGCAGTAAAAAATGGATTTCTTATTCCTTCAAATTCAAACTCGTGACCCAGTCTTTCCTGGTTATAAAACTCCACTGCAAAAGGAAATGACCCAATAAAGGTGGCAAATGGATTAGCCTGAATGATTACTCCTCTGTATTCGGGGAACCGTTCGGTGAAATAATAAAACCCTTTCCTGGCATTTTTGGAAACAGTCACTATGGCCCTTGATGGCCTGTTTAAGAGTGAATTAATTTCACCAACCAGTTTATTATCCTCGTAGAACGGTTTGTAATATCCGGCAAGTGTGCCTTCTTCGTCATACAGCTCCCACGTACCCACCCTGAGGTCATCCTCAATGACTCCTTTTGTCTGCAAGGTGCCGCTCGCATAGTAGCCACTGTATACGCCACGCCCCTCCACGAAGTTGCACTCGCCTTCCAACTTGCCATCCTCGAAATAATATCGCCATGGTCCTTCATTTTTATTGTTCCTGATTTCACCCTTGATCCTCAATTTCCCGCTTTCATAATATTCTCTGTACTCGCCCGATCCATCTTTGAATGTCACCTCACTTTTCACGGTGCCATTTTGGTTTAGCGAACTCCAATAACCGTTCTTCTTACCTCCGACAAATTCCCCCTGCGCGCTGATTTTCCCGTCTTCGAAATAATAACGCCAGGTTCCGACTGGTAGATCGTTCTCGTAGTCACCTTCAGAACTCACCTCACCGGAAGAATAGTAGTACTTCCAATGTCCATTTTTCTTGCCGTTGCTGAAATCTCCTTCTCCGTTCAATGTTCCGTCCTCCCCATAATATCGCCAGTGCCCAACATTGCGGGATCCGGACCTCGGCCCTTCAGCCAAAACTTTTCCAGAGTGATAATATTCAATGTACTTGCCATTGTCAGCTTTGTACTCAATTTCCCCCCGAAGAACACCATCCTCGAAATAAGTTTTCCACAAACCATCTCTCAGGTTATTCCTATATGATCCTTCCTCTTTTAATTCTCCGCTTTCATAAAATATTTTCCAGTTGCCTTCTCGTTTTTTTTCATTGATGGTCCCCTCCATACTTTTTTGTCCATTCTCATAGTAATATTCCCAATGGCCATAGTTGGAATTCTGGCGTAATATTCCCCTCATTTTAAGATTACCGGTCTCATAGAAGAATTCCCAAACACCGGTGGTTTCATTGTTCACAAAGTGGCCTTTGGATTCAATATTGCCGTTCAAAAAATAGGAGATATACCGACCGTGCACAACGTTTGAGATGGTATCCTTGACCTGGTATATTTCCTTAAGGTTCTTTTTCGCGTCATCATGATAGGTATACCGGGTAAAGCCCTGCGCAAAACCTTCTGCGCCAGGCACCATTAAAAGTAAAGCCAGATAGACGGTGAACTTGTTCACGCTCAAAGAATTGAAAGTAAATTTAGGAGAATAAAAGGCTAAATTCTATAGGTCGATTGCCTTTATCACTGCGGCCTTACCCCATTCGGCCTTTTCCTCGGCAGTCCACAACTCCGGAAAGAACATGATTTTTTGAAATCTTGGCGGAAGGTATTTTTGCCAGTTTGTCCCGCCAGTGGCTTTAATGTCCTCCGGATCCTTGTGAAGGTATCGCGCTGCTGATTTTAAGTGCGCGAGCGGCCAAAGTACATTTGCCAGCATGTCAAAGTCGCGCAGACGCGCGAGCACCGCGGGACTGGTCTTAAAATTTTTTAGATAGGTTTTTCTCAAATTGGCATGTTGGTATTTAAGCCCCATCTCAAAAAACATTTTCCCATACTTCTCTTCAAACTGTTGAAGCGTAAGTGTTTTTTTTCCAGACTTTAATTCTGTGGCTCCGCTCTTCCAGTATAGATGCGCGAGCAACTCTTCCAAATTTGGCTCCTCGCCAAACCCTGCCCTTTTATCCACCGAAACAAGATTGACCATATCAGTCGAACAAATTTCAATGAGCCGATATTGCGCAGACTGAAAGCCGCTGGCCGGGAGCAACGCCATTCGGAATTTTAGAAATTGTTCTTTCTCCATCCCATCGATCATGATCATAAAAGAATCTTCCAGGTGTTTAAAATACCTGATGATTCTGTCAAGCCTGGTGACAAAAATTTCCTCTTTTAGATTTTCATCAAAACAGATTTGCTCTATTTCGAGCAGTATCAACCGAAAGTATAATTCGGTTATTTGATGATAAATGATAAATATTTTTTCATCCGGAAAATGGGTCTTTGGATTTTGAAGACTAAGCAACGTATCAAGATGGATATAATCCCAATAGGTGAGGTAGTCCGAGTGCAAAAGCCCATCCAGGTAAGACGTCAGGTCTTGCCCCATTACCTCGTACTTTTGCTCGAGTTTTTTTACCAATTCTAGGAGTTTGGGGTCAAGAGAAGATTTATCCATGGAATTCTTAATACTTGATTAAATTTGTTGGAAAGTTAAAAATTTAAACGATTGCAGCTACCTCCCGCAGGCTTGAGCAATCCGAAATCGAAAATATTTCACTTATGTCAACAACGACAACGGCCAAAGAGGCGAGGCCAAAAAAATCAATGAAACAGGATCGGTTTGAACACCCCGATTTCTATCAATTGGACGGACTTTTTACTGAAGAACAAAAACTCATCAGAAGTTCGATACGTGATTTCGTAAAAAAAGAAATATCTCCATATATCGAAGACTGGGCAGAGCGCGCCCATTTTCCTTACGAAATCGTCAAAAAATTTGGTGACATAGGCGCATTTGGTCCCACGATACCTCAAGAGTACGGAGGAGGCGGACTGGATTATATTTCGTATGGGCTGATTATGCAAGAAATTGAACGCGGAGACTCCGGCATGCGCTCAACGGCATCCGTGCAGGGTTCGCTGGTGATGTATCCTATTTATAAATTTGGCAATGAAGCTCAGCGCAAAAAATACCTTCCAAAATTGGCGTCAGGTGAATGGCTCGGATGCTTTGGGCTAACTGAACCGGACCATGGCTCAAATCCAAGCGGTATGGTCACCAATTTTAAAGATATGGGAGACCACTATTTGCTCAATGGCGCAAAGATGTGGATTTCGAATTCACCCAGAGCAGATGTAGCTGTGGTCTGGGCCAAAAATGAGGCGGGACGAATTCACGGCCTGGTGGTGGAACGCGGTATGGAGGGTTTTACCACCCCCGAAACTCATGGCAAATGGTCGCTGCGTGCAAGCACTACGGGGGAACTGGTATTTAATAATGTGAAAGTGCCCAAAGAAAATCTCCTTCCTAATAAAAATGGTCTTGGAGCGCCCATGATGTGCCTTGATTCTGCCCGGTACGGTATTGCCTGGGGTGCCATTGGCGCAGCCATGGATTGCTACGATTCTGCAAAAAGATATGCCAAGGAGCGGATACAATTTGGCAAACCAATTGGATCGTTTCAGCTCGTTCAAAAGAAATTGTCGGAGATGTTAACAGAAATCACCAAAGCACAGTTGCTCAACTGGCGACTGGGAACCCTGATGAATGAAGGCAAGGCAACGACTCCACAAATTTCCATGGCGAAAAGAAATGGTGTTGAAATGGCGTTGAGAATCGCGCGCGAAGCCAGGCAGATTCACGGTGGAATGGGCATCACAGGTGAGTATCCGATGATGCGGCATATGATGAACCTGGAATCCGTGGTGACCTATGAAGGGACGCACGACATTCATCTTTTGATTTTAGGAAACGAGATTACCGGAATTCCCGCATTTGTTTAAGTATTCTGAATCGCGCGACTGATAATGAAAATTGTTACTGTTCTTGGGGCCCGGCCCCAATTCATTAAGGCCGCAACGGTTTCCCGGGCGTTCAAAGAAATCAAGTTAAATGAAATAATCATCCACACCGGGCAGCACTTTGACAAAAACATGTCGGATGTTTTTTTCAAAGAAATGGAAATACCGCAGCCACATTATAACCTCGAAATAAACGGATTGGGTCATGGAGCCATGACCGGGCGGATGCTCGAACAAGTCGAGCGAGTATTGTTAAAAGAAAAACCAGACTGCGTGCTGGTTTATGGAGATACTAACTCCACGCTGGCGGGTGCACTTGCCGCCTCAAAACTTCATATCCCCGTTGCGCACGTAGAGGCAGGCCTTAGAAGCTTTGAAATGAAAATGCCGGAGGAAATTAATCGGATCCTGACGGACAGGGTTAGTCGTTATCTTTTCTGTCCGACAACCACATCTGTTAAAAACCTTAAGGCTGAAGGATTCGATTCCTTTGATGCGGAAATCATTCAGAGCGGAGATGTAATGTACGATGCCGTTCTGTTTTACAAAGACAAAGTGAAGAATCGGTCAACGATTATGGAAGCATTGGATATCAATAGTCAACCTTTCGCGTTAGCCACGATCCATCGGGCTGAAAACACGGACGATCCCGATCGACTTGGCGCGATCTGTTCGGCACTCAATGAAATCAACAGGGAAACGAAAGTGATCCTTCCCCTGCATCCTCGAACCAAAGCCCTCCTTAAACAGCACAATATACGTCTCGACTTCGCAACGGTTGAGCCTCTGGGTTATTTTGATATGCTCGCCTTGTTGACCCATTGTACCGTGGTATTGACGGACAGCGGTGGTCTTCAAAAAGAGGCCTATTTCTTTTCAAAGTATTGCATCACCCTGCGAGATCAGACAGAGTGGACTGAGTTGGTCCGCGCTGGAGTCAATTTCATCGTGGGTGCCGGGCGCAGTCAAATCATGGAAGCTTACGCTTCCCTGCCCGACCGAAAAGCATCGTTCAAAGGCAATCTTTACGGTGACGGAACTGCCGCAAGGAAAATTGCGCAGTCGCTCAGTTCAACTTAAATCGACAAAAAACTTACAGTTTTCGGATTGCTTTCTTTATTTGCAGCATTATGGCAAGAATTTTAACAGGGATACAAAGCAGCGGAAAGCCCCACCTGGGCAATCTCTTGGGTGCCATTATTCCGGCAATTGAACTTTCCAAAAAACCTGGCAACGATTCATTCCTGTTTATTGCAGACCTGCATTCGTTAACCACCATTAAAAGTGCTGAAGAACGGACCGAAAATGTAAGGGCGGTGGCGGCCGCATGGCTGGCATTTGGATTCGATGTAGACAAGAACTGTTTTTATCGCCAAAGCAGGATACCGGAGGTGTGTGAGCTTACGTGGTACCTCAGTTGCTTTACACCTTATCCCATGCTTGCCAATGCGCATTCTTTTAAGGACAAAGCGGACCGGCTATCAGATGTCAATGCAGGATTGTTTACGTATCCGGTGTTGATGACTTCAGACATTATTTTATACGATGCCGAATTTGTGCCTGTCGGTAAGGATCAGCAACAGCACCTGGAAATCGCGCGCGATATTGCGTCCTCTTTCAATTCAAAATATGGAGAGACGTTTGTCTTGCCTGAATCGAAAATCGATGAGAATCTGATGACCATTCCCGGTATCGATGGTCAGAAAATGAGCAAATCCTATGGCAATATCATCGATATATTTCTTTCCGATAAGGAGTTAAAAAAACAAATTCAGTCCATAGTGACGGACAGTACGCCATTGGAGGAACCAAAAAATCCCGACACCGACAATGTGTTTGCTATTTATAAATTATTGGCAACCAAAGAGCAAACGGACGTACTCAGACAAAAATATCTGGGAGGAAATTTTGGGTATGGGCACGCCAAGCAGGCACTGTTTGACCTGATTGTGGAGAAATACAAGGAAGAGCGAAAATCCTATAACTTCTACATGGAGAATCCCGATGAACTGGAAAAGAAACTACTCCAGGGAGAGGCAAAGGCAAGGATAGTAGCGCGGGGTGTCCTTGACCGTGTCCGCAAAAAACTCGGGTACCTGTAGTTCTAGTTAACTGACCATACGACCTCCTGCTTCTCAGCACCCACGTTCAGCACGATCCTTGTTGGATTTGGAATAATGGCCAGCTTCGTTTCTTTGCCGGGATATTTGTCCACCTCTACATAAACCCCTGCGCCCGGGTCCACGCGAAATTCATTTTTTTCATTGACCGCGTACGCCTTCGCAATATAGGCTATTGGATATAGCACATCAGAGTCAGGGCAATGCTGATCGTGAATTTTGCGCAGAATTTCTTCAAGGTATTCTCCGAACTCCTCCTGAAAATCATCCTCCAATTCGTGCAGCCGTTCCTCCAATTTATCATACTGCGGATTGTTGTAGTCAATATTTTGCAATTCATTCCTTTTAGAAATGATTTCCTGAAGTGCCTCATCGAGTGCCTTGGTGTCCATGTCCTTCCGATTCTGAATTTTAAATAGAAATGAATTGCAAATTAAAACAAAAGAAGGATTATGTGTAATTTAGCTTCACAAACCCGCGTGATTATGGAACAGGATTTTTTACCCCTCAATGGGACTGACCACCTCGAATTTTATGTAGGCAATGCCAAGCAGGCCGCCCTCTACTACCAGCACTGTTTTGGTTTTGAATTGGTCGCCTATGCCGGCCCGGAGACAGGCGTAAAAGGAAAAGCTTCTTACGTGCTAAAACAGGATAAAATCCGCCTGGTATTGACCTCTTCTTTGGAACCAGATTCGGCCATTTCTGAACATGTTAAAAAACATGGGGACGGGGTTAAGGTCTTGGCGCTTTGGGTGGATGATGCCGTCAAGTCGTTTAAGGAGACTACGATGCGTGGCGCAGAGGTTGCCATTGAACCCAAAACCTACAAAGATGAATATGGCGAGGTCGTAGTTGCCTCAATCAAGACCTATGGTGAAACTATTCACACGTTCGTGGAAAGAAAAAATTATAACGGCCCATTCCTGCCTGGATACAAGACAGCAAAAAGTAGTTTAAAAGTTGAACCCATCGGACTAAAATATGTGGATCACTGCGTAGGGAACGTGGAACTCGGCCAAATGAACAGATGGGTTAATTTTTATGAGGAGGTGATGGGATTCAAATTATTAATCACGTTTGATGACAAGGACATTTCTACAGAATATAGCGCCCTGATGTCCAAGGTGGTTTCCAACGGGAACGGATACATTAAGTTTCCAATCAATGAACCAGCAAAAGGCAAGAAGAAATCGCAGATCGAAGAATACCTTGACTTTTATCACAGCGCGGGCGTTCAGCACATTGCAATTGCAACCGATGATATCATCCACACCGTATCGCAACTAAGACAAAGAGGCGTTGAGTTTTTGTACGTTCCCGATACCTATTATGAGGATGTTCTTGACCGGGTGGGGAAAATCAACGAAGACCTCGCTGAACTTAAGGAGCAAAATATACTCATTGACCGGGACGAGGAAGGGTACCTGCTTCAAATCTTCACGAAGCCAATCCAGGACAGGCCAACCGTTTTCTTTGAAATCATCGAACGGAATGGCGCGAAATCCTTTGGCAAAGGAAATTTCAAGGCTTTATTTGAATCGATCGAGCGTGAACAGGAGTTGCGCGGTAATTTATGACATCACCGCGCAAATCCAATACTATCGTTTGAATACATATCGGGTGATGTAAATACCATCACCATCCTGCTTGCCTGCGTCACTTTCCACTCCACTGGTGACGAACATCAGCGTCCAACCCTCTTTCGCCATTTCTGTCAATTTGGAGGACACCACTGCATCGTTAGAGGCAATGTTTTGAAAATTAATTCCCACTGCACTATAAAAGTTGAGGAGTTTTGTTTCTTCAAAGTTTTCAATTTTTACGTCTGCCCTCTTTACATCACCCATGTCACTCTTTTTTCCATCCGTTCTTTCCGTTGACAGGCTCTTGTAGTCAGCCTGTTCTTTGGCATCCATCATCCTCGATCTGCCAACACCCAAAGGCACTATAGACTCGACAGTCGTGATGATTTTGTATTCCTGGGCAAAGAGGGAAATTGAAAACCCAGCGGCAAGAAATGTAAACCAATATTTTTTCATTAGAAGTTATTATAAATTTTCTTCGGTATACGGCAAACGTTCGCTTTAGTTGAGCAGAAAGATAAGAATACTTACGTCTCTTGCTTATTTTTGCCCACAAAGATGACCCATGGACTTGAAAGCTAAATCGATAGCGGCAGCGGAGCGGTGGCTCCAGCAACATTCAATAGACGAATCCACCAAGGAAGAAGTGAGAAAACTTATTGAAGCTGAGGATCCAAAACCCCTGATTAACTCATTTTATCAGAATCTGGAATTCGGAACCGGGGGTTTGCGCGGAGTGATGGGTGTGGGTTCAAATTGTATCAACAAGTATACTGTGGGGGCGGCAACACAGGGCCTGGCCAACTATTTAAGAAAAACATTTGGCAACGAAAAAATAAAAGTAGCAATCGCGTATGACTCGCGAAATCAAAGTAAATTCTTTGCTGAGGTCGCTGCCGATGTTTTTGCGTCAAATGGCATTCAGGCCTTCATCTTTCCCGAACTAAGGCCCACGCCCCTTCTTTCGTTTGCCGTTCGCCATTTAAAATGTCATTCCGGAGTGGTCATCACCGCTTCTCACAATCCCAAGGAATACAACGGTTACAAGGCCTATTGGTCGGATGGCGCTCAATTGGTCCCGCCTCACGACAAAAATGTCATAACCGAAGTCAATTCAATCACCAGCTTTGACCAAATCAAGTTTGACCTCAATCATTCCCTCATACACGAGATCGGTCGAGAAGTAGAAGAAGCCTACTATGCAGAAATACAAAAACTAATTCCCGCGAGGGAAAGCATTAAAAGGCAAAGCGATATTTCCATTGTATATTCTGGGATTCATGGCTCTGGAATCACCATGGTGCCCGAATGCCTCAGGCGTTTGGGGTTTCAAAATTGTGTTGTGGTAGAAGAACAAAAGAATCCTGACGGGGATTTCCCCACGGTGGCATCTCCTAACCCTGAAGAGCCGTCAGCGATGCGGATGGCTATGGTGGCCGCTAAAAATAACAGCGCAGAATTGGTCATGGCCACCGATCCAGATGCTGATCGCGTGGGCATCGGTATCAAAGACAGGAAGGGTGACTTTTTTCTTTTGAACGGTAATCAGGCCTTTGCCTTAATGATGGCATTCATCCTTAAAAACCTTGACAACAGAGAAAACAAGTACATCGCCAAGACCATTGTGACCACTGAATTGATTGACGCTATGGCTGCCCACTATGGTGTTGAATGCCATAATACGCTGACAGGATTTAAATACATTGCTGAACTCATCAGGACGTGGGAAGGAAAGAAAACATTTGTTGCCGCTGGTGAAGAGAGTTACGGCTACATGGTTGGGGATTTTGTTCGTGACAAAGATGCCATTTCATCCTGCGCCTTTTTTGCCGCCATGGCAGCGTCAGCGAAAGATCAGGGCCAAACTTTGTACGATTGGTTGCTGGACATTTATGTTGAATTTGGATTCTATAAAGAAGGGTTGCTCAATGTGGTGAAAAAGGGTGCCGATGGTGCACAGGAAATCTCCAATATGATGGCTGGGTTTCGCCAGGCTTCGCCAACCTCCCTGGCCGGGGAAACGGTAACACGCGTCCTTGACTACAAATCGGGAATCGAAAAAAATATTAGGACGGGGGAAACAATGGCGATTAACCTTCCAAAATCAGACGTTTTGCAATTCTATACCGAGCGAGCCACCAAAGTGTCCGTACGACCCTCCGGAACGGAACCCAAGATAAAATTTTATATTGCCGTGCGCGCGGACCTAAAAGACACAATGCATTTTGAAAAAGTGAATGCGGAACTCGACATGAAGATCAAATCGATAGAAACTCAATTAACCCAATGACGCTATGCTAGGAACGCTTGAAAAAATACTCTTAAGGGATCTGGATTTATTGGCAAAAGAAATCGAGGCTTACCCAAATGAGGAATCGTTATGGGCAGTGAAGGGGGATATAAAAAATTCAGCCGGTAACCTTTGCCTGCATTTATGTGGAAATTTGCAGCACTTTATTGGCGCCATCCTTGGCAATTCCGGCTACGTTAGAGATCGGGATGCTGAGTTTGCCAGCAAAAATATCCCAAAGTCTACACTGATGGATCAAATCCGGCAAACAAAAAATGCCATCGCGAAAACATTCGCTTCAATGAAGGACACCTCTTTGGGCGCAAACTATCCCGTCAATGTATTTGGTGAACCAATGACCACGGAATACTTTCTTGTCCACCTCGCCACCCATTTGACCTATCACCGCGGACAGGTTAACTACCATAGGAGACTCCTATAACTGAAAGAGGTCATTTTTTATTGATGCCTTTGATTTTGTAGCTGGAAGAAATACGCAATAGCAAATTATCATCACCAACGCAAAGTCTACCAATCCCAAAAACAAACCAATACCCAGGTGAAATAAAAGACCTACCGATAATATCAATATGCGGTACCTTTCAAACCAGATGAAAAGGGCAAACCCAATTTCAAAAATGATGACAAGCCATGCCAGTAGCAGGCACACACTTTCAGGCAATTCAAAGATGATATGGGGATTTTGAAAAAATTTTAATTTCAGAACGGAATTGATCGCAGCACCCGTTCGCCATGCCTCGCTGGTCAGTTTGTCATAGCCAGACAATAGATATATCAACGCCAATTGAATCTGAGCCAGCAAAAGCCCAGCGTTTGAAATCACAAGCTGTCCCCGCCAAAATCCCCTGACTGTCGGTTTCAATGGAAAGGTGATGGCAATCATAAGAAACAGATTGAGTATCATGTCAGCACCGTTCATCATGTAGAAGGAAAGGCGGCTTAGTGAGACTGAAAACCAAAAAACAAAAAAAGCAACAAGGTAGTTGATCGGTGAAACCAACCCGATTAAGAGCAAGAGGATGAAACAGATCAGAAAAATTACCAGGTCAACCTTGGCCAGCACCAATGGAGCGAAAACCAATGCACCTGTGGGGGAATCTATGGCAGAAATTCCCGAACCAGCAATCTCCGTCAGCACTGGCCAAATAAAGAATATCTTTACCAGCAAAAAACCGTAGAGTCCTTTGCACAAAAATATCTTTTGATAGAATGGTGTCTCACCTAACTCAAAAGGAACTTCAATTTTAAAAATGCTGCCAAGGCTCAAAATTTTAAGGTCTTAATTGGGATAACTTGGGTTGTGAATTCTTTGCTAACCTCTCTCGCAAAAATGAATTTAATCGAATCAGCGCCCTGGGGAACGTAACGACTTACGAAATATTCCTTCATAAACCTTAGTCTTCCTGGTGGCAGACTGGGGGGCTCACCTTCAAGAAGATATAGAACTCTTTCATAGGTACTTCGTTCAAATCGGCTCCGATAAAGGAAAGCAGGGTTCAACGTTGAAAAAAAAGACGTATAGCTATCAAGTGACGGATTTATAGGGGTGGCCCAGTCGCCATTTATTTTCCATGCGATCTGAAAAATAGAGGTTGTGGTAATTCGGTCCTCAGGAAAAAAGGGGCCAGGAACAATGTATCGTTTGTATACTTCTGTCGCCCGGGACACGAGATGAAACTTTGGGTAAAAGATAAACACCAGGCAGAGAACGATGTGACCCAACATACAAGCACCAAGGAAACGGCTCAAATTTCGTGTCGTCATTCCAACATTTCCACGCAGATTCAAAATCGGTCGATGATTATTATCTTTGCACAAATTATGAAGAAGGTAGCATTCTACACATTGGGTTGTAAGCTGAATTTTTCCGAAACGTCCACGATTTCGAGGAATTTTGAGGAAAAAGGGTATCGGAAGGTTGATTTCACTGACACACCCGATATTTTCATCATCAATACCTGCTCGGTCACAGAAAATGCGGACAAAAAATGTCGCAAGCTCGTCAGGGAAGCCAGGTCCATTTCTCCTAACGGGTACGTGGCGATCATTGGGTGCTACGCCCAGCTGAAACCCAGGGAAATTTCCGAAATACCCGGAGTGGATGCCATCCTCGGGGCCGCTGAAAAGTTCAGGCTGCTTGAGCTGCTTGATGACTTTGTACGCCCCCCGCAGCCTCTCGTGTTCGAATCGGAAGTAAAGAAGCTGAAGGGCTTTAATACTGCCTACTCTATCCAGGACAGGACCCGAACTTTTCTAAAAGTTCAGGACGGCTGCGACTATACGTGTTCCTTTTGTACAATCCCGCAGGCCAGAGGAGCCAGCCGCAGTGACAGTATTCAAAATATCGTCAGTGCCGCAGAAGAAATTGCCGGCAACGATGTAAAAGAAATCGTACTGACCGGAGTCAATACGGGTGACTTCGGCCTGCAAAATGGCAAACGCGTGGAGCGTTTCATAGACTTAATCAGCGCATTGGATCAGGTCAGAGGAATCAATCGCTATAGGATTTCTTCCATCGAACCCAATTTGCTTACTACTGAAATCATTGAATTTGTAGCCGGTTCAGAAAAATTTGCTCCCCATTTTCACATACCTCTTCAGTCCGGATCGAATAAAATTCTCGGCTTGATGCGAAGAAGATACCAGCGCGAACTTTATGCCGATCGTGTTGCAAAAATAAAATCGCTGATGCCACATTGCTGCATCGGGGTCGATGTCATTGTTGGCTTTCCAGGAGAAACGGAAGCTGATTTCCTGGAAACTTATCATTTCCTCAATGACCTTGACATATCTTACTTGCACGTATTTACTTATTCCGAACGAGACAACACACCCGCGGCAACAATGACCGGTGTCGTACCTGCCAATGAAAGGGCCAGAAGGTCAAAGATGTTGCACATTCTTTCAGATAAAAAACGGAGGGCATTTTATGAACAAAATTTAGAGAGAGAATTGACCGTGCTTTTTGAAAACGACATTGAGGACGGGAAGATGCAGGGTTTTACGGAAAATTACGTACGGGTGTCAGCCAAATATGATCCGCTGCTGGTCAACACCGTCAAGAAAGTAACTTTGACAGGTATCAATGACAATGGCCTTGTTGAAATTGCTGAGCCGGATTATGAGATGTCATCCCATTAAAAAATTCAACTCAGGGCTCCGTTCCAGCTTTAAATAATTATCCCATCCTTCATTTCCAGCTTTCGGTCTGCCATGCTGGCAAACTCCATGTTGTGGGTGACGATCACAATGGTATGACCAAGTTCTTTTTTTAGTTTAAAGAATAACTGATGCAACTCCGATGCATTCTGCGAGTCAAGATTCCCACTCGGCTCGTCAGCAAAGACCAACGATGGAGAATTGATAAGTGCCCTGGCCACCGCAGTCCTTTGTTGTTCTCCTCCCGACATCTCAGAAGGCTTGTGATCAAATCTATCGCTTAACCCCAACAGACTGAGCAGGTCCATGGCCCGGCTACGCAGTGCCTTTTCGTTTGCCCCTGCAATCAGACCTGGTATCATGATATTTTCCAACGCTGAGAATTCGGGAAGCAGGTTGTGAAATTGAAATACAAACCCGATGTTTTTGTTTCGGAAATGGGCCAAATCATTGGTCCCATTGGCAAACAGGTCCTTTCCGTCAATCAGCACCTGTCCGTGATCAGGAGAATCCAAGGTGCCCAATATGTGGAGCAAAGTGCTCTTCCCTGCACCTGACGCGCCTACGATCGCGACCACCTCGCCTTTGTCAACCTGAAGATCCACACCTTTGAGAACCTTAAGCGATCCATATGACTTTTGTACTCCTGCAGCTTTCAGCATCGACCGTGGGTTAATTCTTGAATAAAAGCGCTAAAAAAACTAGCTTGCCCAAAAATACACATCCATGAATATACATGAATACCAAGGTAAAGAGATTCTGAAAAAATATGGAGTCGCCATTCAGAGAGGCATCGTAGCAGACACTCCTGACAAGGCAGTGGCAGCAGCCAAGGAGCTCCAATCCGAAACAGGATCGAAATGGTTTGTAATAAAATCGCAAATTCATGCGGGTGGACGTGGGAAAGGAAAAATAAAAGAAACCGGATCTAATGGCGTGGTGCTGGCAAAGAGCATCGATGAAGTTTTGGACAAATCAAAGGCAATCCTGGGCGGCACGCTGGTGACGCACCAAACCGGCCCGGCCGGTAAAAAGGTTAATAAGGTCCTTATTGCAGAGGACGTGTATTACCCGGGGGAATCCGAACCAAAAGAATTCTATATGAGTATCCTGCTAGATAGGGCGACCAGCAGGCCTGTGATCATGGCATCTACAGAAGGGGGAATGAATATTGAAGATGTTGCAGCCGAAACTCCAGAGAAAATAATTAAAGAATGGATTGACCCCATGATCGGTTTGCAGGCATTTCAAGCCCGAAAAGTAGCCTTTGCCCTTGGACTTGAGGGGAATGCTTTCAAAGAAATGGTCAGGTTTATCAATTCATTGTATGCGGCCTATGTTGGGTTGGACGCATCCATGTTTGAGATCAACCCGGTGCTGAAAACCTCCGATAACAAAATTCTGGCCGTGGACTCAAAGGTAAATCTTGATGACAATGCGCTTTTTCGTCATAAAGACCTGGAAGAGCTGCGTGACATTACAGAGGAAGACCCCCTGGAGGTCGAGGCCGGTAAATCAGGGCTTAACTATGTGAAACTGGATGGCAATGTGGGTTGTATGGTAAATGGTGCGGGATTGGCAATGGCCACCATGGACATCATCAAACTCTCAGGAGGCGAGCCGGCCAACTTCCTCGATGTGGGTGGCGGAGCAAATGCAGAGACCGTTGAAGCCGGCTTTAGGATCATCTTAAAGGATCCAAACGTCAAAGCGATCCTGATCAACATATTTGGCGGAATTGTACGCTGTGACCGCGTAGCAAGCGGTGTGGTTGAAGCTTACAAAAAAGTGGGGAACATTCCCGTTCCCATCATTGTGCGCTTACAGGGCACAAATGCGGAAGAAGGAGCCAAAATCATTAAAGAATCAGGTTTGAAGGTGTTTTCGGCCATTCTCCTAAAGGACGCTGCTGCGAAAATCACTGAGGTTTTGGCATAGTTGAAGGGTTTCCTTATTGCGATATATTGCATAAATTGGGCTTTTAAGCTCAAAGTATGAGGAAAGTTGGCCTGTTGATACCTTTCGTGCTCCTGATGTCCTCTTTTGTGGATGCGCAAAGTTTTTATTCGATCAGGCGGGAAAGAAGTGTGTTGGCCACTTTTGGCACCGGGACTGCCGCTTATCTTGGGGAGATGACCAACCCTGGGTCGCTTGGAAAGGTCAGGTACAACGTGGTTGCAGGCGGTGAATACTATTTTACGAGGCGAATTTCGGCCCGGGCCGAGTTGACCTACTTCAACATTTCCGGTTCGGATGAAACGGCAAATGACGATCGCGAGGAACGAAATTTGTCATTTACATCCAATAATTTCGAGGTAAGTGCGACCGGAGCATTTAACCTGTTCCCCAACGGACGGAGGTTTTATCAACGACCAGGCTTTAATCTTTATGGGTTCGCTGGGATTGGTATCATGTATATGAATCCCAAAGCCGAATACCAGGGCGAAAAGATTGCACTACAACCCCTTCAGACAGAAGGGATAAAATACAGCCGCTTCCAACCGGTGATACCCTATGGCATCGGAGCACGTTTAAAATTCGGGCCATTTTTTAACATCCTCATTGAAGGAGGTTATCGCAAGACATTTACCGATTATCTGGATGATGTCAGCATCCGAAGATATCCCGACCCTGCCACGCTAAGCAGCGATTTATCACGGGCGCTGTCCGATCGAAGAAGAGAGCGGGATCCCAATTATCCAATCCGTCCAAATTTGGGGGTTCGTGGAAATCCTAAGAATGACGATGGATACTTTTTGCTCAATGTCAAGATGCAATACTATTTGCCATCTCAGGTGGGCAACTCTAACAAGAGCAGGTTAACGCAAAAGAAGCGTAAAGCCTTCTATCGATACAATAAGCGTGGCGGTCTGAAGAGGCGATAGTTGGCCGGATCAATTATCGAGCGTTTCAAATTTTGAAATGTTGCTTTTGTACTCAGGTACCAATTCTTTCATCATCGCCACTACCTTTAAGTCGTTTTTGTCGTTTACGATTTCTTTCAAAATGTCAAGCATGTTTGAAATAAGGTTGTAGTCGTACTCAGCAACTTTAGCCTTCACAATCTTTTCATGATGTGTTGGAATGGAATCCTCTCTTTTATTCAATAGTTCTTCATACAGTTTCTCTCCCTGCCGCAGGCCTGTGTAGGCAATTTCTATGTCTTTGTCCACCTCAAACCCCGACAAAGCAATCATTTTCCTGGCTAAATCCTGAATCCGAATCGGATTCCCCATATCAAAAATGTAAATCTCCCCTCCGTGACCCATGACACCCGCCTCCAAAACCAACCTGCAGGCCTCTGCGATCGTCATGAAGTAGCGCGTCACTTCGGGATGGGTGACGGTAACAGGCCCTCCCTGCTCAATCTGTCTTTTGAAGATTGGAATTACCGACCCATTTGAACCCAGCACATTGCCAAATCTGGTGGTCACAAACGCGCAATTGGCCTTTTCGTACTTCAGCGAATTATGCAATGACTGAACGTAAATTTCCGCAATCCGTTTCGAGCAACCCATCACGCTGGACGGATTAACAGCCTTGTCCGTTGAAATCATCACAAACTTGGAAACTTTAAATTCAACGGCCAGATCAGCAAGGGTTTTGGTTCCAAAGACGTTACATTGAACGGCCTCTGAGGGATTCTCTTCCATCAGTGGAACGTGCTTGTAAGCTGCCGCATGAAAGATGATCTCTGGACGAAATTCTGCATATACATTCCTCACCCGTTCGCGGTTGGTAATGTCGCAGACGATTACCCTTAAATTCAACAACGGGTAGTTTTTCCTCACTTCCAATTCTATCTCGTACAATGGAGTTTCAGCTTGATCAAGCAACACCAATTGGCCAGGTTGCACTTCAGCAATTTGTCTGGCTAACTCGCTTCCAATCGAACCTGCAGCACCCGTCACCAATACGCGCTTATGAGCCACCTCATCAACTACATTCTGATCAAGATGGATCACATCGCGGCCGAGCAAGTCCTCAATATTGACCTCGCGTATCTGCCCCAGTTTCAATTCCGATTTTACCCATCGGTCGATTGGGGGCACATACCGGACCTTGATATGATTTTGAAAGGCAATCTCTATGATTTCATTCTTTCTCTCCGGGGACAGATCGCGAACGGCAATGATCAATTCCCTGATCGCTAATTCCTTGAACAGGCGGACCAAATGAAGACCCGAATAGACCGTGGTTCCATTGATGACCGTTCCTCTTTTTTTGACATCATCCTCAATGAACGCGATCAATTTAAATTTACTATGGGAGTCATTCTCGATAGCCTGTTTGGCCATAATACCCAACTGACCTGCACCAAAAATGGCGACATTGATATACCGGTTTTGTTCCGACTTGTAATACTGAAACAAGCTCTTTACGATAAGCCGGTAGTAAAAAAGAAGAAGAAAGGAAACAAAAAAAGAAATGAAAGCTACCGAATAAGGAATAAGGTTTTTTGAGTGGTTGTAATAATAGACAAGATTGAGCAAGCATACGCCTCCCAGCGTCAGCACAGATGCATACATGATCCTGATTCCGTCAGCCACACCGGTATACCGCACCACACCGGCATAACTTCGCGTGACGAGCGAGGCAAAGATGCCCATCACCATGAAAATCGCAATGCCCTCAATAATATTAAACTGATTTGCCTCTGCAAAGTCAAAATTGAATCTGAGGCTAAAGCCAATAAACGTAGACACGCATAGAATGGTGGAGTCAAGAATGATAATTACCCATCTTGGAAGAATTCTAAGCTTATTAACAAGATCTGTTAACAAAATACCGGTTTTGGACTAACCCTTTTTTCTAAATTTCGACCGTATCCCGATCATCGCGCCACCCAGCAACAGCAATTCAATACCTGTGATAGGAACAGGTTGGGCAGGGTCAGGCGGAGGTCCACCAGACGGCTGACCCAGGCAAAAAAAAGTTGTTAAGCATAAAATTAAAACCAGGGCTCTGCCAGCCATATAATTATCCATTTTCTAACGATATATCGATCCTCGCCCTCAATTCCTTTCCGCTCAACCTATTTTTTAATTATCCTTTCAACCCGGGTCTTGCCATTGGCTTTTGATTTGACAAAGTACAGTCCCCCTGATTTATCTCTCATGTCCATAACACCTTTACTTACTCCCGATAGGGTTTTCATTTCGAACTGGGCCACCTCTCGTCCCATGTAATCCAACAGGAGTACCGACTCAACGGCATCACCGGCAATTTCAACAGTAAGCAGGTCTTCAACGGGATTGGGGTATAACTTAACTGCATACGCTCCTGTCTCAGATTGTGCAACCTCCGAAAATGAGAGGTAAAATCTTTCTGCTTCTCCCTCAACACTACCCGAATTGCTAAAGCTATAAGAAGGGTTCTGCGAAATGTTGACGGCCGTCCCCGCGTGAGAATCATGCAGGTACAGCCCTCCAAATCCTTCAAAATTACCTAAAGCCGAAACAGTAATTTCGTATTCTCCATCAACCTCTCCCTTTACGTATAAAGGAATCCGGTCAGGAATTCGGTTGGTGGCATTGGAGACCAGTCTCCTGTCTTGATCATCCAAAGTCGCGATAGCAATTTTCCCCTCCAGTTTCAAGCCATCAAACGCCAGATCAAATTCTTCCGTGGCATCTTTCCTCAACAAAAGGTAGGAATTATCCACGATACCGTTGTGTTTCAGGGAAATTGTTAAACCAACTGTCGACATCTCGTCACTCCTCCTTCTAAAAAATTCGCCACTTGAGGCGGTTTTGGCCTGCTCATGCACGATCAGGGAAGCCCCTGGCACGTTCGCATAGACCCAGAACGCCTGACCCAGAGCCACTACGCCACCGGGCAGGTCACCCGTTGCCGTGTTCGCATTCCAGGTCCTGAATACATTTGATCCGATATCCGGAACGTAAACAATGGGGGCAATATTCGATTTGGTCCATCCGGCTCCATTGTCCCAAACAATGCCAGAAGGGTAGGGATTTCCAACGAGGTTCCAGCCATCGGCATCTGCCCTTGGTGGCGTTGAAGGCGTATGGGTAACATTTAAATTAACAGAACCCTGGTTCTGGGCAGGTGTAAGGGGTCCTGTGAGATCCCAAGTCACATCCACATTGTCAAAAGGGGGCCACATATAGGCCAGGTAACCGCGTCCGGTAACAAACGACTCGTTTAAGAAGATCGTTTTGTAGCCATTCGATATGTTACCCAGCACCGTTTCATCGTACCAACGCATACCCTTGGTATCAAAATCATCGGCTAAATCCGAAACCTTGGTTCCGGAAACGGGAGGAGAAATATATCTGTTCACTTCACCTTCGGTTCCCATGAACCGCTGCGCAGTGATGGAACCAACAAAAGAAGCCCCGGCCTGAATGGTCCCAATACTTGCCGATTGGGTATCCGATGAAGATATCAAAGTGAGCAAGCCAGCACCGGCATCAAATGATGCAGTCGCGCCAAGGCTTAAATTGCCTACTAGCTCCTGGGCAGCCAACAGTGTGACCACGCCTGACGAATTAATTCCAAGATTATTAAATTGATTGAATCCGGAAATATTTTGGGGTGCTGACCCGTTAAAGTTTACGGTGCCGCCAACTCCGGTGAAGGTGCCGGCATTGATCCAATCCCCTCCGACATTATGTGTAAATGAACCAGCGTTGAATGATGTTCCTGATCCAATGCTTACGGTTCCCCCAATCGTCAACCCGCTTGCCGTGATCACGGAAGCGGTGCCACCAATCGACAGGTTCCCTCCGACCGCGGTGGTCCCTGCCTGCAATGTTTTGGTACCACTTCCGCTTAAAGTCAGGTTATTAAAATTGGACAGCCCGCCAACAATATTTTGATTGCCGCCATTCAAGTTCACCGTGCTGCCAGTCCCAACGAAAGATCCGTTGTTTGTCCAGTTGCCCCCAACATTGTGTGTGAATGCCCCTGAGGTAAACGAAGTGCCAGTTCCAATATCCACCGATCCGCCAATGGTTAAGCCGGTCACCCCGGTGGTTGAGACTGAACCGCTAAGGTTAAAATCTCCCGCGATTGCGGTCGTGCCTGATACGAGCGTCTTGACGCCCGAGCCTGACAGGTTAAGATTAAAATAATTTCCTGAGTGGACCGTCTGAGCAGCCCCCGTGTAGTTCACTGTATTTCCATTTGCTGTCGCTGTGATGGTGGTAATCGAACTCGTACTCCCTATGTTTAGCACAGCGTTGGTCGCCTGACTTAGGGCACCCGCTCCCGAAAGGGCCGAATTTACGGTTAAAGCAGTATTGTTGGTCAGCGTAGTGCCAATCGCAACGTTGACGACCGGAATATCAAAAATTCCCGTGAGGGATTGTGAGTTGATATCAAAATTATGTGTGCCGGTTCCTGCCGTAAAGGTGCCGTTGTTTACAATTCCCCCTCTGAAAGTCACATTTTGCGTTGCATTTGACCATATCCCATTAACTGTCACGGGTCCGGTAAAAGTTTTTGCTCCGACATTAAGCGTAATGGATAAGGTTCCGTTGATCGTGCTGCTCCCGCTAACTGTCAATGCAACGCCTGCGACTGAAAATGTGGTACCAGCACCAACGTTCAGATTGCCGCCAATGGTTGTACCTGCCGCCAGGCTCTTGGTGCCACTTCCGGAAAGACTCAAATTGTTGTAGGGCAATGCCTGAATAGTTTGGGCCGCACCGTTATACTCGACCGTGCTGCCAGAGGCAGCCGACAACGTGCCATTCGATGGCGAAAACAGTGATCCACCAATCCGGAGCAAGCCAGCGCCAGTGAGGTTGATCGTGCTGCTTGCTCCAATGCCGGTCACATCGCCACTGATGGTAGCCGTCCCCGTGGATATATTCATCTGGTGACCAGCACCACCTGGTGTTGATGTGAAACTCACACTGGGAGTATTCAGGCTACCTGCACCCACATTCATGATATTGGAACCGGAGGTTACGGTTCGCGGAATGGTCACTCCCCCACTCACTGTCAAACTATTTCCCGATCCAATAGTTAATGTGTTGGTCACGCTTGTCCCGGCATCGAAAGAGAGGGAGGTGCATGACTCAGTTCCAGTTACCGTGACCGTTCTTCCTCCACCGATAAAAACAAAATCGGTCGCTCCAGGTGCGCTGGCCGCAGGACCGCCACCAAATCCAGCATTGGACCAGGTCGTATTCAAGTTCCAGTTTCCATCGGCCCTGGAGTAGTAGCTGAACGCACCGGTTGCCACACTGACTATCCCTGTGCCGCTGAAAAAAGTATCATTCTGGAAGGTTGCTGCTGAACTTGAACTTCCCCAGGTGCCAGCCGACTGAATCGCGCCTCCCAATAATAGGGAATTTGATGAATAGGTATTGGCATTATCCAGGCCGGCAATCGCACCATTATCGATCGAGAACATATCGACTATTGTCGTACTCACGCCCAGCGTCTTGGTACCCGTGCCACTCAATTGCAAGTCATCGATTGTTAATGACGACCCGGTAACACTTTGGCCACCACCATTCAAATTAATTGAACTGCTGGCGCCATTAAAGGTCCCATTGTTGGTCCAATTTCCACCGATGCTGTGTGTAAAGGCTCCTGCAGAAAAGGTCGTGCCGGCACCCAATGATAGGCCGCCCCCAATCGCGAGCCCCGTAACCGCAGTGGTCGTTACCGTACCGCCCAAAGTAAAGTTTCCGCCAATGGATGTGGTCCCTGTCTGGAGCGTTTTTATCCCGCTCCCGGCAAGGGTAAGATGGTGATAGTTGTTGCTCTTTATAGTCTGGGCCGCAGTCCGGTTATAGTTAACCGTGTTGCCTGCCGCAGTGGCAATCAAACTGTTAATGGGCGATGTATTACCAATGTTAAGAACCGCACCTACTCCCTGAGATAGCGAACCGGTCCCACCCAGGGTCGTTGCCACGGTGAGCGTTCCATTGTTCGTGAGCACCACTGAAGTTCCCAGCACAGTGACACGCGGAATGCTTAACGTCCCCGATAGGGTTTGAGAGTTTGTACTGAAGATATACTGGCCGGTGCCTGAGGTGAACGTGCCATTGTTGGCAATACCCCCGTTAAACGTGACCGTCTCGTTTGTATTGGTCCAAGTGCCATTCACTGTTACTAAACCGGTAAATATTTTGTTGCCATTGGTCAAAGAGATCGAAATGGTCCCATTGATTGTACTGCCACCATTAACAGTAAGCGATATACCCGACACGACAAAGGTTGTTCCTACCCCCACATTGAGGTTGCCCCCGATTGTCGCGGTAGCTGCCAGTGTCTTATTCCCACTTCCCGACATGCTCAGGTTATTGTACGGCAACGACTGCACGGTCTGTGCAGACCCGTTGTACTCCACCGTGCTTCCCACTGCGGCTGACAAGGTTCCGTTGAGCGATGAAAACATGGATCCTCCCACGCGCAATAAACCTGCTCCCGAAAAACTGATGGTGCTGCTCGCACCAATACCTGTTACATCATTGCTGATGGTTGCCGTTCCGGTCGAAATACTCATCTGGTGACCCGCCCCGCCTGGTGTGGACGTAAAGCTTAAGTTTGTTGCAGTCACGCTGCCTGCCCCTACATTCAAAATATTTGATCCTGATGTGACAGTTTGTGGAATGGTAATATCACCCGCCACCGTCAATGTGTTTCCTGATCCGATTGTCAACGTGTTCGTCACGCTCGTTCCCGGGTCAAACGCCAGCGATGCACAAGCGTGCGCGGCTGTCACCGTAACGGTCCGGCCACCACCAATGAATACAAAATCGCCAGCCATGGGAGTTGAAGCCGCGGGCCCACCGCCAAACCCAGTGGTTGACCATGTCGTGTTAACATTCCAGTTCCCGTCAGCACGGGAATAGTAACTAAAGGCACCGGACGTGACGGTCACCAGACCCGTACCACTAAAGAATGTATCATTTTGGTTTGTGGCCGCGGAACTCGTGCTGCCCCAGGTGCCAGCCGCCTGAATAGCCCCACCCAAAAAGAGTGCGTTACAGCTATATGTGTTGGCGTTGTTCAGGCCGGCCACCGCTCCACTTTCAATTGAAAAATTTCCCGAAATGGTTGTGCTCACCCCAAGCGATTTGGTCCCAGTTCCGCTCAGCCGCAGATCATCGAAAACAATGGCGCTACCGGTAACACTTTGGGCTGCACCACTCAGATCGATGGTACTACCCGCACTTGTAAAGCCTCCGTTGTTGATCCAATTTCCGCCAATACTATGCGTAAACGCTCCGCCTGTAAATGATGTTCCGGCCCCGATGTTTATGGCTCCCCCAATTGTAAGCCCCGCTACGGCACTAGCGGAAACGGTGCCACTCAAGCTAAAATTTCCACCAATTGAAGTTGTCCCGGCCTGCAGTGTCTTTGCACCACTGCCAGACAAGGCCAGGTGATGATAATCGTTG
This sequence comes from uncultured Ohtaekwangia sp., assembly GCA_964655635.1. GTDB lineage: Bacteria > Bacteroidota > Bacteroidia > Cytophagales > Cyclobacteriaceae > ELB16-189. The sequence goes on from CAZZNH010000005.1 coordinate 314,112, forward strand.
TCATTCACGGTCTGGGCTCCACCGGTGAAGTTGACCGTATTTCCTGCGGCCGTGGCCGTCATGTTATTGATCGCGGAGGTTCCTCCGATGTTCAAGGTCGCACCGGCTGCCTGCGTGAGCCGACCGGTTCCGCTCAAGGTGAACCCAATTGTGAGTGTCCCATTGTTCGTCAGCACGACACCACTTCCCAAAACTTTCACCCTGGGTATACTAAAGCTGCCATTGAGCGACTGTGAATTGGTATTGAAATTATGGATTGCGTTGTTGGCGAGATAAGTCCCGTTGTTCGTTATTCCACCTTCGAATGTGATGGGCTCAGTGGCCGATTCATTCCACACGCCACCTGCATTGATGGTGACCAGGCCGGAGAAAGTTTTTGTTCCAGCGGTTGATGTGATTGAAAGCGTTCCGCTGGCGCCACTTCCAACCGTAACCGGCCCTGAAACATCTAGTCCGTGACCCACGTTGAGCGCGCTATTGTCCGCAATGCTGATAGAGGCGCACGCGGCTGCAACGCCAGTAATATTGACCGTGGAACCTGTGCCTCCGATCATCACAATATCTCCCGCAACGGGAAATGTTCCCGTATTGGTCGCATTATCGAACCCGACAGTTGACCATGTGCCCATGGCATCCCAGTTCCCACCAGGAGCTCGCGAAAAATAGGTGGTTTGAGCCAGCAAATTCCCCCCGGAAATGAGCATCAAGACAAAAAACAAGGCATGAAACCTTACGCTGTCCGGCCTGATCGCCCGTAGATAGTTCACAAGCATGCTCAAGGGTTTATTTGGGGCCAAATTCATAGACAATAAGTCGCTAATTTATGAAAAAAAAACATGTCCTGTTTAAATGAGGATTTGGAGGCCTTAGTAACCCAGTTTTAGCAACAATTCACACACGCGATCGATGTCCGAATGGGTCATTTGTGAACCCGATGGCAGGCATAATCCACTGAGGAACAGGCGTTCTGACACCCCGCTGCTGAAACTGGGATAACTTTTAAAGATCGGTTGCAAGTGCATAGGCTTCCAAAGCGGCCGGGATTCAACGTTCTCGTCCCATAACGCCAGCCTTGCCTTTTCCCGTACGTCAAAACTGTCAAACAAAATAGTCGTAAGCCAGCGGTTAGAATGCAGGCCAGCCGGCTCAGGGGTAAAATGAATCGCCTTATTATCGGCAAGCCGGTTTTTATATCCATCATAAATTTCTCTCCGTCTGCCAACCCGCTCATCCAATACCCGGAGTTGGCCACGGCCGATTGCCGCGCAAACATTGCTCAGTCTGTAGTTGTAACCAATCTCAGAGTGTTCATAATGTGGCGCGTTGTCCCTGGCCTGGGTTGCCAAAAACCGCGCCTTATCCACCCAATGTTTGTTTGAGGAGACAAATGCTCCGCCACCGGAAGTTGTAATGATTTTATTGCCGTTAAAAGAGAAAATTCCAATGTCCCCAAATGATCCGAGTTTTTTTCCTCTATACGAAGAGCCTATTGCTTCGGCCGCGTCTTCAACAACAGGTATGTTGTACTTTTTGGAAATGGCCAATATTTCGTCCAATTGTGAAGGCATTCCATAGAGGTGAACCAGAATGATGGCGGCCGGCATTTTGCCGGTAGCTTTTTTCCTATCCAATATGGCTTCCTCCAGGATGACCGGATCCATATTCCATGTTTCATCTTCGGAGTCAACAAATACCGGGGTCGCCCCCGTATATAAGATCGGATTACATGAGCCAGAAAATGTAAACGTTGAGCAAATTACCTCATCGCCTCTTTTTACGCCAAGAACAATAAGGGCCAGGTGAATGGCAGCCGTCCCTGAACTTAGAGCCGCACAATGATCCGATCCAATGTAGTTACCAATCTCTCTTTCAAAAGACTCGATATGAGGACCTACCGGAGAAATCCAGTTTGTGTCGAAAGCTTCTAAAACATATTTAATTTCATCCCCTCCCATGTGTGGAGGTGAGAGCCACATTTTTTTATTCATCCTGGGTGAATCAGTTATCGTCTATTTATTCTGAATGGTGTTTTGGTAATACAAAGCGGGGATGAGCAATAATAAGAGCATCGGGTTAATAATCAATCTGTGTATAAAATTTATCATCGGGCCATTGTATGACGGGTATTGGAGCTTAATAATAAAATAAGGCACCAGAATAAAAAACATTCCGACCAACTGAACGTAAACGGAAAAAATTGTATAGCGTCTTTTGTTAAACAGGGCGTGAATAAGGGCAATAGCCAAAAGATCATTTACAACAAATCGAACGCTGCGGTTAAATATAAACTTCAAATTGTTGGTGAGGTTGAGCCCAAGGTGCTCTGCGACATTCCAGTGCTGAAAAAGAAAAACGGCAATGAGCCCCGTTGTTGAAATTACCCCCAGTATGATCCTTGCTTTCATTGCGCTTTGGTTCGAATGCCATACACCTTCACCCACCATATCCACAGAATAAATGTCAGCAGATAAATTACGGAAGTAAAAAGGTACTTGTGCGTAAAGTACAAATACCTCGGGAGTTCGATCGTAATGACAAAGAGCAGCATCAACCGGATCAGGTTCAACAAGTGGATCAAGGCAAGACCCAACAGGATAAACCACCACATATGCTGTCTCGAGCCGCCAAATGAGAAGATAAATCCTACAAAGATGATCATCACATTGATTCCATTGCAACCTTCGTACACCGCGATAATTGATCTTCCCTCATTTTTGATAAATGTGGTTGGCCGCACCTGGTCGTCTACGACTGAGGTCGACCATCCCATGCCACTCAGGAGGAATGAGGTTTGCGATGTGACGACCCTCGTTAATATATCCGGACGTTGACCGTATGAACTCACAAATACGCCATACAAGAGGTTGCCAGCAACATAGATTACCAGGAATTTGACCAGAAAAAAAGTCGTGGGCTTAAACTCCCTAAAGTCTTCAAACTTCATCATGGCATCAGGATCGATAACTTTTGGCCGGCACACCAACCACCACATCCCATGGCGCCACATCATCCAATACCACCGCACCCATTCCTGTTTTGCTGCCTTCACCGAGGGTAACAGCATTGATGATGCTTGCCCCTGTGCCCACCAGGACGGCAGGGCCAACGGTTACATTTCCTGATAAATTTGAGGCGGGCATGATAGATGCAAAATTTTCAACTGTACAGTCATGTCCGATGGTGGCATTGATGTTAACCAAGACATGTGAGCCAATAGAAATATTGCTGGTGAGAATAGCGCCAGCCGCAATCACAGTTCCTTCACCAATTTTCACCGTATCCGGGTCCATGATAATCGCCTTTGGATGAATCAGCTGAATGAATCGGAGATTCTCAATACCATTAAACTGTGACGCGATCTTCCTTTTTGTAACCGGGTCTCCAATGGCAATCACCGCGTGCACCATGTGGTCAATTGACTTAAGTTCGTTAAGGCCCCCTATTACTTCTAAACCATTTACCATCGATCCAGCCGGCATTCCATCATCATAAAATCCGGTTGGAGTCACATTGTCTAATGACCTGACGAGGGCAAGAATCTCTTTGCCCAATCCTCCAGCTCCGATTATTATAACCTCTTTCATCGAACTATTGGATAGTGATTTCACGTGCAGGATTGCCAACAACCTTTGCGTTGTCGGCCACATTTGTTGTAACGACCGCACCAGCCCCTATCGTGCACCACCTTCCTATAGATGTTCCAGGCAAAATAGTGGCTCCAGCTCCGACTAAGGTACCCTCGCCAATGACCACGGTTCCACACAAGGTCGCACCTGGTGCAATGTGCGCATAATTTCCGATTACACAATCGTGATCTACCTTGGCGCCCGTGTTAACGATGACATGATCACCGATTTGAGCACGCGCCTGAATAATCGATCCGTGCAACAACATGCAGCCTGCACCGATGGAAGCCCTTGGAGAAACAATGGCCGATGAATGAACACACGATGCAAAACCATGCCTGGTCATCAATGCCACCTCTTTTCGAAGCCTGTTGTCTCCGATGGCAACAATTGCCCTGGCCGAGGGCTGAAATGAAGCATCGTAGCTTCCACGTTGTTCGATTCCAAAAAGGTCGCCCTTGTATTTTGGATCAAAAAGCGCAAGCACAGTTGCGCCATTGGATAAAAGGCAATCCAAAACCACCCTGGCATGTTCGCCACCGCCCTGCAAAATGATGCTATTCATTGCCCTTAAATTTTTCCATTGTCATGGAATTGTCGCCCTTAATACCTTCTGCTCTCAGCACTTTAACAATGGTCAAAAGTAATATTTTCATATCTAACCAAAATGAAATATGATCCACATACCACGTGTCATATTCAAATCTCTCCTTCCATGCCAACAAGTTCCTTCCGTTCACTTGTGCCCAGCCAGTAATGCCCGGTCTTACTTTGTGCCTCCTTTGCTGTTCTTGATTATACCGCGGCAGGTACTCCACCAGCAAGGGTCGTGGCCCGACAAATGACATGTCTCCCTTCAGGATATTAAACATCTGGGGCAATTCATCCAGTGACATCTTCCTGATCCACTTCCCCACCGGGGTCAGGCGATCTTCGTCCCCGAGTAAGTTTCCGTTTTGATCAACTTTATCGTTCATACTTTTGAACTTGATAAGCCTGAATATTTTACCGTCTTTCCCAGGTCGCCTTTGGACAAACCAAATGTTCCCCTTCTGGCTTGTAGCCAACAATATTGCCGTTAGCAGAATGAGGGGTGAAAGGGCAACGGTTAGCAATAGTGCAAATACAAAATCACAAAACGGTTTCGTAAAATTTATGTACACAGCGCTAAGTTTTTCTTGTACTCGCGTAAAATTTCATTCCAAATATACGTATGGCTAAACCGGGTCGCGATAAATTTTCTCGCCTCGATGCCCATCTGAATTCCTTCGGCTCTGTTTTGTAGCAGCCTCAGCATCGCCTTTTGCAATGCCAACACATTTTTGGGCGGCACCAGGACGCCCGTTTGGTCATTCATCACGATCTCATTACACCCATTGATATCCGAAACGATGCTCGGTTTTTCAAGGCTGCCAGCCTGAAGCACTGCGTTGGGGAAACCCTCGCGATAGCTGGGCAATACAAATGCATCAGATGCCACCACCCACGGACGGATATCACGCTGGAAGCCCGGGCAAATAATGTGAGGATTAGTGGAGAGCTGGTGCTTGACAGCAGAAGGCAATGGATCAATATCATCTTCAAAATCGCCAATCAAAAAAAGCCAAACTTCTCGCTCCATTTTCTGCACATGGCCAAATGCCTCGACCAGCTCGCAGACCCCTTTATCTTTAACCACTCTGCCAACAAAGGAAAAACAAAACGCCTGCGGGCTGATCCGGTGTTGAAAACGGACTTGCAAGGCCTCGGCAGACAAAGCCTCCCCCGCGCGAAAATGGTTGACATCAATACCATTGGTGCTGCCCTCGCCAAGAACTTTAAATTTGCCTGGCCGATAGTTAAACTCCTTCATGATATAGGATTGCAGCCCTTTCGAATTTGGGTAAATGAACCCTGCGCAGCGGTAGGTAATTTTTTCGGCCAATTTTAAAACGGTTCGTTTGAGTGCCGTGGCTTCCATCATCGGCAATCCGGCTACGGTATGCATTCTCACGGGGATTCCGCAGAGCCTGGCAGCAAGCATACCCAGCAGGCCGGCCTTTGGCGTGTGGGAGTGAACGATCTGTGGCCGGAATTTAAGGATAACAAACACCAATCTTATGAGGCAAATAAAATCCTGGAATGGGGTGATCTTTCTCGTGAAGGGAACAACCGCGTGGCGAATACCCATGTTTCTTATTGCATCAACTTCTTTTCCGTCCGCACTCACGGTCAGCAGTTCAAATCCCTCGCGTTGCATAAAGCCCAACTGGCCATGCAACAAGACATGCAAAGAAATCGGGACGGTGGTAACCCTAAGCAGCCTTGGTTTGCCCATTCTTTTCCTGAACTAGTCGGGCAGTCTCACCCATCGTGAGGCTCCTCATGCGATAATTGTTTTTGCAATGTGAAAAATAACGCAGAATTTCCTCCAGACTTTGCAGACTTTGCGCGGGATATCTTGCAAAATTATGGGGATGCCACCAGAGGTGGTAAACCTCTCCACGAAGAGCCGCGCTTTTCATCTCAGCCTTGATTCTCCTGATTTTCAGATCGTTCAACAGCCACTCGGAAGGACGGTAGGGCCTTAATAGACGGCTTGCCGGTAGACATAACGGGAGGCCATCGCGGACAACAACGCTGTCCAGGGCATAGGTATTTTTTTTTCCAACAGGAAAGTAAGCATCTAACCCCCGATTTAACCGTTTCCAAAGCGGTTCCTTTTGTGTACTGCCAATATCCCAAAACCAGTCCAGCGGGTTGGACCGCACCGACTTGATCCCTTCCTCAAAACAAACTTTCAAATAGGAATCGTTGAACTGATTTCTTGGGAACACCAGCGACTCCAACTTGACCCCAAATTTTTCAGATGCTTTTTTTGCAGCCCGCAGGTCTGCCCTGAACTGATCCGGTGTTTGCCCCGGCTCATTGCAATAGAAATGCGCGAACGTATGTGTTCCTAATTCCTGGTTTGGTGTCTGCAATATTTTCGCTACCAGCGAAGGCGCGAAATGAAAGGGGTCCTCCGCTTCGTTTGCACCGATCCCGTAGTGCCTGATATAGTGATAGGCAGACAACTGAATTGAATTGTATTCCGGTAAAAGTGCGGGCATGTTTTGGCTCAATTGGGCTCTCGTCTCGTGCAACAGCAGCCCTACAGTGGCCCAGGTGGCGTGCACTTGATATTTTTCAAACAGGGCCAACATAGCGGGAATCACCCTGCGCGCAGAGCGAAAATAATCATCGAAATATTCCGGAGAATTTAATGGTCGCGATTTGTTCTCGTTCAACCTCAATGGCCATTTTTCAAATCCACCCCAGTGCAGTTCAAAATCAAGCGATATGGTAAATATTCCTTTCATTCCGTAACCTGCATGGATTTAGGGGACGATGGCGTCATTTTCCTTTTTCTCAACAATTGCGACTTCAGACCTTCTAATTTTATCTGCTCGCGAAATTTCAAAATAACAAACAACATGAGTATCATCACCTGACTCTTCTGGCGCATGGCGAGGCCCAGGTTCCCGGAAATCTGCGCCAGCGCAAATGAAACACCGAGGAATGTAAGCAGGCTTGTTTTCGTAATTGCATCAGCGCGAAATAGATAACCAATTGCTTTAAACTGCAGTAGTGAAGCAAATAGGATTAAGTAAAGCAGGTTTTCAAAGGAAACGATGAGGCCCAAAAAACCGGGTGCGTCAAAAAACAACGGCCTGAACCAAAACGCAAACATTTTTTCAGGGAAGCTGTAGTTCGTTATATCTATTCCCGATGTGGCCCGTGTAAGCCGGTCGGCCCGTGCCGAAAAATCCGTAAACAAAAACGACTCATCTTCAAGCCCGGTTATCTTAACGATGTCATCATAAATGTAATAAAGAATGACAACTGACATCGACAACACCAGTACCCGGTAAACGATTGAAACACCTTTGGTTGAAAATGTATACCCTACACCGATGGCAATTAATATCACAAAAAAGATATGGGGACGGATCATATAGATAATGTATCCGCCACTTACCAACGCCCAGAGCCTTGGGCCGGGATTAATGATGGCAAAAAAGAACAAGCCAAATCCGCAAAAAATCAGCGAACCCTTCCCGAAAGACGATGCCCAAAAATGAAGGTTGGGTAAAAACAGGACGAGTGTCAAAAAATTAACGTACAGAAATGTGCCGGTTAATTTAATCTTCTCCTTGAAAAAGACATAAAAGAAGGCGAAGCCGATAAATCCAAAAAAAGAAAACACAACCATGGATGACTCATAGGTGAAGTCCAGGTACTTCACAAAGGGAAATCCAACAAATTCGATGAA
>CAZZNH010000006.1:0-292050 GCA_964655635.1 uncultured Ohtaekwangia sp.
CCTCTATCGATCTCATGCGGGTCCGCTATCAAGTTACATTCATTCAAAGAACGTTTAAGCCAGCCATTTGCCGACTCGTAGAGGTCCAAAAACCTTGTGTGATTTGAGATCAGTTTCCGACTGAAACCCTCCCTTTTTCCAAAACGGATTGCAAAGGTAAACTTCGAAAATTCATAAAGCAAGCGCCTTTTTGAAATATTTTCTCAGGATTCTTACAAATGAACGGTCTGGAGCCTGTCAGGGCCCGTGGAGATGAGGGTAATAGGCACCTCCAGTTCTTTATGGAGGAAAGCGACATAATCCGAAAGCTCCTTTGGCATGCTCGTACTGGTCGCTTGTTTTAGGGAAGTATTCCAACCCTTCAATTCCTCATAAACGGGAATGATTTTTTCATTGACCAGTTCGTAAGGAAGGGTGTCAGTTTCCATTCCATTGGCCAGTTGATATTTCGTGCAAACCTTAATAATTGGAAACGCATCCAGCACATCCGCTTTCATCATCAGAAGTTTGGTGACCCCATTTATCATAATGGAATACTTAAGGGCAGGCAGATCAATCCAGCCGCACCGCCTTGGCCTGCCGGTGGTTGATCCAAATTCATTGCCCTCCTTCCTCATCTTTTCGCCCTCCTCGTCTAAAAGTTCCGTTGGAAATGGTCCGCTTCCAACTCTTGTGCTATAGGCTTTAAATATCCCAAACACCTCGCCAATATGGTGGGGCGCCACGCCCAACCCCGTGCAAGCGCCTGCTGTAACCGTGTTGGAACTGGTGACGAAAGGGTAACTCCCAAAATCTATGTCGAGCAGTGAACCCTGAGCGCCTTCGGCCAGGATCGAACTCCCAGCTTTAATTTCATCATTCAAAAAGTACTCGCTGTCGATCAGTTTGAACTGCTTCAAAAAATCTATCGCCTCAAAGAACTGCCCCTCCAACTCCTCCCAGACGTACTCCAACTGATGATTCTTCAGGATACTAAAATGCAAATCAACTAGCTTTTTAAACTTCGCCTCGAAATTTTCCGACAAAACATCACCCACGCGCAAGCCCTGCCTGCCGATTTTATCCTGATAGGAAGGTCCAATCCCTTTGAGCGTGCTACCAATTTTATTATCACCCTTCTCTTTTTCATAAGCCTGGTCAAGCAGCCTATGAGAGGGGATAATGAGCGTGGCCTTCTTGGAGATATACAAGTTACTCCTGATATCAAGATTAAATTTTGACAGTTTTTCGATTTCTGATCTAAACACTACCGGGTCGAGCACCACCCCATTGCCAATCACATTCTTGGTATGGGGCCTGAAAATACCGGATGGAATTTGGTGAAGTACATGTTTGATGCCGTCAAACTCCAGCGTATGACCCGCATTGGGCCCTCCTTGAAAGCGGGCAATTACGTTGTACTTTGGAGCAAGCACGTCAACAATTTTGCCCTTGCCTTCGTCTCCCCATTGAAGGCCAAGTAATACATCTACTTTCATTTACGCTGTTTACTTTTTGGATAATGCGATGGCCTCTTGTTCGGTTGCAACCACCTGGAAAATTGCATTGAGTTTCGTTATTGCCAGCAACTTCTTGACATTTTCAGATGGATTCATCAGATAGACTTCTCCACCTTTATTTCTAAATTTTGTGAGAATGGTTATCAATACTCCGATCCCGCTACTGTTGATGTACCGCAGTTCCGAAATATCAACAATACAAGTGACCACTTTGTGGCTCACCGCATCATTAACCGCTTCAATTAGCTGTGTGCCGCTATCCTCACCAATCAGGTCTCCTGCGATACGAAGTATTAACGTGTTGGCGCTTATCTCTTGTCTAAAGTTCATACTTTTCTGTTTTCACAATTTTGTTTGTTGCATGAAGCATAAAGTATCAAGGAATGGTGCAGTACGTTGAAGTGCAACAACTCCTCAACCGTATTTTGGATATTTTGAATTCTAGGGTCACAAAACTCCGTTACCTTATGGCAATCGGTGCAAATCAAATGATCATGTTGCTTGTAACCAAATGACTTTTCATATTGGGCCAGGTTTTTGCCAAATTGATGCTTGCTTACAAGGTCACATTCGACCAGCAAATCCAGCGTGTTGTATACGGTAGCCCGGCTCACCTGATAATTTTTATTCTTCATGCTGATATAAAGAGATTCCACATCAAAGTGGCCATTATTTGAATATATCTCCTCCAGGATCGCAAATCGCTCTGGTGTCTTTCTTAATTCCTTGCTTTCCAGATAAGCTGTGAATATCTTTTGAACCTCCTCGTAAATTTTTTGATTTATTGGCATACGCTGCATTGACCAAGCAAATATAAGAGGAATTGACAGGAATAATGTGTTTGCAAGCTCATCCCCTCTCTAGCGCAACATTTCTTCCAACTTCGCCCTGGCGCTCTTAAAATACTTCTCCTGATTATCTACCGGATTTGTCCCGTATGTTGCCGCAAGCCTTGACCAAGCCAGGTCCAAGACCTTAAGCATCAAGGCGGCACTTTGCCTTCTAGCTGCAGGATCAACAGAACCAACCGCTCCGATCCAAATTGGAGAAGTATGGGCAAAGCTGTAGCTGTCCATCTGCGGCCATCCCACGGATGATCCATGAACCCGCGCAGCTATCCATCCGCCTTTTGGTAATCTCAACTTTCCTGCAAATTTTTTAGTACCCGAAGTCAAAGGTTGTTTTGATTCCCAAACCACCTTTCCATTGACCAGTAATTCTATTTTATCAAGTTGTGACCCTGAAAAAACCTCCATTTCCCAAGTAACCCCTTTTGATTGGTTTAATACCTCCCCTGGAAGTTTTCCATCTATCTTCAAATCAATCATTGGACCATTGGTAACGACACTGCGCCCATTTCTAATTCCGGTTAAGTAGGTTCCCCAGTCGGTTTTTCCATTTGTATTAACGATGATGCGGGTAGTCCCTATCGCCATACATCTGGCATAACCAGGAAATGCATCGGTACCCGCGGTGAGTGCAACCGGAATTCCCAAATTCAGAAATTGATGATACATGACGCTCGATCCAATCTCGTCACTCCACAGGCAAGCCATTTCAAATGCATCCAGGTTTCCATTTACCACATCAGCCACCAGGCCAATTGGAATGGTTGCCATAGCTCGTTCGTCAGCGAGTGGATCATTGACTCCTATCGGATGAACGTAGGCCCCAATCTCGCCATTCTTTCTCCCAAAAATTAAAGTCTCATCATTGGTTCGGTCATCGTAGGTATTGGTCTCATAAAGCAATGGCCCCCAGAACCACGGAAAAAATAATTCATTATTTCCAAACAAGCCGATGTGTCCGTGAAAGTGAGAACGAACTTCCTGACCAAATTTCAATTTGGGAAAGGGTTCATGCTGCCAATCCACATACTCCTGATCCTTTAACTGAAAGTGAAGGTTGGCTACCATCGGACTCCCAAAATCCAAGGCCTCCCCATTCATGATTGGCACAAGATCATCTGGCTGCATTTTATACGGCCCTCCGTAGTTCAAATGGAAATGATGGTCTCCCGAAAACCAATTTTTGTTCGCCCAGCCACTTTTCAGTTCGATTGAAATCTTTTCATCCTCCCCGGCAATGGTTATCCAATCTGATTCGGTAAATGAAAACAGACCATGGCTTGCCTTGATCTTAATTCTTTCGGTGGGAGCCGATAATGCCATCTCGCCATCGGTATAGAAATAAATATCTCCGTTCTGAGAATCAAACCTTGGGACAGCATTTTGAGGGATGATGTAGTGACCGTTTTCACTTATGATCGATACGCGCGAACTCGTTGGTTTCGAACCTTCCACAATTCGAATATTAGCGCTGGTGAGCGCGGTTTTATAATCCCACGATTTTATTTCGATTTTCTCCGCTTTACCTCCCTTGTCTGAAATCTCAAACATGGAAAAAACCAGATTCTTGTCTGCCATCGAAAACATGATTGAATTACCGGCCCTGTTCCAACTCGGATAGATGACATAGCCTTCATCCGAGTATAACTGCAGCTTCGGTGCGCCCGCTGCGGCCTTTTTCAAAAACAAGTCCCACGTCAGCGTGTTGGACCAATTCAAGGCCAACTGATCACCTTTCGAATTGGTATCCATCCATAGCTGCGACAAAATTCTACCTTCATCAATGGTGGGTATCTCTTTTATATTCCCTTGATACAATTTGATCCTGTCAACAACCCCTTCCGCTTTCGAGATGAAGTAAAAGCTGCCATCAGCTCCAAATGGAACTGGCCTCATTTCCATACCATCTGTGTCAGCGGTGAGTTTCTCTTTTTGATTGGTCGATAAGTGGGCTCTCCAAATATCAAAGGTTCCGTCAACGGAAGAGGTATAGTATAAGTAATTGCCATCAGGAGAAAAGTAGGGATCAAGTTCAGAGGCCTGCGGATGATCCACCGTGAATGACAAATCCTCCGATTTCAAATCGACAACCTGAAGAAGCGTTTCCTTACCTGTATCTCTAACAAAAGCGAGTTTTTCCCCGTCTGGGGACCATGCAGGCAAAAAATCATTTTCGCGGCCAGCCGTTACTCTTGTCGCAATCCCGGTTGACCTTTCATATATCCAAATCCATCCGAAGGCTGAAAATGCGATTCTTGTGTTGTCCGGAGAGGCGACAGGGGTGACTGGCCCATTGGAATAAAATGGAAATTCAAATGCTTCAAGATAAATATGATGCCGATACGTGGCCACTTTGGGGTACCGGTTTGTAAACTGGGCGTGCACCCCATGAGCGACACAACACAAAATTATGCAGGCAATCGTGCCACACATTCGCGAGGAGGACTTTACCTGCATCATCAATTGTTTACTTTTTCAAAATTAGGATTGTCAATATTTTTGGAATCAAATCGGTTGGCGGTGACCACGCCTTCAACCTTTTCCAATTTCTTAATCAGAAAATCAAGATGCCTGGTGTCATTAACGTAAAGCATAATTTCGCCAGTGAATATTCCATTATCCGTTCTGAATGAAATAGAACTCATATTCACTTTCAGCTCCTCTGAGATTATTTTGGACACGTCATTGATGAGCCCGACCCTGTCCGTACCAATAATTTTTAAACCTGTGAGAAATGCCACCTCGTGCTGAGACGTCCACTTGGCCTTGATCACTCTGTTTCCATGACTGGCCAACAACTCGGTTGCATTGGGGCAATTTGCCCTATGTATTTTAATCCCTTCATTGACAGTTACGAATCCGAAGACATCATCGCCCGGGATAGGTGTACAACACTTTGCCAGTTTGTATTCGACCACATCCATGTCTTCGCCAATAAGCAGGATGTCGTCATACCGTCCTTTGGCCTTTGATATCTCCTGTTCAACGCCTCTGGCATCATTGATCTGCGGTTTTGAGCGAACCGGTGATTGCGGTTTGAAATCCTTAAACCGTTTGAGGTCGTTTACCGTGATCAGGCCTTTGCCCACCTTAAAGTGAAGATCAAATTGTGATGATACCTGGAAGTAGGCCCTCATCCTTTCGAGCATTTGATTGTTCGGATCGAGCTTTATTTGCTTTAGTTTTCGAAGCAGTGTCTCCTTGCCTTCCTCCGCTACAATTTTTTTATCCTCCTTTAGGACATCCCTGATTTTTGATTTTGCTTTTGAGCTTACTACAAAACGAAGCCAATCCTCCGTAGGCTTTTGTTTGGCCGAAGTGAGAATCTCAATCTGGTCACCGTTCTTCAGCACCTGGTTGATGGGGACCAGCTTTTGGTTGACTTTTGCCCCAATGCACCGCGCGCCCACATCGGTATGAATTTCAAATGCAAAGTCAAGTGCAGTCGCCCCGTTGGGCAGCGTTTTCAATTCTCCTCTTGGCGTGAACACAAAAATCTCTTCATTAAAAAGATTTCCTCTAAAGTCATCAACGAATTCAAGTGCAGACAAGTCCTGTCGTTCCAGGAGTTCCCTGACGTGAACCAGCCATTTTTCGAGATTGGATTCATGCGTAGCCGCGGTGTCTTTGTATTTCCAGTGGGCAGCGTACCCTTTCTCGGCTATTTCATCCATGCGTCTGGTTCTTATTTGCACTTCGACCCATTGACCATTTTTTGCCATGACCGTGGTGTGGAGCGACTCATACCCGTTTGCTTTTGGCGTGCTGATCCAGTCTCTGAGTCGGTCGGGATTGGGCGTATAATAATCTGTAACAATGGAGTACGCCTGCCAGCAATAGGATTTTTCCTGGTCTTCCGGGGTATCAAGGATTAGCCGAACGGCAAACAGATCATATACTTCTTCGAAGGGGATGTTTTGCTTTCGCATTTTATTCCAGATCGAATGGATCGACTTTGGCCGGCTTTTGATTTCATAATCAATATTTAGTTTATCTAATTCCTCGCGCACAGGGCCTATAAACTGTTTAATAAACTTATTACGTGAGGCCCTTGTGTCATCAATCTTAGACGAAATTTCCTCAAATATATTGACGTCTGTAAACCGGAGGTAAAGGTCCTCCAACTCACTCTTGATGGCATTTAGGCCAAGGCGATGCGCAAGTGGCGCATATAGATAAATGGTTTCACTGGCAATTTTAAGTTGTTTGTTCCTGGGCATGCTGCCCAGGGTGCGCATATTGTGGAGCCGGTCGGCAAGCTTGATCAGGATTACCCGAACATCTTCCGACAAGGTGAACAACATTTTTCTAAAGTTCTCTGCCTGAGCCGATGTACCATATTCAAAGACGCCACTGATTTTGGTAAGGCCATCTGTAATCCTGGCAATTTTTTTACCAAACATCCTTTCAATGTCTGCCAATTCAATGTCGGTGTCCTCCACCACATCGTGCAGAAGGGCAGCGATAATAGACGTTGTCCCTAATCCAATTTCTTCGACACAAATCTCGGCAACGGTGAGCGGGTGAAAAATATAGGGTTCACCGGATTTCCTGCGCATGTTTTTGTGCGCCTCTAGCGAAATGGTGAAAGCTTTCTTGATGAGTTTGGCATCCCCGGTCTCCAAAACCGGTTTAGCCTTTCGCAACAGCCTGCGATAACGGTTGATTATTTCTTTTTTCTCTTCAGCTGCGTCTATTACCACTTAACCTATCATTTAAAAATACCTCACACTAAAATTCCCTGACATAAATAGAACGTGAAAAGGCGTATCTCAATTCATGGGATTTTTGAAAAAAATCATTAATCGTAATAAAATATCTATAAATTTGCACTCCTTTTTTGACCGCTAGCCTACCAAGCTGGGATGAATTTGGCAGAAACGCGAAATTACAAGGCAAGCGGCAAAAAGCGGGTGTGGTGAAATTGGTAGACATACCAGACTTAGGATCTGGCGGAGCAATCCATGGGGGTTCGAGTCCCTCCACCCGCACCATACTAGAACCCTCGTTCCCAGGAGCATTTAACTGGCATCGGGGGTTCATATTTTTGATTGAATCACCAAAAACTGGAATACCTTGGACATTACACTAGACAAAAAAAGTACCACAGACGGTCTTATTAAAATTAAGCTATCACCAAGTGATTATCAACCGAAAGTGGAAGAAAAAATAAAGGACTATGCACGTAAAGCCAACATCAAGGGCTTTAGGCAAGGCAAGGTGCCTCATGGTGTTATAAAAAAGATGTTTGGCAAGTCCATCATTGTAGAGGAGGTCAATCACCTGCTATCTCATTCGGTTTCCGACTACATCAAAGATAACAAACTCCGGATACTGGGTGAGCCTCTCCCTAATCATGACAAAGCAAACCAGATCGATTGGGATGTACAAAAAGATTTTGAATTTGAGTTCCAAATCGGAATGGTAGATGATTTCAAATATGAGTTGTCGCCCAAGGTGAAGCTGAAAAAATATCCTATCGAAGTTGACAAGAAAGTAATAGAGGATACTTTATCTGACCTAAAAAAGCGGTTTGGCGACATCTCGCATCCCGAACTAAGTGAAGCCGGAGATAATTTGCATGGACAGGTGGCTGAGGAGGGCGCAGAGAAAACAGTTGGTGCCCATCTTGAGATCGGCAAATTGAACAAAAAAGTGCAGAAAGATTTCATCGGGAAGAAAAAGGACGATAAGGTTTCGATGGATCTGAGATCTGTGTTTGCCACGGATGAGGAGATCAGCAATTTCCTTGGGATTAGCGCGGAGGAGGCCAAATCAAAAAAAGGAATCTACAGTTTCACGATTACCTCCATCAGCCGGGTTGTTCCCGCGACCTTGAATCAGGAACTTTTTGATAAAGTCTTCGGAAAGGAAGCGGTCAAGTCGGAAGAAGAGTTCATAGAAAAAATCAAGAAGACTATTCAGGATAACTATGACAGGGAGACGACCCATTTGCTGGATCACGAAATCCAGCACTACTTTGTCGATCATACAAAAATCAATATGCCGGACGAATTTCTGAAAGTGTGGCTGAAAAATACCGGAGGCGAAAAAATTACAGACGACATTCTTGAAAAGGAGTTTAGTCAATATAAGGAATCGCTTAAGTGGGATCTGATCAAGAATAAAATTGCTGAAGATCTTAAAATCAATGTCGCAGCTGAAGAAGTTAAGGCGAAAGCAAAAGAAATGATCATGGAACAGTTTGGCGGGCAGGCCTTTGCCGCTCAACTTGGGGACAAGCTAGACGGTATTGCCGACAATTATCTTTCGGATCAACAGGGCAAAAATTTCATGAAACTCTACGATCAGCTAAGGCATGAAAAGATCCTGAAGGCTATCAAAGAGACGGCTACCATCACTGAAAATCCAACCACCCTGGAGGAGTTCAGAAAGATTGTGGAGAAGCATAATCATTGACCCGAACCTTTCTACCGCTGATTGAGTTAAGCGTATAAGCCCGTTAACGGGCTTTTTTATTGCGAAATTCTTACTAACATTGAACCGGTTAAAAAAGAATAATTAAAGCCTTATTTCGACTAGTTCTAAAATCAACTTCCTATGAGCAACCATAATGAATTCAGAAAGTATGCCGTCCACCATCTGGGCATGAGTGGAAATACCGTAGACGACTATGCCCAGAAAATCGATAACATGACCCAGTACGTTATTGAGGAACGCCCGGGAAATTTTAGGGCAATTGACGTATTTACAAGACTTATTTCTGACCGGATCATTTTTTTGGGCATGGGCATAGATGACCAAATCGCCAACCTGCTTACTGCTCAATTGCTTTTTCTGGAATCGTCCGATCCAAAAAAAGATATTATCATGTATATCAACAGCCCCGGAGGATCGGTGTATGCAGGTCTGGGTATTTACGACACCATGCAATATATCAATCCGGATGTGGCCACGGTTTGCACTGGCCTAGCGGCATCCATGGCAGCGGTTCTGCTAGCCTCAGGCGCTGACAAGAAAAGATCCGGGCTTCCTCACTCCAGAATTATGATTCACCAGCCTATGAGCAGCATGCAGGGGCAGGCTACCGACATGGAGATTTCGTTGCGCCAGACGCTTGAGGTGAAAAAGGATTTATATACCATTTTGGCCAAACACAGTGGTCAAAAGTTTGAAAAAATTGAAAAGGACTCGGATCGAGACTACTGGATGCGGTCAGCGGAGGCCAAATCATATGGTCTCATTGACGAGGTACTGGAGAAAAAGAAATAAATGGTCAAAAAGGCCGCAAACACTGGTTTATTTATTAATTGGTATCTTTGCGGTTGACTTACCTACATCACATGGCTGAAGTAACGTGTTCATTTTGCGGGAGGAATAAGAAGGATGTGGACCTGATGATCTCGGGGATTCACGCCCATATCTGTGACAAATGTGTGACACAGGCCAGCCAGATATTGCTCGAAGAGAAGAAAAACAAGACAGAGGCGGGTAACCTCCCCAACTTCAAACTCATCAAACCACGGGAGATAAAAAAGTTTCTTGATGAGTATGTGATAGGACAGGATGAAGCGAAAAAGGTCATGTCTGTGGCCGTTTACAATCATTATAAACGGTTGATGCAGAAGAAAACGGATAATGATGTTCAGATTGAAAAGTCTAACATCATTATGGTCGGGGAAACCGGAACAGGTAAAACCTACCTCGCAAAAACGTTGGCGAGGTTGCTGCAGGTACCCTTCTGTATTGCCGATGCTACCGTGCTTACAGAAGCTGGTTATGTAGGTGAAGATGTTGAAAGCATTCTTACGCGGTTGCTACAGGCCGCTGACTACAATGTGGAGGCAGCGGAACGCGGAATAGTATACATTGACGAGATTGATAAGATTGCCAGAAAATCCGACAACCCGTCAATCACCCGGGACGTAAGCGGAGAGGGTGTTCAGCAGGCACTGCTCAAGCTGCTTGAAGGGACTGCGGTGAACGTGCCGCCCCAGGGGGGCAGAAAACATCCTGACCAAAAGATGATCACCGTTAACACAGACAATATCCTGTTTATTTGCGGTGGCGCCTTTGAGGGTATCTCAAGATTTATCGCCAGCAGGTTAAATACGCGGCCGCTCGGTTTTGCGGCTACTGCCGATAGTTTAAAACCGGGTGAAATTGATAAAGACAATCTGCTCCAATTCGTTTCGGCTTTGGACTTGAAGAGTTTTGGTTTGATCCCCGAGTTGATCGGCCGTCTTCCTGTGCTCTCCTACCTGAATCCATTGGACAAGCATGCCTTGCGAAAAATACTGACAGAGCCAAAAAACGCACTGGTGAAGCAGTATAAAAAACTTTTTGAGATGGAGGCCATAGAGCTGGAGTTTAAGGACGGTGCTCTCGATTTTATTGTGGAGAAAGCGGTCGAGTTTAAATTGGGAGCCCGAGGACTGCGTTCTATTTGCGAAGCAATCATCAACGATGCAATGTTCGACCTTCCCTCTGAAAAAGCGCCTGAAAAACTTTCTATTAACCGGGCTTATGCCGAAGAGAAATTCAGCAAATCACATTATAGCAAACTGAAAGTTGCTTAGCCCGCTTTTAAATAACCAACCATCAACCGCGCTGCGTTCTCAGATGCTGAGCCCGTATCCAATATTCTACGCAATTGTTCATAATCCCTAACCATCCGGCTTCTGTAATAGTTATCGTGAACCAGTCTTCTCATCTCCACGATTGCATTCTCAGGTGTTGCTTCCTTCTGAATTAATTCCCGTATCGCCTCTTTATTTACGATCAGATTAACCAACGAAACAAATTCTACCTTAATCATCAGCCTGGCCAAAAAATATTCCACACGGTTGGCTTTGTAGACCACAACCTGCGGCACCTTGAACAAAGCCGTCTCTAAGGTGGCCGTGCCTGAGGTGACCATGGCTGCATGGGCATGTGCCAAAAGATCGTAGGTTGAATCAAATATCAAGTGCACATTCCTAAATCTGGAAACCGGCTGATACAAGTGCGCGGGCATTGACTTTACCGCTGCAACCACAAACTGAAGGTCCGGGTTGGCTTCGACCACCTTTACCATGAGCGGGATAATTTTTACCAGTTCACTTTGGCGGCTTCCCGGCAATAATGCAACGAGTTTCTGTTGCTTTCCGGATAGTTTATGCTCATCCCGAAAAAGTATGTTGGGCTCAAACGCTTTGACGGCATCGAGCACGGGATTCCCTACGTAATCCACATCCCAGTTGAATTTTCTAAAAAAATCTCTTTCGAACGGAAGGATGCAAAACATCTTGTCGACATTTCGCTTCAACTCTTTTGCCCGCTGCTGATACCAGGCCCACACTTTAGGCGATATGTAATAAAAATTTTTTACCTGATGGGCTTTGCAGAATTTTGCAATTCGCTTGTTAAAAGCCCCGTAATCAATCAGTATAACCACATCGGGCTGATATTTCAAGATATCTTGCTTGCAGTGCCTGAGTCTTCCCAGCAGGGTCCTCAAATTTGTCACCAGTGCTATCAACCCCATAAATGCCATGTCCTGATAGTGAACCACCAAATCAAGGCCGGCCTGTTGCATGTAGTCGCCTCCAAAACCCCTAAACTGGGCATCGGGATCTTGCTTTTTTAACTCCTTCATCAGGTTGCTGCCATGAAGGTCTCCGGAACGTTCGCCTGCTACAAGATAATATTTCAAGATCGTGAGGAGTTAATCGCCATAATACTCGACATAGTTTCTTGGCGTTTCATACAGTCGCAAGCAATACAACGATCCTAGTTTGCTTATGTCGGAAATTTTAGGTTCCAATATTTTCCAGATCTCAACAATCAAGGTCTCACAGCTTGCAAGCTTTCCTTTCATAAAATCGACATCCAGGTTTAAATTCTTGTGATCCAACTTGTCAACGACTTCCTTTCTCATCAGGGTACTGAGCTTTTTCAGATCAATTACAAAACCCGTGTCTGGATCTGGTTTACCTTTTACGGTCACGATTAGTTCAAAGTTGTGTCCATGCCAGTTTTCATTTGCACAAGGGCCAAAAATTTCCACGTTTTTTTCCTTTGTCCATGCAGGGTTGTACAACTTGTGCGCTGCATTGAAATGCTCCTTTCTGCTGACGTATACCATATCTTTATTCTGCAGCAAATATACGCTAACTTGCCCCAAAATATTATCAGATGATTATTGTAACAGGGGCGGCTGGGTTCATTGGTAGTTGCCTTATCAGGAAATTAAATAGTGAAAATTTTAAGACCATCATCGCGGTCGACAAGTTTGATGATCCAATAAAAAACAAGAATCTGGACTCGGCCGTCATTCGCGAAAAGGTGGACCGGGATGATTTCATGAACTGGATTGATAACAACCACGAAAACATAGAATTCCTCTTTCATATCGGGGCCCGCACCGACACGGCCGAATTTGACATGGACCTACTCCATAAACTCAATACTGCTTATACCAAGGAAGTTTGGAAACAGTGCATCCGCTATCAGATTCCGCTGGTTTATGCGTCATCCGCGGCCACTTACGGGCTTGGTGAAGAAAGTTATGACGATGATGAGACTTTGATCAACAAACTGAAACCATTGAACCCCTACGGAATCTCAAAACAAGAATTTGATGTGTGGGCGCTCGACCAGCCCGAGAAACCATTTTTTTGGGCAGGATTAAAATTTTTTAACGTTTACGGGCCGAACGAATACCACAAGGGGCGAATGGCGTCCGTAATCCTTCATGCATTTAAACAAATCTCCAGTTCTCATAAAATGAAACTTTTTCGGTCTCACCATCCTGATTTCAGGGATGGTGAACAGATGCGTGACTTTGTTTATGTCAAGGATGTGGTTGACGTCTGCTATTTTCTAATGCATCACAGAAAGAACCCGGGGATTTACAATCTTGGCTCGGGCAAGGCGAGAACTTTCCTTGACCTTGCGCGCGGTGTGTTCGGCTCTTTGGGGAAAGAAGAACGGATTGAGTTCATAGACACTCCCGAAGATATCAGGGACAGGTATCAATATTTTACCGAAGCCAAAATGGAAAAACTAAAGTCAATCGGCTATACAAAACCTTTTCATACCCTGGAGGAGGGAATTGATGACTATGTCCGGCATTACCTATCGGAAGGGATGCGCTATTACTAGTTCTCCACTACAATCCTTCTCACTATCTGTCGATCCTGCTTTCTAATTCTTAGCACATATATTCCGCTGCTTAAGTTCGACACGGGCAACAACAATTCTGCGGAAAGCTCGGCTTCGATAAGAAGTCTTCCCTGTAAATCGGTCAGCGATACCTTGGCCGGTGAAAGATCATTGTTCCTGATGCTCAAAAAATCCCGGACCGGGTTCGGGTATATTTCGGTAAGGCCGACTTTTTCTTCAACTCCTGTAATGGTTGCCAGGTCTGACGAGAGATTGCAGTCATTCCCGAGCTCGATGACAACCCTGTATACCCCATCCTTTCCGGCATGAGAATAGCTTCTTGCATTCGCTCCATTAATCATCTGTTCATTCAAAAACCATTGATATGAAGCGGCCGTTGAGAGGCTCATCAGCTCGTTCGAATTGATTGCAATTTTGTTTTTCTCCACAACCGATGAAGCAATCTCAATCTGTTTGGTGTAGGCATGGATTGACTGGCCATCACTTACCTCCAGCCTCACATTGCTTGGCCCGGCCTTGATGAACTCATGAAACGGATGTTGCAAGTTGCTCGAGTTGATGGCACTCTCCTCGTTGCCAAACAGCCATTTCCAGGTAGTTGCGTTCAGGCTTTTGTCAGTAAATTCCGTAAAACCATTTTGGCACAAATACTTTTCGTCAAAATCCGCAAACAATACAGACTCGCAAGGCTGCGAAAGCCAATTGGCAGCATTCGACAGCGTTCCACTTACGCCCACGTTAATTCGCGCTGAGCCGATCAAATCAACGTTGGTTACGTTCAGATAGTCTGCACACAAAAGGAAGTGCGTGATTGGCGTGAGAGAAGCTTTTGTGGTGCTGGAAATGGTCACCGTATTGTCTGGCAAACCGGCCAAATGCACAATACTTTTTACTGTCAGATTTGTGGACGGGGCCAATATCACCGCGGATCCGGGAAGAATGTCTAAAGTATCAATGGCATTACTTCCGTTAATGGAAACCGTTGAGCCTTCAATTTTCAAAGTACCTGCCAACGAAACATCATTCCAGTTGAGGATTACAGTCTCACCTTTCAAATAAATTGACGACTCCACCGTTTCCAATTGGAGTTGCTCACCATTGATGTCACTTTGATTCGCTATTTCAATGACGGACATGTTCAGTCTTACTTTTTTGGAGGCCAAACTATTTGCTGTCAATTTTTTTAGCTTCAATAAAGACTTCGTGACAGACAATTCACCCTGCTTCACTTCAAGATCATCGATTTGTAAATTTCCTTTCAGTGTCCATTCACCACCATCCACAAGCAATTGAACCTGACCAAGATTGGCATTAGAAAATGATAAGTTCCCTTTTGATGTTGCAGCAGTTGCGCAACGAATACTTCCGGAACCTGCTGTACCAAATAACCCATTGCCGATCACCAGCTCCCTATTGATGGTGAGCGATATTCCCTGCAAATTTAATTTGGCCTCTTTTTTTCTAAGCCATTTTAAAGAGCGGCAGGATTGATTCTGGATCAGTCTGATTTCATCGACACCAACTCCATCGAACGAATTTTCATCTACTATGATTCGATCGTTAGGACCGGGTACCAACAGGGCCGAAGGTCCACCGCTCGACAAAGACCAATGGGTGTTGTCGCCCCAATTGCCGCTGTCACCGACCCAATACAAGGTATTCCCTCCTTGTTGTGCCGGTTGGTAGGTCAAAATCAGTGAAAAATCCTGGCTATCATTTACCAACTTGCCCTTATGGCTTACCACAAGTTTGTAAGGTTTCACGGCCGGTAAATTGAACTCCAGTTTTTCAACGTTATCGCGGTAATTATCTCCTTTGATGGCCTGAGCGGATGGGGTGGAAGGATCAAGCAACCATGGATAGTTTGTTGTTCCGCCCTCAGCCACCAGTTTGATATCGAGATCGTTGACCAGCATGAGTTTGATGGGGTCCAACGCTGGTGTTGTCGGCTCGGCAGCAGGATCGTTCCAGGCAATTGTGGCGGTGATCTTTTGGTTGGCTTTTGGCAAAAGCGTGATTTCAAAAGTTGTTCCATCCAGCAAACTCTCCTCGCGGATCACCGTACTTGTTCCGTCCTCACTGACTAATAGTTTGGCGGCACCTTCAACGTCAACCAATCCCCAGCCAAATGAATAGTCTGGCCCGGGCAGGGGACCAGCTTCTTTTGCCGTATGTATTGCCAATGCCTTGAGCGTTGAGGATCGCATAGCTGAACCACCGTGAAGTTGCCGATACAAATCCTGCAATAAGGCCAGCGAGCCTGTGACATTGGGGGTGGCCATTGATGTACCGCTAAGAAAGCCATAGGCGTTAACACCACTAGCTGAGAGGGAAAACAAATTCACGCCAGCACCAACCACATCTGGTTTGATTCTGCCATCATCAGTAGGGCCCCAACTGCTAAACGAACTCATCGCCACGCTTGAGGGTCCTGTGTATGTTGTTGTTTTATTGACTGCACCAACGGTCAAAATGTTTTTAGCGACTGATTCAGGAATAATGCAATCATAGCCGGTGCCGCCATTACAGTCCGGAGGTCTGGAACCATCACCGGGTTCACCCCGGTCGTTCCCAGCTGCCCACACGATGGTGTAATAGGGAGCCAGGTTTGCCAACCGATCCAACTCGGCTGCTTTGGCGCCATAGAATCCAAAACGATAATCTTCGTCATTGCTTATTGTGGTGTTGCCCGTCCAGAACCAATTGCCGTTTATTTTCACCCATCCAGTAACCGTACCGTAAGAATGATTGGAGAGCAATAAGGAATTTTCATCCGGTTTTGTGAGGGCAGCCATCTCGGCAAGGTCGTTGTCAAAATACCAATTGGTGACCTTCCCCTTTGGCGCCATGCCCTTCGCCAGGGGATTGATACCAGCCGCTATGATGGTACCCGTGACATGAGACGCATGCGTTTGGTGGTTGTTTACCTCTTTAGTCACGACTCTGCCACCCAATTCAATGTGATCCACAGCGCTGCCTTCATCCCAAACCCCGATCAACATTCCTTCGCCTTCTATGTTCAAGCCGTTTATCCCGCCTTGAATTTTCGATGCCCCGGTAGTAGCCGCTGCGTCACTATTCAATCCCGATAGGTAGACGGGAACTCCGTCTTTCACGTCAACAAGAAGCAGATGTTTTCCCTCGCTGGTGTTTTGCGAAAGTGGAACCGCATTCTCTATGGCAAAGGTTCTGGCCAACTCGGACCTCGCTTTTGCCGCTGTCTTGTAATTTTGTTTTAGTGAATCGAGTTGCGAAGCGGACTGCGAAACAGCATTCGTTAAACTGAATAACAATATCCATACGATTAAGTAAGTTTTGTTTTCAGCGCAGATCATGCCATTGCCTAACTATTGTATTACTAGCCGATAAAAAAAGTGGTTGGTTTCCGTTTGAACTTGTAAAACATAAATCCCTGCTGGTAAATTGGAAATATCTAAACGCCAACCGCCCTCGATTTGCTCGCTAGTTACATATTTTAGTTGGCCCAAATTATTCGTTATTCCTACATTTCTTACACCGCCATTTCTATTTTCTACAAAAAGCTCCCCACGAGCCGGATTTGGATGAATAAGGACGCCACCAGGAGTTTTATTTTCATTTGTGTCTGTACGCGTCACCAGAAATGTCTCCGATTGTCTGTTGCAAACTGAATCAAAGGTGAGCACGGCATATAGCCCAAACCCATGGGAAAAATCAATTGACCGGAGATTGGTGTCATTGAGCAATTCACCATTTAAAACCCATTGGTATTTATCTGCCGGCAAGAAGCTAATCAGCCGGCCATTGCTTAATTCGACCTTGTTGGCTGGCAACTTTGAACTTTTCAATTCGATGGTTTGGCTGTACGATTCTTTCTTTGCTCCCCCTGACAGTTCAAGACTTACCACATAGGTACCCTTGCTCTCAAACAAGTGAATAGGGTTGGCAAGGCTCGATTCGTTTTGAGCCGCACCCGAGTCTCCAAAATTCCAAAGTCTGCCGGTTATCGGCCCCGAACTTTTGTCGGTAAAAAAAACTGCCGCTCCTTCGCAATTAAATCCAATTTCAAAATCGGGGAAGAGGATATTATCACAGCTATCTTTGAGCCAGTTGGGTGCATTTGTCAAAGTGCTGTTTGGTCCGGCATTGACAATGGAATTTCCCGAAATAGAAACATTCACCACATCAATATGGTCTGTGCAAATCTTCCGGTGCTTCTCAAAATTCATGGTGGCATTCCCCGCTCCAATGGTTTCGATGACAACACGATTATTGGCCAAAGCCTGGACGGCAAACTCATCAGCCATCGTTTGTTGAGACAGGGCCGCCATCTTTAACACCGATCCTGCGTTCAGACTAAATTTGTTCCAGGTATTGTTCCCCATGACGATAAGCGTTCCACTTCCGGTCACTCCATCAATAATCCCACTTCCATCTACCGTCAATTGGCCACCCATTAAATTAATTGTCCCATCAAAAAAATTGTTCCCGAGATTAAGGTCATAATCGGACAAGGCAGGAACTTTAATTGAACTTCCCGAACCCTCAAGGCTAAGATTAGCAAAGTCAGCCAGTAAAGATGTATTGCCGGATAGTGTCATGCTGTCCAATGTTAATTGTTTAGAAAGCGAACCAGAGGAAGTTAACTCATTTAGTTTTATAGAATTATCACTCAGTATCACGCTGCCTTCGATCAATTCGATTCCATGGACCGTAAAATCACCTGACAAAGACCAACTTGAACCAGGGCCTGAAAATTTCAAAGAAAGGTCTTTCAAATTATTGTTCGCCAGATTTACCATCGCTGCGGTAGTGGCCATTCCACTGAAAAGGATACTGCCCGATGTCATTGTCGAAATGTTGTTGGAAAGCAGATTAACCCCTTCCCCTACCGTAAGCTGATGATTATTGAAACTCAGGGTAATATTTTCGTTGGCGAACCAACGGATGGAGTAGCATTGTTGGTCTTGCGTCAGATTTACTGTCTGGTTATTCGCGGAAAACGAATTCTCATCAAAGACCACTCTGTCAGCAGCGGTTGGCGCGGCATTGGCCGGTGCCCCATTGCTTGCCAGGGACCAATTGGCTCCGTTGTCCCAATCCCCAGAATTGCCGATCCAATAATATGAAACCCTGGGATCGACTATCGAGGAATAGGTTACGATCAGAGAAAAATCTTGCTTTCCATTTACGAGCGTCCCTTTATGGCTGACTCTTAATTTATAAACCCTTGGCTCAGGACTGCCGAATTCTAATTTTTCAACGTTATCAACTACGTTGTTGCCCTTTGTCGCGGCCAATGCCGGACTTGCAGCGTTGAGTATCCAGGGAAATTGTGTGGTGCCGCCATCGTCAACCAACCTGAGATCAAGGTCATTTTTTAACATCTTCGTGGTTGGATTTAAAGAGGGTGCCTGAACAGTTCCCGCAGGATCGGCCCAAACCAGGGTAGCCGTGATCTTTGTATTTTCCTTAGGGTTTAGCTCCAGCTCAAAGACGCCATTGTTATTCAAGGAAAGTTCCCGAACAAAAATATTCTGATCATCCTTGTCCATTAGAATTTTAGCCGCCCCTTCGGCATTGAGCAGGCCCCAACCAAATTTAAAGTCGGGGCCAGGTGACGGCCCGGCCTCTCTGGCCGAATGGATGACAAGTGCCTTTAGGGTTGACGCTTTCATCAGATGGCCGCCATTCAAATTCTTGTGCAACTCCTGAAGCAGCACGAGCGCGCCCGTAGCTGCCGGGGACGACATTGATGTGCCGCTGAGTGTGGTGTACGAACTCGTGCTACTGGCAGAGGCGGAAAAGACACCCTGGCCCGGAGCAACAATGTCGGGTTTTATCCTGCCGTCATCGGTGGGTCCCAGACTGCTGAAGGTAGTGATGACGACATCAGCCGGTCCGGTATACGGTCCGGTTAGTTTTCTTGCCGCGCCAACGGTCAATATATTTTTAGCCACTCCATTGGTAGGAATACAATCGAAGGGATTGCAATCGGGCGGGCGGGAACCATCTCCTGTATCCGTATTATCATTTCCCGCTGACTTGACAATTAAATAGTAGGGCGCGTTGAATGCAATATCGTCATACAAATTGCTGGCAGAATTATAAAAACCAAATTTCCAATCTACCGTGGAGCTGATGGCAGGATCTCCGTGCCATGACCAGGCACTGCCGTCAAAATCCCAACCCGCAAGCGTTCCATACGAATGGTTCGAAAGTATAATGGATGTTTGATCAGGAGTGGCTTTGCTGATCATCTCGCTCACGTCATTAAAAAAATCGTAGGCAATGGCTGTTGATTTTGGAGCCATTCCTTTCGCGTTGGCATTAATTCCGGACGCCATTATTGTTCCAAGCACATGGGAAGCATGGGTGCTAAAAGTACTTGCATTATCAATCTGTGTGACCCGACCTGCGTATTCAACATGATCATTCCTGACTTTGCCTTCATCCCAAATCCCTACCTGGATACCCATTCCTTCAAGGTTCAGGCCCAGGCTCCCTCCTGTTCTCATCTCGTTTACACCCAGGGAGGTCGCCACACCAAGGTTATCTGCCTTGATATAGATGGGCACGCCCGAGGGCGACACGTCCACCAAAGCGATGACTGAACCATCGCTGCGTGATGCCATCCTTGCCCCTCCATGGTTCTTCAGAAACTTCGCGATTCTACGTTCGGCATCCTGCTGTTGAACCCTGTAGGTGCTGTCCAGCCGGGAGAGGATAACCTGGCTGTTACTTTGGGCCAATAGCCGGCCCCCGCCAGCCAGGGCAAGAAGAGCAAAACTCATCTTTATTAAGTTGCCAACCATGGATTATAATAATAGCGTTCTTTCAATCAATGTTCATTCCGTCTCTATCAGCATCGTGCTCTTAAAATTGTTCGCACTATTCGACAGGTCAAAAAAAGAGTAATTAAGTGTTATCCTTTTTTTAAGCTCATCGTAACTGCCATCGGCCTGAACTTCATATTGACTGGAAAATGTAAAAAGTTTCGCGCGATCCACCACAGCCGTTCCTTTAGTTGGAATCTTCGTATCCCTGGTGAGTTTAATACTTACCGTAGATTCGGGATTCTGGCTGCCAATGAATTTTCCCGTCACATCCAGTATACCGCTACACAGGCCTTTTGTGTTCTCGATCCCGTTTCCGTTTGAAATATCATTTTCAATTTGAAGTTTCAGTTTTCCTAGCCAAAATTTGACGTTAGCGATCTCCGCCTTACAATCATCTTCGGTGATGGCAATGACAACCTCCTTAGGAACGGCTATTTTTATGTTTTCTTTGTTAATTGTCCTTATCCTAAAGTATATATTTCTTTCCTCCGGCTGAACCACTGAATTATCATTCACTTTAAGGGATATAGAAACCTGGGTGCTACCGGTGGGAATAGTGAGGGGATTCGGTGATAAAATCGTAAAGTCGCTACCATTGACCACCTCCTGTCCAATGGCTTCATATGCGATCACAACTGGTTCCTGTTGGGCTTTGCTTAGCTTAATTGGAATAACAATTTCTCCGGATTGGCTTTCCTTTACCTCCAATTTTGCCTGGAAGTCGAACGCAATGGTTACCTGCTCTACGGGAGTAACTGGCTCAGGATCTTCTTTGCAGGAAAAGACAATCATCAATATCAGGCACCAACTCTTCCAACTCATTCTCATCATATCACCCAATTATTGAATTATCTTAAATTCGATTCGCCTGTTGGCTTGCTTATTCTCGTCTGTGTCATTTGGCATGATGGGATGATCTGCTCCGTAGCCTTTTTCCTCCAGCCGAGCTCTGTTTATACCATTTTGCACCAAATAGGAAACCACAGATTGCGCACGTTTTAACGAAAGTTGTTTGTTGTATGCGCTCGCACCGTCACTATCGGTATGACCACCGATTTCCACCCTTATGGTTGGTTTTTCCCTGAGAAACTTAATCACGTTGCTTAACTCCGTTTTAGACTTCTCCTTCAGTTCATATTTATCGAAATCAAAAAAAATGTTGTTGAGGACAGCCGTTGCCCCTGCATTGGTTTTGTCAAGCAATATATCGATTACCACGGGTTCGGGATTAGCGTTGCTTTCGTAGTTGAAATTCAGGCTTCTGAAAAGGTAATCCGGTGCAGTTACGTACAAGGCATAGTCCGATCCGGTAGTGAGCACCATCAGGTATTCGCCAGTTACTGAATCAGAGGAAACTACAGAAAGGAGTTCATCCTTTTTTAAGTCAAAAAGCTCAACGCGAGATTGCAATGGTTGGGCTGACATCCTGTCTTTTACCTTTCCTTTTACAAAATTGCTTCTGTATTCGATTTGCAGTTCTTCGGGAATTGTCATTTCAAACAGCCTGGCCGAATTTTCGCGGGTTCCGTCTTCATGCGAATAGTATCCCCTCGTTCCATCGGCAGAGATGAACAGTGAAAACTGATCTTCATGATCATTCACTGGCGATCCAAAATTGTCGGGAATCTCCCATTTGCCATTATTAAGTTCCGTTCTGAAAATATCAAAGCCACCGAAGCCAGGTTTGCCGTTAGAAGCGTAAAACAGCGTCCTTCCATTGACATGAATGAAGGGTGAGATTTCGTCAAAAGGCGTGTTGATGGGCTGACCCATGTTTTCCGCCTCAGACCAAGTCCCGTCATCCTTTTTTCGTGAGAAGTAAATATCTCGTCCTCCTATGCCATCCCTTCTATCAGAAATGAAGTACAGTATGCGCCCATCGGCCGAAAGTGATGGTTGGGACTCCCACGCTGCCGAATTAATTTCAGGCCCAATATTTACCGGAGCAGTCCACTCATTCCCGACCTTTCTGCTATAAAATAAGTCGCAGTTTCCATAGCCCTTTCTTCCAATGCACGAGGTGAAGATCAGCGTTCGGCCATCGGCCGATATGGTGCACGTGCCTTCATTGAATCTTGAATTAATATTGCTGGAAATCGAAACGGGTATTGTCCACTTTCCGTTTTCGTCTTTTTTGGAAACCACCAAATCTTCATCATCATCCGGTCCGGGTCCCATTCTCCGCGTAAAAATCAGCTCCTGCTCATCGGCTGTGAGCACTGGAAAATATTGAAGACCGAATCGGTTTACCGTATCACCCAGTTGCCGGGGCTTAAACTGAGATTGTATTTTTTTGTTTCTCAATCCATATTCTGCATTTCTCTTCCACAATTCGGCCATCGCTATCCGTTGTTTGTTTAGCGTCTCAACCGCAAGAAAATGATTGATATAGTCCAGCGACTTCTGATATTCACCCATGCGCAGATAGTTATCGCCCAACTCCTGAAAGAAACCTTTTTGCTTTCGGGCATCCTGAGTTAGGGACAATCCTCTTTCCAGGCTCGTGTTCGACCTGCCAAAATCGCGCATCGCCTTGAACGTTATTCCCAGCCTAAAGTAGGCTTCGACAAAATTCTTATCTTTTTCAATGGCCTCCTGAAGCATCGATATGGCCGTGGCATACTGGCCACGCACCCTGAAATTGTCAGCCTGGGTATATAATTCAATCGCCTTCTTTTTGTTAGTGCTCAGTTGGGATCTAACTTCTGTATGAGCGAACATCAAAGCCACCAGCAAAATGAGAAAACCTCTTTTCCATGTACTGTTCATCGTATAAAACTAACCATCCGGCCGGGAGGCATCAAGAATTAACGATGAAATACCGGAAAGCTGCGAAAAAACAGGAGAAAGAATTCCGACTTATGGAATATTCAGGTACTTGTGGACCTGAAGAGAAATTCTCCACCGCGGATTGGATTTTACGTATTCCACAATCACGGGGATCATATCCTTCTCCTTGGACCATTCAGGCTGGAGGTACAAAGCACAATTTGGTTTCACCAGTACTGCATGCTGTTCTGCCCAGGCCAGGTCGTTTTTATTGAAGACAACTACTTTTAGCTCATTTGCGATAGGGTAGGATGAAGCCACCGGTGCCTTGAATTTTTTTGGCGAGAGGCAAACCCAATCCCAAGCCCCACTGATTTCGTAGGCTCCCGAGGTTTCGATGTGCGTTCTGAATCCTTCGCTGCGTAAACGCTGCGTAAGTACCCCAAGATCATAATGGGCTGGCTCCCCGCCTGTTATCACCGCCAATCCACAACCACTCTTTTTTGCCCGCCCGACAATATCGTCCACAGCTACGATCGGGTGGGCGTTTACATCCCACGATTCTTTGACGTCACACCAGACACATCCCACATCACATCCGCCCAATCGGATAAAATAGGCGGCCCGGCCCTGGTAGGCACCTTCACCCTGTATGGTGTAAAAATCTTCCATAAGCGGAAGATTTTCGGAAGAAATTCCCTTTGGTTTAGTCACTATTTGAATTAGCCCTTAGCTCTGAAGCCTTCAGCGTATTTAACAACAACGATGCTATGGTCATTGGGCCAACACCCCCCGGAACGGGTGTTATCATGGCGGATTTTGGCGCCACCGTATCAAAGTCCACATCTCCTTTTAGTGAAAACCCTCGTTCCTTGGTCGCGTCTTCCACCCGCGTAGTTCCAATGTCGATCACCACCACACCTTCTTTTACCATGTCTCCCGTGATTAGTCCGGGTTTACCTACGGCCGTAAGGAGAATATCCGCTGTGCGGGTAAAACTGGCCAGGTCCTGTGTATACTTGTGGCAAATGGTAACCGTGGCCCTGCCCTGTTCAGCCAGCATCATACTGAGCGGAGCTCCGACCAGTCGGCTCGCTCCCACCATCACACAGTGCTTGCCTTTTGTTTGGACGTTGTGTCGCCTAAGTAATTCCATCACGCCAAATGGTGTTGCCGGAAAGATCAGTGGATTGGCAGAGGTAATGCTGCCAAAATTCTGGTTGGTGAATCCATCGACATCTTTTTCAGGTAGTATTTTTTCAGTTACCTTTTCAACTGAAATCCTTGCAGGCAGCGGAAGTTGTACGATAAATCCATCAATATCCTCATCGTTATTTATCTGATCAATGTGTTTTAAGAGACGCTCTTCTGAAATGGTGTCAGCAAAGCGCAGCAAGGAATAATGAAATCCGACTTCTTTGCATGCCTTTACCTTGCCGTCAACGTAGGTCGTGCTGGCCGCATCGTCACCTACCAATATAATGGCAAGGTGGGGTAATTTTTTATTTTGTTTTTTGAGCTCCTGAACCCGCTGGGCAATTTCTTTTTTGATATCGGCTGCAACCTTCCGGCCGTCAATCAGTGTGTATTTTTTTGTATCTACCATGGGTTCAATTCTATACGACTGGTTAATACTCGCTAATTCTTTTCAATCATCTAAGGCCGCTGATCAAAAACTATTCGATTTTCAGGACAGCCATAAATGCCTCCTGCGGAATTTCTACATTCCCGATTTGCCTCATCCTTTTCTTACCCTTCTTTTGCTTCTCCAGCAGTTTGCGCTTCCGTGAAATATCACCACCGTAACACTTAGCCAGCACGTTTTTCCGGATGGCACTCACAGTTTCTCTGGCGACAATTTTTTGACCGATGGATGCCTGAATAGCAATCTCAAACATCTGGCGAGGTATGAGTTCCTTAAGTTTTTCACAAAGCTTTTTGCCCCACTGATAGGATTTGCCCCGGTGAACTATGGCCGACAACGCGTCCACCTTATCGCCATTCAGCATCACATCCAACTTCACCATATCCGACTCGCGAAATCCAATCAGGTGATAATCCAATGAAGCATAGCCCCGCGAAATGGTCTTTAGCCGGTCAAAAAAGTCGAAGACGATCTCAGACAGCGGCATCTCAAAGGATAGCTCGATGCGATCGGATGACAGGTAAACCTGATTTTTTACCTGACCCCTCTTGTCGATACACAACTCCATGATCGGGCCAATGAACTCCGCCTTGGAAATAATTTGTGCCATGATGTAAGGCTCTTCAATGCATTCAAGCCTTGTCGGGTCAGGCATCTCAGATGGCGCGTTGATGCTGATCTCCTTGCCACTTGTAAGTTTTGCTTTGAACTGAACAGACGGCACTGTAGTAATCACCGTCATGCCAAACTCCCGCTCCAGCCTTTCCTGGATTATTTCCAGGTGCAGCATGCCAAGAAACCCGCAGCGAAATCCAAAGCCCAGGGCCGCTGACGTTTCGGGTTCCCAAACCAGCGAGGCGTCATTGAGTTGTAGTTTTTCCATGGAGGCCCGAAGCTCTTCAAACTCGCTTGTCTCCACAGGATAGATACCGGCAAAAACCATTGGCTTTACGTTCTCAAACCCCTTGATGGAAGCACCCGGCCTGCTGGCGTGTGTAATGGTGTCCCCTACTTTAACTTCCTTAGCCTCTTTAATCCCTGAAATAAGGTAGCCCACATTACCCGCGCTGATTTCCTTATGCGGTTGCTTCTGAAGTTTCAGCACGCCAATTTCATCGGCATTGTATGTTCTTTCAGTGTTTACAAATTTGATAAGGTCCTTTTGCTTCATGGTGCCATTGAACACCCGGTAGTAAACTTCAACACCGCGAAACGAATTGAAGACGGAATCAAAAATCATCGCCTGAAGCGGTGCGGTCGGATCTCCTTTGGGCGGGGGTACGCGTTGTACGATCGCAGCCAGGATTTCTTCAATCCCCACACCTTGCTTGGCACTTGCGTGGAGGACGGTTGCAGGATCACAACCGATCAGGTCCACAATTTCATCGGTAACCTCCTCAGGTCGGGCGGCCGGCAAATCAATTTTATTCAACACGGGAATAATTTCCAGGTTGTGCTCCAGCGCCAGGTAGAGGTTCGATATGGTTTGAGCTTCGATCCCCTGGGCCGCGTCAACAATGAGCAGTGCCCCTTCGCATGCGGCAATTGATCGCGATACTTCATAGGAGAAGTCCACGTGTCCCGGAGTGTCAATCAGGTTAAGCACATAACTTTTACCCTCAAACTCGTAATTCATTTGAATCGCATGTGACTTAATTGTAATGCCTTTTTCCCTTTCAAGGTCCATGCTATCAAGCACCTGGGCCTGCATTTCGCGGGATGTAAGGGTGCCCGTAAACTCCAAAAGACGGTCCGCCAGGGTACTTTTACCGTGGTCGATGTGTGCGATTATGCAGAAATTGCGGATTTGTTCCATTCCCGTCATGCAGGTCCTTATTTTGAGGCGCAAAGGTAGATATTTTGACAGCCATCAGGAAGGGTGATTTTTGGTTAATTTTACAAGTTCTAAATGTCCCGCTAACGACTGAATTTTTCAATCCCGATCAAAGGATGCGTCAGCTACGTAAGGGCTCCCGAGAAGCGTGAGCCATGAAATGGAAAATCTCAAATGCCTAACTCAGATACGTTGCAACCAGCTCCCTCAGCGAATCAATTTCCCCCTTCTTCATGGAGGCACTTACCTTCAGCATGAGTTGAAACATCACGTCAGGGTGGTAGCCAAGTTTTGAAGCTACCTGGGCGCAAAATTTTATCTCATTTTTATAAAGCCGTTCGTCTATTTTCATGAGCTGAACCAGACTAAACAAATAATCAAATTTCTGGTCCTTTGAAAGGCCCTCCGGAACGATTACCTCGTGCTGCTGACCCATGAGGTGGTCAATGTCCTGGCGTGACTGACCGTTGGCCAGGCCGATGTTGGTTATGTATTTTTTTTCCTGTTCTGCTACCTCGCCATCAATCGTTGCAAGATTAACCAGTAACTTTAGTTGCGCCAGAGAGGACATAGTTCTTGTTCAAATGATATGGTCAAAAATGATCAAAAACTTGTTTAATAAAAACAAACTTATCATTTACCTTACCGCGGAATGAATTTTCTGGCTCACGTTCACCTTTCGGGCAATGATCATCAAATGATGATCGGTAACTTTATAGGCGATTTTGTCAAAGGGCGAGACTTGGTTGATCAATTTGATATTCAGATTGCAAAAGGTATTGAACTGCACCGCGCCATTGATGATTATACAGATAGTCATGATGTAGTGCAGACCAGCAAAAATCGCTTGCGCCCAAAGTACAGGCATTATTCCGGTGTGATCGTGGACATGTTTTACGACCACTTTTTAGCAAAAAATTGGAACAACTACCACGATGTTCCACTTGAAATATTTGCGGACCAGTTCTACTCCATCCTCAATAAGAACGTGGATATCCTACCTCCTGAAGTGACAAGGATGATGCCCTATTTGATTCAGGGGAATTGGTTTTTAAACTATTCCAAAACTGAGGGATTGAATCGCGCCCTCACCGGCATGTCGCGAAGGACCAGTTTCGAATCGAAAATGGACCAAGCTGTGGCTGATTTGGTCAAACACTACCCGCTCTTTGAAAAGGAATTCGAAGATTTTTTTCCTCAACTGATGAAGTTTTCCAAATCCTGGATTGAAGCACACTAGTTGTTGACTTCAAAAATTACCCTATTTTCGCAAGAATGGTTAATGATCCCGAACTTGACGGCAAATACCTTGGTACCATCTCCCGCGATTTCGTCAAGGTAGCCGATACACTGAAAGAATCTTCTTACCAGATTCGCAAGGCGGGGTTTGAGTTGCCTATTTTCCCGATTTCAAAAAATTCCATTTCTATTGGTCAGTTGTTGCTGGGAAAAGATGACCTGCAACTCGAATGGAATTACTATGCTTCATTTTTGGGAGAATTTGTTGAAAGAGAACTTGTGGCTAGGGAAAAGGAAGAAACCTTTAGGTTATCCTATAAGGATCCGGACGAATTCTGCTGCCTTTTTGTCGTGGACAATGAATTCACCAAGTTCGTATACATTCCCTACCCCATCGACTAGGCTTTTTTAAAGTGGTTCCATCCCTGGGCTGTAAGCGGAATGGGCACCCCCTGCTTTGTGATCAGCAAATTTTGACTGGCATTATCATGAATGTGTCCAATGAAGTGGATATCAGCATGGTTTTTAATTTTCTCAAAGTCTGTCTGCGAAATGGTGAAGAGTAATTCATAGTCCTCGCCACCGTTCAGCGCACAAGTCATGGGATCAATCTTAAGCTCCAATGCCGCTGTCTCATATACTTTTGTATCAATGGGAATCTTATCCTCAAATATCTTAACACCAACTTTTGAATTTCTGCTGATGTGCAGCAGTTCGGATGCCAGGCCATCCGAAATGTCGATCATGGAGGTTGGCACTATTCCCAGTTCCGCCAACTCGTATACGATGTCCATGCGTGCTTCCGGTTTCAGTTGACGACCCACCATATATTCAAAATTCTCCAACTGAGGTTGCATCTCTGGATTTGTCAAGAAAACCTGCTTGTCTCTCTCCAGTATTTGTAATCCCAGGTAAGCCCCACCGAGATCTCCGGTCACGCAAAGAATATCATTCAGTTTAGCCCCACTCCGATAGGTTATTTTATTTTTTTTCGCCCTGCCCATAGCTGCGATAGAAATAACCAGACCGGAGGCAGATGAGGTGGTGTCACCACCCACCAAATCCACTTTGTAATTGTCACAGGCTGCTTTCACGCCCGCATAAAACGAATCCACGGCCTCCACAGAAAAACGATTGCTCAATCCTATACTCACTATGATTTGCTCTGGCCGCCCATTCATCGCAGCGATGTCAGATAAATTAACCACCACCGCTTTGTATCCCAGGTGCTGCAGCGGTGTGTACGAAAGGTCGAAGTGCACACCTTCTGTCAGCATATCCGTGCACAACAATATTGCTTCGTCACCGGCTTCAATCACGGCAGCATCGTCACCGATGCCAAGGAGGGACGATTTGTTCTTCAACTGAAATTGACTGCTGATTCGGTCGATCAGCCCAAATTCCCCCAGTTGATTGATCTCTGATCTTTTTTCTGCCATGGCGTAACCTGCTGTTTAGCGTTTAATCCGGTCGTTTGTCCCGCAAAAATAAGACTTATCTGCCGTTTACCCCGGAAATCGCAGGTAACGCGTATCCATCAGCGACTACTATAAAGATTATGAAAAAGATTGCAGGGTTGTTTTTGATGGCTTTAATCGTTTTTGGTTCGTGTGGGCCCAAACCTTATTACGAAACCAATGAGGGTAAGAAAAAGTTGAAGCACTACAATCAAATTCAATTCGGTCAAAGCAAGAGCCGCTAGGCCTTCTTTTCCTGGCACAATTCCACCAGCACACCATTGGTTGATTTAGGGTGCAGAAATGCAATCATTTTATTGTCAGCTCCTTCCTTGGCTGTCTTGTTGATTAATTCAAAGCCATTTCTCTCGTGCCGGCCGATGCTTTCGTTTACATTGTCCACGGCAAATGCGAGGTGGTGAACGCCCTCCCCTTTCTTTTCAATAAACTTCGCGATTGGTGAATCGGGCCGGGTCGCCTCCAGCAGTTCAATCTTGACCCCTCCAACATCGAAAAATGAGGTCCTCACTCCTTCAGAGACTACCTCTTCCATTTTGTAGGGCTCCTGGCCCAAAAGCCGCGAAAACAACCGATTGGCAGCCTCCATATTTTTTACGGCAATCCCGATGTGTTCAATCTTGTCCATAGGTATGTCTGTTGGAATTGTTAATTTTGCTCGAATTTGAGAACTTTTAGGGCTTTCAAAGAGTTTTTTGATTTGAAATAAACAATGATGTTAGAAACGACCAGCGATATTCACGTAGAAGCAGCTCGCATCCAGCAACAAATTAAAGCCTATTTGGGGCTCCGCACCAGCGATTTGATATTTGAATACAGCGTGGTGGACGGTAAGTCAAAACTTGATTTAATTACCCTCAATCCCCGGCACAACCAGTCGTTTCTATTTCATTCAGAAACCGGAGCCGACAAAGTCGATGCCCTGAAAAAGATGTGGACCTATGTCCAGAATTTTAAGGAGAAAGATAATTCATACACCATCCAATGGGTAGCCGGAGGCGAGCATGAGTTGCACACATCCTACTTCAGAGCAAGCAATATTTTCAACGCGTTGGAAAAATTATATTATGGCAGGGACCGTAATACCATAACTGTTTTTAGTGTAGTACTAAATCCTGTATCCTAACAAGCCATGATCAGCGTAACCGACAAGGCAAAAAATAGAATTTCAGAACTGCTTCGTGAGGAAGGAAGAACTCCGGCACACAATGTACGGGTATCTGTAAAAGGGGGTGGTTGCTCAGGCCTGATGTATGATTTGGATTTTGATGACAAGATCAATCCAGCCGATCAGGTATTTGAAGACAAGGGCGTGAAAATTCTGGTTGATAAGAAGAGCCTCCTTTATTTATTGGGTACTACCCTGGACTTTTCCGATGGACTGAATGGCAAGGGATTTCAGTTCGTTAACCCAAACGCATCGCGAACCTGCGGATGCGGTGAAAGCTTCTCCGTTTAGTCGACCGTTGCAATACACTTCAATTCGATCGCAATGGGCGTAGGCAACGCGGTGATTTCGACCGTTGTTCTGCACGGCTGATTGTCTTTGAAATACTCCGCATAAATTTTATTGTAGGCTGCAAAGTCATCTTTCATGTTGGTAAGGAATACCGTAACATCCACCAGGTTTTCCCATTTTGATCCGGCCGCCTCAAGGATATACCGCACATTTTGAAAAACATGATGACACTGTTGTTCAATGTCGTAGGCGACAATCTTCTTGTTTTCATCCAGGGTAACACCGGGAATGTCTTTTGAACCACGCGTGCGTGGGCCCACTCCGGAAAGAAAAAGAAGGTTGCCGACCTTGCGCGCGTGGGGATAAAGGCCAACCGGCTCCGGTGCTTTATCAGATGAAATGGATGAGTTGCTCATGCTTCTAAAGTAATTATTCAATCTCGAATACCAAACTTGCCCACATACTTTCCCACTCAGCTTTTGACGAATTGGAACGAATCATCTTCACCGTGCTGATCATCCATGAACCCTTGCTGCTGACCGGAAACCGAATTGTACCATCCGATTCCGAATAAATATTTTGTAAAAAAATTCGGTTGCCTACGTGGCTCCAAACTTTAACCAACGTGTTAGGCTCCGGATTGCCGCGATAGAGCACTTTGCATTCCATATAGTCTCCTGATTTAAGGTCATATGGATTTTGTGAAGGAATAATTTCCATTTTAAGGCCGGCCGATTTCTTATACGTATCATCCGTTTTGTCACCCACCTGCACCAACAGCTTCGCATAGCGGGAGTACAACTCTCTGGACGTCTGATTTTGCTCGCCCCGTTTCAATCGCTCTTCTTTGATATACTCAAGACCGTCTTCGGTCAAGTACTCATCGAATTTTTCCGACTCAAGTTCGATATACGCATTGTCACTTTCCATGGCAATCAGGTGCGTGCCTACGTTGTTGAAGGTGTATTCCAAGTTGTTGCCCTTGGACATTGCCACCTTTTGAGACAAGTCCATTGATGATACCCGGTTGTGGATCGTCAGTTTTTCCACTTTGTGACGGGTAAGATCCCAAAATTCTCCCTCGAAATTTTCTCCCACCATAAAATCAATGACCATCTTCTCACCGGGTGCATACCTGAATTTCTTGGGCAACAGCCAGAACTCGTGTGCCTGGGCCGCGCCAAGCCAAACGAAAATCAGGGAAAGCACAACAATTTTTCTCATAGCTATTTTCTACTCATCAAATCTTCGATCTCATCAGCTTCTACCGGTATATTTTTCATCAAATCCATAACACCTTTCTTCTGAATGACCACGTTGTTTTCCAGCCTAATCCCAAAACCTTCCTCCTGAATATAGATGCCAGGCTCAACGGTCCATGCCGAACCCACCGGCATATTGGCGTGCATATCGCCTACATCATGGACGTCCAATCCAATCATGTGCGATGTGCCATGGTAGAAGTACTTACGAAATCCAGGGTTGCCTGGATGTTGTTTCATCGTCTGCGATTTCGAAATCAGCCGGAGTTTCAACAATTCATCCTCCATCATTTTTTCCACCTCTTTTTGATAATCGAAGAAGTTGGTTCCCGGCCCCATCAATTTCATGGCTCCCCGCATGATACGCAATACCGCATTATAAACTTCCTTTTGCCTTTTCGTAAATTTTCCACTGACCGGGATCGTTCGGGTGAGGTCTGCGTTGTAATTGGCATATTCGGCAGCTACGTCCAGCAAAATAAGGTCACCTGATTTGCATTTTTTGTTGTTGTCCAAATAATGCAACACACAATTGTTTACACCAGAGGCGATGATGGGTTCGTAGGCAAAACCGCGCGATCGGTTGCTAATGAATTCATGAATGTATTCCGCCTCGATTTCATATTCCATGACACCAGGCCTTACAAAACGCAGTACCCTTCGAAAGCCTTTCTCGGTGATGTTGCAGGCTTCCTGCATCAGTTCTATTTCTCTTTTTTGTTTGATCAACCTGAGCCCGGCCATCAAGGGTGCCACTCTTTCGTATCGATGCAGCGGGTAAGTTGCCTGACACCATTTAATAAAGCGTGCGTCCCTGGTCTCCACAACCACGCTAGACCGGTAATGCTCGTTGGTATTGAGGTAAACACTTGACACACCACCCATCACCATCATGTGATGGAAAACTTTATTGAAATCCCCGCTCCATTTCACGGTAGTTATCCCCGATATTTTTTTGGCTTCCTCCTTGGTCAACTTATGCCCTTCCCATTTTTCCAGCAATTCATTGGGCTCTCGCAAGAACAATACTTCTCTTAAATTTTTATCCGGAAAGTCAGGGCAGATGACCAGACAACTTTCTTCCTGCTGAATTCCCGTTAAGTAAAATAGGTCATTGTTTTGCCTGAAAGGCATCGTGCCATCGGCATTGGTTGGCATGTGATCGTTTGAATTGAAAACAGCGATCGCGCCCTTCGGCAATTCTTTTACCAGTCTGCTTCTGTTGGTTATAAATAGGTCACTTCCAATGGTCTCGTACTTCATACATTAACAAATCAACGTGAAAGTTACTAAATACTCCATGAGCTTAAAAAATCTCGTGGCAAGGTTGTTCTTCCTAATTGGCTATTTTTGCAAGGCTCTTTCTAAAACCAATGCAATTTCTACTGCACAAAACAGACGGCAACACCAAAGCACGTGCCGGTACCATTCACACCGACCATGGCGAAATACCTACACCCATTTTTATGCCGGTTGGAACGGCAGGGTCGGTGAAGGCTATACATCAACGGGAGTTGGAAAATGACGTTGATGCCAAAATAATTTTAGGCAATACCTACCACCTTTTTCTAAGACCCGGAATTGACCTGCTGGAAAAAGCGGGAGGTCTCCATAAATTCAATGGCTGGTCGAGGCCATTGCTCACCGATAGTGGAGGCTATCAGGTGTATTCTCTCTCCGAGAACCGGAAAATCAAAGAGGAAGGAGTCACCTTCAAATCCCACATCGATGGATCGCGGCATTTTTTCTCACCGGAGTCGGCCATGGATATCCAACGAAGTATCGGAGCCGATATCATTATGGCATTTGATGAGTGCACGCCCTATCCATGTGAATATAAATATGCCAAACGATCTATGGACCTGACTCACCGCTGGCTCGCCCGGTGCGCGGATAGGGTCAAGAACACGGAACCAAAATATGGATATGAGCAGGTATTATTTCCCATCATTCAGGGAAGCACTTTTTCAGATCTACGCCAACAGTCTGCAGAGTTCGTGGCAAATCAAAACTTACCTGGAAATGCCATTGGCGGATTGTCTGTAGGGGAGCCACATGATATCATGTATTCGATTACCGAGCAAGTCTGTCACATCTTGCCTGCGGACAAACCTCGCTACCTCATGGGAGTGGGTACCCCAGAAAACATACTGGAGTGTATTGCACTGGGAATAGACATGTTTGACTGCGTTATGCCGACCCGAAACGCGCGAAACGGAATGTTGTTCACCAGTCAGGGGATCATCAATATCCGAAATGAAAAATGGAAGGATGACCTGAGTGCGATCGATGCAGAGCTTGGAGGTTATGTAAGCACCACCTATTCGAAAGCCTATCTCAGGCACCTGATTATCAATAAGGAGATTTTAGGCGCGCAAATTGCTTCTATTCACAACCTCACCTTCTATCTTTGGCTGGCGAGGACCGCCCGCGAAAAAATTATTCAAGGCGATTTCTATAATTGGAAAAAACAAATGGTAAAAAGTGTCTCACAGCGGCTGTAACAGGATGTCTAAAAGATGAAGCTCATTGATAAATACATCATCAAAAAGGTGCTGTACACGTTCATCTTTGTTGTACTCATCATTGTGGCTATCGTGGCTGTCATCGATCTGGCAGAAAAGATGGATAAGTTCGCGCGCAATAACCTGGATACACCCACGATTCTTGGCTATTACCGGGACTTCATCCCCTGGATAATTGGATTGGTCAGTCCTATTATGGTTTTCATTGCCGTTGTATTTGTCACCTCTCAAATGGCGGCACGTACCGAGATCATTGCCATCTTAAGCAGTGGTGTCAGTTTCAGAAGGTTACTTTTACCCTACTTTCTCGCTTCACTGGTGATAGCGGTATTCAATTTCGTTTTGAATGGCTGGGTGATTCCACAATCGAATCGCTCAAGGCTTGCCTTTGAGATTCAGTATTTGAACAAAGCGTACTATTTCGACCAGCGCAATGTTCACATGCAAATTGAGCCCAATGTGTATTTCTACTTGCAAAACTATAATGTCAACACCAACACGGGTTATCAATTTTCATTGGAACGTTTTGACAGCAACAGACTGGTGGACAAACTCACAGCAGACAACATCACCTGGGACTCGACCAAAAGAAAATGGACCATTCGTTTTTGGAAGAGAAAGAATATTGATTCGATTTTCAACATAGGCTTTAAACCCTCTCCGGGGTACGGACGCATCAACGAACAGCTGGACACAGCGCTTGCCATTACACCAACAGACTTTGAAAATGAAGAGCGCAAATTTGATGGCATGACCATCAATGAATTAACCGCGCACATCAAAAAAATGCGATTCAGGGGAGCAAGCGGTGTGGAAGCCTACGAAGTTGAACGGCATATCAGGTTCTCCTCTCCTTTCACGATTTTTGTTTTGGTGTTTATGGGCGTAATCGTCTCCTCCAAAAAGAGCAGAGGAGGTACTGGATTCCAGATTGCCCTCGGCTTTTTTCTTTCGTTTATTTTTATTCTGTTTTTCATGATGTCCAGGACTTTTGCCGAGGCAGGCGCGCTTTCTCCATTACTGGCCGCATGGATTCCCAACATAACATTTACTCTAATTTCGCTCGGTATGTATAAATACATGCACCGTTGACCACTAAAGCTTTTGATTATTTAAAGCTGCACCTGATTATATTCCTCTGGGGATTCACCGCGATACTGGGCTTGCTGATAACCATCCCTGCCGTGGAGATGGTCTTCTACCGAACGTTGCTCGCGGCCATCGGTCTTGCCGCCCTGATTGTGGCGACCAAAAATTCTTTTCAGGTTCCAACGTCTGATCTTTTCAAAATTCTGGCTACTGGATTTATTGTTGGGATTCATTGGATTGCTTTTTTCGCCTCAGCCAAAGTTTCAAACGCCTCAGTCAGCCTGGTGGGTTTTGCGACCTGCTCCCTTTGGACGGCTTTTCTTGAACCACTCATGGGTCGAAAGAAGGTCAAAGGCTTTGAGGTAGCACTTGGTTTGATTGTGCTGCTGGGTCTTTATGTCATATTCTCATTCGATTTCAGGTATCCGTTGGGGTTGGCACTCGGCATAGCCTCGGGATTTACTATTGCACTATTTTCAGTCCTCAATGCTAAATTCGTCCAAACACATCACCCTTACACCATTACATTTTATGAAATGTGGGGCGCGTTTTTTTGTACCGTACTTTTTCTGCCGGTCTACGCATCTATTTGGGCATCGAA
Organism: uncultured Ohtaekwangia sp.; assembly: GCA_964655635.1. GTDB lineage: Bacteria > Bacteroidota > Bacteroidia > Cytophagales > Cyclobacteriaceae > ELB16-189. Next base: position 36,191 of record CAZZNH010000006.1, read on the forward strand.
CGAAGGGTTGCAACTAATTCCCAGAGGGCTTGACTGGTTTTACATTGCGATTTTGTCTTTGGTGTGTACCGTCTACGCCTATTCGGCTTGCATTGAACTACTGAAACGGCTTCCGGTATTTTTTGTGCAACTTTCGATCAATCTCGAACCGGTTTACGGAATCATTATGGCTGTGATCATATTGGGCGATAGTGAGAAAATGCAGTTTAATTTCTATTTAGGCACTGCCCTCATCATTGGCGCTGTGCTTTCCTACCCGGTGCTTAAAGGTAAGTTTGTCAAAAATTACAGCACACCCGACCAATAAGTCATTCCCGAGAACATATCTCTCATCGCCCTGGCCTTCTCAAAAATGCCGAAGACAGCGGACCCAGAGCCGCTCATGCTCGCGTACAACGCACCCATATCGTACATCTTCGATTTTATTTCCTGAATCTCCGGGTGCTGCGAAAACACGCTCGGCTCAAAATCATTGGTTAACAATTCCCTCCACTCGCTGACCGGCCTTTGTTCGACAATGCGTTTGATATCTTGATCCACCGGTCGCGGCACGAGGTTCTTAAACGCCTCCGCTGTTGAGATGTGAGCTGAAGGTTTGACCACGGCTATAAACTTCCCGTTCAACTTAACATTGGCGGGCGATAGCACCTCTCCACGCCCTGATCCATGCATGGGCCAATCATAGATAAAAAAGGGACAGTCACTTCCCAACTCAGCTGCCATCGCAATCAACTGCTTGTCGTTAAGCGCCAGATCAAATACATGATTCAGCATCTTTAATGTGTATGCGCCATCAGACGAGCCGCCACCGAGACCAGCTCCGAGCGGCACGACTTTATGAAGATGGATTGCTACCGGAGGCAAATCGTATTTATCCCGCAGCAAATAATAAGCCCGCAGGCAGAGGTTATCCTCGTGTTTGCCTGGAACCCCTAAACCTGAATTGGTAAAGGAAATGGTTTCGGCCCGGATAATCTCAAGTACGTCACACCAGGGCAATGGGTAAAAGCAGGTTTCAATGTTATGATATCCATCATTGCGTTTGCCCGACACGTGCAGCCCAAGGTTAATTTTGGTATGTGGGAATGCAATCATTTCTTGAGCGTCAGCCAGTTGTCCGTGTCATCTGGCGATTTGTTTCTATCGGCTCAATTTCTCAACCAACTCTTCGGTAATTCCCGAGGAGGAGAATCCGCCATCGTGCATCAGGTTTTGCATGGTGACCATTCTTGTGAAATCGGAGAACATCGCGGTTATATAGTTGGCACAATCTTCGGCACTTGCATTGCCAAGCGGAGACATCATTTGGGCATAATCATAAAAAACATCGAACCCTGAAATGCCAGCCCCCGCTGTGGTTTTGGTCGGTGATTGTGAGATGGTGTTCACCCTTACCTTTTTCAGTTTGGCAAACCGATACCCATAACTTCTGGCGATCGATTCCAGAACGGCTTTAGCCTGGGCCATATCAGAGTAATCGGGGTACGTGCGTTGTGCAGCTATGTACGTGAGCGCTAAAATGGATCCCCACTCGTTCATGGCATCCGTTTTCTCTGCCGTTTGCAACACTTTATGAAAAGATAGTCCGGATATGTCCAATGTTTTTAAGTACCACTCATAATTGAGGTCACCGTACGATCGGTTTTTCCTCACATTTGGGCTCATGCCAATCGAATGAAGGATAAAATCGAGTTTCCCGCCAAGTACTTCCATCGACTTGGTGAACAAGGTGTTCAAATCCGCCTCTGACGTTGCATCAGCTGGTATTACTTCCGCGTTGCACGCTTTTGCAAGTTCATTTATTTTTCCCATTCTCATGGCAATGGGTGCGTTGGTCAACGTGAAGGTCCCTCCTTCTTCTTTTATTTTAACAGCTGTTTTCCAGGCTATGGAGTTTTCGTCAAGCGCACCAAAGATTATACCCCGTTTTCCTTTTAAAAGATTGAATGCCATGGTACTTATTTTTTAATGGTTTAGTTCACAATTATACAAATTACAATTTACAGCGGCTATTTTTGAAGGTATGATTAATGACGCGCAGCGCCCAATCGGCATCTATGACAGTGGTATTGGCGGGCTAACGGTAGCCCACGCTATAACCCAACTCCTCCCCAATGAAGACATTATATATTTTGGTGACACGGCCCACCTGCCATACGGAGATAAATCGGAGGCTGCAATCCAGGCTTATTCAATCAAGATAGCAGATGTGCTGCTAAAAAAAGGTTGTAAGGTGATCGTCATTGCATGCAACTCGGCAAGCTCCGCGGCCTATGAGCTCCTCAAGGAATATGTTCGGAAAGACGCGCATATTATCAACGTCATCGATCCCATGATTGAACATATACGAGAAAACTATTCGAACAACAACGTAGGTTTAATTGGTACCAAACGGACCGTGAACTCTGGTATCTATGCCGCCAGAATTGAGGAAGCTTGCCGCCACGTTAAATTGAAATCACTTGCTACCCCCCTCCTTGCACCGATGATCGAGGAGGGTTTTTTTAACAATCAAATTAGCCATGAAATCATTGCACAATATCTTTCAGATGCCAGCCTCCAGGCCATCGATTCGCTCATTCTGGCTTGTACACATTACCCCCTTATTAAGAAAGAAATAAATCAATTTTATGCTGGCAAAGTGGATATCCTGGACTCATCTGAAATTGTTGCCGCTGCGTTAAACGCTCATCTCACCCGTAATAAATTAATCAATGCGAACAAAGATGGATCGAAAAGGTTCTTTGTTTCCGATTTCACGCCATCATTTGAAGCCTCTACCCGTTTATTCTTTGGTGAAGTAGTCCATTTGGAGCAGCACCGGTTATGGAACTAAATAAGTTAAAGTGAACATATTCATGTATTGTTTACGGTGATTTTCACCATTTTGACGGTAGGATAATGCCTTATTTTATGGTTTTAATGTTAAATCAAATCAGAGAAAAGACGAGAGACCATATTTTATTTGAATCATCTGGTTACCTTTTGCGGTAATTTCAGGTTAATGGCTCTTAAATGATTAATCCGTGTACGAGTAGCAAATTATTCTTAATGCAATTTTTTTCGATCATTAATCAGCTGGGTACGGTGCTAAAGACATTCGACAATCGGATGACGATTGATTGGTATAGGTATATGTTGCTTGTTTTGTTTGCCATGCCATTTGGGCTCATGGCGCAATCGGGTAGCTCAAGAGTCGACAGCTTAAATAGCGAATTGGGTAAAGTAAAGGACGACTCGTCACGCCTGGTTATTCTCGTTGCCCTGTCAAAGGAATATCAGTTCTCCGATTATACGCGTGCAAAACAACTGGTGGATGAGGCCACCAAGTTTGCTGAAGAAACGAAATCGCCATGGGCAAAACTAGAAGCCTACAAGCAGCAGAGCTACCTCTCAACGCTGCGCGGTGATTTTATTACAGCACTCAAGTTTGACAAGGCAAGACTTCCAGTTGCCATTGCTGCCAAAGACAGCGTCAACATTGCCAGTTCGTACAATTTTCTTGGCAACGATTACGTCAACATTGGCGAATATGACGAGGCTTACTACTACTTCACCCAGTCATTCAGGGTTTCGCGGGCAATAAAGGATTCCGTGCAAAATGCCATTTCACTTCACAATGTGGGCACAGTATTCAAAGAGTTGGGTCAATTTGACATTGCATTGGATCATCTTGAGCTCTCCCGAAAACTCAGCGAAAAGATCAAAGATTTGGATGGTCCCGCCTACACCTTTTATGAAGTTGGAGATATCTATTTGAGAAACAATGAATACGAAAAAGCCGAGAACTCGTTTTTCAAGGCGCTGTCTATTACCAGAAAGCGGGGAATAGACATTCTCGAGCCTGAGATCATCTCCAGGATGGCAAAATTGTATACCCGCCAGGAAGAATTTGAAAAGGCGCTGGCCTACTACGATACAGTGGAAGAACTTCATCTTAGAACGCAGAATGAATTCGGGCTCGCGGAGTCACAACTCGGAAAAGGGAAGGTCTTTTTAAGGCAGAAGAAATTTGACGAGGCAAGCAACCTGATACTTGAAGCCCTCAACATCACCAAGAGGATCAACGCGAGAACACTTGAGATAGAATGTTATCGTGCGCTCTCTGCGATGTACGAAGAGCGACAAGACTACAAAAACGCCCTCGCCTACACAAAACAATCCAAAGTGCTACAGGACAGTTTGTTTAGCCAGGATATGATACAGAAAATTTTTCAGGATCAGTTGAGACTGCAAACTGAAAACAAGGACCTTCAAATTGCCGAACTCAACCTGACACAAGCCAAGCAGGCCAGTGAACTCAACCGACAGGCATTCCTGAAGAACATACTGGTAGTGGTGGTGGCATTGACCATCATCTTGCTGTTCACGGTTTATCGTAGCGGCCAAAGGAGAATAAGGATAAATAAATTGCTCATTGAACATCAGCATGAGATCAAAAAAAGAAGCCTTGAGTTGGAGCAACTCAACCAGGTAAAAGACAAATTTTTTTCTGTCATCTCCCACGATTTAAGATCGCCCATCAACGCGCTGTCCGGCATTCTTGATTTGATGGCGAAAAAACAAATTTCTCCCGAAGAATTGCCAAAACTTACTCAGGAATTACAGTTGCAATTTAGTCATACCAAAAACCTGATTAACAACTTACTCGACTGGACGCTGCTTCAAATGGATAAGCTTAGGATTCAGCCTGTAAAAATTGATCTCCACCAAATGGTCAATGACAACTTTGAACTGCTGGCTTCGCTGCATACAAAAAATATTTTATTAACCAATCAAATTGACAAGAGCGTTTATGCCTACGCAGATTTAAATATGATTAATCTCGTGTTTAGAAATTTGATTCTCAACGGCATGAAATTCACGGATGCCGGAGGGGAGATAAAAGTTGGGGCAGAATCCAACGAGAACCAGCTGACGGTATGGGTTAAGGACAATGGTGTAGGCATCAACCCGGAAGTTCAAAAAATCCTATTTGAAAAAACCTCTGGCTATAGCACCCGCGGAACGGCCAATGAAAAAGGCACTGGTCTGGGCCTGATCCTGTGCAAAGAGTTTGTAGAACGAAATGGCGGAACAATCTGGCTGGAAAGCGAGGAAGGAAAAGGGAGCACATTTTACTTCACGGTAGCTAAATTTGAAGTGCCTGTCTTTGCGTAATCGCAACTTTCCCTATTGAAAAAAACTGGGGATACCTAAATTTTATTGGCGGAAATTTGGTTAAGGGGTATAGCTCTTCAACTTGTTTTTGTTGATGGGTTGGATTAATAGATATAACTTTGCGTCTTAACTATTTCCTATGAGTGATGCCATCCTTCACGAATGTGGTATAGCCCTGATTCGTTTGCGCAAGCCGCTTTCCTATTACATCGAAAAGTACGGGACTAGCTATGGGATGAATAAAATGTACATTTTGATGGAAAAACAGCACAACCGGGGTCAGGATGGTGCCGGTGTAGCTAACATCAAAATAGATCAAAAACCGGGATTCCGATACATCAGCCGGTACCGGAGTATGAAGCCACAACCCGTGGCTGACCTCTTTAGGAAGATAAGCAAAAAGTATAAAAAAGGTCAAAAGAAGGGCCTGGACAAGTTTAAGGACGAAAGGTGGCTAAAGGAAAATGTGGCCTTTACTGGCGAACTGTGGCTGGGCCACTTGCGCTATGGGACCCACGGATATAACAGTATTGAAAATGTTCACCCATTCCTGAGGCAAAATAACTGGCGAAGCCGCAACCTGGTAATGGCTGGTAATTTCAACATGACCAATGTGGATGAGTTATTCGACATTCTGGTTGGGTTGGGACAACATCCCAAAGAAAAAGTGGATACGGTAACCGTCATGGAGAAGATAGGCCACTTTTTGGATGAAGAAGTTCAGTCTCTCTTCAAAAAATATAAAGACAAGTTTACCAATCCCGAAATATCCGATATTATCGAAAACGAGATTGACCTACAGCGCGTGCTCAAGCGGGCTTGCAAGGATTTTGATGGCGGCTATACCATGGCGGGCCTTACAGGCTCCGGGTCTGCCTTCGTGGTTCGCGATCCATCCGGCATCAGGCCCGCGTACTATTACGCAGACGATGAAATTGTGGTGGTGGCATCGGAGAAGCCGGCTATAAAAACAGCTTTCAACATTGAGTATAGTCAAATAGAAGAGATTGATCCGGGTCATGGCCTGATCATCACCAAGAGCGGAGATTTTGCGCAGTACCCCATCATCAAGTCGATGGAAAAAAAATCCTGCAGTTTTGAGCGCATCTATTTCTCACGGGGTACAGATCCTGAAATTTACAAGGAGCGAAAAGCACTGGGCAAGTTGCTCGTTCCCCAAATATTAAAGTCCATAAATTTTGACCTGAAGAATACGATTTTCTCTTACATCCCAAACACGGCTGAGACTGCCTTTCTCGGAATGATGGGGGGAATTGAAGATTTTCTTATAAGTAAACAAAAAGACGTTCTTATCGACAAGAAGCCTTCTGTTGATTCTTACGAGGAATTGTTGGGCTTTCGTCCGCGTGTTGAAAAGATTGTGTTGAAAGATGCCAAACTGCGAACTTTTATTGCTGACGATGAACACCGCGGTGATATAGTAGCCCACGTATACGACACCACTTACGAGGTTGTCAACAAAGGGAAGGATACGCTTGTTGTCATAGACGACTCGATCGTCCGGGGCACTACGCTAGAAAAGAGCATATTAAAAATGCTTGATCGGTTGAATCCGAAAAAAATTATTGTTATATCATCGGCTCCTCAAATCCGCTTTCCTGATTGTTATGGCATCGACATGAGCAGGATGGGAGATTTTGTTGCCTTCCGTGCCATGATCCAGTTGATCAAGGACCAGGGGAAAGATTACCTGCTTGGCGAAGTTTACGAACAATGCGTACAATCTGAAAATGAGGAGAACCCGCAGAATTACGTGAAGCGCCTTTATGATCAGTTTACCTATGAGGAAATTTCCGATAAGATCACTGAAATCGTAAGACCTGAGGGAATGAAGGCAGATTTGCACGTGGCTTTTCAAACGATCGACAACCTTCACAAGGCTATACCAAACCATACGGGCGACTGGTACTTCACTGGCGACTACCCGACCAAGGGTGGTATGCGCGTGGCCAACCGGTCGTACGTCAACTTCATGGAAGGTAAACTCGTTCGCGCCTACTGAGCCTTTTCTGGCAAATAAAAATCGAAGGTAATTTTTTGCATGCAATCAAAATGTCCTTTCGGGCATTGGTTGTAACCAATTTTGGAACACGGACGGCACGTTACTTTGTTGTTTTCCAATACCGTGAACTTTGTCCGGTAGGGATACATTCCGAAGAGTGGTATGGTATTTCCCCAAATGCTAAACACCTCTTTCTTAAAGGCGGCTGCGACATGCATCATCCCTGTATCATGGGTAAAAACGTAGTTTGACTTTTTAATGATGCTGGCTGACTGATTCAGGTTAAATTTTCCGCACGCGTTATACACAACGGATCGCTTGTCAAGCGCTGTCGTTAACTCATCGTCTTCCATATCTGATGACGATTCTCCTTTTTCAAAAAATAACCGAACCTGCTCACCGGTTTCAAAATCTTCCTTGCCTCCCAATAAAATGATCGGTCTGTTAATCTTATCGCACAATTCGATCATCCGTTTTACGGGCAACTTTTTGGTCGCATGTTGTCCGCCAATGGCATAGGCCACGTATCCCTTTCGATGCGCCTCAGGAATCCATTCCGCGGGAACCTCATCCTGCTGCGGAATAAAATAATCCAACCCCAGTGAGTCATTTTTAATACCCAGTTCACTGACGGTCGCCAGATATCGGTCCACAATATGTACCGAGGGGAGCTTATTGATTTTCAGATTCACCATTAACCACTTCTCCCAGTTAAGTTTATTGAAGCTATACGCCTTACCCCCCAGGAAAGCTTTTATAATCCGCGTCCGGAAATTGTGATGGAGATCAATTATGTAATCAAATTTTTCATCCCTGAGTGCCTTAACCAACGGCCAGAGATGTTGATCCAATGCATGAATCTTATCGACATAAGGGTTCTCTGCCAATAATCCCGAAAATCTTTTTTTGGTTACGTAATGAATTTCAGCACTATCCAGCTGGGTTTTGAGCACCCTGATCACGGGTGTTGTCAAAACAATATCGCCAATGGAGGAGAATCGGATTATTAATATTTTCATTTCCAGCGTAAAGTACGAGCCACCTAATCTAACTTAATCCGGGTGAGTAAAGGGTCTGGCTCATCAAAAAAATCATTTTAGATAACACAAAAGTCGCAAAACATATCATTCCCCAACCTACAAGCAGGAAAATACGAATTGTATTTGCTATTTTAGAATCCATTGAAACTTGGACTTTTGGATGTTTTTTAAAAATTAACCTATGGGCTATTGGCTAATGAAAACAGAACCAGGAACCTACTCCTGGGACGACCTGGTAAAAGACAAAAAAACGACCTGGGATGGCGTTCGCAATTTTCAGGCGCGCAATAATATTAAGGCGATGAAAAAAGGCGATTCGGTATTTATTTATCACAGTGGCGAGGGCAAAGAAATTGTAGGCATCGCAAAAATCACCAAAGAGCACTTTCCCGATCCTGCCGACAAGGATTGGCCAGTAGTCGAAATTGCTCCCGTTAAAAAATTAAAGAACCCTGTGACGCTTGCTACGGTAAAGGGAACGAAAAAACTGGCTAATATGGTTCTTGTTAAGGCTTCCCGACTCTCGGTACAGCCTGTTCGGGATGTTGAATTTGACTTGATTGTGGAGATGAGTGCCGGGAAATAGTTGATGAGTTTAAAAAGGTTCATGGTCGGGTATTACTAATATGTCATTCAGAATTTTACTTGTGTTTGCATGGCTGTTTATTTTTCAAATACAAACAACCCGTGGGCAGTTTCACGCCAGGGGCCGATATGAAAAAGAACTAAAAACAGCCGACAATGGATTCACGCTGGTTCCCCTGTTGGAAAACGGCATCGCGCTCATCCGTGAAAAGAACAAGTTCAATGACGGCAAACGGCTTTGGGAGTTTATACTGCTGGACACGGCACTCGAAGAGAAATGGCAAACCGATGTAGAGATTAAATCGAACTACGACATGATGGGTTTTGAATATGCAGGCTCGTTCGTCTATTTTCTTTTCAGAGAAGGTGATAAAGACACCAATAAATTTAGCCTCGTTCAAATAAACTTATTTGAGCGAACCATCAATCAGTTTGAAATCAAACACGAATTTTCGTTCAGGCTTACACACTTTAGTATCGTAGGTGAAAATGCGATTTTTGGCGGATATGTATCCCGGGAACCAGCAGTCATGTTGTATGAAACGGATCCGCAGCACCTGAAGGTAATCCCAGGATTTTTCCTCAAAGACACTGAACTGCTGGACCTCAGGGTCAATCACAACAATACGTTTAACACGCTGCTAATTGAGCGAAATTCACTTGACAAGCGGCATCTCGTGATGAAAACATTTGACAAGACGGGCACTTTGCTGCTTGAAGACTATATCGAAATAGAAAAAGAAAAAAATATCCTGACCGGCATATCGAGTTCACTTAAACGCGAAGAACTCATCATCCTGGGAACCTACACAGAAGGCGTGACCACAGAAGCACTGGGGTATTACTCGGTCCTCGTTGATCCATTTTCGGATCAGGCGATTCAATATTTTAACTTCACCACACTCGAACATTTACTGGATTATCTGCCTGCAAAAAGAGCATCAAAAATAAAGTCAAAATCGAAAGACCGCATTGAAGCAGGGAAGGTTCCCGACTACAAAGCGCACATACTCCCCGTACGAATCGAAGAGGCCAAAGAAGGCTTTTACTTTCTTTCTGAAATGTACGAGCCCGTGTCTTCAAATAACCGGCCCTATTGGAACAACAACAACAATCCCTATTATGGTTATGGCTATACACCCTATAGCTATAATCCATTTATGAACCGTTACTCTTCGACACCGTATACCTATAATGACTCCAACCTGAGCAGTGCCGCAAAGATGACCGAATCTGTCCTCACGCTCTTTGACAGCAATGGCAAACTGGTATGGGACAACAGTTTAAAATACAACAGTATAAAACGCTACACCCTGGAGCAGAGCTCTGATTTTACCGTGAAAAAAGATCTTGTTTTTATGGGGTATAAAAAAGAAAGCCAGCTTTTTGTAAGTACGGGCTCCATGCAGGCGCAGCCAGAGTTGGATACACTTGATATTCCTCTGAAAAATGTGACGGACGTGGTGCGATACGATACCGAGGAGGATTCGGGTATCCGGTATTGGTACGATGATTTCATATTCGTTTGGGGATACCAGTCGATACGAGATAAGGAAAGGAGAATCGAAGATCCGATAAGATATGTTTTTTACATCAACAAATTTGAAGCAGAGTAGAGTCTTGCTATTGCTGGTCTTACTTTCGGCCTTAACAACAGTTGCCGGCCAAGCCCAAATTGAGCAGATTAATCGGTTTGAAATTGCGATCAATAACAATGAGAGCTCCGATTTCTCCACGACATCGGCAGGAAAAAGTGGATTGATGATTTACAGGAGAATCTACCAGGCAAAAATCGACAAGCTGGAGGTTATCAAAATTGACACATCGCTTCAGGAAGTATGGCGAAAACAAATCAACATGGCCAAGGATCAGATGGCGGTTCGATCCGTTGTCAAGGACGATATTCTATTTATCCTTTTCAAGAGCATCGGCTATCAGTATGCTGACTTTCAGATTGCAGCCATTCACGTAGGGGACGGGGATCATTTGGTTTATACCGTAAGAAATGTGATTCCATTCGATCCAACTGAGTTCGTGATCACGCAGGAGGCTGCGCTCATTGGCGGATACTTCAATTACAGGCCTTTGATCGTGTACTTCAATTTTGCACAGCAGCAATCGAAAATTTTACCCGGTTTCTTCAACGAACCTGGAGAACTCACCCAGGTAAAATCCTATGCAGACGGTTCGTCCGATGTCATCGTGAGCACCAATAATTACGAAAAAAAGAAATGCCTTTGGATACGGAATTATGATTCTCAGGGAGATCTTGTCAAGACCACCATCCTTCAGCCGCGGGATAACAAAAATTTTATTTTTGGCAGGTCATTGAAATTGGACAACGGTCAGCAAGTGGTGGTGGGCGTTTTTGGAAGGTTTCGGGAGTATTCCCGGGGAATTTTTATCGCCCGGATAAGCCCCAATGGTGAATACCAAACCCAGTACTATGACTACGGAGAGTTGCAGCACTTCTTTAACTACATGAGAGCTCCCAAAGAGAAACGGGTAAAGGGCAGGATTGAACGCAAGAAAATAAAGGGCAAAAAAGCAAAATTCAATTATCGTTTTATTGTTGATGAAATCATTAAGACCGATGATGAATTCGTGATGTTGGGAGAGGCCTTCTATCCGCAGTACGCCTACCCCCAGGGTGTTGCCAATCGGGGAGGCATTCCCCAGATGTATAGTCATTCATTTAACAGAGGTGGTTATACCCTGATCGGTTACCATTACACCCATGCCGTAGTCATTGGCTTTGACAGCAAAGGATCGCTGAAGTGGGACAACAGTTTCGAAATCAATGACGTGATGACACCCGAGTTGGAACAGTTTGTAAAAATTCAGCCACACGATGATAAGATCATTCTTCAATACGTCAAGGGCAACCAAATCAGAACCAAAATCATCCGCGACTCAGAAATAATTGAAGGAAAGGCATTTGATGACATCAAGCTTCGGTTCGAGGATGATATACTCAGGGATTCCAAACTGGAGACCAGCAAGCTGGACTACTGGTACGATGGACGACTCTACGTGCATGGCGTTCAGGAAATAAAGAACTTTCGTGAAGTTCAGGTAAGTGCCAATCGGAAAGTTTTTTTCGTAAACAAAATCCACTATAAATAAGGGTTCAGCACATTTTTAGTATCTTCGCGCCTAGCCCTATGCAGAAGAAACTCATTCTCGACTCTGATCTGCTTGATATCACCCTGAATCGGCTTTGCCAGCAACTTATAGAGAATCACGATCGCTTCGAGGACACCGTAATTCTTGGTCTACAGCCAAGGGGAATTCATCTCGCGGAGCTGATTCATCAAAAACTCAAAAAAGTAGTTAAGACTGAAATTCCTTTTGGTCTTTTGGACACAACGTTCCATCGCGATGATTTTCGCAGGCGCGAGACTCCCGCCAAGGCAAGCGAGACGAGGGTTTCATTTACCATCGAAGGGAAAAAAGTTGTTCTTATTGATGATGTTCTTTTTACCGGCAGAACCGTGCGTGCGGCAATGGATGCCATGATTGCTTTTGGCAGGCCGGCCAAGGTCGAACTGCTGGTGCTGGTCGATAGAAAATACAACAGGGATTTGCCCATCGCAGCGGACTACGTGGGAAAATATGTGAATACGCTGGCATCGCAGCGGGTGTTGGTTGAGATGTTGACCCCAGGTCAAAAACAAAATCGAATTTGGTTGATCAACAATGATTAGCGTATGTCAAAACTAAGCCAGCCACATCTCCTCGGAATCAAAAACATCACCACCAAAGACATTGAATTAATTTTTGAAACGGCTGCAAACTTTAAGGAAGTAATCAATCGACCCATAAAAAAGGTCCCCTCCCTCCGCGATGTAACAATCGCCAATATTTTCTTTGAAAACTCCACCAGAACCAGGCTGTCATTTGAACTTGCGGAAAAACGACTGTCAGCCGATATGATCAATTTTACCGCTTCAAACAGTTCGGTAAAGAAAGGTGAAACCCTGTTGGACACCGTGAATAACGTGCTGGCGATGAAAGTGGACATGGTGGTGATGCGGCATGCAAGTGTGGGCGCTCCTCATTTTCTGGCCAAACATATCAAGGCCAAAATTGTGAACGCTGGAGACGGCACCCACGAACATCCGACACAGGCACTGCTGGATGCCTTTTCAATTCAGGAAAAATTAGGAACACTCAGCGGAAAGAAGGTAGCCATAATCGGAGATATTCTTCACTCAAGGGTTGCCTTGTCCAATATTTTTGCATTGCAGAAGATGGGCGCTAAGGTCATGGTCTGCGGCCCTCCTACCCTGTTGCCTAAATACATATCAAGCCTGGGGGTGAAGGTGGAATTCGAAGTAAGAAAAGCGCTCGAATGGTGCGATGTGGCCAATGTACTTCGCATTCAATTGGAACGACAACAAATAAAATACTTCCCCTCGCTGCGAGAATACGCGCTGTATTACGGAATTAATAAAAAGCTGCTTGATAGTTTAAAGAAAAAAATAATTCTGATGCATCCCGGTCCAATCAATCGCGGAGTTGAGCTGACCAGCGATGCTGCGGACTCCCACCATTCTATCATTTTGGACCAGGTGGAAAATGGTGTAGCCGTTCGCATGGCTGTACTTTATTTACTGGCCGGGGCGGCCGCCTAATCGTCCAATATCGGATGTAAGTATTTGCGGCAAAATTTTGCCCTCCCGTCCCCCCGAAATGTTAACTTTGTGGCCTTCTAAAATTCAATCCATGATCTATAATTCCATAGTCGATACGATAGGCAATACACCTTTAATTCGACTAAATAGCCTAAATAAAGGTATTAAAGGGACCATTTTAGCAAAAGTGGAATATTTTAATCCGGGAAATTCTACCAAAGACCGGATGGCCCTAAAGATGATTGACGATGCGGAAAAAGCCGGTCTATTGAAGCCCGGAGGCACAATCATCGAAGGAACGAGCGGAAATACCGGAATGGGACTGGCGCTGGTGGCTATCGCGCGGGGTTACAAATGTATTTTTACCATGGCCGACAAACAGTCCCAGGAGAAAATCAACATATTAAAGGCCGTAGGCGCAGAGGTTATCGTCTGCCCAACCAATGTTGAGCCCGAGGATCCGCGGTCGTATTATTCGGTTGCACGCAAGCTGAACAAAGAAATTCCAAATTCATTTTATCCCAACCAGTACGATAATACTTCAAACGCATCCGCCCATTTTGAGACCACGGGTCCTGAAATCTGGACCCAAACGGGCGGAAGAATTACACATTATGTGGCCACGGTAGGAACGGGTGGTTCAATGAGCGGGACGTCCAAATACCTCAAAGGACAAAATAGTAAAATCATCAGCGTAGGTATCGACACGTACGGCTCCGTGTTCAAAAAATATAAGGAAACGGGAGAGTTCGACCGCAACGAAATATATCCATACCTGACCGAGGGTTTTGGCGAAGACATCCTCCCAAAAAACGTAAACTTTGACGTTATCGATCAGTTTATCAAAGTGACCGACAAGGATGGCGCGATTATGGCCAGGCGACTATCAAAAGAAGAAGGCCTATTTGTCGGGTGGAGCAGCGGATCTGCCGTACATGGTGCGCTCGAGTACGCCAAAGACAACTTGAAGAAAGATGACACCATGGTTATTCTTCTGCCTGACCATGGAACCCGGTACCTCAACAAAGTGTATAACGACAATTGGATGAAGGACCACGGATTCCTTGAGGAGAGAACTTATTCAACAGCAAAAAACATCATACAGCAACGCAATGGGCATGATAGCCTCTTTACCGTATCGAAAAATTCCGCCATTGGTGACGCGATCACGATCATGAATAGGGAGGGTATTGATCAGGTGCCTGTCGTTGAGCAAGGAGAATTTGTTGGCAGCATATCCGCTTCCAGCCTGCTGGAAAAAGTAATTCACGATCCTGCGATTACCCACAAACCGGTCGGAGAAATCATGGATATGCCCATGTTGTTCGTGGCAATGGACAGCACCCTTGACGTGCTCTCCTCACTATTGAACAAATCGAACAAAGCACTGTTGGTAAGGGATGAAAAGGATAAAGTTCATATCATCACTCAGCACGATATTCTCAAAGCAATGACCTGATCATCGAATATGTTGAAGAATGCATAGGGGAAAATTATTAGCTATAGCGTTACTAATTGGCCTATCCACCGCTGCTCAAAAACCGATAACCCAAGACACGCTTTCTGCTTTTTTGGAAAATGCGCCCAGAGACTCTTTATGGGTCATTAAGTTAAATGATGTTGCATTTGAGTATTTGAAGTTTGATCCCGCTCAGGGGAGAAAACTGGCCAAGATGGCTGGCGAGGTCGCCCAGCAAATCAATTTCATACGCGGCTATTCCAGGGCCATTAATGTGATGGGTAGCACCTACTGGGCAACAGGAGACTATGAGCAGGCATTGAAGTATTATCAAATCTCTGCCCGGGAGTCGGAGGCGATCGGGGATGTTTCTGGCGTATCGGCAGCCTATCACAATATGGGCGAGGTTTACAAAAAAGTGGGGAATTTTCAGAAAGCCATCGAATACCTCAATTTTTCACTTGATCTCGACATCAACAATCAGTCAAGTTATGGAATGACTTTCTTTAACATTGGTGAAGCACATTTATTTCTCGGAGATTATTCCCAGGCGCTTTCGTATTTCGATAAGGCAATGGAGAGAGCGATCGCGCAAGACGATCAACGCACAATGGGTTATGTTTTCCAGAACAGGGGGAAGATAAAATTCCTAACCGGAAATTTTATTGAGGCACTCCCCCTCTATGAAAAAGCCACCGCTATCTGGAAGGCCGAAGACGATATCAGGAGTCTGATTATGGTCTATCAGGACTTTGCCGGTGCCTACATTGCCCTGAACCACGATAAAAAGGCCAGTGAATACATTCAACAAAGTTTCAAACTTGCTGCTGCCTTCCATGCCATGGACTTACAAATTGGCAACTATGAGCTAGAAACTGAAATACTAAAGCGAAAGGGAGATTTTGAAAGAGCGCTCTCCGTACTTACCAAACACAACGCCCTCAAGGACAGTGTCTACGATGTGAAAAAATCGGAACAAATCGCACTCCTTCAGGCGTCCTTTGAATCGGAATCGCAAGAGCTGGAAAACAGGCAACTAAAGGCTGCACAATTGGTCAAAGATGATCAAATCCGAACCCAACAGTATCTCATCGTGGGTATTAGCTCAATCTCTATACTGGCAATCCTGATGGCGTGGGTAAGTTTCCGTCAGCATCGAAAGCTTCTTGAGGTAAACGGACTGCTCACAGAAAAGAACAAACAGATAGAAGTTCAAAATAAAGAAATCGAGGCCCAGGCTGAAAAGCTGGCTACTCTCAACACGAAACTTTCCGACCTTAACAAATCCCTTGAAACCAGAATAGAAGTCAGGACCAATCAACTCAAAAATAAAAATCACAAGCTGGCCGAGTTTGCGTTTATGAATGCGCACCAACTCAGGGCACCCATCGCAAGAACCGTTGGGTTGATCAACCTGATTCAAAAAATTGAGCTACCAAAAGGTGATCAAATTATCATCAACTACCTGGAAGACTGCGGCAGGGAGCTCGATCAGATCACCAAGGAAATAAGCCGCAGCCTGGAAGAAGATGACCTGCTGGCCGACAGCAACGAGGACTGATCAGCGCCTGATCACTTTCCCTTTTTAATCTCCACTTCTATGCGGTCATTATATCCAGACAAAGTTCCACCCTGCGGATAGATCATGACCTTACCCCCTTCTGCCTTGGTTTTGATTCGACTGGCGTCAATGCCCTGGCTGACCAGGTATTCTTTTACAAGATCAGCGCGCAGTTGGGTTAACTCTTTTGCCGAAACAGTCTCTCTCTTGTTTAACGTGCTCGTCTCAAAAAATTCTTGAGAACTTCCCTTCGATACGACATTCCTCGATTGTTTTCCGTTGCAATGACCGTGCACCAGTATTTTATATTTTGGCTGGTCTTTCATCAGGTCCACCAGGCCGTCAAGTTCGATTTTCGAAGCAGGTTGGAAGATGGCTGAATTTCCAAAAAACCTCACGTTATTAAATTCAATGTAGTCTCCCTTTTTTGACCTTACGAGTTCTACTGGTATAATCACCTCACCTTTCGGCCCAGTCCCGGAAGAGAGCAAAGAGGGATTGTCATAGTCAACTGTCAGCTCGACTGGCCGATAACCCGGGGCCTGTATGCCTGCGATAAATGCGCGCTCCGAATTTCGGGGCGCAGGCAGATAAAACACCTCGTTTCCGTTGAATGCCTGATACTGTGTTGCGTTGGGTGACTCCTGAATATGAACTTCACCGAGTACTTCTTCTTTTGAGCTGACCAACTTAAACAGAAAAGCCTTGCCTTTGGGTTTCTCGACAACAGGTTCTTCCACAACAGGTTTTTCCTCGGGCACTTCTTCTATCACAGGCTCCACGACTGGCTGCTCAACCGGTTTCTCTTCAACCACAGGTTCTTCAACGACTGGCTTTGGCTCTTCAGTGACCTGCTGGCCCAGCGTTCCCGAATATACCCAGGCATCTTTGTATTTTGTTTCCAGTCGGATCTTGAGCATAAACGAGAATGCCTGCTTCTTATCCCCCGTTCTAAGAATGTACACGTAGTAGAGCTTGCGAGCCTGATTGATGGCGTACTGCGCGCTGAAATTATTCTTATTGGCCTGATCGGTCCACCGAATAGCATTGTCATGTTTGGCAAATGCGCCAATAACCACATAGTGCTCAATTTCATTTTGAGCAAATGACGGTAAGGCCAGGCATATGGTCACGATTAAACAAGGAAGGATAACAAATTTCTTCACGTTGACTAGGTTTTGCGTTAATCCGAAATTAAGCAATAGGAAGATAAAACACTAAAACGAGTTTATAATGTTGGGGTCGGTAAAAGAATAATGAGGCGTAGTCGGTTTCATCCCCGCTGTCTAATTCTCAAGAATCTCAATTTCGACTCGCACATTGGATTGGGCGAGGCTATGATTTTTGTCATAGAGGGGCCTCTTTCCTCCCCATGCCTTTATGGTCATGCGATCAGTTGCTACCCCCTGGTCAACCAGGTACTCACGAATGACTTCGGCTCGCTCCTCCGACAATTTCTTGGCAGATCCACGGCCTTCTTTAGTATCATTCAGGGAAAAATAATTCTTAGACCCGCCCATGGTTATGATTTGGCCCGAAGCGTTCCCATTGGTATGCCCATGTATTAGAATTTTATAAGCTTTATTTTCATCCATCATGGCCAGCAGGTTGTTGATCTCGTAACGCGACTCGGGCCGCATGATCGCGGCATCTTTGAAAAAGTAAACATTGTACATCACTGCGATATCCCCTTTCTGAAGTCTTACCAGACCAAACGGTACGATTGCCTCCTCATCCTCTCCCCGTTCTACCCGCTCTGTCAAAAACGGATTGTCATAATTCAACTTGAACAGGAGTTTTCGATACCCAAGTACCTCGCAAGCCAGAATGATATTCCCGGAGGCATCTGCCCGCATCACCTGCACGATTTCGTTCCCCTTATAAGACGCCAGTTTTCTCCCGCTTTCATTGACTAAATCCACCTCCCCATTGATTTTCTTCAAGTTCATGGTATTAAACAGGTTGAACCTGAATTTTCTATTGCCCTCGGAGTCAAAGCCGGTTGCTTCCCGCACCGCCAAAGCAAGATTGTTTGCGGTAACCTTTAAATGATTTTCGCTTATTGCCACTTCCGAATCAACACCCAGCGTTTCAAGCATCTCCTTAACCAATGATGTTGCCTGGGTTTTCAATGGAGCGGAATTCTCGAAATAGCCCTTGGATAAATCAGCCATGATGTTTGCCAAAGCCTCCTCATCCGTAGCATTAATTTCGTTGTAGGCTACGCCACGGCTTGGGTGTTTAATGTTTGCCGCCTGTTTTGCCAGCGATTGAAATACCTCCGGGTTTTTCTTCCTTAAGAATTTCACTACAGGTCTCAATCCCTCATGAAACGGCTCATCCGCATTCGTCTCGGAAGCATTAATCGCCAAAATATTATTCTTCGAATCAAAAAAACCACCGACCGGTTTGCCTTCCTCAATTTCATAACCAAGCGAACGCAAAGCTTTGCGTCCCTCTGCGTCATCCTTGAAGACAATTATTTTGGTTGTTTTATCGAGCTGAGAAACAGACTCTTTCACATCATTAAAGGCCTTGTAGTGAGCTCGTTCTTGCTGTGTCTGCGCAGCACTTATCATCTTGTTCACGTCCAATCCGGTCGGCTCGTCACCCATTGAGTAGGATTTTATTTCAGCCGCAAGCGCCTCGTTCTTTGCCATTGAACTACTGATCGACCTGTCTCTGGCAAGGCCATTGGTCCCTCCGTCATCTTCAGAACTGTTCTGGCCGCTTGCAAACTCGTTCTCACCAAGGGTGCCGTAGTACACCCATGTATCCCAATATTTTGATTCCTCACGCAAACGTCTGGCTTCGGCAAAAGCACGAACGCGATTATCCGTTTTAAGGACATAAACATAAAAAAGTTGCCTGGCCGGATTGATGTCAAATTCTACCCCGGGATTTTGCTGTCTGGCTTCATCGGCAAAACGAACAGCATTTTCGCGGCTGGCAAAAGCCCCAATTACAATATGATTGGCGCTCGTGTCTTCGTGAGTTTTTGATGATGATTGCCCAATTGATAAAAGAGAACAAAAAAATAAAGGCAACGCGAGGCTTGTCTTGGCTACCATAGACCTTCAGTTAAGTTTAAAAAGTTAAAAATATACACGTTTGATCAAACAATTTAATCAAAAATACTCAAAACCTTACATCTCAATTAGTTATGGATCGGACAAAACCTGAAAGGACTGGGTTAGGATGGCCCCCTGGTCGTCTACCAAGGTCAGAAAATGCGATCCGGTGCCTGGGGAGAGGTCAAGGCGATGGCTCCTTTCGGTGAATCCAACGTAATCGCCATCCAAATGCCAATAAATGATCGATTTGGCGGATCGATGCGCCACCTGGAAAAGCACACGCCCCTGGTTGCCATCCAACTGCCTTGGAATGAAGATTGATGCGTCAGGCTTCGGATAGATCAGGTCCATGGCTGCCAGCGCAGATTCTCCCTTGCAGTCGTCCCTGAATGGAGGCAACGATTTGTAACTAAGATTCTTCGACTTGAAATAGTATTCCTGAACAGGTGGAAGAACAAACCAATTGACCGCCTGCACCTCGCCCTCCTCCGCGCAGTCGAGATTAGTCCGAAATTTCCGATCGCTGGTAACATGAATTTTCCTGTGGTACTCACACGGACTGGACCGAAGTCCATTCTCAGCCACCAGGATTAAATTTCCGGCCTCGCAGTTCGCTGAGATGCGCTGGCCACTCCTGGCGCATACCTCGATTTGTTTCAGTTCAGAATTTGGCCGCTGAAACCAACCACCAGCCGGCAAGCGGGAAAATAAATCGAACATAATTGGAGCGGCCATCTCCGTGCCAGTAAGCCCAGGCCGCCCCTCACCATCCGCATTCCCCACCCATACGCCTACGGCATACTCAGGGTCAACTCCCACAGCCCATCCATCGCGAAAACCAAAACTGGTTCCCGTTTTCCAGGCGATGGGTTTGGTTGAGTTAAACTGCTGCCAACCCGTCTCCTCTCCGGGCCGATAGAGCGCGCGCAATGCATCAAAGACCAGCCAAATTCCCCCAGCATTTAGCCAACTGGTCTCTGTCAATTCACCAGCTCGTGTTTTGACTTTCCCCGAAATAAAAGTCGGTGGGTGGAAGTCCGATCTATCGTACCGTTTCGATCCGGGTCTTTTGAAATAATTGTTTAACGTTCGCGCCATCGAAGCATAAACTCCGGTAATCTCCCACAGTGTTCCCTCCGCTCCGCCCAGAACAAGGGATAGACCATAGTGACCCGGGTCTCTGTTGATGGTTGTCAGTCCAATATTTTTTAACAGCCCGTAAAATTTTTCATAGCGATATTCCTTCAGCTCATGAACAGCCGGAATATTGAGTGAACGTATCAATGCCTTATCAGCCGGAACTGCGCCATCATATTCTCTTGAAAAGTTCTTAGGTGAAAAACCGTTGATCACCGTAGGGATATCCGGCACAAGCGTCTGCGGCAACATCATTCCGTCATCCATGATGGCCGCAAACAAAAAAGGTTTGAGTATACTTCCCGTGCTTCTTGGCGCATTAATAACATCGACCTTATCACTGTGTAGCCGCCCGGCATCCGTATTGCCCACGTAGGCAATTGCCTCGCCTGTGCTCACCCTTAAAATAAGTGCTGCCGCATTAAAAACGTGATTGGCCTTCAGGCGCTCGTGATGATCACTGACCACTTGCTCTGAAATTAATTGTAAAGATTCATCTATGGACGACCTTATTCGGGAGCCTGCAAAACCGTCACTGGCCGCCCTGACCAGGAGATGAGGTGCATGGCGGGGAAGGGGGCGCGGCTTGTCAGGAAGTTCCTCCGCCTGGGCAAGGGTCAGCGTTACTTCATCTATCTTGTTGAGTTCATGTAATCTGACCAGCAGGCGGTCTCTCTTCAATTTAAGCAGTTGCCTGTTTCTTCCCGGGTGTATAAGAGAGGGGTTGTTGGGCAAGACAGCCAGCAATGCGGATTCGGCCCAGCTCAGATCGGTGAGCCGCCTGCCAAAGTATCGCCAGGAGGCTGCTTCAATGCCAACCACATTGCCTCCAAAAGGTGCATGAGCTGCGTAGAATGAAAGTATATCCGACTTGCTGTACGACAACTCAAGGCGCACCGCCAAAATCATTTCGAGGATTTTCTCAAAAAAGGTCCGCCCATGATTTTTCCGGCTTAAACGAATGACCTGCATTGTGATCGTGCTTCCGCCACTCACAATTCTTCCCGCCTTCAGGTTTTGCCTCGCTGCCCTCATTCCCGCAAGAAGATCAACGCCAATGTGCGTGTAAAACCTTTTGTCTTCGAATACAATAATGGATGTGGCAAATTTTTGAGGGACTGTATTTCGCTCCGGAAAACGCCATTGACCGTCATCAGCAATTGAAGCAGATAACAAGTTGCCGTTTTTGTCCTCCAAAACAGTAGAATAGGTATGGTCAAAAAGCGGATCGGGCAAGGAAAAGGCAAACAACAACAATAGGCTGATACCTGCAGCAACGCATACCATTAACTTTTTTTGCATCGATAGCGACCTCATAGCAACTTTTGACGAGGATGTACTTCACTCACCCCTGTTTTTTTTATTGGCTTATGTTGCTTTTGACGACCTCAACCACCTTACCTTTTTTTCGTGTGTACACGCTCCTGTCGTACATCGCCTCGCAACTTAGCGCAGGCAAATAATAGGTTCCCGCATAGGAGGCTGTCAATAAGACTTTGAAGGTCTTCCGCTGATTGGGCGGTAGGTCAAAGTACGTGTATACGCGATCATCCCGAATGTCCTGAAAGGTTGGCTTATCGGCTGAGAGTCTCTCTTCCACTTCATCAAGACGCAGGTTACTGATTTCCCACCCTGGCGGAAATACCTGGGAGAGTGCCAGATTTTTATATGTTCCTCTCGTGCCGGGATTAGAAATCGAAACCGTTGCCACAAATTCTTTGCCTTGCTCAAGGCGCTCCGGGTCAATCTCATTTCCGTTGGTATCTGCATAAGAGACCATCATTTTCAGGTTATTCTCCTCCTCCGTTTCATCACCCCGTGCTGGAACCCCAACCGAAATAAGGCTGACGAAAAGGGATCCCGATCCTGTATTGGAAAATTTCAATGACAATGGCTTTACCTGATCCGCGGATAATTGGATTTGAGCGATGGGCAATTCCGTGCTTGCGTTAACTTCCTTGCCATTGAAAGCGTACGAAAATTTAATGCTTCCTTTTTCTTCCAGGCTGGCGAACAGACCCACTGCTTTCAAACACCAGGCTATATCCTGCGTGCTCATCCAGGAGGCCGGATTACTCAGTGCCCTGGAAATCTCTTTAAGTAATTCAAATCCTTTTGTTTTTTCATTCAACATTAAAAGTGTCTCAAGCACAATCGCCTTATCTCTCAGGTCCGAACCGTAGGTGTACGCCATCTCCTGGTAGGGATTAAACGATGTCGTGACGTTAGCCACGAGAGCTGTAGCAGCCTCGGGTTGCCCGGCCTTGACGTAAGCTGCTGCCAACATCCATTTGGAGGCAGCGGAAAGTCCAGACAGTTCTCTCAATCTGTTCATCGCGCCAAGTTCGGGGCTTCCGGCCAACGCGAGCGAATACAACCGGTAGGCCTGAATAAGGTCACCTCTGTTCGTTGCCTGTCCTGTCCGCCATGATTGTGCCTTGTCCCGCTGGTATTTTTTCCATCGCCTCAGCAGGTCGGCCGGCACGAGGTATCCCTTCGCCTGTGCCTCCACCAAAAAATGGCCTGCATAAGTTGATCCCCAGCTATCCGAATCATCTCCACCGGGCCAATAAGCAAAACCTCCGTCACGGGTCACAAAAAGTCTTAACCGATCGATACCTGCCTTTATGTTTGTTTGCGTTTTTATCCTTTCAGCATCGTTGAGGACCATAACCTTATCAAGATAAAGTTGGGGAAACACGGATGAAGTAGTTTGTTCAATACATCCGTAGGGATAACTCATTAAATACCTCATTCGATCGCCTAAATTCACGGGCGGCAAACTCGATACTTCCAATGTAGTGATATTCGTTCCAGGCACACCGACCGGATTGGCATTGCCACTCCACTCTTTTCCGGCCTCCACAAAAGTGGCTTGCACTTTCGTGACAGTCGGATTTGGATTTCGGATTTCGATATCAATCTGATCACTGGCTTTGTAATTACCTGACGAAACGATTACTTCGACCCGTGCCATACCGGTTGCACTTTTAACAGACAAATCGAAATCAGTTGTCAGGTCAGTGTTTCCATTCATGTTGACGGATTTGGTGCTGCCTCGGGGTAGGGTCAGCGGACCTGAAACTTTTACCTCAATGTTGACCTCCCGAATACCCTTCTCCATGGCGAATAGGGTAACGGGTAGTTTCACCGTTTCTTCAGGGCCGAGCACGCGAGGTAGGGTCGCCAGCACCATTAATGGTTTCCGAACAGGTGTGGCCTTATCAGCTTTTCCATAGGCACCTTCATAGCCGGCAACGAGCATGGTCTTGACGGAACCTATATATTGTGGCATGATAAATCTGTGCTCGTTGCTGCGTCCTTCCAGTGTAATGGGGCCAAAAAATTTGACGACCGGTTTAAATCGGTTGGCCTTGTTATCATCTTGCTTAGCCTCAGCTTCCCCATCTCCTCCGATCGCAAGCAGCCGCTCAACTCTTCCGCCAAAAGCGCCCATCACCTGATCATACAAGTCCCACGTTTTCACGCCAAGCGCTTCCCGGGCATAAAATCTTTTCCAGGCATCAGGCGTTGTAAACCTGGTAAGGTCAAGCAGGCCTTCATCCACAACCGCCAGGGTATATGTCATGGCCCTGCTGTTCTTCTCCGTTACCTTGATGACGACTTCCTTTCCAGGCTCAAGTACATCCGGCATGGTGATTACAGGTTCCAGATGTGTTTTTGGGTTTTCAACCTGAATTGGGATGATTCCGTACAGCCGAATAGGAAGGTCGTTTTCCGTTTGCACATGTGGTTGCAACAGGGTGGTGTGAATAAAAACATTTGGCGCCATCTCGGGAGAAATGTCTATCGCAAATTGGTTATCTCCTTGTTGTGTTTCTACCCAATAAGTTTGAATTACCCTGCTGCCATTTTCTACGCTAACAAGCGCACGACCCCGGCCACTTCCGGGGATAACAAGGTTCGCCTTTTCACCAATATTATATACGGGTTTATCAGATGAAAACGAAAGCATGGTGGCACCCTGGCTGTTTCCCCGGGCCCTCCCCGCCCAACCCGGCCAATCGATGTACACTATTTTACCTGTGCTATGACCTGAGACCGGGTCATAGGCCTTGATATAAAACCTACCCCACTCCGGATAATCTATTTTAAAATCCCAGTACCCTTTTCCATTGACGGTTTGAATTTTTCCACTTTTAATAAGTTGGGAACCACCCCCAGACATGTAGTTGGCATTATTTCCGGAATTGTCCCACCACCATCTCCACTCTAATTTATAAAGCGATAGCTCCACGTTGGTTCGGGATACCGGCATGCCGTTAACATCTATTGTGACCACCTCAGCACGATGTGTTGTATCAGTCAGCAGCATACCTCTTTTGTCACCGGGTGGCAATCGCAAGCCTGTAAATGAATTGAAGGGATAGTAGGGTATGCTGACTCGATCAATGCTGAAATTGCCGCTTTCCTCAAATACCTTTCCCCGGAATATGGCATTGAGCTTGCCCGGTGCGGCCTCAGACACTTGCAAAGAAGTGTTTATTTGTGCCTTTCCTTCGGCATCGGTGTAACCCGAAAACACCGACTGGACTTCGCTATAAAAATCAATTGCTGGATCGTCAAACACGTAATCGGGATACCGCTCAAACGTTGTCTCGGATTTGTTGAGTACCACCTCAAATTCTGCCTTCAGATTTTTGCCGGGTGCGCCATGAAGCCAGTTGACCTGCAAGTTGCCGCTGATGTTGCCTCCGGCAGTGAGTTTGTCAACACCAAAATCAAGGTTAATCTTTAATCGGTTGGGCTTTACCGTTTCAATTTTTAAAGCCTTCGTGAATTCTGTACCACCCACTTTTACCTTGCCTTGCCAATTTCCTGTCGGGTCGTCATTTGATGTTGCCGTTGCAAAATTGTAAAATCCATTTTTCGAACTTGATCGAACTATCCTGTTAACCACCTGGCCCATTGGGTTGTGCAACTCAAATACAACCGGATGATTGGGCGGGAGCAACTTTAATTTGTCTTCAAGTAAAAAAGTCAGGTATAACGAATCGCCCGGGCGCCAAACACCCCGTTCCCCATAAAGAAATCCCTTCAGCCCCCTGTCCACACGTTCACCACCTACATCAAAATTGCTTAGCGATAATGATTCACCGTCATTTAATTTGAGGTAGCCGCGCTGGTTACCTTTTTTCGCCAGCAGAACAAATGGCGTTTGATTCGAAGTGATTGCTGCCTTGCCATCCGACCCCGTAGACAGGCTGCCGATTAATTCCTGCTGGAAATTATAAAGCTCCAGTTGAATTCCGGAAACGGGTTCCGTGGTTTTCAGATCGTTGACAAAAATAATGGTGCTGCCATCACCGCCTCGTTTGGCGATCAGCCCAAGATCAGACGCAATGACGTTTTGCCTGACCGTGCGATCGCTGGTGTAATAAGAGGAGTGGCAGGGATTATCACGTTCTCGCCAGTCATAGTCGTCACCGTAATAATATTCTTCATAGGAATCCCAATAACTTCCCTCATCCTCTCCCTCTCCGCTCCAATTTTCTTCCTCGAATCCGCCCGGTTCAATAGCTATGGAAGTATCTGCCGATGATCCTTCACAAACGTAAGCCAGGTGTGATTTTCTGAAATTCAACCTCACCTGATAGATAGCTCCGGGCTCGGTTGCCATCATCGTTGACAAATCAAGTGTAAATCGATTCCATTTCCCCAGGTCTGTGACGCTTGCGTTTTCCAGCGATACCGTTTTTTTTAATATATGCTTACCAACCCTCCTCAATTCAGCATTCCCATTCAAATTGTTCACCTGCAGAAACTGAAGCACGTTGTTCTCATAAATTTTTAGGATGGTAACGTCAACCGCTTTGAGATTGACCGCTTCAAAAGGCATGATCAATCCGTCTGTGCCTGGAAGAATAGACCCCTTGCTTGCAAACCTCACTGCCGGCTTGATTTGCTCAAGTTGAATTTCAAAACTATTACGTTCGTTCATGCGGTAGTCTAAAATATTTCGAACACCGGCCTCTACGTAAAGCGTTTTACTTCCAGTCTGCCTCACTGGTGGATAAACCCGTACTTCATTGTCTTTAATTTCAAAATCAAGGTTTGAAAGACCCTCAATGTGAATCAGGCCAATGAGGTTTTGTTTTTCTTTGAGTGGGTCTGAAAATTGGACAACAACGGCCTGAGATGCCCCCTGTTCTACACGGACGTTGGTGATAGCGAAATCCCCAAGCGCAGGAATAATAACTTCTTCATTTCCAACCTGGCTGATCCCAAGCACCTTGCCATCAAATGCCAATTGTACCCTGGATGCCTCTTCCTTCCGGATCACCTCTTCAATGACAAAAGCATGATGCCTTCCCTCCCCGGAGTGAGTCCATCGAACAGAAAGAACTTTTTCCTCCTGTTGAGCAGTAATCATCTTCTCCACCGCTTGCTCATTCGCGTAATCTGCCGTTGAAAGCGTCCCCTCAATTTTTTGCCTTGTCAGGTCTGTTTTTTCGTAGGGCCTTGTGTTGTCAATGACCACTCCAAAATTTTGTGGGATTACACGAAAGGTATACCTCAAAGTGGAAAGCGCTTTTGGGACGGTCAGGATTTTTGACAGGTAAAATTCAAGTTCATACACCTGACCCGATGTCAGCCTCTCGTCAGGCCGAAACTCAACCGTCCTTCTGTCCAACCAAACTACTTTTCCGCTGGCTGCGGGACTTAGCGAAAAAAGTTTTGTAGATAACTCCTCGCCTATCAATGACTGATCGATCGCATCTTCTGTTAAAATAACTCTTATTGGCGATCCGGAACCGATCACACCCGCTGTGTACGATGATACAAACTCACCAAATGCAGGATTGACAATTCCTGAAACACCTTTTTGCGATCTGCCTATGGTAAAGTAGAAAACCAAAAAAGCAACCAACGCTACGCCAAAAATTCCGTAGCTAATTTTTTTTACAGACGTCATGGGATTAGGATTAGCAGACTTTGAATATCGAGAATAATTCGATAGCTGGGGCGTGACGTCTAATATTATTTTTTTTAAACAACAACCCTAAAAACAATTTATTACAACCCTATTTCCTTGGCATACCCGGTCAGTGGCCATAACTTTGCGCCCGTTGAAAACAAACAAATTTTAGTACAGAGATATGGAGTTGCTAGATCGGGTTTATTATGACAATACCGTTCAAAATTACTTGACCACGGTTGGGATGATTTTGGGCGGAATGCTCATCATCAGGTTGTTCAGGAAAGGAATCCTGGCCAGGCTTAAGAAGTGGGCCACCACCACCGAAACCAATTTTGATGATTACGTAGTGAGCGCTGTAGAACGTTTCGTGCTTCCGATGCTCAACGTTGGCGTGATGTATGTCGCCATCAAATACCTCAGCCTGAGCGATGAGACTTCAAAAATATTACGCAATGCTTTTGTTGTCGCGTTTACTTTTTACGCCATCCGGCTCACGACCTCGTCATTGAGAATTTTACTGGAGTCGTACGCAAAAAAACAAGAAGGGGGTGAAGAAAAAGTAAAACAGCTTAAAGGCATCATGATTGTGATCAGTATTTTGGTCTGGTCGCTCGGTGGTGTATTTCTTTTTGACAACCTCGGTTATGATGTCACCGCGATCATCACAGGTCTTGGAATCGGAGGTTTGGCAGTTGCCCTTGCTGCCCAGACCATTCTCGGTGACTTGTTTAATTATTTTGTCATCTTTTTTGATCGTCCCTTTGAAATCGGAGATTTTATTGTGGTGGACGACAAACGAGGGAACGTTGAATATGTTGGCATCAAAACCACCCGGATAAAAAGTATAACCGGAGAACAGATCATCATTTCCAACAGTGACCTAACCAATTCCAGGGTCCACAACTTCAAGCGCATGGAGAAGCGAAGGATTCTCTTTACGCTGGGCGTCACCTACCAAACTACCCCAGAACAACTCAAGGAGATACCAAAAATCATCTCGCAAATCATTACAGATCAGAAAGATGCGCAAATGGATCGGTGCCATTTTGCAACCTATGGGGACTTTAGCCTGAATTTTGAAACGGTTTATTTTGTGAATGAGCCCGACTACGTGAAATACATGGATATTCAGCAAACCATCAACCTCCATATCTTCGAGGCATTTGCAAAAAGAAAAATTGAGTTTGCTTATCCTACACAGACTATTTTTATGGAGAAGACTTCCAAATCAGATTGAAGTGGGATCAAAGAGTAATAAAAAAAAAGGGGAGCCGATGGCTCCCCTTTTTTTGGCCCATATGATGGTACTACAGATCACCCAGGCTTGCACCGCTGAGGTTTCCTGTAAATGTGTTGTTGTTGGCAACATTGCTGGCATCGGGTTTTTGTTTTCCTGCCTCCACTATTATACCATAGCCACCGCTACCCGAGATTGTATTATTCTTAAAGGTATTGGTTGTCACTCCTGCTGTGTAATCAAACACCACATTTGCTTTTTGCGTGGCTGGCGTAACACCGTTTTTCAAAATTAATACCTCTCCTCCGTTTTTAATTTGGCAGTATTCGAGCCTCGTTTGTGTCTGTACGTGAATGCCCGCCCAGGTACCCTGGGTGCCTGCCTCGCTGTCGAATGTGATTGGAGCAACTGCAGTGCCAATCGCAACAAATAAACCCGAAGTCAAATTCAGGGATTTGCCAGCCTTGAATTTAACGTTGACCCCTGGCGCCAGGGCCCACGATCCACTTGACAAATAGGCATTACCAGAAAAAAGATAATAGTTCGATCCTCCCAAAGCCTGCCATGTAGATGCCGGTGACACGGTGGAATTAGGCACGCGGACTTCGACAGCGGGAATTCCCGCAGCCATCGTGTAAGTGCTGGGCGTGGTAGAAATTGTTGAGTGAATTAAATCTACCCTTGCGCTTACGGCTGCAAGTGTGGTGCCGCTGAATGTACAATTCAACAATGGCAAACTTTGACTCGCATGGTCATTGTAGACACCGTATCCACCGCTATTGATGATCGTGACACCGGAAAGCGAACCCGACCCCTGGCTAAAATAAACCGCAGCCTTAACGGAAGAAGTAAAGAATCCGGTGCTGAACACATCACTGCCTGCGTTCTCAATCGTGGTATTCGCTAATATTATTTGATAAGAATTAGCTGCAAATGCGATACCCTTCCAGTTTTTCGCATCGACACCTTTAATGATAGCGTTGTTAGTAGTCAAACTTTTTTGAGCAAGGATTCCGGCTCCTTCTTTCATCAAAATGGTTGCCGTTACTATTGACACATCTGAACCCGCCAAAAAATCGCCATCGATATAGTAGGTGTAATTATTGGTAAAGGAAAATTGTCCGGTAGTCAGCGCATCTATCGTTCCCCCACCGCTTGGCACCAGGTGTATATAATCGTAGGTCCCAAATTGGTTATTGCCACCGATTTTACTGGAGAAAGAAATTGGCGCTTTAATTGGCTTTGTGGTGGAGAAAGAATTTCCTGTAACCACCAAATTGCTTGCGCCTACCTCACTTTGAACAAGGATATCGTTAGCCGAAACGGTCCCAACAAATATTGCGCTTTTGATGTTGGTTATTTTCGGCAGTGTTCCAGCAAAAATTAATGCAGCAGCCTCGGTTTTTCCTGCAAAGGCCGATGCTCCCGCCTTTTCGATGGTCACTACTGCATCAATGTCTACCGTACCGCCATCAACCAAAATACCTTTCCATCCGGTGGCAGATGTAATTTTATGGTTTGATCCCTGGGTAATGCTCAATCTTCCCCCGGTGGCAACCGTGATGCCACTGCCGTTGGCAGCTTCAATGGTCACTGAGGTACCCGGAAAACTCAATGTGACTCCATCAGGAATGATCAGGTCAGAAGCCATGGTATAGTCGGGTTGCGAAGGATCAGGATTAATATCCAATAGCGTAGTGTTTGCCGACAAGGTGCCTCCGAGCGTGAGGGAGCCGGCAACAGTTACCGTTACATCATCTTCCGAAAACTCATTGCCGCTGACAAGGCGAAGTCGAAAATTATAAACTCCATTCACCTTAAGTTCAAATTCAACCTTCGAACCATTGTCTGAGATGCTCGTTAGGTTAACTGTCTCCGGCCCCCCGGTATTTGTCCAGGTGTAGCTTAAACCATTGGCGGGGCCAGTGGACCCACTTCCATCAAGCGTCACCTTTGCCATTGGCGCCACCGTTTGGTCTGCCCCGGCATTTGCCTGCAGTGTTCCTGTATTTTGGCCTTGAGGGCCCTGATTGTCATCCTCAGAACACGAGGAAAACACCATGGCCAAAATCGCCATGCAATACGCAATATTTTTTTTCATGACTCGATGTCGTTTGGTTGGTTAATGCTTCTAATTTGGAGCAATAGTAACTGGCTCAAAAGGCGGCCTTTGCGAACGGCCTCTTTTTCTTTACGAAACAGAATCTATTTTTTAGGAACGCTGAATTAGAGCCGTGTGTGTTTCAGACGAATAGCATAACTCCATATGAGACTTAAGCAGAAATATCCTCCGCTCTCGTCAAAGGAAGGGGCTAACAATCCTACTGCCTGTAAACTTGCCTTCAAAAAAGAGCAACGTATAAACATTGCAATCTTGAATTGGGAGTTATTGAGTCTGATTTTACCTGAATGTCACAAACATCGTATTCGTGACATGAATTCGGTGCGATGGCTGTGGCTCAATGGAATTTGGTTCATGCCTACGTAAACAAACTGGCTATCAAATGACTCCACACACCCGATATTGACTACGTAAGACCTATGAACACGCAATAAAGCCGGGATGGAATTTTTTCTCATAAACTGGCTTAAATTCTGTGCTAGAAAGTACTCTCCTTTTGGGGTTACAAGTTTCAAATAACTTCCTGCCGCCTCTAAAAAAAGGATTTCATCTGTCGGAACCCTGATATGTTGATCGTTGCATTTTACATACACAGAATCCATGGTCAAATTATTTAGACACGTTTTCCCTAAGGCTAGCGCCAATAACAACAGTAACGGCTACATCTCAATTTGCCCGAGATGCCTACTTAATCAAAGCATGAATTCATGAACGCCACAAACATTTTTGTGAGTTGCAGCTTTTCTTTTGTCGGTAGCATAAGACATGCGACAGCTAAACGGGCTAGCTATAGACAGTGAACGCGGGTCATAAAGTCGTTCTTGTAGCTATCGCTGAGCGGTAATTTGTGGTCTTTGATAAAAACAAATGAGTCATCGAAGGATTCAACACGACTGACATTGACAAGGTAAGACCGGTGTATTCTTATAATGTTCTGAATTGGATTTTTCTTCAAAAAATGCCCTAAATTCTGGGTGAGTGTAAATCGATCATCAATGGTTTGAATGTGAACATAACTTCCCGCAGCCTCAACAAACAAAATACTTTCAGCGCATACTTTTTTGAATCTACCGTTAGATCGTATAAAAAGGCAGGTATGAATGAGGGCTCCAAACTCCTCTTTTACCTCCGTTGGTTTTTCAATTTTTTCTGGCGTGACCTCGTTGGAAAAATTAAAAAGGGCAAGGTCAATCGAGGCCAATAGATTGGGTGCCGTAAATGGTTTTACCAGGAAAGCATTAGGGCCTGTTGCCCTTGCCCTAATATAGGTTTCCGATTCAGAGTTGGCGGTGATGTAAATCACCGGCAATGAAAATGATTCCTTAATTTTTTCAACAAGCTGAATCCCATTCATTCGGCCGGCCAACCTAATATCAACCAACAGCAAGTCCGGAGGATCAGTTAGAATAAACATTTCAGCCTCTTCTGCCTTCTCAAATACAGCTACAACTTCATACCCATGGGCTGTCAAAAGGGATTTTATGTCTTCCGACACAATAAACTCATCCTCAACAATTACTATTCTGATGGTATCCATATTTTTAAATCGCAACTTTGCAGATCATTTCAATTCGTAATCCATCCTCCCTTCTTAAACTCAATTCTCCATCCAATTTAGACTTCACCAGTTGCTCCACAAACCTAAGACCGAATGATTTGTTAATTTCAACCCCCTCAGCCAATAAGCCATTGTCTGCGATGGTGAAGTTCAAATGATCCGATGTTCTGCGCAAGCTCACCCAAATGGTCCTGACATCCTGTGTGCTTGAAAAAGCATACTTAATGGCATTGGTGATCAATTCATTACTTATCAAACCAAACGCGAGCGCAGCATCTATATTTGCTTCCACCTTGTCGATATCGGCAACAAGTTCAATCTCGCCCGGCTTCACTTCAAGTGTCGACATGGTCAATTTGCTCTGCTCGGTCAGGTAGGTCTTCAAATCCACAGATCCCAGCCGATCAGATTTGTACAACATTTCATGAATTAGCCCCAGGGAATGAATCCTGTTGTTTAGCCCCCCTAGAATCTCTTTTGTTTCCGGGGTTGCGGTCCTGGACTTAAGGTTGAGGAGGCTGCTGATGATCTGCAGGTTATTCTTTACCCGATGGTGGATTTCATGAAGCATTACCTCTTTCTCCTCATTTTGTTGTTGAACGACCTCATATTGATGTTCAATGATGCGATTTTGCCTTTGTAATTGTTCTGAAGTTCTTTTTTTCTGTTTGAACCGGGAGTAATAGAGCGCGCCAAAGGAACCAATGAGAACCATTGACAAAAGCGCCAAGCCGGTTTGCAAGGTCCTGGTCTTAACTTTTTCCTCATTCAATAGGTTGAGCTGCGTCATTTCTTTCAACTCAGCTTCACGTTTATCTGTCTTGAATTCAGCCTGCATCCGCGTGAGGTTAATCGCTGTCTCCTGCCTGTTGATGCTGTCCAGGTAAGTTTTAAATTTTTCAGAATAGAAGAGGGCCGTCTTAAAATCACCTTTGGATTCGTACAAAAATTTGCCCTCATTGATCAGATTTTTCTCATGGATAAGTGAAATTTCCCTTGCAAGTTTTAGGCCGGTTAACAAGTGATATTCTGCTTTATCAAAATCATGCAGCATGGTATGGGTCCTCACCAGGCTCCTATGGATGCCCGTAAAGGTTATCCTGTTATTCATTTTATAACTCATGGCCAGGGCGGAATCATAATAGTATAGCGCAGAGTCGTACTGTTTGAAATCCAGATGTGCGTCACCCAACAGCTCAAGGGTATAAGCCGCGTTTGGCCGGGTCATGCGGTCAATATCCCGCTTGGCGAGGTAATGGTAAAAGAAACACGAATCTTTCATATTGGCCGAGCGATAATCCGTAGCGGCCAAATCCCATTCTGGGAGCATATTTTGCTTTTGCATAACGCTGCAGGCTTTCAAAAAATACCTGGCTGCCGTTTTGTGCTCTTCCAGTTGACGGTGTGCCTTACCAAGATTATGATAAGTGTTGTATTGCTTCGACAGATCGTTGGTGGCTATAAAGTGTTTCAGGTTTTTAAGTTCATCAGCGATTTCTTCTTTGTAATACAGGCTATCAATCATAAGCGAACCCATGGCGCCCATGGCCTCAATATAGTGTTCGCCCTGTGGCAGTTTGTCTTTTACTTTTTCCCCCTTAAATATGTACTCGATCGTGCGTTTGTAATCTCCTTTTCGATGATACATCAAGGATGTGTTGTGGAGAATGTTTATCATGCCCTCCAGGTCATTCACCTGCTCCGCAATCTGAATCGCCTTTTGAAAGTAATATTCGGCTGAATCATAATAGGCCTGGTAATAATACGTGTTCGCGATAAGATCAGTGGCCTTGGCCCATGTATCAAAGTCCTTGATGCGTTGCGATAAGGCAATGGCTTCCCGAAAGAATTCAAGCCCTTTTAGATATTGCCCATTGGCCCAATAATATTTCCCCAACACCATACTCGCCCTGCCCAGGCAACCTGAACAGCGAGATACCGATGCTTCCTTGTAAACTTGCTTAACCTCAGCAAGTGTTTTTGGAAAATCAGCATAGTGGCGGTTTTCATAGTAATCAATCCGCCTGCGCAATCCGACACTATCGGTTTGACCAATGGTATCAGCGTTCCAGAACACCGACAGTAGGATTAACACTAATTTTTTCAAGAACGGAAATTAATTCAAAAACATCAGGAAACAATCAAAATTAGGCCGACCGGAATAAATCATTTCTTGCCTCTGTGTCTTTATGTCCGGTTTTAGATTACAATAGAGGTGAACTTCAACCATCTCCTCCATGAATCTCATCCTCCTATTGCCCCTTCTGTGGTGGCAGTCCAGCTTTAAGGAAAATCAACTGGAATTCAGTCGCGTTCGCAATGCCTACAGGGAAAAAGAAACAATAGTGAAATCCTATTTCGATTCAAAGGATATTTCAAATTCGAATTTCGAAATATTTCTCAGGGCATTCAAAAAAGAGCAGACCCTCGAGGTTTGGGTACGTCCTCGCGGTGTTGGGGAATATAGGCAACTCACCAGCTATTCTTTTTGTACCTCGTCAGGAACACTGGGTCCAAAACGAAGGGAAGGTGACGGGCAGATACCTGAAGGAATTTATTACATCAACCACTTCAATCCCCAAAGCAATTTTCATTTGTCACTGGGAATCAACTATCCCAATCAATCGGACAAAATCCTGGGTGACCCAATGCGACCGGGTGGATCAATTTATATACACGGCAACTGTGTGACGATCGGCTGTATTCCCATTACGGATGACAAGATCAGAGAACTTTACGTGGTCGCTGTCGAGGCGTATCAGTCGGGTCAGTTGAAAATACCGGTACATATTTTTCCAGCCCGGTTACCCAATACAAGTGCCATTCAGGAGCTAGGCGCGGTTTATCACGCGTCTCCCGCTACGATTGAGTTGTGGAAAAATCTTCAATCAATTTATCTTGATTTTGAATCGACCCGAAGCCTAAAACCAATCAGAGTTAATCAAAATGGATTTTACACTTTTTGACTCAAGCTTTGGGCAGCTTTGTTCATCACACGTTGCTGAATCTGTATCGACTCGTGATGCACCAACTTGAGTAGGTTATTAACAAAGTCTTCTCCGAGCCCCATGGCGTTGCCCTGTGCCACCCTGGTTTGGATAATTTCTTCCCAACGGTTCACTTGCAAGATGGTCACTTTGCTGTCGCGTTTATAGTTTCCAATCTGTTCAGAAATTCTCATGCGTGCCGCCATGGTTTGCATGATTTGATCGTCCAGTCCGTCAATTTGTTCCCTCAGGATGGTCAGGGTATTTTTAAACTCCTTATTGTTGGTAGTTTGGGTTCGTACCACAAGTCCATCCAAAATTTTACCGAGTGCAGAAGGAGTTACTTGCTGCTTGGCATCGCTCAGTGCCACGGATGGCTCAATGTGACTTTCAATCATCAACCCCGCCATGTCCAGGTCAATCGCTTTTTGGGCAATGAACGGAATCAATTCGCGTTGCCCTGCAATGTGGCTTGGATCGCAAATGATTGCTAATTCGGGAAACGTAGTCTTTAGTTCGATCGCTATATCCCACATAGGTGCATTCCGAAACGGGCCTTTTTCAAAGGAAGAAAATCCCCGATGTATGGCCGCCAATTTTTTTATCCCGGCCCTGTTGAGTCGTTCAAGCGCTCCGATCCACAATTCAAGGTCCGGATTGACGGGATTTTTCACCAATACAGGTATGTCGACACCTTTCAGTGCATCGGCAACATCCTGCACCGAAAATGGATTTACCGTGGTACGTGCTCCTACCCATAAAATATCAACGCCAACCTTTAAACATTCTTCGACATGGCTCGCATTGGCAACTTCAGTCGCCACGGGGAGACCTGTCTCAGCTTTTGCTTTCATCAACCACTTAAGCCCTTCGCTGCCCGCTCCTTCATACTGCCCAGGTCTTGTGCGTGGTTTCCAGATACCAGCGCGTAGTACATTTACCTTTCCTGTAGCAGCAAGCAGCTTAGCTGTGCTTACCATTTGGTTTTCGCTTTCAGCACTGCACGGGCCACTTATAATAAGCGGCCGCTCAGCGTTGATCCAGCTATTCATTTCTTCCAATTGCAATTCCTTTTTCATTTTTCTATCCGTTTAATCTTCAACCAATGTTTCTATTGTTCTGCTCTTTTCGTCTTTTAGTTCAATGCCACTCAATACCCTCCTGATATCATTTGCCTCAGTCATGATGCGATGAATCTCCTTAGAGTCT
Organism: uncultured Ohtaekwangia sp.; assembly: GCA_964655635.1. Lineage (GTDB taxonomy): Bacteria > Bacteroidota > Bacteroidia > Cytophagales > Cyclobacteriaceae > ELB16-189. The sequence goes on from CAZZNH010000006.1 coordinate 72,923, forward strand.
TTTTTCATAAGGTAGTAGTGAAATTTTTGCAAATGCATGATGTACTCCAACAGTGCCTGGCTCAGGTACTCCACGTTTTGTTCGAAGATGGGAGCCCACATATCCGGTGAACTTTTGGCCAACCGCACCGTTGACGCAAATCCACTCCCAGCCAGATCAAAAATATTCTTCTCATCTTTTTCGATATCCATCACTGTTTGCCCCAGCAAAAACGAACTGACATGAGATAAGTGAGAGACGTAGGCCACATGCTTGTCGTGTTCCACCGGTTCCATAAAAATGGTTTTCACTTCGAGTGCATTGAATACTTTATTGGCAACCTCAAGAGCCTTGTCTGAACAGCGTTCTTTCTCGCAAACGATCATCGTCTTATTGCGAAACAATCCGGAGAAAGCAGCTCCAGGTCCCGAGTTTTCTGTTCCTGCAATGGGATGGGCCGCTACAAACTGGCTGCGATTTGTATGCGTTATCACGGTTTTGCAAATGGCTGCCTTCGTTGATCCTGTATCCATAAGCACAGCGCCTGGATGAATTTTATTAAGAATACCAGCAATGGTTCGGGTGATGGCGCTTACGGGTATGGCCAGGATGACTAGATCTGTCGATTGGACGGCCTCATCCAAAGAGAGAATTTCATCCACCAAACCCAATTTCATGGCCTCCGCGGCATGCGCTTCGTTATCATCAACGCCAACAAGGGTCTCGGCAACTCCTTTAAGTCTCAGATCGATGGCCATCGATCCTCCAATTAACCCCAACCCGATTACAGCAACTTTCATTTTTTGTCTTTTAAAACCATCACTTCATTCTCTGCATTAACCCACTCCGTTATCCTCGCTGCGGCCTCATCCAATGTTTGTTCATTGGCGCACAATGATATTCTGATGAATCTTTCGCCAGCCTGCCCAAAGATGAACCCGGGCGTGATGAACACTTTGCAACCATAAAGAATTTCGTCAATCAACTTCTCTACGGACTCCACACCTTCATTTACTTTTCCCCATACAAACAGTCCCACCTGGTTGGATGCGTAGGTGCAACCAAGATGTTCCAGGATTTCGAGCGCCTTTTCCTTTCTTGCACGATAACCCTCATTTAATGATTTGAACCAGCTATCAGGCTGACCTAAGGCATGCGCTGCTGCCTTTTGAATTCCCAAAAACATCCCGGAGTCCATATTGCTCTTCACCCGCAGCACGGCATCTATCAATTCCGGATGACCTGCCACCCAACCCACACGCCATCCCGGCATGTTGTGGGACTTGCTCAACGAATTCAATTCCAATGCCACGTCCGCAGCGCCTTTGATAGAAAGAATGCTCTGAGGATCGTCATTAAGTATAAGGCTGTATGGATTGTCATTCACCAATAAAAAATTATTGGCTTTCGCCAGGGCAACCAGCCTTTGCATTGCCGCCTTCGACAACACACTTCCAGTAGGCATATGGGGAGAATTGATCCACATGATCTTTACCCTCCCAAGATCTCTCGCCTCCAACGCTTCAAAATCTATTTGCCAGTCATTGCCCTCGTTAAGGTTGTAAGTGCTCACCTTCGCTCCCACCAGTTTGGACACCGATGCGTAGGTTGGGTATCCTGGATTTGGGATGAGCACTTCATCTCCTTCGTTGACAAATGCCATCGAGATATGCATGATCCCCTCTTTGGACCCCATGAGTGGCAAAATCATTTTTTCCGAATCAAGCGTGACCCCGTACTGGCGTTTGTAGAATTTCGCGATGCCCTCGCGAAGTACGGGAATCCCCTTATAATTCTGATACCCATGACTTGATGCCAAATCTGATGTTGTTTTTAATGCCTCAATCGTATCGACTGATGGCGGAAGGTCCGGGCTACCAATTCCCAAATTGATCACTGGAAAATCCTTGTGATCCAGGTTTCGCACTTCCTGCAATTTTTTAGAGAAATAATATTCCTCTACTCCTTCTATTCGTTTTGCCAGTTTGATCATCGTCTTAAAATTTTACAGCCGCTTTTTTATACTCACCCATTATATTCAGATTTCTTACCTGCCTTAGCAATTGGCTAATTGCCCCTTCGTACTTTTTCCTCGCCCTCCATTCCACATCAATATGAATGGTGTATTCCGCAGGTTTGCCAATGATGGGCACCGATTGAATTTTCGAAAGGTTGATTCCCTCATTCTTAAAGGTCATCAGGGCATCCGCCAGGCTCCCCACCTCGTTGGCCACTTCGAACGACAGTGAAGCTTTGTTACCTCCCGTTTGCACACCATTCTTCCTGGACAAAATCAAAAAACGGGTATAGTTTTTTTTATGCGTTTCAATTCTTCTCTCGAGGATGGACAGTCCGAATTTTTTTGCTGCTTGTTCATTGGCAATGGCCGCTGTGGCTTTCAATCCTTTTTCTTTTATGCGCCTTGCGGACAATGCCGTGTCATCACTTTCTTTAATCTCAACATGCGGCAAACGGTGCAAATAATCCGCACACTGCCGGATCGCCATCGGATGCGACTCAATTGTCTTGATGGCTTTCAAATTCACACCAGGCAACGCCAGCAAATGCATGTGAATGGGCAGGTACACTTCACCCAAGATGGAAAAATGATACTGCTGTAAGAGGAAATAGTTGGGTAGAATACTCCCGGCAATGGAATTCTCAATGGCCATGACGGCATAATCGGAGTTTCCTTCCTTCAGCGTTTCACACAATTCATGAAACGAAAGGCACTCGACCGACTGCACGGCCGTTCCGAAATATTGCAAGGCAGCTACTTCGTGAAAGCTGGTGGCTATTCCCTGTATCGCGACCTTCACTTTTTTCTTTCCGTTTTTCATAAAGTCCCTAAAAACAGAAAGTCCCGGGCTTCCGGGACTTTCTGAGAGTTTCTTGTTTATTTATTTAACAACAAAGCGATTCTCGTTCAAGTCCCGTCCGGGTTTGAAAGAAAAAATAGTAAAAATAAAATCGCTTGCTCATCATTGTTTCTACTTCGAGCAGCTAAGAAAACAAATTATTCACGTTCTACCGCACTTCTCTACAGATTTTTCAAAAAAAATTCTTAGGCTAACTGGCGTTTGGAAGGGCTTTGAGTCCACGAAACGGCCAAAAAGTTTACCTTTGTTGCTCCAAATTGAATCTTATGAAAACGATATACCAACTTTTTTTGATCTCCACATTAATGGTGGCGGGCTGCGGCCAACCTGCCAGTCAGGGAAGCGACAATGGCAACGATGACGGAGTGGAAGGAAATCCAAATCAGGCCCTGTACGATCAGGTGATGGATATTCATGATGAGGTAATGCCCAAAATGGAGGACCTTTATAAAATCAAGTCACAACTGCAGGAAAAAATTGCCAACTCCCCCGATATGGTCAAGGAAAGGAAAGTGGCATTGGAAAAAATGATCCTGGAACTGGATGAAGCAAGCAATGCGATGATGGACTGGATGCACCAGTTTAACCCACTCCCCGACTCGGCTGATGAAGAAGATTCCAGGGCCTACCTGGAGACCCAAATGGAAAAAATTAAAAAAGTAAAGGAAGAAATGCTCACCACGCTGGAGCGCGCTAAAGGGGAGTCCGCAAAAAATTAAAGCTAAAGACGCTTAGTTGCCTTGTGGTGTGGCAACTTGGCTTTCTTTCCACTCTTTTTCGCCCATTCACGATCAATTTTCAGATTCTCACGAACGACCTTCCAGTAATCAGATCCATACTCCACAAAAATTTCTCCACCAGCGGGAATGTCTTTAATGGCCTCGATGTAACATCTCTTGTTATCCACCACGTACTCCGAATTGGTTTTCAGGCCGGGTATTCTTCCTATTCCCTTCGCATCGTTGGCAAACCTGCCTAGGGCTTTCTTGTAGTTCCATGCATCGATACAATGTTTGCTGTTTACATAAAAAACATAGCCATTGCGATCATCGGCAAGCTTTTGAACCTCTTTCCACGTGAGTATTTCTCCCTTATATTCAACGATTCTTGTTCCTTTGGGAATAAATTTCCTGGTGAACAAACCTTTGCCAGCTGCCGGCAAAGTTGACTTTTTGATATACAACTGCTTCTCTAATAATGCCATCGCGCTCCGTTACCGTAGTTAAAAAAATTTTCGCGCGCAAGATGCACAAAAATAGCGCCATGTGAAAGGGGAGTGACTCAGAGAGTCGTCAGACCACTGCGCCATGGGCTGTGCAAAGGCCAGTGGTCAGACGACTCCAATAGTTAATTAATTGATCTTTCTCAGATAAACGTTGCCATACTTCGATTCAAGGTCGTAGCGGGGTCCTGAACCCGGCTTTGCGCTGACGAACGTGTAAAAATCCTTTTCACGAAATCCATCCGCTTCAAATTTAATGTCCAGGTTGGAGTAGATCTGTCCGTAGTTGGTCTCCGCAACCAACTCACCCACCGTCTTCTCATTCAGCGCAACATCAACTCCCCCATACTGCGCCTCCACCTGTAATGGGCCCATAAAGTTTTTTACTTCCACCATCCCGTAAGTGGACACAATAGAGGTTTTAACATTTTTTGGAACCTTAATCTCCAGTATAATCTCCATATCCACGCCCCATGATACCATTTCAAACGGTCCTTTCTCCTCCTTGTAGGCCTTGTACTCTTGTCGTGACTTGAATATGATCTTTTGACCCCCGTCTATAACAGTAACCATCTGAGGGAGATTTTTCATGTTCCTTATTTTATTCTCAATGGTAATCGCACCTCCCGATGTTGATGTCGTCAGCTCAAAGGCGTCATCATTTTCTCCATTGTTAATAGTCACCGTTCCCTGAATGGACACTTCATTTTTTTCCCATGTGCTTACTTTGATCAGCTCAGGATAGTCGAAAGTCATTGATATGTTCTGCCCATTATTGACCGCGATGGATTTATTAATGGTTGTTTGGGCAAGTGCACCAAGAGAAATCATCCAAAGACCTAGTATTAAATTTCTTTTCATGATCGTTAATCTTAATGATTGACCATATTATTTTTTTCTCAAATAGACGTTATCATGCGTAGAGGCCAACGAGATTTCAATTCCACCGCCATTCACCTTTGCCGTCATCTTGTCGCTGTATTTTACCATGTCACCTGTGCGATCCATTTCCAGTTTGAATGCCGGGTCAACAAGTATTTCGCCCCACGATGTATTCAATTTCAAATTGGCTTTAACAGTCCCTGGAAGCGCCACGTCTACGTGCCCGTGAGTGGACGAGAGGCTTATTGCATTTTTTATGGGATCATTAAACGAAGCATCGATACCTCCATGCACAGTCCTTACCTTAACCACTCCTGTGGAATTTTCAACATGCACATCGTTGTGAACAGTTGATATATCGATCTCGCCTTCCACATTTTTGACATATACATCGCTGCCATGTGGCGATGTGTGCGAATACTTGATGGCCATGCCTTGTGGCACTTTAATCAAAATATCAGGGCCATCCATCTTTTTTAGCTGTCTTACGGTTATCACCCCACCATTCTCAATCACTGACAATCCAAGGGCGGTATTATCCTCCAATCCTAAACTGCTTATGGCCCGAAGCCCCTTTGCACGATCGTCTTTATCCCTGCTGAAATCCCTGGAACTGAAAATCACCTCTTTCCCTGCGTAACCTTCTATTCTCACCTCGTTGACTTCGGTAATCTCCAGGGTGCCCGTACTTTTTGCAAGTTTAAATTCCTGGCCCAATAGAGTGGCAGACATCATCGCCCCCACTGTCATTAAAAGTATCGTCTTCATCGTTGTGTCTTTTAATTTCAAAAAATCTCGTTCGTTATACTTACTTATGTTACACGCTCAATTAAAATTCTTGGATCATCGCGTTAGTGGACACTTGGTGTCTTGGTACCTTCGTGGCCAAAATTTCTCTTTCTATTAACGCCACTAAGACACCAAGAGATTTCTATTTGCCTAACATCGGCTACTTATTCCTCAAATAAATTTTACCATAGTTACTGCTCAGGTCGATGTTCAATGGTCCGCCTCCATTCAACTTGCCCTCCACACGTCCATTATACTTGACCATGCTTCCGCTTCGCTCCACTTCAATTTTCAAATCAGGCGCCACCAAAATCTCTCCGTACGATGTATCCATTCGCAGCGCTGCCTTTGTAGCAGTCGGGATGGTGATGTCGACATATCCGTACACAGATACGATCGATATCGGGCTTTTTATCGTTGTGTTGAAGTTGGCCTCTACGTGGCCGTAAATCGACTTCACCGTCATTGGACCAGTCACATTTTCCATTTCCACACTATTATATTGTGCCGCCACCTCGATTTCATTCTCCATGTTCTTCAGAACCACCGTACCTCCATACTGAGAGTCATGCTCAAAAGAGACAATGACTCCTTTTGGCACTTGAATTTTTATGTTCGGAGAGTTGGTCCTCTTCAATTGTTGTACCACCACGGCAGCACCACTCTCCTTTACATTGATGCCCAACCCCGTGTTGTCGTCAAGGCCAAGGCCATTGATGGCTTTCAGTCCCTCCGCCCGTTTGTCTTTCGAATCCCTATGGTCATCCGAAGAAAAAATAATTTCATTTCCATTATACCCTTCAATCAACACTTTGCCCAAATGAACTTCCAGGCGGCCTGTATTCTTCGCCACCTTGAATTCCTGTGCCATCGTCATCCACGGCATCAACCCTATCCCCGCCATCATCAATAATTTTTTCATTTTCATTTTTTTTATTTTATCTACCAGCCACAGCTCAAAAGGTTACTTACGAAAGTTTTATTATTCCACTGTGCGCTTCATCTTTAACTGCCTGAATGTTCTTTTCGTCTTCTATTATTTTTTCCAGTTCATTGACCACAGTTTTTTCCTTCATCCTGACAAGCATTTGAATCAGCGCTATCTGTACCACTGGATCATTTTGGGTGGTCAGTGAGTTCACTAATATTTTTCTCACTTGGGGCTCATTGACAAACTTGCCCAGGGCGTCCAAAGCTGCCAGCCGTACGTTGGTATTGGGATCGGATGTCATTGCCTTTTCCAGCGCATTGACCACCTCATCATCGGCTTTCGAAATGGTAAGCGCAACATTCACCCCCTGCATCCTTTGACTTGCCGATTGATCATTGGTCAACATGGCCAGCATCAACTGTTTTGTCTCCGCCATTTCTTGTCTCAACGCTGCCAGTTCTTGTTCGTGCTGGTTGTTCTTATTGATCCAATAGCCACCCGCGAGACCAAGCATCACCAGGGCCACGGCAGCGGCCGCCCTATAAATGACTGGGGTGAAGAATACTTGTTTTGACCCCGAAGAAGTCATCTCTTCCTTCAGGTTTTGTTCAAAAGTTTTCCGGTGCCCCGGTTTTGATTCCAGGAGATGGGTATTATCCATACCATGCATCACTTCCTTCAATTCCTCGTACAACTGCCTGGCTTCTTTGTTGGAAGAAAGCATTTCTTTCACCTGACGGCTTTCGGCAGGATCAAGGGCGCCATCGATGTAATCGATCAGCAGACTTTCCAATTTTTCCTTTTCCATCTTCTTAAAGTTGTTCCAGTTGAAAATAATGTTCTCTCAGTTTCGCAATTGCCCGGTGTACTTTCACTTTAATATTGGCGACCGATGTCTCCATAATTACGGCAACCTCCTCATATTTCATGTGTTGATAGCGTGTTAGTAAAAGCAATTCCCGCTGGTCTTCGCTCAATAACGCCATGGACTTATACAGCAATGCTTCCTTTTCCGCCTGCTCCATGTCCTCCTGCGCAGAAGACGCCTTATTTCCAATCTGCTCCACATCCACGAATTGGCGGATCTTTTTTTTGTGGGCGTGATAATGGTCAGAGAATGCATTTCTCGCCATTTGATAAATCCATGCCTGAAACCTCATCCCCTCCCTGTATGACTTCCTGTATTTCAGCAATCTCAAAAAAACATTTTGCGTAAGGTCTTCGCCCTGCTCCCTGTCCATGGTCATGCGGGCAAGAAAATTAAATATGCGCAGGTGATAGCGCGCATATAATATAGAGGCCTGCTGAAGATCACCGTTTTTAACGGCCTCCATGATCTGCTCGTCAGTCATCAAGTCCTTGGGTCGGGTCAATTTTCAGTCTATCTACCGGGTGGCACCAAAAAGGTTACAGTTGAAATTTAAGTCAATATTCTGCGTTTTGATAGCATTGGCAACAGTTCTCATTTTCGGGCATTATTAGCCATCTTTGGCCTTTTATTTCATCAAAATGAAAAGTCGGCTTGCCCATTCAGGATACTTACTCGCTTTGCTGGCGACCATCGTGTGGTCAGGGAATTTTATTGTCGCCAGGGACCTTAAAGCTGCCTATTCTCCCATCGCGATAGCATTTTTCAGATGGCTTGTCGCTACGATTGTGATCCTGCCTTTTGCATGGCCTTATCTGAAGCGGGACTTTGATTTGATCGCAAAGCAATGGCGACTGATGGTCGTATTGTCGTTCACAGGCATCACCATTTTTAACACATTGATCTACCAGGCAGCGCAAAGCACATCAGCGCTCAACCTGTCGTTGTTCGCGATCACCGCCCCGTTGTATGTGGTGTTGTTGAATTGGATCATTTACCGGGAAACAATTACGCTGAAGCAGTTTGTGGGGTTTGTTGTCCTCATCGCTGGTCTGCTTACACTTTTATCAAAAGGAAATCCCATGACGCTTCTAAGCCTGGAATTCAATAAAGGCGATCTTTTGATGGCCGGGGCCGCAAGCATCTTTGCCTTTTATACTGTATTGGTAAGAAAGAAGAATCCGTCCATGGGCAACCTTTCGTTTGTCTCGGCCACCTTTATATTGGGTCTGATCATGCTTGCACCATTTTTTATTGGTGAACAAATGATGAGTTCCAGGCCGCTGACCTTTAGCGTTTCACCCGTGTTGCAGTTTATATATATTGGTGTAGGCCCGTCCGTGATTTCTTATTACTTATGGAATAAGTCCATTGTAGGCATTGGCTCAACCAAAGCAGCAACGATCTACAACACCTTACCAATTTTCAGCGCCTTTTTTGCGGCCGTCATTTTGCGTGAAAAAATTCTGTTGGTACAAGTCGTAAGTTCAATTGTCATCGTGGGAGGTGTATTGCTGGTGATCTTTGGCAAAGCCAAAAAAGACAGCCGCATAATATCAGTGCGGTAACCGATCTCTCAGCAAACCGTAAATCCAGGTACCGGCAATGGCACTCAATAAAGTAACCACCACCGCCACAAATCCACTGCCAATCTGAGCGAACAAAGGGCCGGGACACGCTCCGGTGATGGCCCATCCCAATCCAAACAACGTTGCTCCAATGACATTGCCCCAATGAAATTTCTTCTCGTGGAAAATTACCTTTTCCCCCTGCAAGGTTTTTATGTTGAATCTTTTTATTAGCCAAACCGAGATGGCTCCCACGACAACGGCCGTTCCGATGACACCGTACATGTGGAAGGCATGCAAGCGAAACATTTCCTGAATGCGATACCATGAAATAATTTCCGCCTTCACGAATACAATCCCAAACATAACACCAACCAACAGGTACTTAATATTTGAACCTATCAATGATTCACCTGCCAACTGATCATTGGGCGCTTCGCATTCTTCCGGATGGACAATCGCTTTGAATTCTTCTACGTTATTTTCAACGAGTCGCATACAATAATTATAAGAGTTTAAACAGCCAGGGAAATATAAGATGGGTCGTGATAAAACCTCCAAGCATAAAGCAGCAGGAAGCAACCAGAGACGGCCACTGCAAAGTGGCAAGCCCCATGATCGTGTGGCCTGACGTACAGCCTCCGGCATACCGTGTGCCAAATCCAACCATAAATCCTCCTATCACAAAAAAGACCAGCCCTTTTATCGTGAACAAATTTTCGATACTAAACAGAGAAGCCGGCATCAATTCATTGCCCAATTCCACATTCAATGTCTTGAGCTCGGTCACCGTTTGCGCGGCAATTTGTACGGGCTCACCATTGTTCAGCACAAAAGCGCCAATGGCGCCACCAAGCAAGATCCCAACCACGAAAAACAAATTCCAGGTTTCCTTCTTCCAGTCGTACTGAAAGAACGGAATTTTTGCCGGCATGCAAGCTGCACAAATGTGCCGAAGCGATGACGATATCCCGAAATGTTTATTCCCGAGCAACAACAACGCAGGTACGATAAGCCCGGCAAATGCCCCAGCCACGTACCATGGCCATGGCTGCTTTAATGTCTCTATCATAGGTATTCGTTAAAAAGTAAAACTCATTGAATCAGCAATTCTTTTCCCAAAATAAACAACCCCATGCCCAACACAAACCAACCAAACGCAGGCTTTAACTTCTTGTCAGATACAAATTTTGACAAATAGCTCCCGGCAAGGATTCCAGCGATCGCGAAAGATGAAAAGGTCAGCATGAACTGATAGTCAATTTCAAGCGAAGAGCCGATATCACCGGTAAACCCGATTAGCGATTTAAACGCAATAATTAACAAAGAGGTGCCCACAGCCTGCTTCATGGGGAGCCCGGCCAAAAGCACAAGGGCTGGAATAATCAAAAATCCACCTCCCGCCCCTACCAGTCCCGTAATGCCCCCCACCAGAATGCCTTCGACAAAAATCAGCGGATAGTTGTATTTGATTGTAGTGGCGGTTTTTAATTCATTTTTTGATTTCCGGATCATCGACCATGATGCGAGCAACATCAGGATGGCAAACAGTACCATGACAAACAATGGCTTCGTCAATTCAAAAGAACCCAAAACGAAAACGGTTTCCGGAATTACGGGCACCACAAATTTTCGCACGGCATAAACGGCCAGGATGGAAGGAATACCAAATATGACAGCCGTCTTCATGTGAATATTCCCTCCCTTGAAATGACTTGCTGACCCAACGAGGCTGGTCAAGCCCACCACAAAAAGGGAATAAGCAGTGGACGTTACCGGATCAACACCAAACAGGTAAACAAAAATGGGAACGGTAAGGATTGACCCTCCGCCACCAATTAATCCCAACGACAGGCCCATAACAATGGAGGCCAGGTACCCAATTATTTCCATTTACTAGTGTTTCCTTCCCAAGTAACGATACCGAAATATGGCTATTTCTTCTAACCGATGGCAAAAGTATCCAATTGTCACGGGGATAGACGTAACTTATGTCACAGATGATCCAGTAATCTCCTGCAACTTGTCAAAATCAGACGAGCGTGCATTTTCAACGGTAACCCCTGGTGTATACGGTGCGATTGGTAGAAGACAGCCCTCCCAAAACGCCTGCTCTGGTAGTCTCCACCACCATGGTCGATTCCCAGGGTGAGCTGGCAGGCGGCTGCAGCCATAAAGTTTGTGTTACTTTCTGTTCCAGCCATTGTCCACTTTTAGGATCCTGAAATGGATACATCGTAGTTATAACCAACCTGTTTGCTTCCCATGACGTTGTCGAGACAGGAGCTTTACCGGTGCGTCCGGTGTAGATTGGATTTTCTGTTTTCGATCCATTAAGGGTATAATGATATTTCACCAAAGGTTGAAATTCGCGTGGTGTAAAGACTACCCGCTCCACCTCCAGATTATCTGGTGTTTGCCTGATCACAATTTGATCACCCCAACCACTTCCCAGCGTTGCAACCGATGGTTTATCTGTACGGTTGATCACAGATACAGTATGCAATACCGCAGTAGACCACGCACCTGAGAAATCAGGATTTTCCAAGGCTGTGCTGCGATCAGGCAGCTTTGCTCTGTCCGTTCTGGAGTAAGTAGCTATCGGAGTGCCTGAACCGGTTGGCGGTGGCAAATAAGGATCAGCCGCATTGGCACTTGCGGCAACTTTTGGATGTTTGATGAGGGAATTTTCATATTCTTTTACAATTCCATCCATGACCGGAATGACCCAGGGATAAAAATCCTTGACGTCAAACTCTTCGGTCGGATCAACCCGTAGATCAAACAATCGAACCTGATTATCCGGGTTGGGGTCGGGCATTTCCGTTTGAAAATTATACCAGAGTTTCCAGTCGTGCCACTTCACGGCCATGATGTTGCCAAACCGCTCCATAAAAATGACGCTTTCCCGATTGGAATGATTTTGCTTTCCCTCCAAAAATGAAAGTTGGTTTACCCCATCAATGATTCGATCCTTTGGAATAATTTCAGGAACTCCGGCTGCGGCAGCGATGGTCGCGAATAAATCAACTTCATGCACAATCTCATTGGACACCTGCCCAGCTTTGATTCGACCGGGCCATCGAATGACACAGGGTGTACGAATGCCTCCTTCCATGGCTGTGTTGTAATAGCCACGCCAGGGACCAGACGTGCCACGCCAGGGACGCCTCATTTCAGCACCGTTATCCGTACACCATATTACTAAGGTGTTATTTTCGATTCCCAATCGTTTCAATTCTTTTAAAATCAGGCCCACATTGAAATCCACATCAGCCATGGCATCACCCATATCTCCGGCACCTGTGGTACCAGCCTTATCAGGATGGGGCAAAGCAGGAAAATGCAATTGTGTCATAGGGTAATACAAAAAGAAAGGTTTTCCCTTCTCAACATTTTTTTTAATAAAAGCAACACCGCGTTCGGCAGCTTCGCGATCGATGGTGCGCCTCGCGTTAAGGTCGAAGGGTTTCACTTTTTTGGCTGACGATCCGGCCACGCCCTCATAGATATATGGTACTTCTTCTGACTTTGGAAAACCTTCCATTGAAGTAAACTGTGAAACATGGCTGGTACCGGGGATTCCATACCATTCATCGAAACCCTGATTAGTCGGTTCGCGCTTCCCTTCCCATTTCGCTCCACCAAGATCCCACTTGCCAAACAGGGCGGTTGAATAACCAACGGACTTCAGTCCTTCCCCTACCGTCACTTCCCACAGGGTGGTGCCAGCATAATAGTCATCACCCGCACGCGCAGCATAACGGCCTGTCAAAATCGCGATGCGTGAAGGAGTGCATGAATATTCCACATTGAAATTCGTAAGACGAATACCGTCAGCGCCAATCTTATCAATGTTGGGCGTGGGTACACCGCGCACCCCCCCAAAAGAACTTACCTCTCCCACACCCAGGTTATCGGGAAAGATCAGGACTATATTGGGTTTCTTTTGGGCAGCGGATGGAAGTACACCAAAGAACAAAACGATTAAAAAGATGCGGTAATTTTTTCTCATGTGCCGGAATTTTGACTGGCCCTAAATATTTTGATGGATAATATAGCCAGAAAACGAGCCAGACGAAACACTAAAATACAGGCTGGGCAGATTGCATCTGTGAAACCATCACCCTGTTGGCAATCCGGTGAAAATGAAAGGCCTCGCTACCTAGCCCCCGATTCTTTTATCCAAATAGCCCCCATTTTCAGCAAGATGAAGGCAAGAAAAATTCCCACAAGCCCCCCTGCGATTACGCATGTTACCATCTCTTTTTGCGATAACAGGTTGGCATCACTCACCAGCACCAGAATTGCGGTGGTCAGCGGCAGATTAATGCCAAGTGCAGTGAAAAGTCCCGGTACATATTTTCTGTAGTATAGGGCCGCGAACAGATGGGGAATGAATACATTCAAAAGCAGCATGCCAGCAAATCCGGTAATCACGAGGAGATAGTATCTTTCCGTTTCATAAAGCCCCTTCGAAAACGTGATCAAAAAGCCCAGGATGGTAAAAAGGGTGGCAGCAATTCCAAACTGCCGCGTGGTAACTGCAGCCAATGGAAATATTGGCGCTTTCCATTTTCGCATGCCCAGCATCTCTTCGAGGTTATGAAGCGCAAAGGCGAATGGGAGGAGAATAATCAATTTGTTCAGGTCCAATTCCATTTTGCAATTTCATGTTTTGCTTTGCTCAAGTTCGGTGTTGTCACCGACCAATCAAAACGCAAACTCACTCTATCGTCCTTAACGGTTTGGCGACAACACGGACCAAAAGCAACCATGGAGACCTAGGCGCCTGTTTACAAAGGCAGGAAAGTTCTAATCCCCCTTGCCAATCGCTATCTAACTTACCTTAAGATTGGGGATTGGGTCAAATCTAAAAGCTGGTTATTTTTCCGCTATATCTTATGAGTTTGCAAGCCAACCTATTGGTATTATTGCTCGGTACCTTACAGGGCGCCCTGATGAGTTTCTGGTTTTTGAAAAATCGAAGCAGGCAGAGATCTCATTTGTATATGGGTCTGTTTCTTGCAGTCATAGGATTACAACTCACTTTAAAAATACTATCAAAGGCATGGCTAACACAACAGGTTTTTCCATGGTATGTAGTCTCGTATCAATTGCCGTACCTGGTTGGGCCTTTGCTCTATTTTTATTGGATAACCCATAATGGCCGACCGGTTAAGGCCATCCAATTGTTTCACTTCTTACCCTTTTTACTGGCGTCCTTTGTAGACTGGACTTTTCTTTATTGGCTGCGACTAATTGATCTTCATCCTGTATTAAGAGCGCTTCTTCAGTCAATGTCAATCGTCATTTACGCTATAATCATCGTCAGGTCGGGTAAGGCTGATCATAAGAAAGTCAATTCATTTATCGTCACATCATTCGCAGCTGAATTGCTAGTGATACTGGCCATGGCGCTTATGCAGGAGTATTATGGCGTAATTCCAGATATCAGATGGATGTTTGCAGTCCTGACTGTATTGATTTATTGGGCAACGTATCAATTAATTAATAGCAGAAAGATTGAGGATTCGAAAAGTGAGAACGAGCACGAAGTGCGGTATGCACGATCAGGCCTTATAAATGAAACCGTTAATAGGATCGAAAATGCACTTCATGAAGCCATGCATTCGGATAGTCTGTTCCTCGACTCTTCGCTCACCTTAGATCGTTTGGCTGAAAAACTGAATTTTCCAAGGCACCATTTATCGCAGGTTATCAATGAATGGCTTGGCAAAACATTCACCGAGTATTTAACGGAGTTAAGACTCCGTCACGTGATATCTTGTTTTGAAAACCCAAAAATGAATCACCTGACCATTGCTGCAATTGCCTTTGATTTAGGATTTAATTCTATTTCTACATTTAACGAAGTTTTCAAAAAATACCACGTCCATACGCCATCTGCCTATCGCAAACTGGCCCAACGTGTCATTCAAAAAATTGAATAATATTTCCTTCAGGGTCAGTAATAATAAAATTACGCGTGCCTGTTGCCTGATCAGTCCAGATTCTTGGGACAGTAACTTTTACAGCGCTCAAATATTGAAGCCATCCCTCCATGTCGGATACTTTGAACCCAACTTTGAATAAACCTTTAATTTGAGTCCCGGGTGACTGACTTGATAAAGCACTGGTTCTGGTAACGATTCTCTCCTTTTGATGCAATTCAATTTCAAAGTTAGTTGACTGCAAAACATGGGCAGTTCCGCCAGCTATTAGAAATTCTTCCTTTGGGCTCAAGTTGAGAGCCTTTTGATACCAGGCAGTCATTTTTGTTAAATCTTCTACCACAATGATCGAATGTGACGGTGTAATGTTATTCGAAATTTGACAAAACGAATTAAACATCGTTGCACTTAGTAATAGAACAATAAATAACTTCATCATCGTTAAGTATTTTATTTAACAAATCGTATCAGGTTCCCAAACGGATCCTTAATCAAAACCGAACCATCCGTTGTCTCTTCCCGGGCTATGCCAAGGCTATTCAGGTGGTCCACCCACAAGTTCATATCATCTACCCTGAAGCCAAGTGATCCAAAGCCCTGCACATCAGTTGCTCCTGAAAGACCATCCAACAAATCCGTTCTTTCAAGAGAACGCCCGAGTTGAAGAAGTTCCAGCTCCAGATTAGGTGATGTCAGAATTGCAATCGAAGCAGAAGGTTCTTTGATCAGGTTTTTTGTTGTTAGTCCAAAGACTTCGCTATACCATTCAATGGCCACGTCCACGTCAGCAACCACCATGGCAGCAAAGGATTGGGTTAACTCCCCCTGGTAATTGATTTTATCCGACTCGCTTTCACATCTGCAAATAATAACAAAAAGCATTATGAAACTGAGGACGTGTAATTTTCTTATCTGTTCTTTTGCCATCATGAAGCAAAATATTTTTAGGCAAAAAAATAGCTTTGTACTTGTCTATGCTTCCAATCCGATAGGATCGGGACTGATATATCGATGTAAAATGAACAAATACCTAAGCCTTAGGGATGGCTATAATGCTTGTGTTACAGAGTCTCCTGAAAGGGACTCTGGCAATAGCAAGAATCAATTATTAGTAAAAATCGTTAGTAACAAAACAACTGACAAGGTCAAAACAATCATAGGCAAACAACCTATCGGATCGTTTTTCTTCTTTCGCTCTTTTAACTTCTTCCTTTTACGACTCCATTGATAAAAACCATGAAGCTTTTTCTTAAGAATTGTCACAATTCCAAAAGGCTTTTCACCGTACGCAAAGTCGTTCTCATAGGGAACATATTTATAACAATTCCATTCCCCACTTTTGTTTTTGAGAAAAATATCCCACCACTCTTCAATTTCCCAATAGCTGACGAACACGTCCTGATTTGTTGTTTCGATGTGAATGTCAAATAAATTTTCCTTTATCGTTAAGCAGTTCAAAATAGCATACTTGTTAAAGTCGGTAAGTCCATTGAGGTCCACATGTTGATAGTAGTCCCTCATTAGATGTTTGCACATTCTCCGAATATCGGTTGGCTTATAGTTTAATCTATTTCTTTTTTGGAAATCAGGGCAACTGCAAGTCATTCGGTGTAAGTTCAATTGATACACATTATTGCTCTCAATTGAAAAGCTTCTAACCTGTCTGTCGTAGTCCAGACTTGGTGAGGGTTGAAGGATAGTAAAGTCGGAACTACTCACGATTTATCGTCAGTCATGGTTACCGTTATCTGCAAGCTGGCAAAATTGGATCTTCTTTTCACCGCAGAGTCTCCTGAAAGGGACTCTGCGATCATTGGAGCCGCACG
Organism: uncultured Ohtaekwangia sp.; assembly: GCA_964655635.1. Taxonomy (GTDB): domain Bacteria; phylum Bacteroidota; class Bacteroidia; order Cytophagales; family Cyclobacteriaceae; genus ELB16-189. The sequence continues at coordinate 89,821 of CAZZNH010000006.1, forward strand.
CACTAGCTAAGGAACCTCTGTAGCATATTGCCATACACTATGTTAGGCGCTGTGGCTTTCTAAATCTCTAGCTTTCTTGGATCTTGGCGGGTGTCAAACAGAGTTACAATTCTTATTGTCTCGGTAGAAGTTTCGTAATAAATAACTGTTTGTTTGGTGAGTACAGAACGCCTCACTTTTTTTCTTTTACTTGACTTCGGAAACAATCTTGGATTAGTAGAAATCAGTATGAGCCTTTTGTCCAATTTAAGCACGAAGTTTCGAATCTCTCTTTCCGTCCATTTGTCCCGAAGGTAAGCGATTATATTTTGAAGGTCCAGTGTGGCTCTTTCCGACCATTGCAGTCTATAGCCACTTCTCATAGATTTTCTTTACCTCATTATGCGGTTTAACCCTTCCTGCCTTAATGTCATCAAGTCCTTTGTCAACAGCACTTTTTTCTTCGTCAGAAATCTGATCCCACCAATCTCCTTTTGTCCGGCTATCCTTTAAAAACTTAAGCCGTTCTATTGAGGTTTCATCTTTTAAGGTAGTGACCCACTTGATAATTTCAAGCTTTTCTTTTTCTATGCTGGAATAAGGCGATTTGCTCTTCATATTATCCACAAATTAACACTTTTTTTAGTCCGCATGCCATTGCACCCTAACAAGCGAGCAACAACACAAAAGGTGCTTTTACCCGCAGTATCACTTGAATAAAGATAAGGGATTCCTGTTATTTTCCTTTTTAGTCACCGCAGAGTCTCCTGAAAGGGACTCTGCGATCATTGGCGAAATTTGGACCGGAAGACTCTGCGAAGAACAAAAGTGTTTGTTAAGGTGCTTTATTCGTCTAAAATGTTTTCCAAGTTTATCTCTAAAAAACTCCGTTCCTGCGCATTGTAGAGTTTCCCGTTTAAGAAAGTTGACCTGCTAGAAGCCGAAAATTCAGCAGTCTTCTTGCCTTTTTTATCGATGACATATGTTTGATTTTCTTTGGCGATAAACTTCTTATCACTTCGGTTCATGTAGTAGATATAGAAATCCTGTCCTTCAATTTTATTTTCAATTTCTAAGTCAGAATTTAGAATTAATACAGTTCCACTTTTGGTATATAGGTAATGCTTTGAAGGATGCATCTGAGGTAAACTGAGAAAAAGCGAGTCTTTCTCGATAAAAACTTGGTCGCCAACAAAATAATTGAGTTCCCCATGTTCCTCGATATCAACAGGGCGATCGATAATCAGTTGACCATCATTGATAGAGTATTTTGAAACATGGTCATTATAAACAAAGAGAAGTATATCATCGTATTGATCTAGGCCTTTGATAATTTCCTTCTTCTTATTTGATACGGTTGCTAAATAGTTCTGTTCGCCAGAACTAATGCTAAAAGAGGCAATAAATGGAGTTCCAAAATCAAGTTGCCGATAACCCATGTAGGCGTAACCTCTGTTAACCATAATAAGATTATCATCAGATTTAAAAATCCTGGATCTACTTGTTAAATCACTGGGGAGAGTTTTTTGCCATACTATCTCACCTTGTTTGTTAAGTCTTACAATATGATCCTTTGAAGCAAAATAGATGCTAAGACTGTCCACAATGATATTTGAAACTACATCTCTAACTAGGTTATGACCTGTAGAAACTGAATACATGCCTGTTAATAATCCTGCAGCGATTCCTAAACCAGTTCCCACAGCCGAGGCGGTGTAATCATTTTTTCCAGTTACCGTGCTGTAATCCCAGCCAGTACCGTCAGAAATGTTGATTGTATGAAGCCCAGCAGCAGCGACTAGTAAAGTTGAATCATTTAAATAAAACGAGTCATTCCAGCTGTATTCGCGATTAATTTCTCTTTCCCAAATTGGTTGGCCTGTTTTAAGATCAATTCCCTCAAGTATATTTTGCTTGCCTTTTGAAGGTCGGAATTTATACCCAATACCGATATTATCTACCGGGTCCGCAAATATTAGAGAGTTTTTAACCTCCCAAAGTTGGTTACCATTTTCATTATCTAAGCAAAAACTTTTTCCTCCAGTTGTTTGAAGTGTTACGCTTCCAAATTGCTCAATACTCTCTGTTTGAAACATAATCCTTTCAGACCAAAGGACTTTTTTCCCCTCAGTATCATATCTAACAACATCACCCTTATTATCCAGCCATTTACCATTTTTGCTAAGACCCCTAAGTTGAATTGTTAGATAATTATTGACTGTATCTATTTGAAAATCATGGATTCTGTCTTGGAAGGTTAATTCATTCGCTTTCACCGGTTCACCTGTCAGCAGGTTCTGCCCAACTTCTCTAGTGTTCGTTAATACGGTAATTTCTTTCTGAGCTAACGCCTGAAACGAGACCAGTAATCCTAAACTAATTATTTGATTCTTATTCATTTGCGATGTTCTCAATGCACCCTAACAAGCGAGCAACCACACAAAAAGTGTTTTTACTTGCGGTATCCGTGAATAAAGATAAGGGATTCCTGTTATTTTCTTTTGGACAGGTAGTTCATTAGGTAATTTCTATAAGAAAAAGCGCGTTACCTACTCCGCACTCCTCACGCACCGGAACCCGGCATGGCTCAGCCCCGAGTCCTTGCTGGATTTCATCCTTCGCGAAACGCGATAGCCGCTGCAGTAGCTGTCGTTGCACAAAAACGAACCACCCCGCATGACATTCTTGGGCGTGTAAGGCTCCTGCGGATCAAAAGAGGTATCAGGGCCCAAAGGGTCGCTGACTTTCTCATCATATTGCCGGTAAGCGTTCGCATGGTATTTGTCGCTGCACCACTCCCACACATTGCCCGCCATGTCGTACAAACCATACGCATTGGGTGGAAACGATTTTACGGGAGCTGTGCCGTAATATCCGTCCTGTTCTAAATTTTCGTAGGGAAAAAATCCCTGCCAGAAATTGGCTTTGTCGTAGGCCTCTTCTGCAGATTGATTGCCCCAGGGATATTTGGCTTCTGCGTTCCCTCCCATGGAAGCCCACTCCCACTCTGCTTCGGTGGGCAATCGTTTGCCTGCCCAGGTGGCGTAGGCAGTGGCGTCTTCCCAGCTGACATGCACCACAGGGTGATTCATCTTTTTTGCAATTGAACTACCGGGTCCTTCCGGGTGTCGCCAGTCGGCCCCAAGGGTCCACTTCCACCATGCCGAGGCATCGGCCAGGCTCACGGGCTGTGCCGTTGCCTGGAATACCAATGACCCTGGTTTCAAGACCGAATCGGGTGGTTTGGGTGTGTTGGGCGGCAGTTGTTTACTCAACTCACTCCAATCAAGGGCCCGCTCGGCCACGGTTTTATAATTGGTTGCCTTTACAAATTCCGCAAACTGCGCGTTGGTCACTTCAGTGGCATCCATGTAAAATACGGAAAGAGAAACTTCGTGCCGGGGAAATTCATCCGCATCGGCCTGTTCACCTTTTCCTCCCATCAAAAAAGTACCCGATGGGATCAACACCATGCCTTCGAGCTCGCTTTTTTGTCGTGGCTGGCAAAAGCACAGAAAAAATCCCGTGAGGCACCACAGGGCCGCTAACCTTAAAACCACGAATTTTCTTGCCATGCATTAAAACTAATAAAATATCATCGTCCACTTGTCCACATTTCGTTCCTGGAGAACACTCTATTCAAAAACCGAACACCATGAAGTCACCTACCATAATCCTGATTATTGCAGCGAGCGCCTGCCTTTCGACAGCGCGGGCTCAGTTCGCCCATACATTGCAATTGGACAAAAACACCACTTCACCGCGGGCTACCCTTTCGGCCATCGGCTGGCTGGCGGGGCACTGGCGTGGTGAAGCTTTTGGCGGAATTACCGAGGAGGTTTGGACACCACCCCTCGGTGGCTCCATGATGAGTGCCTTCAAGTTGGTGGTGGACGGAAAAATCAAATTTTATGAATTCGTCACGATCGCGGAAGAAAATGAAACGCTCCTCCTTCGCCTCAAGCACTTTCATGCCGACATGAAAGGCTGGGAGGAAAAAAATGTGACCCAGGACTTTTGCCTGGTCAGGGTGACCCCCGATACCATTTATTTCGAAGGGTTCACCATCGAGCGGGTTTCCGGGGATGAAATGAATATGTATGTGGTTCTCGGAGCCAACGGCCAGCAGGAAGAAATGAAATTCAATTACCACCGCGTAACTGCGGATGGCAACTGATCAATTAAAAACTAATCCTTAAATTTAAAATGATATGAAAAAGTTTATCCTCCTCATTCGTGAAGACTTGCGATTGCTCAGGCAGATGACGCCCGAACAATCCCAGGAAGATATCCGGCAAATGGTAAGCTGGGTGGAAGAGATTACGCAGGCAGGCAGTTTTGTTCAGGGTGATCCGTTGGAAAATGACATGGCCATGGTGGTCAAAGGCAAAATTCACACCGATGGTCCCTTCATTGAGGCCAAAGAGGCCATCAGCGGATTCACCATTATCAAGGCTGCATCGCTTGTGCAGGCTGCCGAGATTGCACTGACTTGTCCACTGGTTCAAACTGAAAAAATTAAGATTGAGGTTCGCCCCATTCTGGAATACTGATCATGCATCAACCTATCCACATCGACCGGCTTTACAAAAAGTTATTTGTGAAGCTGGTTGGCGGATTGGTAAAACGTATCGGCATCAAAGACATTGCCCTTGCGGAAGATATTGTTCAGGAGACGTTTCTGGCCGCGCATCAGCAATGGCATGAAAATCCTCCCCGGCATCCCGAAGCCTGGCTTTTTAAAGTTTGCAAAAACATCGCCTTAAAAAATATCAATCAAACCAGGGCGATTGACTATACCAACGAAAGTGTTTTTGAAGAGCGCTTTGAGTCGGATGGCCCGGGAACAGATGAGTCCCTGCTGATGCTGGTTGCATGCGCAAACTCACGGTTCTCACATAAGCAGCAGGTGATTTTTGCCCTGCGCTATGCCGCGGGGTTCAGGGTGGAGCAAATCGCCATGCTGCTGGGCGCCCCAGCGGAAACGATCACCAAAACCCTGCAACGCATCCGCTTGATCATCCGGGAAGAAAAACTGATCTTAAACTATTCGCGGGCCGCCATTTCTCCTGAGGTTCATGCCATGTTGCTAAAGATCTTGTACCTCATGTTTTGCGAAGGATACAAGACATCTAAAGGTGAATCCATATTGAACACGACCCTGTGTGAAGACGCGCTCTCGCTGGTGCAGGGAATCGTGAAAGACACGGAGTTATCCGACCCGGACGCGAAGGCCCTTTATGCGCTGATGCTTTTTAACCTGTCAAGGTTCGAAGCCCGCTTTACCAATGAGGGAGATATTGTAGACCTGGAACAACAGGATCGCACCCGGTGGAATCAGGATATGATTGCGCTGGGCATACGCTTTCTCAACGAAGCCCACACCAAAGACCTTTCCTCCTATCACATCGAAGGCGCGATAGCCTACTTGCATTGCAGCGCAAAATCATTTGAAGAAACCGATTGGGGTAAGATCGTTGCCCTTTACGAACAACTTTTAAAATTCAACGAATCACCCTTTATTCAACTCAATTGGGCTATCGCCAAATTTTATGGCGGTCAATTGGCGGAAGCCGTCAGCGCCATGGACGATCTGGGGAAAATATCATTTATAAATCATTATCACCTTTACCACGTGGCGCTGGGCAAGATGTTGCACCGAGGCAAGAACTACCGGGCAGCTGATGAACATTATCGAAGGGCGATAGCCCTCACCCATCACCTTCCTGAAAAAAGATATATTGAAAAACTGATTGCGCTGACTAGTCCTTACCTGACCGGTTGACCATTCTTTCCAGTGTACTTTCTGCCAGAATTCGCAGCGTCTCATCGCGAACCCCGATAAAGGCGGTTCGAATACTGCAAGCCTCTTCATCCTTGCATTCTTCGCAGGGCTCATAATAATTGAGGGAAACACACGGCAGCATGGCGATGGCCCCATCCATCAACCGGATGATCTCGATCATGTTTACGTCTCCGGGTTTTTTCTGTAAATAATAGCCACCCCCCTTTCCCTTTTTGCTTTGCAGAATTTTTGCCTTTCGAAGCTCCAGTAGAATGGCCTCCAGAAATTTTTTTGGTATTTTCTCCTTGTCAGCAATTTCCTGAATGTGTACGGGTCCCTGTTGATATTTTTTTGCGAGATGGACAAGAGCGTGTATCGCGTACTTACATTTTTTGGAAAGCATAGTCAGTCAATTTATATAAATGTTGCCGATTTTTGATGTTGGCCCTGCTTTTTTGATGCGATTAAAAAATTGCCATTCAGCGAATCAATCTGTTTTGTCACAATTGTTTGTTTGCACTTGGAGTTTAATACAGGATCGGGCCGCCATAAACTTCTATCTTTGTTAATTAATTTAGACCCAATTTCAACGCCTTGACTGTTTCAAAACCGCTTCCCGGCACAATGGTATCCTTCTCGGTGTTCCTGCTCATCTCCTATCTGCTGATCGGGATGAGTTTGGTACAGCTGATTTCCGATGACCAGCCGGCCTGGTACACCTACCTTGTCATCGGAGCCATGACCCCATTGGCCGTGTACCTCACTTTCAGGGTATTTATTAATCATAAAGTGGTCACCTTGGCCAACAACCAGATTACGATCCGTTACTCGGTAAAAAGGAAAATCAAAAATTACGACCTCGGCAACGTGGTCCACTGGAAAGAATCCACGGTCAAGACTGGCAAAAGTTCAACCTTTAAAGAGATTGAGATTCAATTTGACGATCGGTTCAAGATTGTCATCGCGCTGAACGAATACAGCAACTACCCCCAGGTCTATGCCTACCTTGCCAAAAAATTACCGGGAAAGAAACTCACCGGGCATTGATTGTTAAAGTTTTAAATCCTTTATACTTTTGCTCCCCCTTGCCAAACGCGGCAGGATCTAAGAGGTCAGGCCCAGGTGGCGAACCTGCCTGCGGTAGGCAGGATTGGTAGACGCACTACTGTAATGTGGTTGCGTGCGATTTTGTAAGTTAATTACTAGAGGTTGTTAACTTGCTGATTCATCAGTTGAATTTAATTCGGGGTGAATCTTGGTTTATTGTCAGGCCCAGGTGGCGAAATTGGTAGACGCACTACTTTGAGGTGGTAGCGCCCGAAAGGGTGTGCTGGTTCGAGTCCAGTCCTGGGCACTTTTTTAATTCAAAATTCAAAATGGAAGGTTCATACTTAAGTATTATGAATTTTTCGATTTTGAATTTAATGCCGAAGTGGTGAAACTGGTAGACACGCACGTTTCAGAGGCGTGTGTCGCGAGACATGCGGGTTCGAGTCCCGCCTTCGGCACAAAATGATTTTGCATACGCTCTTGAAATCGCTCTAACAAGGTAAGTTCGAGCCTGCCGGCAGGCAGGTCCCGCCTTCGGCACGTATCTTTTAAAGCAAAAAGCACCCAAAGGTGCTTTTTCTTCTTGTAAACAGTACTATCCAGGCCAATGAAAAATGTTGGTCCAAATCAATTTTCTCTCTGCATGGACATGGTCATCGAACTGCCTGATGTACCTTGCCGCCAGCGTAAAAAACATCACATAAAAAAGCACAACAGACAGTAAGAAGATATGAAACATAGCCATTTATCGTTTATTGAGATAAAGTTGGCGAAACGATAATTAATGGCCCCGTCCCCGGGAAGAATCGGATAACAGGCGTAATATCTTTCCATTTTTAGTATAAAAATTATCCCCATCAAAGGGGTAAAAATGGAAGATCGAATTAAAATTGGCATCCAATTGGCCGGTTGCCAGTATATTTAAAGAAACCAAGGCATGACTCAGCACGTGATAAAATTCATCTTAAGTTCAATTTTCTGGGCTACTTTAACTTTCCCGGCCTTTACCCAACAGCAAAGACCCGATAACGTTCCAAAAAATTGGTTTTTAGGCGACCCGGAGACCGATAGTGTGCAAGGCATCAGCCTCGAAAAAACGTATGCTTCCCTCCTGAAAGGTCAACCATCTCGAACGATCACGGTGGCTGTGATTGATTCGGGGGTAGATATTGACCATGAGGACCTGAAAGGTGTGATATGGACCAACCCAAAAGAAATTGCGGGCAATGGCGTTGATGATGACCACAATGGATACATCGATGATATTCATGGTTGGAATTTTATTGGCGGTAAAGATGGCAACGTGAATGAGGACACCGATGAACTCACCCGGGAATACGTCCGCCTGAAAAAACTGTTTGAGGGCGTGGAGGAAAAGAAAATCTCCAAAAAACAAAAGGCAGATTACGAGGAATACCAAAAATTGAAAGTAAGATTCGAAAAACTGGTAGCCAAAAACACAGAACAATACCAGCTCTACAACAACCTCTATCAGAATGTAAGCCAAAGCGTTGATACGTTAAAATCCCTGCTCAAAGTCGATCAACTGACACCAGAGGTGGTAGAAACTTTTGAATCCAGCGAGCCCAACTTGCTTTTTGCAAAAGGTTTTGTATTGAACATCTTCAGAAACATCGGTCCGGAAAACAGCCTGGATGAATTTCTGGCAGAACTTAAAGAAGCGGCCACCCATTTTGAAAGAATCGTCACGTATGGTTACAATGAAAATTTCGACCCCCGCGCCATTGTGGGCGATGACCCAAACAATCCCTACGAAAAAGGGTACGGCAACAATGACGTCAAAGGTCCCGATGCCATGCACGGTACCCACGTGGCGGGCATCATAGGCGCCAACCGAAATAATGAAATAGGCATTAAAGGGATAGCCGACAACGTAAAAATCATGTCGGTACGTGCCGTACCCAATGGAGACGAACGTGACAAAGATGTCGCCAACGCCATTCTCTATGCCGTAGACAACGGGGCGCATATCATTAACATGAGTTTTGGTAAGTCGACCTCTCCGTTGAAGGAAGTGGTTGACAAGGCGGTGAAGTATGCGGAAAAAAAGGGCGTTCTGCTGATCCATGCTGCAGGCAATGATGCTGACAATATCGATGTGAAGAAAAATTTCCCCTCGCGGTTCTATGCCGATGGCACGGAGGCCAAGAACTGGATCGAAGTAGGCGCTTCATCCTGGGGAGCGGACAAAAATTTTGTGGGCAGTTTCTCCAACTACGGCAAAAAATCAGTTGACCTCTTTGCCCCGGGTGTGGAAATCTACTCTACTTTACCCGAAGACAAGTACAAGAGCCTGAATGGTACCAGCATGGCAAGTCCGGTCACTGCGGGGGTGGCCGCGTTGCTCATGTCCTACTTTCCGGAATTCTCTGCTGTCGAAATAAAAGAAATCATTCGTCAGTCGACCAGAAAATTTGACAACCTGTCAATCACTGCCCCGGGAGGAAAAGGCGACATTAAATTCAGCGAGATGAGCAGCACGGGCGGATTGGTGAACGTCTACCAGGCTGTTAAATTGGCGCAGGAGCTAAAGACCAAAAAGCTGGTTAAGTAAGATTATTTCCATTACTTAACATTCCATTAACAATGATAAAGTTGATTCTCCACTAATTTGGAGAAATTCTTTTATCACATTGCGATTTACGATATACCTCGTATTGGTTTTCTTCTTCCATTCCTCTTGTGACAACCCCTCCTCAGGCGAAACCAGGTTGTCACTTTTCAAAAAATATTACGAGGCCGTTCAACAAAAAGACATATCGAAATGGATGTATACATCCGATACCCTGTACACCTGGTTTGACGATGTGCAGGGAACGCCTGCCATCTCCGTGAAAGGAGCTGCGACAGCAGGGAAGTGGGCGCAGTGGGACAGCGTCATGCGTTCGAGAAGCTTTTTTGATACCCTTTGGTACGACATGGATGAATCATCCGTCAAAGGATATTTTTATGAGGACAATGATTTTTACCGACTTATCGGAAGACCACCCAACAAAACATTAAGGACGTACTGGTTTAATGAGCAGGACAAAGTTACGCGCTTGTTGATTTATTGGATACCGGATGAGAACACACCTTCTGATTCCTTTCTGAAGCCCGTGGCAGAATGGGCACGGCAATATCACCCCAGTGAGTTAGATGATCTCTATGCTCACCAAACAATAGTACCTTCCACAGAAAATGCCGTGCGATGGAAGGCACTTTTAAATAAATACCGCCTTTTTAAAGATTCTTTAAATTGAAAATCGACCGATGAAAAAAATGAACGCGGATGCCGGGCTGCTGATACTGAGACTATTTACAGGACTGTTCATGGCATTTGGACATGGGATCGGAAAAATGCCACCTTCAAATGGCATGATCGAGGGTGTTGGCAATATGGGATTTCCAGTTCCCCACTTGTTCGCCTGGATGGCAGGCCTATCTGAATTCGTTGGTGGAATCTTAATTGCCCTTGGCATTTTTACACGACCCGCAGCACTCTTCTGGATTTGCACCATGGCGACAGCTGCATTTGTACGCCATGCTGCGGATCCGTTTGGAACGAAAGAGAAGGCACTTCTTTATCTCACCATTGGCGTATGCCTGCTTCTAACCGGAGGTGGCAAATACAGCCTGGAGAAGTTAATTTTTAAGAATCGATCTTTGTAAAAGGATTGTATACAAACAGTGCCGACTCTGGATGCGCAACCCAACATCAATCCCAGCCATCCGGTTGCTCGGTAGTTGAATTGAAACACCTGACAACGGTTGGGCTACGTTTTTGTTCATCTTGCTACCTTAGCGAGGTTCCAGGGTGTCAAGAAATTGGTTTACCCATTTGTCGTTGACCGAAATAAAGTTCGATCTCGAATTTCAGGTTAGACTGAAATTAAATAGCACGGCCATAATGATTTTCCTGGCCATATCAATGGTTACCTCCCGGTGAGCTCAACTACCTTTAGTGTAAAGATTCCTGCCAATCATGGGAAAGACAATCAGTGGGAACACCGAAAAAAATGTCAGGTGCCAGTAGTCAAGCAGGTAACTCCAGTCCTTTTCCAGGTACAGCCTGAGGTAGATGTAGTCGTAAACAAGGAACGGTATCGTAAAATAAAAACAGCAATAGAGAATAGCATTCGTTCGCCCGCCTTTGAACATGCGCAACAATCCTTTGCCCAAAAAAATCAGCGCCACTACAGGCAAGACGTCCACAACAACCAACGTCAACCATACCGGCCATGTGCGATAATAATCGGACCAAAGGCCGCCCAGAAAATAAAAAGCCCAAAACGAGGTGGCGGTATAAAGGACGTAACTATGTGCCCTGAATGCTTTCATGATTGGTGACTTGATGATCCGGTGAGAGCGGATGCCCAAATGTACGGAATCACATGAAATGTGATGAAGTGAACAGTTGACCCGACTGGAGCCAAAAAAAATGCCGCCCGAGAAACAAAAGGCGGCAGTGTTTTCATTCTAAGTGATCCCGATTGGAACCTAATCAAATTTCTAACTCACTCACTATCAATCAATAATATCAATCAAATCCGAATGGCACCGACAAGGCGGAGACCATGGGGTAATAAGCTCAAAAGTTATAGTTCAAAGGTGGACCATCCAGAATCGGCTCCGGGGGCAAACCATATATCATTCGGATTGAGGAGCTTGATCTGACAGTTATGTGTCCCAACTGGGTGCAGTGAACCCGGGTAGGTACTTCACTAGAATAATTTACAACGAAGCTCCGATTAGATGACCGACTCCGTCTGGCCTCTGTACAGCACCCTGTTCCTCGTACACTCGGTCGGTCTTAATAAACGCATTAGGTGACTGGCCTGTAAACATTTTAAATTCCCTGCAAAAGTGTGACTGGTCTGCATAGCCGAAATTGAAGGCCAGATCTGTTAAGCTTTTAAGAGGATTGTTGCGGAGTGCAGAGAGGACTTCTTCAAAGCGATAGAGTCGCTTAAATAAGGTTGGATTAAGACCGACATCCCGGTAAAACAAGCGTTGGAAATGCCTTTCGCTAATATTATATTCTAAGAGTTTCTTCTGATAGTGACTTTTATGGTTGAGAATAAAGTCGGCAACTCGTTTATCAGGAGTATGTTTTTGTTTTTCTAATATTTTAGATAAAATCTTATTGAGAATATCTGCACGCTTTTGGTGAGATACCGCAGAAATAATCTGCTCAATAATTTCTGAAGGCAATAGGTGTGTTGCCTCCAATAGATGGTTTGTTATATGGATGGCGTCAATTCCAAATACATTTCTGAGCCCGCTTGGAAAAAAGGATACTGCAATGTGTGAGTAATTTGTACTCATCTTATATGTTTTACTCTGAAGCGAAACTCCTTTAAACGTAGCCATCGGCACGGTCCCTTCCCCTGGCAACCATAAGCCTTGGGAAGCACGCTCACATCGTATAACTAAATGAGGGTAACAATCTGCTGTCATTCTTAAATCAATCGGCTCACCCATGAAGGACAAATCCAATGACCAAATCATCCGTATGTGCGGTGTGAGTACGGGGCGAATAGGATATAACTTAACGGTTACCATCAAAGATCAATTTCAAGAGGCTAATTTCGGAATATTCCAGGAAACATAAAGTCTTTAAATGTTCCTAATTGAATAACAGAAATTCACCCACTCGAGTAGCATTTTTTCGCAGCGGCCAAAATGTAGTTAGTAGGCTTCTGCAATATCCAAATAGAACCCGCGCTGTTGCTGCTTTCCAAAACCATAATCTGCCCTCAGGTTAAGTTTATCCTTGTCATTAATCATAAATCGTAATCCAATTCCACCATTTGGTTTAACACCTGAATCCCCAATCGAATACCAGTGTTCAGGAGTCATGGCTGCACCAAGCCAGAAATTTATGCCAATAAACTTCCAAAGTGCCGTTCGGTACTCGGCTTGAAAGGCGTATAAATTGTTGTACCGATAATAACCTGTGTAATAGCCACGCATCAATGAACTTCCGCCTATTTCAGCCATCGATTTCCAGGGAACTTCACCTGAATTAACAAAAGCAAAAACCTGCAAGGCAACTACATCTCGTTCGCTCAACCATTTCACGGGGCAATATTTTCGTGCATCCACACGCACATTCAGGTACCGAAATGATTTGTTAAGCCAGTTGGGAAAGGCCATAATCTGCACCTCTGCATAATAGCCCCTACTAGGATAGATTTGACCGTCCCTATTTTCATACGCAAGCACAGGCGCGAATCCCAGAATCTGGTGACCATCATGCCCGAGTGGCTTGTCAGCAGAAAAGCTTCCTCCTGGTTCTGAATAGACATTGTATATCTTCGTGTAGCGAGTGGCAAATGCTATGTAAGTGTGCTTTTGAATTCGTCTATATACTTTTAACTCCCCTGACAACCGATTATATTCAATTAAGTCTTTTTTGTGTTTGGGGCTCTCAGTCTCTATTCCAAAATAAAGCTCTGGAAAATAAATGTAGCTAAATCGGCCTTGATAGATAACTTTGTTTAGAGGGTTATAAATGCGAAATGAATTATCAAAATTGTATTGCTTATTGGTGGTATAGAGAAAAAATGACTGCGCATAGGAAGCGGTTGTCAGCGAATCAATGGATAAATTAAAGCTAGCAGCCACTAAACCTCCGAAGCCGAGTTTAGTTTCAGGAGAGTAAGTGATAACCGGTAACGGAGTAACACGAACCTTTTTTAAAGACACTGAGTCGGGTTGGCCTATCACGGGGATAAGACCAACCCAAAGCAAAGTGGCAAGTGAATATTTCAATTAGGTCAATTTACTCCAACACTTCAACTTCATATCCCAATTCAGAAATGATTTTGATAATCCTTTCTGCTTCTATAGTGCCATGATGATTGCACACGCGCAATACCTTGTCACAATCCTCCAAATCAAAATTTACATTACATGAAGGAAATAGATTCGTAATACGCTTTTGGAGCTTACTTGCTTCGCGGTAATCATTAACATTGGTTTTAAAAACTTCAATCATATTATACTTTCAATAGCCACATTTTCAGATTGATGCCTAGTGGATTTATAGTTCATATCACTTAGTTTCATTTTTACCCCACTTCAATTGCCAAGTTTAGTCCAGTCGAACAGATTAGGTTCTTTGGTAAAAAACTCTATGGCTATTTGAGAAAGAAGCTCAGGCTTTTCGTATAAAATGAAATGAGAGGCAGCGGGAATAATGCAGAGTTGACTTCCTTTAATTGCCTGATGCAGGGCCACCGAATGTTCTGGCTTCACAATGTCATTATCACCTTGGACAATCAAAACTTTGGTTTGAATGCGCTCCAATTTTGCTTGAGGAATAATAACAGGAGTAGCACACATTTTACTGAAATCGCCAATAAATTTTTTCCACTTGTCTTTTTGAGGAGTTTTTTGAAGGTGTGGCCCTAACCACCACTGGAAGTTAGCTTCAATGATTTCAGGAGTAAGCTTATCAAGGCCTTCGGTAGCATAAGAATAGTATCCGGAAGTTTCTGAAGCAGCAGCAAAAGTTGCAACCTTCCTGACCTTTTCCGGGCGATCTGCGGCCAACAATAATGCGACATTACCACCATCACTGTACCCAAAAACATACGTGCTATCCAACTTCAGGCGATCAATAAACATCGAAAAATAGTCAGCCATGAGTTGATAGCTCAGCGATTCAGCTTGTTCAGATCGTCCTTGTCCCGGGCAGTCTACAGCAATCACCCTAAAGTTTTTTGAAAGGGCTGGAATGACGGCTGCCACATCCGCAATTGAACTTAGTCCACCATGAATAAGTAGAAGCGGGACACCCTTTCCATATTCTTCGTAATAGAGTTTAACTCCATTTACGTCTTGATACTTTCCCTTATTTGAACCATATGGAGTTGCTGTTTGAGAAATGCTATCTATGCATAGTACCATCAGTACCATCAATGCAATCAGTTGTTTTTTCATTTTTGGATATGTTTAATTTGAAATCTATCGTAGAGTTTCAGCAAACGGTTTTCGGACGAATTGATATTTAACTTATTTGACTTTCTCAGACACGTTAATCATATTCCATTCCCATGTTTCTCCATTATCCTGAGAAAATGCCTGGCTCCAAACGGGAAATAATGGATTACGCACGTCCCATCGAAACATAACAATGACAGGAATGCCCTCGTAAGTGTCTTTGCTGAAAAAGTGTCCGACATTATTCTTAAAAGACCCTACTACTGGCGGATCAAAAGAACCCATGTTGCTATCAGCCCAGTAAATACTCCATAATTTTGTTCTTGGGTTGAATAATCTCACCGCCAATCCCTCATACTTTTTTCCATCCCTGTTGTCGTAGAAATTATCTAGGTTGCCTATACCATTTAAGATTTTGGTCATTACTACTTTCGTTTCATAAACGTAGGACCATTCAGTACAGCCACCTAGCCTGCATTTAAGCCTTTTGTTTCGCAGCTTCCAGGTGCCTTCCAGGAAATCAAAATCACTCGCAGATGATGTGACGGATGGAGTTATTAACAATTCTCCTCTGTTATCAAAGGAGAGTGACGGTATGGGCAAGGTAGTGTCAATGGCTAATAAATCCTGTCCGTACAAACAGCTAAAGAAGACCGAAAATAGAATGGCTAAAATTGAGTGCATAATCTGATGTTTTTTCATTTTTTTTGATCGTTTAATCGGGAAATTTTTAATGTGAAGGAATGCCGGTAAGCTTTCAACAGAAGATATTGGTTAATGTAAGTGGTTATTTTTTGTATTGCCAAAAGCGATCTTTCCCTTCAGCGATCCATTCCAATGATTGCTCGATCCTTTTGTTTCTGGTGACTTCGGTCTTTGCATCAATTATCCAGGTTAAATAGTTTTTGCGGAATGAAGGAGAACTCCCTTCAAAAACCTTTTTGGTTTTGGGATTGGATTTCAATTTCTCAGCAAAATAATCCGGTACCTCAATGTTTGTTGGCTTTGTGGATTCTCGCACGGGTAGCTTTAGACCCTTTTCATTCAGGGTCATGGCTTCCTTTAAAAGTTTGATAAATTCCTTATCAGAAGGAAGTTCATCAACGCTTGAAATTTTTCCCATAAACCTCTGAATAGGTTTTAAGTTTTTACCTTCCTTAAGCCTTGGATCTTTCATTAATTCGGCCTTTAGGAAAGAGAATGAGCAATGATTCTTATAAGAAGCCATCACACACATGAAGTCTCCTTTGTAATCAAAGTGGGGGATGCCCCATTTAATAGCTTCCTCAACCTCAGGACAGTTCTTGTTAACCAGTTGTCGCAAGTGCTTTAAAATTGGCTTCGCGAAATCCGCTGATTTTGCAATGTAGGCCGTCACCTCCTTATCCGATTTTTCCATAGCTGCATTTATAAATTATAGAAATATTTATCTATTAAATTATGAGTGTGGGTGGCAGTTATTCAGTTCTTATTGAATAAAAAACTTCTACTTATTTACTAAGTCAGCCATGTTCTATTTGTGGGTTGGCAACGGTTTCTATTTATTTATAACCTTATACTTGATATGAGTAGTTAGCTGGGAAGGTATTACTTCATCAATGCTCATGTCAAACTGCTTCATATCAAGATTTTCAAATAAACGGATACCACTCCCTAAAAGAATAGGGGTAATGTGAAGCGTAAATTCATCTACAAGCCCTGCATTTAGAAATTGCTGGATAGTTTCCGCACCACCTTGAATCCTTACGTCCCTATCATTGGCGGACTTCCTTGCTTTTTCAACTGCGTTTTTTAAACCATCGTTGATAAAGAAAAAAGTTGTTGTTCCTTTTTGTACCCAAGGTTCTCTTTTTTCATGTGTTAATACATATACGTCCCTTTTATAAAGATCTTCCGGCCAGTTCACTTCGCCTTCATCAAACATTCGTTTTCCCATAATGTATGCACCTGTTCGGGCAAAAGTGTTTTCAATTAAATCACTTTCAATACCATCGTCTTCTCCTCCTTTCATGCCAAGGTTTTTAAAGAAAGCCTTCTGCTTATACATCCAATTATGTATTAATGTACCTCTGTCTCCGATGGGGTTTTGCGGCCCTCTGTTTTCGCCAGCGAAAAAACCATCTTGTGAAATTCCGCTATCAAAGAATATTTTACTCATGTTAAGTTTATTTTAAAAATTGGTTATTTAATCTGCTTTTTCGTCAGTCCTTCTTTAATCCTCATCACGTAACCATTCTTTCTTCAAGCCACCAAGATCGACTTCGCCCACCAGGATTAATAGAATAAATCCGACAACCAGGAAATTCCTAATAGGACTCTGCATATTTCCTGAAGTTGTTCAGGATTGCCTGCCAACCATCCCGCTGCATGTCCACAGAACTTTCACTTTCTGCATCGAAAGTGGTGATCACTTTAGTCTTGCCACTCTGATCTTCGAAAAGTGTAGTTGCCTTCCTTCCGTCCGTCATGGTGTAGGTGATCTTCTTTTGATCTACTATCTCATCATAGACGGCTTCAAAATCGAACCCAAAGCTATTGTCTTTGGCCTCCATCCGGGCGGTGTATTTGCCACCTACTCTCATGTCGTTCGTTGCAGAAGGACAATGCCAGCTATCATCGGCAAAATTCCATTTAGTAATGTGTTCGGATTTTGTCCATGCTTCCCATACCTTGTCTGTGTTTGCTGCGACTGTTGTTTCTATTTTGATTTGTGCTGTGCTCATCATTGTATTTATTTAGTTAATATTATCAGTAGGTCGTCCAACCGTTCCAGTGTGGACATCAGTCCATCCTTCATCCCCATGTTGATCACTGCTTCCAGATCAGTAAGCGATTGATACTTCACGGTTGTTTCTACCAGGGCGTTTTCACCTTTATCCAAAAATTGAACATGCCATTCGGCTTTCGGAAGGTCGGTATTCAAGTTGCCTTCGTTATCACAGAAAGCATCTAATGTTTCGTAAAAATCAATTGGATTGATCTTCGTGTACTCCGTCCAGCCCCAATACTCTTTACCCTCCGGGTCGATCATAGCATAGTGCCAGTGCCCACCTTCGCTGAAGTCCATAGACTTGGTCTTAGTGTTAAAGGGCTTAGGGGAAAACCATTGGTCGAGTAGTTCGCTCTTGGTGTAGCAATCCCAAACCAGTTGGCGGTCGGCAGCAAATTCTCTTTTTACGGTGATGGTGTTCTTTTCCTTGTCTACAAGGAAATCAAATTGCAGTGCGTTTTTCATTTTTCTTTGTTTTTCATTTTTGATAATAAGTTGTCTAGCTGATTGAAACGGCCTTCCCAGATTTTCCGGAACTGCTCCAGCCAATGGTCTATCTCTTTCATTTTTTCCACTTTTAATTCATAGTAAATCTCTCTGCCTTGTTGATTGGAATTGATGAGTTCACACTCATTCAAAACCTGAATGTGTTTGGATATTGTAGGTCGCGCCACATCAAATTTGTTTGCGATAGCTCCGGCTGTCATCGTTTGTGATGCCAACAGTACCAGTATCGCTCTCCGTGTAGGGTCTGCAATCGCTTGAAATGGGTCTCTTCGTAGTTTCATATTCAAATCTGTTCAGTATGTGTAGCTATATGGCTACAAATATATAAACATGAAGTTAAATGGCTACATATTTTTTTATTTTTTTCTTTATTATCTGAAAAATGGCGTTTAATAGGCCTTTTAAGGGCTTACAGAATCCTGCTGGTTACTCAATCGCTCCGATTCCCTGGGCATCAAGTTTTGCTATTCCATCCTTCATAGCTTTAAGTTGATCTGCGGGGTGGCTCTGCCACACAGTTACTTCACCCACCACTTTAAGTGGATGCAGAGTGCGGTAAGACATGGAAGGATTCCCCGGGAATTTTTGGTCTGTCAGATTGGGATCATCTTCAATAGGGCCGGTAGGTTCTACCAGGTAAATTCTTTCCCGCATTTCACCCAAAGCTAGTTCGGCTCCCCAAACAGCAGGGTCGAGTGTGGCAGTTAGGTAGAGGTACTTGGCTTTATTTTGCTTCCCAAAGTTTGAGTTGTATCCAACTTCCAGCAGCTCTCCAAGTTTCAAGTCAGCTTTGGTTCCATGAAAGTATGTCTGAGTAAATGGAGTGTGCACTGTTGAAGATTGTAGTTTATTTGCCATTGATTCTATTTTTAATGATTTACTTCCACAATTTTCTTGAGTCCGTCTATTACTACAGCCCAGTTCTTTTCTGAATCCTTTTTCTTTGTTTCATCGTAATTGGATTGCTTGATGGTAAGCTGTGTACCCTCCTTTGTTTGCTTCACTTCATACGAGACACGTAGATAATTCTCTGGTCGGTCTTCCAATCCGGACCAACTGCTCAAATAACTGTAACTTAGTTTTTCATTCGGAATAAACTCCAAAACTACGCCCTTATCCTAATAGGTTGAACCTTCATATTCACCAGTCCATAAAATAGGGTTTCCCACTTTCCAGTCAGTGGTTTGTTTTGAACCAAAAAAGTATTGTTCAATGATTTCAGCATTTGTTAAAGCTTCCCATATTTTTTCAATAGGAGCATTAATTAGGGTACGATAGACTGATTCATGATTTTGTTGCATAATGTACTTGATTTATTTTTTTAGATGTTCAAAAATCATAAAGCTTTTGTTTCTTTCCATCTTCCTCTAAACCTGAAAAATGACGGCTTGTTAACCCGGTGTACTCGATCAACCCAATTCCCTGAGCATCAAGTTTTGTGATTTCCTCTGATTCATCTGGAAATAGCAACTCCATCGCATTGAGGAAACGAATCTTATGTTTTTCCTCTCTGGTAAGATTCAATTGTTCCAAAGCCCCCAAACTCTCAGATAGCGAAAACTGGGGGTAATCAGAACCCATCAAAACATGCTCAATTCCCACATTTCGTAACGTCCAGATAAATTCTTCCTCAAGCGGTGAATTGGCTACAAGCGTCACTGTTGCTGATATATCAAAGTATATGTTATCAGCAAAAAAACCGTTGGCAGTTCGGATCAATGGTAAAATATTCCAAAACCTGAATTCCAGGCCACCCATGCGTGCAAAAATAAATTTAGTCTTGGGCGACCTAATCGCCAGATCAAAAAGTGCTTGATTGTCGCCCGGTTTTATATTGGCATTATCAATCAATATAGTTATCCCTAACTCGCCTGCTTGTTTGCAAACTTCAAACATTCTTTCATCCCGGGCATCAAAATTTTGTGTATGCGGGTGCAACTTAAGGGCTCGCACATTTAACGCAGCCAATCGATTAAGCTCTGCAAGGGCAGAATCACCATCCAACGGGTGCACTGAACAAATAGGGACTACCTCTTCGTATTTTTTAGCAAGTTCAATCAATTCGTTATTCTTTTGCCGCGTATGCGCTGGTCTGCCAACAACTGCCATGTGTATAGCTCCGAAACGGGTAATTGCCTGGCCTGTGGAATCAAGGTGGGCTTTATACTCATGATACGATTGCTCACCGTTCCAGATATGGACATGAGCATCAAACGTTTCCTTATCACTATTTTTAGTTGACTGCTGGCACGCAACTAAAAGTATCAACAAGCTTATGCTAGAAAATATCCTAACAGATAATTGGTAAGAGTGAGTTAAGGTTATTTTATTAATCAATTGCATATTCAAGTCGCGCCAATTGCAATGCGTGATAAAATTTCGTTTCATCTCTTCTATTTCTGTTTTTGCGTTTGTAATGGATCATGATTGGACTTTAACCAATCAACCATCAACGAAACATAACCCGGGGCAAAAATTTTTTCAGGCTTGTCTTTAAAGTCTTCCCTTCTTTTCCGTGTATCTGAGCTTTTACCGGATAAATTAAAAGTCATGGTATGATCAGCATTGGGAATAACTTCGACTCTTGCCTGCTCATTTTCAATTCCCTTTAATTCTCTTTGATACGTCTCTGAGCTTTTTATTGGAGGTACCACCAAATCATTCTTACCCCAAATTGCCAGCACGAGACTGCGCAGGCTATTTAGATCCGGAGCTTTATCATCACGAAACACAATACCGAGATACTTATAAACAACCTCATCCCCTCTGATGACATAATTTGCCCAGGCGGCATCAGCTGTTTCATTTTGCAATTTTGCAAACTCATCGAATGATTTGCGCGCTTCAATAAGCACCTGTAGTGCTTTGCAATACCCAATGGCTTGGCTGATACTTGTATTATCAAAACCATCTGCTTTCAAAGATGATTCTACACGGTACAGCTCCTGTTCAAATGCGGTGGTTACGGGTGAAGATACTGTTATTACAAAAGCGGGATCAATCTTCTTCGTCACAAGGGGGATTACCCAGCCAGCCTGGCTAATCCCCCACAAGCCGATCCTTGCCGAATCCATCTTACCAAATTTTTTGAGGGTTTCTATGGCGCTCAGAACTTCGTTCGCCCTGTCATGGACAGACATTTCATACCATCTTCCTTCCGATTGACCAACTCCTGGCCTGTTCCAGGAGTAGCAGGCATAACCGATCCTGGTGAACTCTTCCCATAAATAAGTATAGTTGTTCGATGAGCTGTAATCTTCCGGGCCAGATCCATGAACAAAAACAACAACAGGGAATTTTTTATCAGATGACCTAACTGGAGTTATCAGTTTCCCGCTTATTTTATTCCCATTATAAACGAAGTTCAGATCATCCTCGCTGAGTTCATTGTGCTGCGCACAACCAAAGCCCAGATAAGAAGATAAGATCAGTATGAGAAACACCTTATTCATTTTGTTTATGCAATACAATTGGTCGTACAATTAATTCTGGATCATGGGCAAATACTTTTCCCTGTTTTCTACTATTATCCACACCAATACGCATGTTAATACTATCGGCATAAGTAAACCAATTCCTAAAGTGAAATGATGAGCCATGATTCCGATCAGAATAGGAGTAATGATTATCGCCCCCAGCGCGCGAAATCTTGGTATGATAATGAGCAGCCCGCCAATTATCTCAAAGGCAGCTATTAAAGGCATTAGCCAGGTAATCTGCATTATGGCCATAAACATTTTCATCGCTTGTTCAGGCATATCCTCTGGAATAGGCATGTAATTGAAATACTTGTTAAGTCCTGCATTGATGAACATAAGACCACAGAGAAGGCTTGCTATAAATAATATTTTGTTTTTCATTCTTATCTGATTTTGTTTAATGATGAATCATTATCGACATTGATTTTATGCTTCGCTTGGATTTTTACCAGTCCATCTTTTATAAGCCCGTGAAAATGCGCTTACTTCATTGTAACCCAGAATGCTGGCAATTTCCTTGATCTGGTATTTGCCCACTTCAAGGTAGTGCATGGCCAATGACTTCCGAACAGCTTCGGCTATTTGCTGAAAAGTGGCTGACTCACTTTGAAGTCTCCGCTGCAAACTTCTTGGTGTTATGTTGAAATTAGCAGCCACATCCTCAAGGGATAAAATACCCAAATACGAGTTTTTCATCAAAAAGTCCATTACCCTTACCTGGAAGGAGACAGCAGATGGAGTTTGATGATCGGTTGATGAACTTAGTTTTTGAAGAAATAGTTTTTGTAACTCGTAATTCGCTGACAGTATAGGCTCTTCCCAGTATGCACTTTTGAATTGCATTCCGTACCCATAGGTTCTTTTAATCCTCTTACACCGGAACACGCGTTCAAATTCCTTCGGTTTAGATAGTTTGAAAGGATAAGTGACTGAATCCGGGTGGATTCTCTCCAGCAATAACCCATTCAGTTCGTGAATGGTAAAAACCATTAATAAGTCCGCAACTTGTCTGCATACAAATTCATCAGCCAACACCTTCGTGCGTTTCAGCTCTATATTAAAAGCCTTTTTATCTTTTACCACCTCCATAGTATATAGGTCTGTTATGGCAGGCGTAAGAGAACACGCTATATGGATTGCTTGTCCCACTGTATCACTGCTCTTAATGATTTCACCGACTGTACCCAATGCCGCCAATTGCAATGATTCTCCAAAATGGAGACCAATTAAGTCATCCTGACACAAGTGACTGGCATTTTTCCAGAGATCGGAAATTTGTTTAGGCGTGAACACGATCGCTTCCCTACTTTTCAGTGCGCTAAGATCAATATTACTGTGAGCACAAAGTTGATCAGCTTGTATCCCTCGTTGAACACAGTACGCAACTAAACTCAGCACAAATTGTTTTTCATGTTCCTTCATAGTATTTCTATGCGTTAAAACAATCTAGATTTATTACCGACCCCAAAAATCGTCCTCTGCCCGAATATCTTTTGAGAATATCCTGGCCATCACAATTTTAGAATTCTCAACAGTATACACATCAATATTCTTTATGTCGAGAACGTTTCCAGTGGGCTGTGCGGCTTTCCAGTGTAGTACACATACAACCGTATTTCCATTGGATGAATAATATTCAATATCAGAAAGCTTGATCGTGCCTGCGGAAAGCTCAAACATTTTTGCACCCATTTTTAAAAGTTCAGTTCTGGATGTCTTCACCCCGGCAATTCTATTGTCTCCAGGCTGCACCCAGATGACGTCCGGAGCTATATATGAGGCAAATTTTTCATGATCCCCATTTATGTAAGCAGAAAGAAAATTCTTAACCACATCAACAGGGTCGCTCGTCTTTACATCAGAGGCTTCAGCCTGACCGTATGATGAGCTTGTCACTTTGAAAAGTACCAGGAAAAGCAATATCGTTTTCATATACATAGTGTAGTCAATTTATAATCATTAGTTCGCGCTTGACAACGTAACACCCCTGTATTGAAGGAAGGCCATCAAGCCAACCCACGCAGCTACTAACCCGATACATAAATAGCCAAGCAGTGATAAGCTGAACATTTGAAATAGCAGTATCCCTATGCTACCTACCACCCAAAGGGCATCCAACAGGATAACCATCCTCACTGAAGCGATACTAATGGGACTTGTGCGACTCACAAAATAGACCCATGTTGCAAAAGCGATTAGAAACACCCCGACTGAAAGAAACGGCATTTTTTGTGGCACATTGAAAAGATCGGCTAACAAACCCGGGAAAGTAATTAAACCCAATCCAGTGGCACCTGAACTCACGGCATTTACCAGCAAAACATTTTTTAGCATTTTCATAATTGTGTTGTTTTTATTTGTTACTGATTCAAAAGTAGAGTAGCCGATGGGTTTATGGATTACCAGAATGCGTCAATCCATTATCAGTTCACGACAAAGAACTTTGAGGTTCGTTCGTAGGCTAACACAACTATTCCGCACGCAAAGGCCTTGCTGTTTGTCAGTTTCAGATTGGTTTTTTGCTTGAAAACAGGCAGTCCACTTCCAATTGCGGTAGGGTTAATAAAAAGGTGGTATTCATCAATCAGGTCTTCCTGAACAAGGCTCGATACAAAGTCAGATCCTCCATATGCAATGATATCACCACCCTCTTGTTGTTTTAATTCCAGTATCCCATCCGTGAGTGATTGTGTAGACAGGGTAGTGTTGTTCCATTCATCAGGAGCCTTGCTACCGGAAGGAACAGATTTTGAAAATACAACCTTATGTACATCAGTCATGATCCTGGCAAAATCATAGTCAGGATCATTAGGGTTGGCTGCCTTGGTTGCCCAATGCGGAATAAACCCAGGGGCAAATGTTTTGCCCATCACGATACACCCGATCCCCTTTGTAAGGTTATTCACATATTCTTTAAGCTGGTCGTCCCAATTCCAGGTCATCCAATCCATTTCCCTGTTAGTGCCTGCCAAAAACCCGTCAATAGAAAGCTGTGTTTGTAATTTTAATTTTCGCATGTCTTTTGGTTTAGTACCCTGCACTTAGTTTTTTATGGCTTCGTCTTTCTTGGCTTCAAAGACCATATAGCTTTTTATTTCTTTCACCTTTCCGTTTTTCAGCGTGTATACATCCGCAAAGAAGCTGTTCTTTAAGGTGCCATCTTCATGTTTGGCTGTAACCATACCTGTGCCTACCACCGTGTCTCCTTCTTCTATAAATTCCCCGATTTTACTGGATATCATTTGCGGAACGTCTTTATAAAATTCCCGAATTGCTTCTTTGCCTGGTTCCAGGTTAAAAAAACCAGGCCATCCCATTTTTATATCATCATTCATGAATGAAAGCGCTTTCTCAACATCGTGATTCAGGAAAGCATTGATTACTTGTTTTACTACTTCTTTGTTTTTCATTTTTCGTGATTTAATTCGCTTTATCTTTTATTCGGATTGTAGTGAAGCATCACACTATATCCCTGTTAGATATTTTATCCCTAGGTTATTTTGAAGCTACAGGAAGAGAAGTGTTCTGATCATGCGCAAGTTGCCACCCGGAGCCTGAGTTCTTAAAAACAAGTATCAGGTATGCGTGGCTTTCATGTGTCACATTCCCGAGGGAATCATTTTCTGTGTACTTGTATTGAACAAACCCATACCCAAGGGAATCACCACTTTCTGTTTTTAATATTTTCCCGTCCCATTTCCAGTTCTTTAGGGCAAACCAGTTTCTATGCAAGTCCATAAAAGCATCTTTTCCATCGTACTTTGTTCCATCAGGGCCAATCATTACCACATTCTCAGAAACAGTAGGGTCAAGTTCCTGAAGGTTACCTGCGGCAATGGCATTGAGATGGACATCAAGCGTAGCATTAAATGATTGCGAAGGATCATCAACCGGCTTCTTCCCGGTACAAGCAAGCCCCGTGAACAGAACAAATACACCCATTAGGTTTTTGGCAATTTTTACACTGCTAATCATATTATTCACTTGTTAAAAGTTACAAAGGTCATTAAAAGATAATGCCAGAAATAGAATGAATCCGACATGCCACATGTCAAGGCTTATTCCAACATATAGTAACTCAGTTTTTTTCCGGTTCTGCATAGGTAACAAAATCAATTCCAATCCCATTTGGATCAACCACGGCAAAATGTCTATCGCCCCATGGTTCATCCCTTAATTCTATTTCGATGGCTATTCCTTTCTTCTTCATTTTTTCATACAGCAAATCAACATTACTTACCTCAATGGTTAAGTATACGCCCTGGCCATTGAATGGCTTTTGAAAAATAGGGCGTTGACTGGGATGGTTGGGGAGTAAAAAACTTATCTGGGTACTATTGTCTGGCGTGTTCAACAACAGGTAAAACTCGTTTTCAAAGGCTACATTAAACCCTAATGTCTCCGTATAGAATTTTTTTGTCAATTCCATTTTCTCCGTGATAATTCCTGCATTTAGTTTCATAGTGATTGATTTATTGGTTGAATTTTGTGCGTTGGTAGATAAGCTGACGGTTAATGCCAGTATTGTAATCATGTTTCTCATACTTGCTCTTTTTCTGTGTGGTTAAAATTCTATTTTAAGGTTTACTTGTCTCGCGGATATAAGTTGTATAAAAATTTCCCAATAGCTATCCAGTATTCTTCGTGATTGGAATTATACGCCCATAGCGATATCGAACCATGCGTGCCATCTTCCTTGGGAATGAATTGCTCTACAAGAGCAGGTGGGAGGCCATCAACCAGTGTTGTGACGCCTGCTGCTTCACTCTTAGATGAAGTGACAAAAAGCGGTTTGGAAAGACCTTTGATTTCTTGCTTCAGAGAGAGTGCATCCCCAAAGTACTCTCCGGGGCTTAAGGCAATTATGGCATTAACCCGGGGCTCATCAACACCAATCTTCATAACTAAAGATGCACTGAAAGAACTTCCCAGCAGGATGATCCCTGTAGGATGATGATGGGTATATACGTATTCAATAGCAGACCGGATATCCTGTTCTGAATCCAGAAAATCCATTGTCTTTCCCTGCTTGAGCGCTTCCCTGGCCGTTTCGTTTACAATGTCATTGACTTTGTTTCCGGTTCTGGTGTCAATTGCCATGCAGTTAAATCCAAGTGCATTTAGCTTAGGTGCCGTTTCCAAATATTCACCGCGACTATGTTCTGACAAATGACATAAGATGATATAGGGCAATGTATCGTTGACCTGGTATAAATCTGCCGATACCGTCAGTCCATCACGGGAAGGAAATGTGATGGTTTTCTGTCCAAAAGAAACTGTAGCCAGAGCGGACAATAGTATCATGACTACGAAATAGAATCTTTTAATTAATCTCATGGAGTTAGTTGGTATCGTTTATAAATGAAATGATATCCTCTGACATCCTGTCCTTTTGCGTGAGGATAATACCATGCGGTTCCCCCTCATATATTTTTAGTTTTGCCCCTGGTATTAACTTCACACAACGCTCTGCGGTCAATGAAATAGGCGCGGAAACATCAGCATCTCCGTGAATAATGAGGGTTGGTATACTAATTTTTGAAAGTTCGCTTCGAAAATCTGTTTCCATATTACTCCTATTGCATTCAATCAATGCACGGAGGGAAGTTTTATGAAAAAGTGCGATACCCCATTCGATCATATCTGTTGATACCGTAGGGGATTTTCCAAAGAAGCTACTAACACCCAGCCTAATTGTACCATGTATATCCTTTTGTAACATGGCGTGGAATCCGTCAACGGTAGCTTTGTTCACGCCCACAGGATTGTCTGATGTCTTTAACATAAACGGAAGGTTTGGTGAGGTAATGATAAGTCGTGACACTCTCTTTGATCCATAGTTATTCAGATACCTGACTACTTCCCCGCCAGCCATAGAATGGCTAACCAGTGTGATATTGTCCAGCTTCAACGTTTCGATGACGGTATGCAAGTCAGTGGCTAGCGTATCATAGCTGTAACCAGTCCAGGGCTGGCCCGACCGGCCATGTCCGCGCCTGTCAAAGGCAATGCACCTAAAACCAGCATTAGCTAAATGATGCATTTGATATTGCCAGATATCTGAGTTGACCCCCCAACTATGCAAGAAAACAATTGTATTTCCCTTGCCCCAGTCCTTGTAAAACAACCTTGTGCCATCAGGACAAATTATATGATGATCATTTTGTCTGGTATCTTGAGAGAATGTGCCGGTAAATAAAAACACCAACAAGATGATTAGAGTAGATTGGATATAGGCTCTTCTTTTCATATAGTTTCATAATTTATTTTCAAACTAAAATCCGGCCATTATAGGAATCTCGAAACAAGTGTGATAGAACGAATCCGACACATTGGATTTTTCAGGAGACTACTATTAGCCGTATGATTTAATCAAAAGTAGGTACGCAGGATATTTCAGGGATTACCTTTACACGTCAAACGATTACCATTGCGCGACAGCACGGCTGGCCATTACACTAATTGAATTGTTTGGTGGGGGAATGTGTGAAGGACATTCTTTAAACTTTAAGCCTTTTTGTATATGCTAAAGCAAATAACTGCGAGCCCAAGAGCAATCAGTGTTGAAATTCCTCCCACCCAATTCATACCCAGTGTAAATCCGGCATGTGCTTGCATTAAAAAAGTTGAAGCCTGATCAGGAGGCATAGAGGTGGCATAGCCAATCGCTCCACCAAGGGTGTTCAATGCTTCCCCTGATTTGGCATATCCCTCCATTGATCGTATAAATACAAATGATCCGATACTTCCTAAAATGGCGATTCCCATAGCTCCGCCTAGTTCAGAGGCGGTTTCTGAAAGCGATGCAGCTTCACCAGCACGTTCAGGTGGTGCACTTCCTACTATTATGTCTGTTGCCATTGTGAAAACAGGAGCAATCCCCAGTGAGAAAAGAGCAAGTGAGAATGCAATCATACCCAGATCATTTTTTGTTCCCAGTTGCGTCAATAGCGCGAAGCCAAAAGCTGCCAGGATCAAACCAGTGATCATAATACTTTTGACATGGAATTTCCTGCTTAGTGTCGGGGTAGTCAGCGATCCGATGATAAAACCAGCGAAGGAAGGTAACGACCATAGTCCTGCACTCAAAGGAGATAACCCCAATACCAATTGCAGATATTGAGCGATAAAAAACAACATGCCAAACAAAACAAAGGTGGAAAACATATAGATACCCAGTGAACCACTAAACTGTGTCTTCCTGAACAAAGCAAAATCTATCAGAGGATTAGCAAGTGTATGTTGCCTTTTGATAAATAATAACCCGAAGGAAAAGCTCAAGGCGATAGAGATGAGTGCTAACCACGAGATGCCATCCTGCGCCAAGCTTTTAATTCCATAAATAATGGTTAAAATCGTAACCAGTGATATCAAGGTACTTGGAATATCTATTTTTCCGGGTTCGGGGTTTTTATACTCCGGAAGTAGCAGCGGCCCGGTAATAATCAACAAGATCATCACAGGTATGGCTACCAAAAATACAGAACCCCACCCATAATGTTCCAGTATAATGCCACCAAGAACAGGCCCTAAGGCGCCCCCCAAAGAGAATGACGTAATCCAAATAGCGATGGCTGTTGTCCGTTCCTTATCATCTTCAAACATATTCCGTATTAATGATAGCGTAGAAGGTGCCAGTGTAGCTCCGGCAATACCCAGCAAGGCCCTTGCAATTATCAGGGTTTCCGCAGTATCAGCGTATGCTGCGAGTAAAGATGATAATCCAAATGCGAAAGCCCCGATCATTAACAACTTTCTCCTGCCTATTCTGTCCCCTAGTGTGCCCATTGTAATTAGAAAACCAGCCAGGAGAAACCCATAGATATCCACTATCCACAACAACTGCGTTGCGGTTGGTCTCAAATCAGCGCTTAGTTTTGGAACGGCCAGATTCAGGATCGTCAAATCCATAGAATATAAAACACAAGGCAATGCAATTACAGCAAGTCCAAGCCAGGTTTTTTTTGTCGCGCGTGCAGGTGTCACACTCATAACTATTATGTACAAATTTTAAATTACCGCGAAAGGTAGGGAGGCAGCAGTATGATAAAATAGAACAAAAACGACATCTGTTCAAGATGCCACCGTAATGAAGCTTCAAACAATTTTTTATCAGTGGAGAATTATCGGAGATAAATACGTCACATCAGAACTCAGAACCTCCATAAATAAACCGGCCATCTTTTATTGTGGCCTTAACGCTTGTAAAATTGATAACATCCTCCCGGGGATCTGCATTTAAGATCACAAAGTCAGCACGCATTCCTTTGCGAACCATTCCCGTTGTCTCTGCCACTCCGAATTTTTTAGCAGGTGAGGTAGTAAGCGACTCCAGAATATCGAGATAGTTTAATCCCGCACTTTGCAAAAACAAATATTCTTTTTCAGGAGAATAATCCGGCATATAACCCACATCCGTACCAAATAGGATATCCCCGCCCGCTCTGGAAAAATCACGCAACTGCATAAGGGCAGTGTTAACAAGTGGATGGCTGTCAGCGGGGGCACCTATCTGTTGCAACTCCCATTCAAATAAACTGATTGTTGGTATAAGCGAAAGACTTTTAGAAATCATTCTATTAATCAACTCTCCATCCCACGGTTTCAATCCAGTCGGAGCCGTATGACTAAGAATATCCACACCACTTTCAATTGCTACTTCCACACCACGATGGTCAGTGGGGTGGGCAAAAACAGGTTTCCCTTTGCTATGAGCATACTCAACTACGGATGACGCTATGTCTGTTGGCATAACGACAACACGGTCGGTCAGCGGAGAAGCAGACCATAATTTGATAGCATCGGCTCCACCTTCAATCTGTTTGCGGGCATGGGCAATTGCAGAATCCCGAAACTGAAACTCAGGTAGTTTAAGCGGGGATACATAGAATGGTGTTCCATTAGGAGGACATAGTGGTAACCCCGCTGTGAAAATCTTTGGGCCTCTTACCTCACCACTCTCAATCCTACCTTTAAGGTCATAAACATTATTGAGTTGATCCTGATCGAGTGCCGCAAGGTCAAATGCATATACAAAACCGAAGGCAAGGAGCATTTTCTGTAAAGCCAGTTCCAATTGAGCGGCTGGAATTGAATCCGCGTTGTTCCACTGAGACCCTATGAAATGAACATGTGAATTCCAAAAGCCAGCAGTGATGGTGAGGCCAGAACAATCAATAACCCTGGCGTTGTTGGGTATCTTTATCGCATTGACTTCTCCTGCATCTTCAATAATACCATCCTTTATTACTACAGCCCCCTTGTTAATAGGCGGTTCATAGGGTGAAGTATAAACTTTGCCCCCACTTAAAACAAGGACATCCTCTTCCACCTTAGAATCACAGGCATTTAGCAAAACCAGGATAGGAAGCAGTTTGATAATGGTTATGTTCATTTTTTTATACACCACTTTGTTCCACATTGATCGGGTTCCAAAATCAAAAATAGCGTTATGCACCTTGGAGAATAGAATAAATCCGACATGAACAGTATCTTAACCTTGTAAATTCGCGTAGAATATCTGATGAAGTTTCAAAAAACTTTCCCACCAGAAATACTCAGGAATGACGTGCGTTACTTCTGGTCATTGGAGTCCGGCAGTGTCGGTAATTCTGACCTTATAATTGAAAGCTTTGCTGATCGTTTCCCCAGGCTTATTTTCCAGAATCTGGATGGATATCAAGCCATTAGAACCCAAAAAGGCGTCATATTACCAGCTACCTATCTTAGCGGAATTGACACCAGGAACTCAAGCTACCACCTGAAAGAAAGGTTTTCCCATGTAGGTATTAGCTTTTATCCACATGCATTGAAGTACTTTTTTAATTTGGATGCCTGCGAATCGATTAATCAATTAATCGATCTATCTCATTTTTGTCCTGGTGACCTCAGTGATAAGCTCCATGATGCCTCCGGTTTTAATGACCGAATCAAAATATTAGCTGAATTTTTGATAGGAAGGAAAAGGGACTACGATCAAAATTCTATAATTAAAGATTGCCTGTTTAGCCCCAAAACTAACTGGGGCATTTCTGAATGGCTTAAAAGGTATAACATATCTGAAAGGCAGCTGGAAAGGAAATTTAAAACCCATGTGGGAGTATCACCTAAGGCATACCTGCGGATTGTACGCTTTGAAAAAGCGTTAGAGGCACTTAATTCGAATCAGACTAAATCTCCTTTGGACATTGCCTTTAATTTACAATACGCTGATCATTCTCACTTTATAAGAGAATTCAAAGAATTCTCCGGGTTAACTCCTGCCAAATTTGTTTCTAAGGACAAACTTAGTGAAGAAAGTTCCTCATTTGTTACTCCCGGCTTCAAGTAAACCAAGACAGAAATATAACAATTGGTTAACAAGACGTTTAAGGAGTTTGCAGGGTTTAAGACGAAAACCTTTCTAAGCAAGGATAGATTTCTAGCCGAAAAGTGGATTAATGGTACCCGCGTGAAAAATTTATAAAAATTAATTCTATCTCTGGTCCGGCTGATTAAACACTTTATTAAAGCTTGCTTGTTCTTCAATAGCATCTAAGTAACCATTTAATGCAGAGTAAACCGCCTTATTTAAGAAGTTTCCACTACTGATTCTTTTCACTCCCAATTTGCGTAGCGTATGAAAGTCCGGAAGATTGGGCATACACATAACATTTAAAGGCAAACGAGATATTGAAACTGCTTCCCTTATATCTTCCGGGTTTTCTATGCATGGAAGAAAAAAACCATGAATACCTGTGCCTGCATATAATTCTACTCTTTTTTTCGTCTCATTCAAAGGCTCTTTAAGTCCCAGAAGAAATGTATCAATTCTCACATTAATGAAAAGTTTGATAGATTCTGTCGTAAGCAAATTATTAATTTCCACTAGTGTACTCTTAAAAGCATCAGCATCAACGAGAGATCTCTCACCACCAATCACCCGTGAATCCTCAATATTGATTCCAGCCACTCCCATTTCAGATAGTCGAGTTATATTCTCCAGAATCCTTTCAGGACTACTCCCGTACCCTCCTTCCATATCCACCGAAAAAGGTAGCGAAGTTGATTTTGATATCCTTTCGATCACAAATAGATAATCGTCAAATGGCATATCTTCTCCATCCCGGAAACCAAGTGTTTCAGCTACCGCTGCGCTGGAGGTAGCTATGGCTTTGTATCCATTTTCTTCATGTATTCTGGCACTTTGAACATTCCAAACATTTCCAATTACCAGAGGGTCATTCTGATGATGCAACTCCAAAAAGTGATCGAATTTACTCTTCATTCCTATGTCGTTTAGTTATTTCTGTTGCTGCTGAAAGAATCCCTGAACATTTTCCAGCCTTCTTCTGTCTTCTTCCAAAGTACCAGGAACTTGCCGTTATCATATAGCGTTCCACTTTCATTGTAAGATTCCCAAAGTCCTGCTTCGGTTACGAATTCCTTACCGTCACCATATATTTCCTGTGTGATAAATTTTCCATTTCTCAGCCCAAAGTCATTGTAAGCAATTCGAAAAAACTCTAAAGGCGCATTTGGTCCGCATTGAGCGGGAGTACCTGGTGCCATTATACAACAATCTTTTGCATATCGCTCGATAAAAATGGAGGAATCATTTTTTGAAAAAGACTCAAAATAGATGGCATTGCTGGCTGCTATTGCTGCTTTGGCCTCTTCGAGGGGATTATTATTTATCTTATCACGGGTACAACTACTTGCCATGATGCTAATGACGAGTATTAAAAGCTTCATTGTTCTCATTTTTGTGAATGTTTATTTTACCGCAAAAGTGAGCCTGGTATAGAGAAGAAAAATTGATCTATATCACTATTTTGGCTTACCCTTGCTGAAGCCTGCTTAGCGTTTCCCTTGATACACCAAGATAACCAGCCAATACTTTCTTAGAAATCCTTTGAGACAATGTTGGGTATTCATTCATCAGGAGTTCAAATCTTTCTTGCGCATTTGACGTCAAATACGTTAAGAGTCTCTTCTGTAATTTTACGAAACTTGAATTGGCTTTCTTCCGAAAAAAATGTTCCATTTGAGGCACTTTGGAACAGAGTTCTTCTCTATTATTGAAAGATAGCGCAAAAGCCTCCGTGTTCTCTAAACCGGTTATTCTGAATGATCCCTGCTTTTGATTGTAATAAGCATCCTGGTCCGTAATCCAACAGTCCTCAATCGCAAACTGTATAACATGTTCCTTGCCCCCTTTATCAATGTAGCTGGAAACCAGCAAGCCATGATTAACCCAGTAGGTATAGTGAACATTGCTCCCCTCAGGAACCAATACCTCATTCTTCTTTATACGAACTACCTCTATGTATTTTAATACCTTTTGAAAGGTAACGTTATCAATTTCTACAATATCATTTAAGTGAGCCCTGAATTTCTCGTAATCCACTGAAATCAGATTGGTCCGTTTTTGTTTAATCATTCGCTTAATATTATTCAAAAGTAAAGCTAGGCGTTTCGCTGGAACAAGACATCAAAGAAAATCGATTTCCCCTCCAACTTCTCAGTCCCAAATTTGAGAGTCTTTTCAGTTTTCTTGGGATCAATGTTTGTGCGAGCCATCGCACGCAATCCTGCAGCTAGCAACTGTGAGCCTTTTGATCAATCCAATGCCACAATCTTTCAAGATTTATTGAGAATAAATCTTTGGATCTTGTTCTTCTCAATTTGAATACCACTAATATCCATTGAAAATCTACTATACATCAAGGGACCAGATGCCTATACCGAGCTCTTTCTGACAGACGGAACCAAAGAACTTCATGATAAGTCAACGAAAAAGCTGGAGCAACCGCTGTCCGAGCGAAGATGTTTTGAGGTGATGGAAATCATGGCTGCATCTGGAAGTAGATATTTGGCCGAACTTGAAAATGGAGAGCTTCTCCCTATTGGAAGAACACGATTCAAGGAAATAAAAGCGAAATGGCTTTAGTCCTTAAGATAGGAAAGGAAACACCTTGATTCTTCTACCGGAGATCAGCGATAAGGATTATTTGGTCGTAGCTCTTCAATAATCTCTGCACTTACCCAAAAAATGTCTACATTCTCATAATTATCCGAGCCCATATTCCTATTAAAGAATAGATATTTTCCATCCGGTGTCACACTGGCAGAAGCCTCCCAGGCTTTGGTATTTATTTTATCTCCTAAATTAATAGGATTACCCCAAGAATCATTTTGTTGACGAAAACTAATATAGATATCAGAATCGCCATACCCGCCTTCTCTTTCACTATCAAAAATCAAGTAAGATTCATCTGGCGCTATGAAAGGGTGAAAGCTTCCACCTGCATTAATCTTTTTATCGAGCAATTTTGGTTCTTCGTATTTTCCGTCTATTACTCTTGAATATCGAATATCACCGGTAAAATCCTGTTTGAATTCATCAAAAAAGTAAGTCCCTTTTGAAGAGGCTGTAAGCCGCATAATGGGCAAACTATCAAAAGAAGTGTCGAGTTTTTTTATTTCAGACCAATCTCCATTCTCATTACGTTCCTTATATCTCCTGCCTAAATGCATTATTTTGCCATCTGGAGAGATAAAGGGTTGCCCTTTGCGGGAAGATATGACTGTCTCATTCCATTTATTACCTTCATTCATATAGACAACAAATTCTTGCTCCTTAGCTCCTTCGACTTGTCTGAGAAAATAGAACTCTTTCATATCCGGGCTAAAGACGCCACTGTATTCCCAACCGCTTGTCGTAACTAAGCCTGGAGCGAAGGGTTCAGGCGTTAAACCAGGAGGCTTTTGTCCGAGATAGGGACTTTCTACGGCTGGAGCATCATCTTTTGCTTGCTGGTTTTTGGTATTGCAGGCATATAGAAATAGCGCTAATACAGTTACTAAAATCATGAACTTGTAATCTCTCATTGTTCTCATTGTTTTTAATGTTTCGTAACGCACGCTATCCGCATAAACATGCTGGTGGTGTATGTAGTTTGATTATTTTGGTCTTAGCTTTCCTATAAAATCAGTACTTACCCAATATATATCTGATAGTCCAGGTTCTATATCTCTCTCGTCCCTGCCAAAAAACAAATACTTACCATCAGGACTGATACTTGGGGTTTTTTCAGAGAAATTAGTGTTTATAGTAGGTCCAAGATTAATAGGGATTGACCATGTTCCATCTTGATTCCTGAAATAGACATATATATCATTGTCTTTTCTGTTTTCTTCTTCATGGTTCCGAGCAGTCACCAATAGATAATTATCATTGGGAGATATGAAAGCATGATGCCCCATGTCAATCTCAACTTCCTGCGGTTCTATAAACTTACCGTTTTTGTTAGAGGCGTAATAGGTCTTTAATTTTGACAAATTAAAATATAGAGTCCACCGTTCTTTGCGTGATTTGGAAAAAATACTTTATCATCATTCACAGGGGAATCCAGTTTAATGGCATCACTCCATGAATTCTCCAAACGATTTAAGCTTTACCAGGATGCCCCTGCCTAATCAATTCGGGGACCAAGTAACAAAAAGCTGATGGGTCCCCGAATAGGTCCCCTATCTGTTGGATTTGTTTGTTATTTTTTAGTGGTCTGAGAATGAAAAAAGCCACTCTTCATTGATTTTGAGTGGCTTTGTTTTCGTTTGGTTGCGAATTGTGATCCCGCTGGGGCTCGAACCCAGGACCCTAACATTAAAAGTGTTATGCTCTACCAGCTGAGCTACGGAATCCAGTCAATCTTGCCTAAATTTGAGGCTTTTCTTTAATTGAGGGCACAAAGGTAGCATGTTATGAAAAATAAGCAAAAGGCGTTTTCAAAAATTCTGACCCTTATTCTAATACTCTGCTGCAAAGTGAACTTACCCGCTCAGCCTTTGGCAAAAACCATCGAACAAGCTGACTCACTGTTCGCCAATCGCCAGTACACACAGTCGCTTGAGCTCTACAAGGAAATTTTGGGGCAACGAAATTACTCGGAAGCCATGCTGCTAAAAATGGCGTTCATTCAGGAGGGCCTTGGCCAGCTTAGCGAGTCAATGTATTACCTGCAGTTGTACTACCTGGCATCCAATGACGAACAGGCGGTGAATAAAATGAATGAGCTGGCCACAAAGAATAGGCTGCTGGGGTACAAAACCAGCCCCTCGAAGGCGTTTTATCAGTTGATCAGGAAAAATTCTGAAACAATTACGAAAATATTGGTTGGCGCAAGTGCTTTTCTTTTTGCACTTCTCATTTACCTGAAGAAACGACAAAAGAACCCGCTGCCGGTTGCCATCGTGACCCTTTTTCTCACCGCTGTACTTTTTTACCATGTAAACTTCAGCGGAGAAACCAATTCAGGAATTATCCGCAGCAACGCGACATACCTGATGAGTGGTCCGTCTGCCGGCTCGTCCGTCATCAGCATCGTCAACGCGGGTCATCTGTTGGATGTGGTTGGTAAAGAGGACGTGTGGCTTCGTGTAAAATGGATGGAAAAAGACGCCTACCTTAAGCAGGACCAGGTTTTAATGATCGAAATCTAGCTCAATACCGGATCGAGAGGGCCCCTTTGTATTCCCTGTTGGAATATTGGACGAGATAATAATACACCCCTGACGCCTCTCCGTCTCCGAACCACCTGAAGTTTCGATCGGTACTCTTAAATACCTCCTTGCCCCAACGGTTGTAAATTCTAATCGCTTGAAATTGGGAGGCACAATTGTCCAGCGGGAGAATATTTTCAATCAGCCCGGTGATTTTGTTCTTTGCTTCCATCGCATAGTAATCATTATAGCCATCGCCATTTGGACTAAAATAGTTGATGGGTGTAAAACTGCTGTCGCTGCCGTCAATGTCCTTGATCTTCAATTCGATGGCCACCGTATCGGCCTTGGTATTGAAACATCGCCTGTCGTTCAAACTGAACGTGAACGTGTAGTCGTTTTCATAAACGCCATTTTCAAAAATTGAACAATCCGGATTCCAACTGAACGTGGTAGAAACGGAACCCAGGCCCTCCACCGGACTAAAAATAAAACCACTCGGTGTTACATTCCCTTCCGCCTTGATCAGCTCTAGTTTGAGGAGATCTTGTGGAGCATTGTCAGCGTCAGCGCCCTGAAGGCCGAGCACGAGTTGTGTACCTCGGGTCATTTCGATACTGCTGTTTCGCAATGTCAATTCAGAATTCAGGTTGTTGATAATCAGCTGAGGTTTCGCATTGTCAGGGGGTAATATTTTGATTTGTACTTCCACGGTATCCGTGTGGACAAACCGGCAGAAGTTGGCGTCATCGAGCACCATGAACTCAATATCGATCAAATCGAGAGTGTCAAGATTGATATTTTCACACTGAATTTTCCAGTTGAGCTGCGACTGAATGGAGGTTTGCCCCTCCGCCTCCTCAAAGGTGATTCCATACGCGCTCAACTCTTCGGCTCCATTTGCCTTCAATGCCTTGCTCCCGAGTGCACTGAGCACCAAAAAGCCATTGTCAACCTCGTCCTTGCCCGTCACATTAAATGACAGGTTCTGAAATATCTTGCGCTGAATGCCCGTGACGAATCTCTCTTCGGTGTTGAGGGTGAGGTTGGTATCAATGATGGGCGGATTATTCTCAGGAAGGTCAATGACAGTTAATATATAAGTAACTTCTGGCGGGTCGCTCAAATTGCATTCGTCCACATCATTGACAGCGATCTTGACGGGAAAAGTAGTCTGCTGGGTAAAGTCAAATTCATCACAGGATGCATCCCACGACAATTGCCCTTCCAACCTGGACGGAAATCCGGGAAAGTAAGTCCAGTCGAGGGTGAAGCCTGACGCTGCAAAATCAAAGTCTTCATTCGATGGCACGGCAACAAGTTCGTCTCCATCATCATCCCGCGCCTCAAAATTCCAAACCATCGATTGCCCCTCTGGTACTTCTGCTGTGGTCTCCAGGGCCGTGACGAAGTAGGGATCAGTGTTCAGCGGAGGCACAATGTTGACGGTGAGCTTTAATGTGTCGAGCAGCGGAAGGCTGCATGCATCGTCCATCGCAATAATTCCGACCTCATTGGGCCCACCCAGGAAAAAGGGACAGACGGGAAAACAAATCGTAAAGTCGGCAAAACTTCCATGCGACAGCGTAGCCGAAACTTCGGCAGGGAGTATCTCCGTCAGATTCTTGTTTTCAAAATTAAGACCTATTGCGCGAATCCTGACCCGTTCAGCAAAACCATCTTCGGCCCGTTCGGAGTCGGGGTCTCTCACCCGAACGGTGACGCAACGGGCCGATCCGGTCATGTCGGCTGTCAGCGATAATGAGGTGGGACCAAGTGCTTCGATCTCTGGCGGCAGCGCGTCAGCACAACGATCAACGACCAGCATTTGAAAATCTCTTCTCGAAATTCCGATGAGTTCCTTTTTCCTGTACTCCTCTACCTTGACCGCGAACACAT
Organism: uncultured Ohtaekwangia sp.; assembly: GCA_964655635.1. Classification (GTDB taxonomy): domain Bacteria; phylum Bacteroidota; class Bacteroidia; order Cytophagales; family Cyclobacteriaceae; genus ELB16-189. Next base: position 128,723 of record CAZZNH010000006.1, read on the forward strand.
ACAACCCCTGGAACAACGGTGTGGCAGTAAGCAAACCGTCTTTGCTGATTCGCAGATCGGGATTGCCATTGATGATATTGGTAATATCAAAACCTGCTCTCCAGAGTATGGTCGGATAGGGCCGAGGGAGAATATTCGGCAACGCTGCGGAGGAGTGGGTACCCAGGGGTGTTGTCAAACTGTAAACCAGCGAATCACCATCATCATCTATTCCGGCAAAATCGACATAATATGGCCGGTTGGGGCAGGCATAGTCATTCAGTGGAGGAAACAGCCTGGGAGACGAGTTGATAAACGGTTTGCCGTTTTTAACTACAGCAGGAAATTCCAACAGAAAAGTTTGACCGGCTGCAATGCCGCCAACCTGAGGTGCCGGATTTTCACTAAAAATGTTGGTGATGTTGTAATTCCTGCAGCATCGCTCCCACACCACATAATAACCCTCCGGTTCCTTGAACACGGCAGGGTCCAGTGTTATTTCAGTGGAGTAGAATAACTTGTCGGTAACAATTTCTCCACTCGAACATTCCGGTTGGGTGTAATCGACACGAAGCTCAGTGACCAGCGGCAGAACAACACTCGAGATGAAGGTATCCTTGCTTTTTCTGAAAATGGATACTGTGGCAGTCTCGTCTTTGGCGCCCACCGCTCCATTAATGTTGTCAAAATAAATAATGAGGTTGAGTCTGTAAGTAGATCCGCTGACATGGATTAACTCGAATTCTCCACCTACGATATGAGAAGCGCCTGCCTGAATGCCGCAAAGGCAAAGTAAAACGATTAAAAATCTCCTCATAACGGATGTCAAATCGAAAGATAATAATTGTGGCAAGAGTGAGAAACCCCCATTCTGATGTATTTTGGGCAATTCGCGTTACTTGCCATTTCATGGTATTTTCGCACGCAATATGAAGAAAGGCGATTTACTTGAAAACCTCTTTATCGATTCCATGGCCGCTGAGGGGAAGTGCGTGTCCAGGCTCGATGGGCTGGTAATTTTTCTGAACGGAGGCGCACCAGGAGATACTGTCAACGCCACCATCACGCGGAAGAAAAAAAATTTCCTGGAAGCACGGGTAACCAAAGTTGTAAAAGAATCGGAAAATCGCTGCCCGCCCTTCTGCGCCCATTTCGGCACGTGTGGTGGCTGCACCTGGCAGCACATCAACTACGATACACAATTATATTATAAGCAAAAGCAGGTTCAGGATAACCTCGAACGAATAGGAGCGCTAGACCTTCCGGAAATCAGACCCATTGCCGGTTCTGCAATGATAAAACAGTACCGCAACAAACTGGACTTCACCTTTACCCACAGCGAGTGGCTCACCTGGGACGACTTGCAAAGCGACCGGGTGAAAGGTCCAGCCCTCGGGTTTCACATTCCTAAAATGTTTGACAAAATCTTTGATGTGAAGGAGTGCCATTTGCAACCAGACCCATCCAATGCCATCCGGCTTTCTTTAAAAGAAGAAGCGCTTAAAATGAACCTTTCATTTTTTGACCTGAGAACTCAGAAAGGCTTTTTAAGAACGGTAACCATTCGCACGGCAACATCTGGCGAAGTCATGGTTATTCTCCAGGTAACCGAAAACAAAATCGAATGGATCGAGACCCTATTGAAAATGTTGGCCGATAAATTCCCTCAGCTCACATCGATCAACTATATCATCAACAACAAGAGAAATGATACCTTCAATGATCTTGACGTCATCACCTGGAGGGGTAATCCTTACATCACCGAGTTGATGCCGAAGGCCAATGGAAACGGCACGCTGCAATTCAGGGTCGGCCCGAAATCATTTTACCAAACCAACTCGGGCCAGGCGCACGAATTATACAAAATAGCCTGGCAACTGGCCGGCCTGAAAGGTGGTGAACTGGTCTACGATCTTTACACAGGCACGGGAACCATCACCAATTTTGTAGCGGCTGATGCAAAAAAGGTAATCGGCCTGGAATATGTGGCCGAAGCCATTGAAGATGCCAAAATGAATTCACAAATCAATGGGATCACCAACACGGAATTCTTTGCCGGAGACATTAAAGATTTGCTCGATGATACTTTCTTAAACACACACGGGCGGCCCGATGTAATGATCACCGATCCACCTAGGGCAGGCATGCACGAGGATGTTTGCAAAATGATTTTGAAGGCCGAACCCCAACGCATCGTTTATGTAAGTTGCAACCCGGCTACGCAGGCGCGTGATGTGAAAATCCTGGCGGAAAAATACAAGATCGATGTCATTCAGCCGGTTGACATGTTTCCCCATACAATGCATGTCGAGAATGTGGTTAGTCTTTCCTTGATGCCGTAATCAGAGGGTCGACTTACCGGTTACCAAATTCTACAAACTCTTTCGTCTGTTCAATGCGTTTGCTCACCATGGGTAATTTTTTCATATACTCCACTTCGATCGAAGCAATGCCAAAATCCTCAACCACCTTTCCCTGGATTCCATAAAATCCTCTACCCCGGAAGGGATACATCTTAGTGACATTAGGAAAATGAACGGTATCAAACACATCTCCATCCTTGTCGTAGAAAGTACCGAAGTGCATGGGCTCTCCCTTCAAAGTGCTGGTATTTTTTGTGGTCACCACGTAACCAACGATGGATACTTTTTTGCCGATCTTTTGAAGCAACCCGCGCGCTACAGTATCGCCTCGCTTTGGCGTGTCCAACAAGAGAAATGGATCACATAAGGGAAATCCCAGCAACTCTATTTCATCGAATGCATCCTCCAGCGGTTGACGATGCAATTCGGGCAGGGGGTATTCTTTCGGTTCGGTATCAAATAGTGCGGCTGTTTGGGTTTTTCTTTTGGTCGCATTTTGATTGCTCAGGTAAAGCATCGCCTCCCAGAGCAATCGCTGTTTGGTTTTATGGGTGAACCGAAATGCGCCAAGCCTGATCAGAATACGAACTTGTTCCAGGCCTACGGGTATTCGTCTTAAAAAATTATCCAGGCTGGTATATTCGCCATGGCGCTGCCGCTCCTCCCCGATCAGCCGGGCAACTTTGTGTTCGAGGCTCTTTAAATGTATAAACCCGATAAAAATCTCGTCTCCATATATCGTAGTGAGGTAATCGCTCCGGTTCACACAAGGCGCGTTGATTTTCGCCCCACTCATGCGGGCCTCGTGAAAATAAAATTCGGTGCGATAAAAGCCACCAAAATTGTTGATCACACCCACCATAAATTCCAACGGGTAGTGCGCCTTTAAAAACAAACTTTGGTAACTCTCCACCGCATAGCTGGCCGAGTGGCCCTTGGAAAAAGAGTATCCTGAAAAACTTTCGATCTCATACCACACCCGGTCAATGATATGCTCTTCATATCCAAGCTCCCTGCAGTTTTTGAAAAAGCTTTCTTTGACCCTTTGGAACTCCTCGCGGGAACGGAATTTTCCTGACATGCCCCTGCGCAACACATCGGCCTCCGTCAGGGTCATGCCGGCAAAATGATGCGCCACTTTGATAACATCTTCCTGGTACACCATCACACCGAAGGTTTCTTTCATCAGTTCATCCATCTTTTCATGGATGGCCTCGTACTTGCCACCATTGCGCACCAGGTGAAACCGCTCAATGTACGCGCGCATCATTCCTGACCGCGCCACGCCCGGACGAATGATGGAGCTGGCCGCAACCAACGTGAGATAATCTTCGCAACGCAGCTTTCCCAGTAACATGCGCATGGCCGGGGACTCCACGTAAAAGCATCCCATGGCTTTACTGTCGCGTAATAATTTTTTTATCTTCTCATCCTTTTTAAAATCATGAAACCGATGAATATCCACATCAATCCCCTGGTTGCGCTTCACATGTTTAACGGCTTCCTTCAAATGTCCCAGTCCCCGCTGACTTAAAATATCAAACTTAAAAATGCCCATGTCCTCCGCATTGTGCATTTCAAAATGGGAAACAGGATAACCCTTGGGCGGAAATTGAATGGCCGTATAGGCATAAATCGGTTTTTCGGTAATCAACACGCCTCCGGCATGAATAGAAATATTGGCCGGCAGGTCTTTGATGTACTCAGCATATTTAAAAATAAGTTCAGTGATGTGATCCCGGTTTTTATGCCTGTCTGGCTCCTCCACAATGGCATCAATCTCTTCTTTGGGCAAACCAAAAACTTTTCCCAGTTCGCGCAGGACAGACTTCTTTTGATAGGTCACGTGCGTTCCCAGCAAACAAACATGGTCACCGCCATATTTCGAAAAGATGTAGTTGTAAATGGCATCGCGATTATCCCAGGAAAAATCAATATCAAAATCGGGGGGCGATGTTCGCTCAGGATTTAAAAACCGTTCGAAATACAAATCCAGCTCGATAGGATCCACATTGGTGATCTCCAGACAATAGGCCACCAAACTGTTGGCCCCGCTCCCGCGCCCCACATAATCAAATCCCTGTTGCCTCGCGAACTGCAATAAATCATAGGCAATAAGGTAGTAAGCACAAAAGCCCTTGCTCTTAATGATGTTCAGTTCCCTTTGAAACCGTTCTCTCAATTCCGGTTGGCTCACATCATACCTTTTCTGAAAACCTTCCCACGCTTTGGTCACCAGTAAATCCCAATCGCTCTCCGCACTTCCCGTCAACGTCTTTTTGTTCTTGTCGCTTTTGAGGTCAAAATCAATGGCGCATTGATTCATCAATCGTTTTGTGTTGTCGATCACCTCAGGGTAGGCCGAAAATATCTCTTCTAATTGTTTTTCGCTCATCATGATTTCATTGGACAATGCCTGTTGCTCTACGGCCAGTTTGCTGAGCAGCGTATTGTTGTCAATCGATCGCAGCAGGCGATGCACATTAAAATGATTTTTATCGGCAAAGGTGACAGGATGATGGATGACGAATTTTTCCTTATGGTTTTTGTAGGAGTTGAAAAATGCAAGCTGGTTAATCTGATGAATTTTCACCCCGACAAATTCATTGGCCCGAAGCAAATCTGGCTCCAACTTGGCAAATGGATAAACGACAAAAACATCATTAAACTCCGGGGCGCGATCCGGAAGTGGCTTGTCATTCAGGTTGTGATAGGACAGAAACCGGTTTATTTCCTCAAAGCCTTGATTGTCTTTGGCGATAGCGATAAAAAGCAAATGGCTTTCTCTTCTGAACTCAATCCCGACCGCAATTTCCAGTTCGTAGGCTTCCTTGCCAAACGCGGTTAAACCGCTTCCTTCAACCGGAGCATTCTCCGCGCAGAGTCTTAACATTTCAATGTAGGAAGCCGTGTTGTTAATCTCGGTCAGAATGAGTTTGTGCACGCCACATCGCTTTGCTTCTTTGAATAGATCCTCCACCTGCAGGGTGCCGTATTTAAAACTAAAGGCCGTATGGCAGTTGAGAAACATAATCTTGATTAGATGATGCGTTGATGTGCTGATTGGATGATTCTCTAACTTATTAGATCATCATCACATCAACTCATTGTCACATCATCACATTAGTAATTACCCTTTGAACGCATTCATCTCCATTCTCACTCGTTTGTTTACACCCAGTGTGGTCGCACGGATTAACTTATCCACCCCATGTTTATGCCTCATTCTATCCATGGCCTCATACAGGTTGATACTTTCCTCCGTATCATCAAACAAACTGATCTGATGATTCCCATTGACAAGATTGCTCAGGCGGACGCCAACTAATCGGATGAGCATACGCCTGTTGTACAGTCGTTCAAATAATTCCAGCACCACGCGCAGCAACACGTGATCTGAAGATGTATAGGGAACATGAATTTGCTTTGTTTCCGTATCAAAATTCGCGTAGCGGATTTTCACCGTAACACAGGACGTAAGTTTTTTTTGCTCACGCAAAGTGAACGCCACCTTCTCGACCATGGCTATCAAAATGGATTTAATGCCTTTGACATCAATGGAGTCCTGATCAAACGTGCTTTCTGTCGAGATCGACTTTTGCTCGTTGTAAGAAACAACAGGAGAATGATCTATGCCATGCGCCTTGTTCCACAAACTGATGCCGTTCTTTCCAAAGGCACTTACCAGGAACTTAACCGGCATCTCGCGAAGTGTTGCCACTTTGCGTACACCCATGTCGTAAAGAAAAGAGGCCGTTTGTTTTCCGATCATTGGAATTTTTTCCACAGACAAAGGCGCCAAAAAGTCCTTTTCTTCTCCTGCCGGAATATGTTTTTCGGCATTGGGTTTAAATTCACCCGTGGCCACTTTCGACACCAGCTTGTTCACCGACATGCCCATGGAGATCGGAAGGCCACTGTTCTTCATTACTTTTTTACGCAACTCCACGGCCCACTTGAAAGCTCCGAAGTACCGATCCATTCCTGAAGCATCGATATAAAATTCATCGATTGAAGACTTTTCGAAGGCCGGTGCCGAGTCGGCAATGATTTCAGTTACCAGGTGTGAATGCTTGCTGTAAGCCTCCATGTCGCCAGAGATCACCCTGGCATCAGGGCAGAGTTGCAGTGCCAGGTACATGGGCATGGCTGAGTGCACGCCAAACCTCCGGGCTTCATAACTGCAGGCCGCCACCACCCCTCGCCTGCTGCTGCCCCCTATTATTAAAGGTCTGTTTTTGAGTTCGCTGTGCAGTTTGCGCTCCACGCCCACGAAGAAGGCGTCCAAATCCATGTGTATTACATTGCGCAGATCCATACAGCAATATTACTAAATATTTTAGTATTCAGTGGATGGACCCGGTTAATTATAATATATTGTACATCAATAATTTATAGCATTATCAATGATTGATGTCCAAAACCGACCTGTTGCATTGCTAAAATAATAGGCAAATTATCTACCATCGGGAGGATCCGATCTTTGGAAAGAAATGCCCCGGAATTTACCCCACCCGTAGCAGGTTGATACTTGCGCAGGCTATGGAATTCCCAACTTATGATCGTTGGCTATATCATATGTTACCTAACATTCGTTAACCTTCCATTTAAACTTTTTTCAATCATTTGTTTGAATCACAATAAAAAAATTTCCAACCTTGTACTTCAGCACAAGTAAAAAGTGAAGATGAACACAATGCAGCGATACGAAATAACTAACTCCCTGATCAATTCGATCACGGGTGTGCTGGTCATTATTAGCGTCATTATTCTTCGACAACCGGGGTGGTGATACTATTATTTTAAACTGAATAATAAGCCGCCCCGAGAAATTGGGGCGGTTTTGTTTTATATGGGTTCTAACAAACTAACGATTGTTCTAAAGTATGTACTACACTAACGAGTCGATTATTTTCCTGAATGGAAATTTCGTGAAAGCAGCAGAGGCAAAGACTGATTTATTCAGCCAGACACTTCACTATGGATACGGTGTGTTCGAAGGAATACGCGCCTACCAAACGGTGAACGGAGTAAAAGTTTTCAAGGCACATGAACATTACGAGCGACTGCTTCGCAGCGCAGCGCTTGTCGGAATACCACTCGACTATGATCCGGAAGAGCTGACCCAGGCGACTTACCAGGTTTTGGCAAAAAATAATCAGACCAATGCGTACGTGCGTCCTTTGGTTTTTTGCGGGCCTAATATGTCACTGTCAAGCCCAAGCGAGGTGTCATTGATGATCGCTACCTGGAAATGGGACAAATACCTTGGCGACAAACTCCTGAAGGTGTGCATCTCCTCCTACCAAAGACCCAATCCCAAATCATTTAAGGTAGAGGCGAAAGCCTGTGGGCATTATGTGAATTCGATTCTTGCGACCACAGAAGCGAAGCAGCGCGGCTTTGACGAAGGACTTCTCCTGGACATAGATGGATTCGTGGCTGAGGGACCCGGGGCAAATTTCTTCTACGAAAAAGATGGCGTGCTTTACACTCCGAAGCTTGGAAATATTCTGCCTGGCATTACGCGACAAACCGTCCTGGAAATTTGTGCCGAGTTGGATTTGAAAGTGGAGGAAAAACTATTTAAGCCTGAAGATCTATTCGAAGCGGATAGCGCTTTCTTCTGTGGCACGGCAGCCGAAGTGATTGGCATTGAATCGATCGAAGGACAAAAATTCAGCAAGCCATGGAAAGAATCGACAGGAGCCATTATTCAGGAGGCTTATCAATGTCTCGTGTTGGATAAAAGTTACAGCTATGTAATTGTATAGTAATTCAAAACTCAAGGTTCAAATCATGAGCTTTGAATTTTAAATTTTGAATTAAGCAATGGAACTCAATAAGTACAGCAAAACAATTACGCAAGACCCAACCCTCCCCGCTTCGCAAGCGATGCTGTATGGTATTGGGTTGACTGAACATGATCTTACCAAAGCCCAGGTGGGAATTGTGAGCACCGGCTTCGATGGCAACACCTGTAACATGCATCTTAATGCTTTGGCTCAGGAAGTAAAACAAGCGGTGTGGGATCAGGAGTTGGTGGGCTTGGTTTTTCATACCATCGGAGTAAGCGATGGCATCTCCAATGGCACAGAGGGCATGCGTTACTCACTGGTAAGTCGTGAGGTCATTGCCGATTCCATTGAAACAGTTTGCAACGCACAGTATTATGACGGATTGATCGCGGTGGTCGGTTGTGATAAGAATATGCCTGGATCATTGATCGCTATGGGACGACTGAATCGTCCTGCTATTATGGTATATGGTGGAACAATCGCTGGCGGTCACTGGAAAGGTAAATCATTGAACATCGTTTCAGCATTTGAAGCCCTTGGTGAGAAGATGGCCAACAAACTTTCTGACGAAGACTATAAAGGAATCATCCAAAACTCCTGCCCTGGAGCTGGTGCATGTGGAGGGATGTATACTGCCAACACCATGGCGGCTGCTATCGAAGCACTGGGCATGTCACTTCCGTATTCTTCATCTAATCCAGCCTTGAGCAAAGAAAAATCTACTGAATGCAAGCAGGCCAGTGAAGCGATACATCTGCTTCTCGAAAAAGATACTAAGCCTCGTGACATCATGACCACGGAGGCTTTTGAGAACGCGATGACAATCGTAATGGCGTTGGGTGGTTCTACAAATGCCGTCTTGCATTTGATTGCGATGGCCAGGTCTGTAGGTCTGAAAGTAACACAGGAAGATTTTCAACGAATCTCTGACAGGACTCCGCTCATTGCTGACCTTAAACCCAGCGGAAAATACTTGATGGAGGACCTACACAAAATTGGTGGCACTCCTTTGGTAATGAAGTACCTGCTTGACAAAGGGTTACTCCATGGTAATTGTATGACGGTAACAGGGAAGACCATAGCTGAAAACTTAAAAGAGATCAAGGCAATCGAATTTGAAAAGCAGGACATCATCGTCCCACTGGAAAAGCCAATTAAAAAATCTGGCCATATACAAATACTATATGGTAACCTGGCAGAGAAGGGCTCGGTGGCCAAGATCACCGGCAAGGAAGGTGAAAAGTTTAAAGGCAGGGCTCGCGTGTTCAACGGTGAGTTTGAATTGATTAAGGGCATTACCTCTGGCAAAGTAAAGGAAGGCGATGTAGTGGTGATCCGTTACGTTGGACCGCGTGGTGCACCCGGTATGCCCGAAATGTTAAAACCTACAAGCGCCATCATGGGCGCTGGCCTCGGAAAAAATGTAGCCTTGATCACGGATGGAAGATTTTCCGGAGGAACACACGGTTTTGTGGTGGGCCACATTACCCCAGAGGCATTTGATGGTGGGTTGCTTTCACTAGTTGAAGATGGCGACTGGATTGAAATTGACGTGAACAAACACCAACTAAATTTACTAGTGGACGAAAAAACGTTGGCCATCCGAAGATCCACTTTTAAGGCACCTGGACTAAGTGTAAAAAACGGTGTACTCTATAAATATGCGAAACAAGTAAAAACAGCTGCTGATGGATGCGTTACTGACGAAGACTAAGAAGAAAGAACAGACCCGATCTCAACAAAAAATCTCCGGTTCGGAAGCTTTGCTTCAGTGCTTGGTTGCAGAGGGCGTCAGTACACTGTTTGGATATCCCGGAGGCGCGATCATGCCGGTGTACGATGCGCTACACCGATACTCTGATAAACTGACCCACATCCTTGTTCGTCACGAGCAGGGAGCCGTTCACGCGGCCCAAGGTTACGCAAGGGTTTCCGGAGAAGTAGGAGTGGCTCTTGCTACATCAGGACCGGGCGCCACCAATTTGGTTACTGGCCTGGCTGATGCATTAATTGACTCCACGCCCATCGTTTGTATAACGGGTCAGGTATTCGCTCACCTGTTGGGAACTGATGCTTTTCAGGAGATTGACGTGGTGAACACCACCAATCCTGTAACCAAATGGAATGTTCAGATCACAGAAGCAAAAGACATCGCTGAAGCGGTTGCCAAGGCATTCTATATCGCTCGCTCCGGCAGACCGGGTCCAGTACTCATTGATATCACCAAGAATGCACAAAATGAAATGCTCGAAGCATTTGAATATAAGAAATGCGAGCACGTTCGGACTTATAAACCGAAACCAGCTTTACGACATCAGCAAGTTGAAGCAGCAGCCGAATTAATCAATAAAGCGAAGAGGCCCTATTTATTGGTTGGCCAGGGAGTGTTGCTATCAACCGCAACAAAAGAACTTATTTCCTTCGCGGAAAAAACCGGAATGCCAGTCGCATGCACATTACTTGGATTGGGTGCCATCCCTACCGACCATTCTAACTATGTTGGGTTTCTCGGAATGCACGGCAACTATGGTCCTAATGTAAATACCAATGAATGTGATGTATTAATTGCCGTTGGCATGCGCTTCGATGATCGTGTGACCGGCAACGTGGCCAAATATGCCACGCAGGCCAAAGTGATCCACATCGAGATCGATCGTGCGGAAATCAATAAAATTATCCATGCCGATGTCGCGGTGCACGCTGATGCCAGGGAAGCATTGCAAGCGCTAACTCAATTGTGCAAGCCCAACGCTCACGAAGAATGGACAAAACGGTTTCATGATTTAAATGAGAAAGAATATGAAAAGGTGATAAGTCGTGAATTCGATCCCTCTGGTGAAATAAAAATGGCTGAAGTAATTCGCCAACTTTCAGAACTCACTCATGGGGATGCCATTGTGGTTACTGATGTTGGGCAGCATCAAATGATTACTTCCAGGTATTTCAAATACAAAGATCCGCGTACCAATGTAACCTCAGGCGGTGCCGGAACGATGGGCTTTGCACTACCTGCAGCGATGGGGGCCAAACTTGCACAACCACATAAGCAAGTGATCGCGGTTATTGGTGATGGAGGTTTTCAAATGACACTACAAGAACTTGGTACCATCATGCAATACAAGATCCCCGTGAAAATTATTGTGCTTAACAATAGTTTTCTGGGTATGGTGCGACAATGGCAGGAGCTCTTTCACCAAAAAAGATATTCGAACACTGAGATGACGAATCCTGATTTTGTAAAGCTGGCAGAAGCTTATGACATACCGGCAAAAAAAGTAAGTAATCGGGGTGACCTGGCTACGTCATTGAATGAGATGCTAGCGGCAAAAACATCCTACTTTTTAGAAGTAGTAGTAGGCAAGGAAGACAATGTGTTTCCCATGGTTCCTGCCGGAGCCGGTGTGTCGGATATTCTATTAGAGAAGGCAAATTAACATAATGAGCATGAAACAAGACTTCACATTAGCCATCACTTCAGACAACAATTTTTCAATTCTCAATAGAATTGTAAATGTGCTCAATCGCAGGAGAGTAAGAATAAAAAAACTACTGGCGCACGAGCATCCTGACGATGTCCACAGAGGTGGTGCAACACTTTTATTATACACAACGCCTGACCTGATGGAAAAAGTAAAGCATCAACTTGAAAAATTAATCGAAGTAGAACGAGCAGATTATTCTTCGGGCTACGAGCTATTCTATGAACTAATCGAACGAAACACCAAAGAAACGGTACTTAACTAAAAACTGAATATTTAATTTATAAAGCATAAAATTATGGCACAGATCAATTTTGGAGGAATATTAGAAGAAGTAGTTACACGGGAGGAATTTCCAATGGAGAAAGCATTGGATGTGCTGCGTGAAGAAACCATTGCCATCATCGGTTATGGCGTGCAGGGACCGGCCCAGGCGTTGAACCTGCGCGACAATGGCTTCAACGTAATCGTTGGGCAACGAAAAGGTTCGAAAACCTGGGACAAGGCCGTTTCACACGGTTGGGTACCTGGTGAAACACTTTTTGAAATTGAGGACGCAGTGAAACAGGCCACTGTTGTTGAATATTTATTGTCCGATGCAGGGCAAATTGAATTGTGGCCAACTGTAAAACCACACCTTACTACAGGTAAGACATTGTATTTCTCGCATGGTTTTGGAATCACCTTCAAAGAAAAAACCGGCATTATTCCTCCCGCAGACATTGACGTTGTTTTGGCTGCACCCAAGGGATCAGGCACATCTGTCCGGAGATTATTTCTTCAGGGGAAAGGCATCAACTCAAGCTATGCTGTTTTCCAGGATGCAACAGGCAGGGCCGAACAAAAAGCAATTGCTTTGGGCATTGGCGTTGGATCTGGCTATTTGTTTAAAACCGATTTTAAAAAAGAAGTATACTCCGACCTGACAGGTGAGCGGGGAACTCTCATGGGTGCTATAGCCGGAATTTTTGAAGCACAATACGAGGTACTGCGTTCCAAGGGGCATACCCCCTCCGAGGCATTTAACGAAACGGTTGAAGAATTGACACAAAGTTTAATGCCACTCGTTGCCGAAAATGGCATGGATTGGATGTATGCCAATTGCTCTACGACTGCGCAACGTGGCGCACTGGATTGGAAGAAGAAATTCAAAGCTGCCACCCTGCCAGTATTCAAGGAATTGTACGACAGTGTGGAAAGCGGAGCCGAAGCGCAACGCACCATCGACAAGTGCAGCCAGCCCGACTATCGAAAAAAACTTTCTGAAGAATTGAAGGAACTACGTGAAAGCGAATTGTGGCAAGCTGGAGCTGCTGTGCGCCAGTTAAGGCCGGAGAAAGCATCGGTAGAGGAAAGTATGATTAACTAAAATCGGCAATCGGTTAGCGGTAATCAGTAATCGGACGAACCCACCGATTACTGAATACCGGTTACCGATTACTTCTCAACAATGAATAGCAAAATAGAGGCAGGAACACTGGACATCGATTCTGCAGTAGACGTGCTACAAAAGGTTGTTATCAAAACACCTTTGCAGTACCACCGAAAGTTGTCAGAAAAATTTGGATGTGACCTTTACTTAAAACGTGAAGACTTACAAACCGTGCGTTCCTACAAAATCAGAGGAGCATACAATTTGATTCAAAGTCTTTCTACCGATCAGAGAAAGAATGGTGTGGTGTGTGCCAGTGCCGGCAATCACGCCCAGGGTGTGGCTTTCTCCTGTCGGGAGTTAAGTATTCAGGGTGTCATCTATATGCCGGCTATTACACCCAAACAAAAGATCAGCCAGGTACGAATGTTTGGTGGCGCCCATGTCGAAATCATTTTGATCGGAGATACTTTTGACGAATGTCAGCATCATGCCTTGTTGCACGCAAGGACCCACAAGATGGCATTCATTCCACCCTTCGATCATTTAAAAATCATTGAAGGCCAGGGTACTGTAGCTAAAGAAATACTCGAAGATCAATCCAAGGTTGATGTTGTGCTGGTCCCGATAGGCGGAGGCGGTCTTTGTGCCGGCATGTCTTCCTATTTCAAAACATTGTCTCCCAAAACAAAAATCATCGGTGTGGAGCCACAGGGAGCTCCTTCGATGACAGAAGCGTTGAAAGCAGGTGAACCCGTGGTGCTTGACAAAATTCAGAATTTTGTAGATGGAGCTTCGGTGAAAAAAGTAGGCGACATCACTTTTGAGATTTGCAAAGACGCTATTTCCGAGATGCTGTTGGTACCCGAAGGCAAAGTAAGCTCCACCATTCTTCAACTCTACACGGAAGATGCCATCGTAGCTGAGCCTGCCGGTGCCCTGTCTATTGCTGCGCTCGACCAATGTGCCGATCAACTGAAGGGCAAAACAGTGGTGTGCGTTGTCAGTGGTGGAAACAATGACATCGATCGCATGCAGGAAATCAAAGAACGGTCACTGCTGCACGAGGGACTCAAACATTACTTTATTGTCCGGTTCGCGCAAAGACCGGGCGCGTTAAAAGAATTTGTCAATCACATCTTAGGACCGGAAGACGATATTGTCCGGTTTGAATTCATTCAAAAACACAACAAAGAAACCGGGCCTGCTTTGATTGGCATAGAAGTAAAAAACCAGGACGACTTTCACAGCCTGGTTGAAAGAATGAATTCAGAAAAGATCAACTATACGCTGATCAATCAAGACGAAAATCTTTTTGAATATTTGGTGTAGCCCAGGATTCTATTTCCTAAGAAGGCGCCATCAACAATGAGTCGGCCGGACTACCATAGAGTTTGCCAGCGATCAGAAAAAAAGTAAAGCAAAGTGACTTCATACGTACGCCAACACCCAAACACATAAACAAGTAACATTAAAAATAAGCATTGACTACCAAACACTCGTCAGGATTTAAAAATCTTTTCGGTTATTTCTTTGACCTAGTCACCAACTTTCAGGACCTTCACGCTCGAATGGTAATGGTATGTAGGTAGATCCACATTGAGCAATATTGAAACCGTCCCGATAACAGTTGGGGCGGTTTCGTTTTTTATGGCCCTGCCGAACTAACGATTGTTTTTAATTGAATGGCAAAAACTCTTTTCGACAAAATCTGGGATGCACACATCGTCAAGCGCAAAGACGGCCATCCCGATCCGCTTTATATCGACAGGCACTTTATTCACGAAGTCACAAGCCCGCAAGCCTTTGAGGGATTGAGAAAAAGGGGAATCCCGGTTTTCAATACCGAACGCACCACGGCCACCGCTGACCACAATGTGCCAACAAAAGATCAACATCTTCCTATTAAGGAGGCACTATCGCGACACCAGGTTGAAATCTTGAGAAAAAATTGTGCCGAGTTTGGTGTTTCGTTGTACGACCTTGGTCATCCCTTCCAGGGAATTGTCCACATCATCGGGCCCGAGCTTGGGTTAACCCTTCCCGGGATGACCATCGTTTGTGGCGACAGCCACACCTCCACCCATGGTGCATTCGGCTCCATTGCATTCGGTATTGGGACCAGCGAAGTAGAACAGGTACTCGCCACGCAATGCGTTCTTCAGCATAAACCGAAGCGCATGAAGATTGAAATCAATGGCAAGCTCAGCAAAGGTGTGCTGGCCAAAGACATCATTCTTTATATCATTTCAAAAATTTCCGCCAGCGGAGCCACCGGTTACTTTGTGGAATACGCTGGTGACACCATTTCAGCATTGTCCATGGAAGGACGCATGACCATTTGCAACATGAGCATTGAGATGGGCGCACGTGGTGGAATGATTGCACCCGATGAAACCACTTTCAACTACATCAAGGGGAGAAAATTTGCACCTCAGGGAGACGCCTTTGAAAGAAAAGTTGAGCAGTGGAAAGAATTAAAGTCCGACCCCGAAGCGACATTTGACAAGGTCTTGTCTTTTGATGCAAGTGATATTGCTCCCATGATCACCTATGGGACAAACCCGGGTATGGGTATTAAGATTACTGACCGTATTCCAACCTCCCAGGAACTCAAAGATATTTCCGAACAACCCTCTTTTATCAAGTCGCTTGACTATATGGGCCTCGAACCGGGATCTCAATTGTTGGGGAAACACATCGACTATGTTTTTATAGGAAGCTGCACCAACGCAAGAATTGAAGATTTGAGATTGGTAGCCTCTATTGTCAAAGGAAAAAGAAAAGCAGATGGCGTTGAAGTCTGGGTTGTACCGGGGTCGAAACAAGTGGAGGAGCAAGCGCGCAAAGAAGGTCTTGATAAAATTTTTGAAGCCGCAGGGTTTGAACTAAGAAGCCCGGGATGTTCGGCATGCCTGGGTATGAATGAAGACAAGATTCCGGCAGGAAAATATTGCATCAGCACTTCCAACCGGAATTTCGAAGGCAGACAGGGACCCAAGTCAAGGACATTTCTTGCAAGCCCATTGAGTGCTGCAGCAGCAGCCATTACCGGAAAAGTAACCGATGTGAGGGAACTCGTATGAGCAAGGATAAATTCATAACACTAACAAGCACTGGCGTTCCTCTTCCCAACGAGAACGTGGACACCGATCAGATTATTCCCGCCCGCTTCCTAAAAGCAACCACGCGGGACGGCTTCGGAGAAAATCTATTCCGCGACTGGCGATTCGACAACCAGGGTAACCCTGTCGCTGATTTTGTGCTGAACAATTCCATCTACGATGGAAAAATACTGGTGGCGGGCAAAAACTTTGGGTGTGGCAGTAGCCGGGAGCATGCAGCCTGGGCATTGTACGACTACGGATTTCGAGTCGTCATCTCGAGTTTCTTCGCTGATATTTTCAAGAACAACGCATTGAATAACGGATTGCTTCCAGTCGTTGTCTCCGATGCATTCTTATCCACCATTCTTAATGGAGTTAAATCCAATCCAACAACGCCCATTAGTGTTGACCTAGAAAATCAGCTGGTAATCTTCGATGGTCAGAAAGAATCGTTCGACATCAATCCTTATAAAAAATCGTGCATGATCAACGGATACGATGACATCGACTACCTGTTGAGTTTAACGGAGGACATCAAACAATTTGAACTGCAGCAACCGTGAGAAAAAGAATTACGATACTCCCTGGTGACGGGATTGGCAAAGAAGTGACCCTCGAGGGGAAAAAAGTATTGGGAAAAATTGCCGAGGTGTTCGGCCATCAATTTGAATTCAACGAAGGCATCATTGGCCATGAGGCGATTCAAACCACAGGAAATGCCCTGCCCGATGAAACGCTGGCCACCTTAAAAAAGGCCGATGCCATTCTATTTGGTGCAGTAGGCCATCCTCATTATGACAACAATCCATCGCTGAAGGTAAGGCCAGAACAGGGGTTGTTGAAGATGAGAAAAGAATTGGGTTTGTACGCCAACCTTCGACCCATTAAATTATTTGATGAGCTGCTGGACGCATCAAGCATTAAACCCGAAATATTAAGGGGCTCGGATATCCTGTTTTTCAGAGAGCTAACTGGTGACGTTTACTTCGGGGAGAAAGGAAGAAAGGATGATGATAACACCGCTTATGACGTGATGATCTACTCTCGTTATGAGATCGAGCGAATTGCGCACAAAGCTTTCGCTGCAGCCCAAACAAGAAAGAAGAAATTGGTTTCCGTTGACAAAGCAAACGTGTTGGAAAGTTCCAGGCTTTGGCGGTCCGTAGTTCAAGACGTTAGCAAAGACTATCCGGACGTGCAACTCACCCACATGTTCGTGGATGCAGCAGCCATGAAACTGATTCAGGATCCGAGAAGTTTTGACGTGGTGCTCACGGGAAATCTTTTTGGCGATATCCTTACGGACGAAGCTTCCCAAATTGCAGGATCGATGGGAATGCTTGCCTCCGCGTCCATCGGAGACACCGTGGGTCTATACGAGCCAATCCATGGAAGCGCCCACGATATCACCGGTAAAGGGGTTGCCAATCCATTGGCCTCGATTCTTTCAACAGCCTTGATGCTGGAAATTTCTTTCGGATTAAAAGAGGAGTCGCAATGTGTAATCGATGCCGTGTCAAAAACGTTAAAGGCCGGATTCAGAACCATTGACATTGCCGACTCAAAGACCACAGATAACAACATATTAAGTACCGATCAAATGGGCAAGCAGGTTGTCCAACATATTGGCATAAAACAAGCCGTACCTTCTAACTAATAAGAGCTATGAGCAAGAAAATACAAATTTTTGATACGACACTTCGCGATGGCGAGCAGGTGCCCGGTTGTCAATTGAAGACTGAGGAAAAAATTGTCATTGCGCGTGAGCTGGAAGCACTGGGCGTGGACGTGATCGAAGCAGGCTTCCCTATTTCCAGCCCTGGTGATTTTCTTTCCGTGGTAGAATTATCGAAAGCTTTAAAAGAGCCAGTAGTTTGTGCACTAACCCGTGCCAAAAAAGAGGACATCGATGTGGCAGCGGAAGCACTTCATCATGCGAAGCGTGGGCGTATTCATACAGGCATTGGTTCATCAGATGTACATATCAAGCATAAATTTTTCAGCACCCGGGAGCAAGTGTTGGAACAAGGCACCTGGGCTGTGGCCTATGCAAAGGAAAAAGGGCATGAGGTTGAGTTCTACGCAGAAGATGCCGGTCGCGCTGATCTAAAGTTTCTGGCGAAAATGATTGAGTCGGTGATTGCTGCGGGCGCGGATGTGGTTAACATTCCAGACACCACCGGCTATTGCCTACCCGACTCGTTCGGCAAAAGAATTAAGTACCTGACCGAGCACGTGAGCAACATTGATAAAGCCATTATTTCGGTGCACTGTCACAACGATTTGGGATTGGCAACCGCCAACACCATAGCCGGGCTTAGCAACGGAGCCCAACAAGCCGAAGTCACCATCAATGGAATCGGTGAGCGTGCCGGCAATACCTCGCTGGAAGAGGTGGCCATGATTATCGATGTACATCAAAGCCTCGGACTTCACACCAACATCAAAGCAGAAAAAATTTACGCGTTAAGCAAATTGGTATCGGGCATGATGCGCATGCCTGTGCAGCCCAACAAAGCCATTGTGGGTGGAAATGCATTTGCCCATAGCTCCGGCATTCATCAAGACGGATTTTTGAAACATGCCGAAAATTATGAGATCATCAGCCCCGACAAAGTCGGAGTTCCATCTTCGTCTATCGTGTTGACGGCAAGAAGCGGACGGGCGGCATTGAAGCACAGGGTAGAGTTATTGGGTTATCATTTCGAAGGAGAAGACCTGAATCATCTTTATGAAAACTTCCTGATCGTGGCCGATGAAAAGAAAATGGTAGCCGATGAGGATTTGATGATGCTGGTGGGGATGATGCCGGCTTTGGTTAAAGATTGAAAAGGTCAAACTTCAGCATAAATCGTCATTTCGAAGGAGGAACGACTGAAGCAATCCCTAATTTCTATTCAGGGATTGCTTCGCTATCGCTCGCAATGACGAATAATTCCTAATTCTTCACAGTCGGATACTTAATCCCCAACTGCTCCAAATAAGAACCGTATTTCGTTTCATCATAGTAGAACTTCTCCAACTGAGGACGAAATTCCTTCATGATTTCGGTATTCAGATAAATAGCAGGTTTATCTTCCTTGGTGATCATCGGCTTGTACTGTTTTTTGGCCTGCTGCACATTTTCAAAATAATCCTTTGCGCTGGCAATCAATTCAGGTTTGGTCAATAGGTCAATGAGCGTCATGGCCTGCGCCCTTGCTCCGGCAGTCACGCCTTTATGAGCTATAGGTGTCGCCATGGCAATGGCGTTGGCCCAGTGGTGTCCGGGAAGACCCGGAACGTTTGCGGGAAACCTCATGGTAACCGTGGGTACCTTCCATGAAATATCTCCAATGTCGTCAGACCCACCACTGCGTGGCTCTTTATCTGGCGCCTTGAATTCATCCAGCTTGGAAGGCATGCCGATCGTGTCCTCTTTTGACTTTACTTCCTTCTGAATCGCTCTGGCCAATACTTGATCTTCATTGCTCCACGATGGAAGCCCAACCACTTTGATATTTTCGTTCATAGCCTCTGCCACGGGCTTGTTAAAGTGACGGGGCCATGCAGAACCCAATGTTCTTCTGGTCACTTTTGTCTTTGTCATCATGGCTGCACCATCGGCTATGCGGTTTCCGTTTTCATACAGGTTCATGATGTTGGGATAAGTAATCTCCCTGAAGTAATACCATATAGATGCTTTCGAGGGAACGACATTGGGCTGATCTCCACCGTTGGTGATCACGGAATGAGATCGCTGCAATGGCTCCAGGTGCTCGCGTTGGTATTGCCACCCGATGTTCATCAATTCCACCGCATCCGCAGCACTTCTCCCCCTCCAGGGCGCACCTGCCGAGTGTGCCGACTCTCCTTCGAAGGTGTACTCGACAGAAATAAGTCCTGTGCCGGATGCAGCGCCATAGCTCACACCAAGATTGGAGCCCACGTGGGTAAACAAACAAATGTCCACATTGTCAAAGTAGCCATCGCGGGTGTAGTAGGCTTTCGCTCCGACCAACTCCTCGGCAATCCCCGGCCAAATCATCAACGTGCCTGGAAGATTTTCCCTCTCCATGATTTGTTTGACAGCCAGGGCGGCAGCGATGTTAAGTGGTATTCCTGAATTGTGGCCCTCACCGTGCCCAGGAGCACCTTCTACAATGGGATCGTGATAGGCCACTCCGGGTTTTTGCGAAGCTTTGGGAATG
This sequence comes from uncultured Ohtaekwangia sp., assembly GCA_964655635.1. Lineage (GTDB taxonomy): Bacteria > Bacteroidota > Bacteroidia > Cytophagales > Cyclobacteriaceae > ELB16-189. The sequence continues at coordinate 149,011 of CAZZNH010000006.1, forward strand.
CAATCCACATCACTGCCGAGCGCGATGACCGGACTTCCACTTCCCCAGGTTGCCGTCCACGCTGTTGGCATCCCCGAAATACCCATCTCGATTTTAAATCCATTTTCCTTTAACAAGCCCGTGAGGTACTTGCTGGATTCATACTCCTGAAAGCCCAATTCGGCAAAGCTGAAAATTTTATCCACCATCACCTGAATACGCTTTGCATCCGCGAGTACTTTTTCGGAGGCTTCCGCCTTAAGTGCCGTAATTTTTTTCGGTGATAACTTCGGAGCCTGCGCCAGCGCGAATCCGCAAGCCATAACGAACAATATTAGTAATCTTAGTTTCATATGTAGAGGTTATTGATTTTACCGGATCAAGGTAAGGATAGTTAGCAGGCCCGCCACGGTCCTGGGCGATCAAGTTTTTAAACTCTGAAATGATCGGTATTATTTGGAGACAAAAGGTAGGCGAAATTTCCGTTAGTCAGTTCAATGCGATAAACTGTCCTGATGATTTTCCGGCTTCTTCTGTTCCCTGTCATAGTTGATCGATAGGCTGAATGAATTGGCAATCATTCCGTCCGACCGCTCATAGTGGAAAAAGCGCAATTCCATTCCCTTAAATGTTGTTCTTCCATTATTGGCGTAGGGTGCGTAACGCAAACCGAATCCGGAAGTGTGGCTGTCGAAACGCGACAAGTCATAGTCCGAAGTATAAAATTCCTCTGCCAACTGATGCATTGCATAGGGTTGAAAAAAATCGGACTGACTTTGACTGTACAACCGGACAAAAGGCGTAAACGTGAGCACCCTGGATATTTTGAGGGCCGATTCAACGCTGATGGTATGGGCATCTATTCCAAAATCATCCCAATAATACCTATAGTACGCCCTTACCACCCACCGGGATCCTAAAAAACTGCTAAGCTGAAAACCAATGGGAATTTTTATGCGTTGATCCGGAAATTTTTCAACCCGCTTGGCATTATCCGTGAAGAACACCCGGTGAAATGGCGTAGACAGCAAGCCCGATTGATACGTGATTCCAGGGAAAATCCCTAACGCCATTCGCTGGTTCATGGTTTGATTTAAACCCAGGGCCAAATTGTACGAATTTCTTTTGTAGTTGCTAAACCATTGCGTGTTTCTCAACTCGGAAGGATATACCAACTCCCTGGTGCCATTACCCTGGTATCTCCCCCACCTCAAATCGTCAAAGTACACCTGTAATGCCGCTGACAGTTCCCTGGTTTGTGCGTCATTGACGTGGTTCAGGGAAAAATTTTGACCCAGGGAGAGGTAATCCGATTCAATGGAAAAAGCGGAGCCCGTGCCCCATGTTGTTTTATGGTCCCTCATCAATCTGGTATAGCCGACACCCGTGTATGCCCGCACATCGTGCTTTGAGGCAGAGGAGACAACAAAGTCAATATTATCGGTGGAGGCAGAACTGATGACGTCAAATCCTATATCGAATCGGACAGTCCGTACCGAATCCCTGATGTTGTTGGCCGAAAAATGAGAGGAGTATACCTGGAGGTCTTCCGTTCCAATGCCCCCAGTTACCGCTGAGTGATCGTTGTTTTGATTGTAATAAGAAAAGACAGTCTCCACATCGGTGTGGGAAAGTTTCTTTTTCGTGTAGTTGCTTTTTTCTGCCTGACCAAATGCAGTAAACGCGCTGGTGATCAATCCCAGAACAAGGTATCTTTTCTTCACCGGACACTAATTACAACCACAACCACCACTGCCTTTTGTGCCGCCACCCCCGGACGCCCCTTCCCGGATCGTTAAAACATATTGTTCGAAACCACGGGCACCCGCATAACCCGGCCTCATCTCATAATCATTGAGGTACGCGCGCTGGTAAGGTTTCACCATTTGGCAGGACGCCAACGAGATTGCCAAAAATATCAGGGCTATGATTTGCCGGACGCTATTCATTCGACCACCAAGTTAATGTTTAATTGGTTTGAAGTAAACACCTTATTGTGATCATTCACGATCAGGGCATGGGTTTGCGGAAGCTGATTGATAAAGTGCATACCTACTTTTGGGCCCATGGTGAGGACAGCAGTTGCCAGCGCATCGGCAAGTTCAGCGCCCGGACTGACTACGGTCACACTTTTAACACCCGATACGGGTCGGCCGGATTTAGGATCTATCGTGTGTGAATACCGGACCCCCTCACGTACAAAATACTGTTCGTAGTCACCGGAGGTGGCAACGGATGCATTTTTCACAGGAAGCCAAACCAGAATTTTTGAACTGTCGTTGGGGTCGGCTATGGCTACCTTCCAGGGTAATCCATCCAACCTCGTACCCCATGCCGTCAGGTCACCGCTTGCATTGATGACAGCACTCTTTATTCCACGTTCCACCAATATCTTTTTTACCCTGTCCGCAGCGTAACCTTTGCCAATTGCACCAAATCCGATGTGCATGCCCTCAACCAGCAAACGAACTTTATTGGGCGCGGTGAGTTCTATTTTTTGATAGCCCACCCTTTCCAGCGTTTCAGCAACCAAACCGGCATCCGGAAAATCAAACGAGGCTCCTTTAAAATTATATAATCGTTTGAGGGCCCCGGCTGTAATATCAAAGGCTCCCTGAGAAAGTTTTGAAATATCTACGCTACGCTTGATGATTTGAAAAGTCTCTTCATCTACTTCAATTGGATCTTTGCCCGCTGCCTTGTTGATTTGGCTCGTTTGAGACGTATCTGAAAATTCGGTGAGCAACAGTTCGATTCTTTTGACTTCGTTGACACACACATCGAGCAATGCTTCACCTTCCTCAGGAGGGGCTATGATAATAAATTCAAAGGCCGATCCCATCAACCGGGCCGCCCTTCTGAATTCCCGTCTATTCTTCATTCCGAAAAATGCACGCTCAGCTGCGAAATAAACTCCTGAGGCTGCTGATTCCTGTATGACAAAAGTGACAATACGGTTTGATCCGGTCGCAGCAATAGAATATGAGGGAACTGGCCTTTGGGATTATACTTTTCCGCCAATGCCTCGTTTTGAGTCAGCAATTCCCTCTCCAGTTTTCTTCGCTGCGGAAAGTCTACCTTGAGCATGATAAAATGATCACTGGCATAATGCTCAAATTGTTCGTCTGACAGTATCCTTTTTTGAAACTGAATACATGGGGCGCACCAGTCGGAACCTGAAAAAATAAGCAATACAGGTTTCTGTGAAGCTGCTGACAATTTAAACGCCTCATCCGCATTTTCCAGAATTTGAGCTCCCGACAAGTTTGCGCTCAGGATGCAGATCGACAAAACACTATAAAACCATTTCACCCTGCAATCTATAAAAAAGATTAATCGGATCATTCTCTATTTCGATTTGGATTATAAACTTCTCCATAGATAAAGAGTCGCGTAGGCCTCCCATCCTCTGTAGTTTAAAAACACTTTCCTGATTTCATCCAATGTCGGCTTCCTGTCCAGTTGCAAATATTTTCGAAGCGCATTGCTTAGGCCGGCATCCTCCAGGGGAAATGCATCCGGGTACCGAAACGATTTCATCAGCGCATAATTGGCAGTCCAGTTTCCGATGCCTTTTATTTTCATCAGCTTGTCCCTGGCAGCCTCAAAAGACATTTCCGCCAGCTTCTCTGTGGAAATAGTGCCATCGGCAAACGCAGCAGAGATGCCAATCGTATACCGGCTTTTTTGTTTGCTGAATTGAAGCTTCAACAAATCCTCGAAGGTGATGGTGGAAATCAGGGCAGGCTCCGGAAATAAATAATATTCATTCCCTTCGAACACCAGTTTCTTCCCATACTCCTTTACAAATTGTTGCTTCAATGTGTAGGCAAACGACAGGTTGATTTGCTGGCCGATCACGGCCCACACCAGGGCTTCGTACAAGTCGGGCTGACCCACGATGCGATACCCAAAATGTTTTTTTATCAGAGGATTTAAATAAGGGTCCCTTGCCCCCATTTCGTAAAACGGTTTGAGGTCTTTGTCCAGGTCAAACCACGCGGTTATGTATTTTTTTACAAATTCTTTAACTGCATCTGATGGATCAGCAATGGGGAATTCGACCAACAGCCGATTGTCCCCTGGTGTTATTTTGAAAAGAATCTTTTCATTCTCATAGTGAATGAGCTTATAGACCCGGTCCCCCTCTACCCTGTGCAGGAGTTCCTTGGGCGATCGCTGTAGAAAATGCAGGCTTTCGCTAAAGCGAAATTCGTGGGGCGTTGTTATTTCCATTCTCCAGGTCACAAGTCTAGGAGAAGTTAGGGAAACGGCATAATGTTGAAAGGTGATCCGCAAGAATCGGGTTAAAAATGGAGAACAAAACAGCCAATTTTGCACCATGAATGATCTCACCCCGATCGACTGGAACCACACAATGGGGCAGTTGAATGCCAAAGGCCACGCCATACTTCCGGCAGTCCTCACCGAGGCCGAATGCAAATCGATCATCGCATTGTACAACAACCCTTCGTTGTACAGAAGCGTGATCTATATGGAACGATACCGGTTTGGCAAAGGCGAGTACAAATATTTCAGCTACCCACTACCTGAAAGAATAGCATCGTTACGTGCATCGTTGTACGAACCACTTGCCAGAGTGGGCAACAACTGGATGAATGTTTTGAATATCAATCACTCCTTCCCTGCAGATCACAAAACATTCATAGCGCAATGTCATGCCAAAAATCAAACTCGCCCCACACCACTTATTCTAAAATATGAAACCGGTGGTTTCAATACATTACACCAGGATTTGTATGGAGATGTCTATTTCCCATTTCAAGTGATATTCTCTCTTACACAAAACGGAGTTGACTATACCGGAGGTGAACTGGTGCTGACCGAACAAATTCCAAGAGCGCAGTCTAAAGCAGAAGTCATCACACCGAACAGAGGCGATGCCGTTATCATCACCACCAACTTCAGACCGATACAGGGAACAAAAGGATATTATCGTGCAAAAGTCAAACACGGAGTAAGTGAAGTAAAGTCCGGCACGCGTTATACACTGGGTATTGTTTTTCATGACGCGGCATAGCGACATGGATAAAAATGACTTAGCCGATAAAATCAAATCGGGTGAAATTACTTATGCCGGGAACTCCAGATTAAAAATCTATGGCTTACTCACGTGTAAATCCGGCAAACGAATGTTATCCACCAATCGCGTTTTCTTCCGCAATGAAAAGGTCGCCCGCCAGTCAGGGTATAGGCCATGTGGAAATTGTATGTCAACTGCCTATGATAAATGGAAATCAAGTGATCAGCCACCAAGTCACTAAGACACAAAATTAAACTTGGTGCCTTCATGGCGTATCTTAGGGTGCTTGGTGAAAAGGAAGCCATTATCAGGTTTTGTCCTTGTGGGCATTGTATGACTAACTCCTATAGAGAATGGTTTAAAACGTCATCGCGAGCCTGACGAAGGAAAGGCGTGGCGATCTCCACTTTAGAAGTTTAAGTTTTGAGATTGCTTCGGTCATTCTTCCCTCGCAATGACGTCCGTATAACTTCCCTTTGCCCCTGACTCCCATTTGATTAAATTATGACCTCATCAATCATATACTTATGAAGTCATTCAAACTCATTCTTTTATTCATCTGCTGTGGCCTTATGGCATACGCTCAACCCGATCAAAAACTTACCCACGATATTTTTAAAGAACTCATTGAAATTAATACCACGCACGACCATGGCAGCACAACCGTAGCCGCAGAAGCCATGGCCGCCCGACTGAGGGCAGCGGGTTTCGAAGACAAAGACCTGTTCCAGGGTGGAGCCGCCCCCACCAAAGGAAACCTCGTGGCCACGCTACGTGGAACAGGGAAAAAGAAACCCATCATCCTGATGGCACACATCGATGTGGTGGAAGCCAAAAAAGAAGACTGGTCGTTTGATCCTTTCAAGTTCCAGGAGATCGATGGCTATTATTATGCGCGTGGCAGCAGCGATGACAAAGCCATGGCCTCCATTTTTGTGGCCAATCTTATCCGGTTGAAAAAAGAAAACTACAAACCCGAGCGCGACATCATGGTGGCGCTGACTGCCGATGAAGAAGGTGGCGATCACAATGGCATCGCCTGGTTGCTGGCCAACTATCCTCCATTCAAGACTGCAGAGTTCGCCATCAACGAAGGCGGTGGCGGCCAGGCCAAAGAAGGCAAGAAAGTTCTGAACGGAGTGCAGCTGAGCGAAAAAGTATTTCAAAGTTTCAAACTGGAAGTAAAAGACCCGGGTGGACACAGCTCACTGCCACGCAAAGACAATCCTATTTATCGCCTGGCCAAGGCGCTGGACAATCTTTCCAACTACGATTTCCCCATGAACCTCAATGACGGCACGCGTGCTTTCTTTGAGCGATCTGCAAAAATTGAAACGGGGCAACTGGCAGCCGACATGAGCGGCCTGGTGCAAAATCCTCCGGATGCCGAAGCAGTAAAAAGGATGTCCCAGACGCCTTATTATAATTCCTTGCTGCGAACCACCTGCGTGGCTACCATGCTGGAAGGGGGACATGCACAGAATGCACTGCCCCAGACAGCAACAGCAGTAGTAAACTGCCGCATATTACCCGGAGAAGATCCTGAAAAAATAAAACAACAATTGATCACGGTATTTAATGACAACAAAATATCCGTAACGCCGATGAATCCCGCTTCCGCCAGTCCGCCTTCACCGCTGGACCCGGCAGTAGTTGGTCCTATTGAAAAAGTCACAGCCAAAATGTGGCCCGGTGTTCCGGTAGTTCCCGTGATGTCTACTGGCGCAACGGATGGCGCTCATACCCGCAATGCAGGTATTCCCACTTATGGTGTTTCCGGTTTGTTCAGCGACATCGATGACAAACGCGCCCACGGCAAGGACGAGCGCATCAATGTAAAAGCGTATTACGAAGGGCAGGAGTTTTTGTATGAGTTGACCAAAGAACTGACGCAACCGATTAAGGTGGGGTCGAAGCGATAGGATAATGTCGCTCAAATTCTAGGTAAAACCCGCTCAAAAGGCGGGTTTTTACTTTAAAGAGCAAGATCAATTAGGTTTTTCCTTTGTTGGTATCCCATGCCGCAATATATTTGAAGATCGTAGTTTACATATCTAGTTCAAAGGCATTTATTAACGACAACCTAATGAGTAAAGGAAAGAGAAAAATTTTTCAATCATTTATACCTCAAAAACACCAACCACAAGCAGTGCAAAAAAAAATTTCATCTACTTTACTTGATAAAATGGTTGACGGCAGAGAGTTTGAAAGTCTTTTGAACTATCAATATTCTAACCTAAATTTTTTGGTTGAGATCCGAAAAAGTATCGGAGAAATTCAGTCTGTTCGAAAAATACCCCTAGTTTGCTACATAGCCAATGTCGTAAGACCTCGGAATGTGCCCGTAGCTATTGATGACTCCGATGATTTGCCATTTAATGAAATGATTGCGTCCCTACCAAAGAACACTAAAGAAATTGACATTGCTCTCGTAACTCCCGGTGGTTTTGCACATCAGGTGGCAAAATTTGTAAATACTCTTCGACCAAAATTTGAAAAAGTTAATTTCCTCATCCTGAACAAGGCGATGAGTGCCGGAACGATTTTTTCTATGTCAGGAGATGAAATCATCATGACCAATCAATCACAAATTGGTCCAATTGACCCTCAAGTGCGGAACCGCAACGGTGAATTTGTTCCCGCTCAATCTATACTTACCCTTCTTGATGAAATAAAAAAAAGAGGTGAGGAAGCGATAAAAGCAGGACAACAACCTGCATGGACTGATTTGCAAATTTTGAGAGGGATTGATCCAAAGGAGATAGGAAATGCCATGAGCGCCAGCAATTACTCAATTCAATTAGTTGAAGAATATTTATGCAACTACAAGTTTAAGCCCTGGACTCATCATTCGAGTAATGGGGTCAAAGTTACAGACGAAGAAAGAAAGAAAAGAGCAAACAGTATCGCTAGCCTGCTATGTAATCATAGCGAATGGAAAAGCCACGGACATGCGATTACTAGAGAGGCCGCTTGGGACGTATGTAAGTTAAAAATTAAAAAAGCAGAAGAAATTGATGGCCTGGATAGGGCAATGCGTAGAATGTGGGCTTTATTTTACTGGGTGTTTGAAAATACACCCATAGCCAAGATATTTGTATCGGATAATTATTGTATAATTAGAAACGATTTACCGAACGGTCAAAGCAAATAAGTGAATAGTTATGGACTACAAAACTGAACTTTTGAAAAAATTAGGCTTTTCTGATTCTTTCATAAAGCAAGTTAATGAGGAAACAATTAAAGATCTTCCATTTGCTAAATCTCCGGATAGCACATCTCTTGTAGAGCCATTTGACATTGCACCGTCAGATAGCAACGAAATTATAATTCAAAAAACGAGTAAACCTCAAAGTATGGTTTATAATTCAAATGAATTATAATATGTCAATCCCTGTCCTGGCTTAAGTCTCCGGCACTCGGCCAAGTCAATAGCAGGTGGCAGCCTACCTAATAAATGGCAAGTTTGCCACTTCCCCATATGCCCTCCAGGTACTCGTCATCCCGTATCTCCATGAATCGATAAAATTTCCTGTTGAACCCAAAGGGTGAAAAAGCTAAATTGTTAGTGTCATAACCATTCGCTGACACGCGTTCATTTACAAAACCCAAAAATTAACCCGCTATGAAAACAATGATGCCATTAATTGCGCTTGTTGCTCTCGCCCTGTTGCTAACAGGTTGTTCGGGCAATCCCTCAGGTGACAAGCGTGACGTGACCAAAGAAACCTTCCCACTGAGCGGATTGGTTGACGAACTGAAACAACCGCCCGATTCAGTGATTGAACAATTAAATGCCCAACATCACAATTTTAAGGTATTGGAAAGACGGTCGGTGCCGGGGCCGTTTACACCACCGTCCATGAAGTATTATTCGCAACATGCCGTACCGCTGGATCAACTTCCCACCATTAATCCCGGACCCGGAGAGTATGTCCACGTGATGGAAGGTCAACGCAACGGTTACAACAACCTCACCATTGGCATCACCGAAACTTTTCCGGGGGGAGCGCCACCCATGCATTCCCATGAAGGCGAGGAGTCGCACGTTTTGCTGGAGGGAGATATTGTTTATGCGCTGGGTGATACGCTTTTTACCATTCAGGGGCCCTACATGGTTAACATTCCAGCGGGCGTTCCCCATGCCTTTAAGAATATCGGAGATAAGACAGCGAACCTTGTTGTGATTTTCCCCACCAACATATGGAAGTATGATGTGCTGGACTTCTTCCCCTTTGAAGGCAGGGAGTTTCCCAGGGAAAAATTCGAGAAAAAATAAGATGACCTTGGTGGAGTCAGGTGTTACCACCTGACTCCACTCCACTTCAAAAAAACTTATGCTATTTTAGGGGCTAATCAATTCAACCATGAAGCTCCACTCCTTTTTCAAATTCCTCGTCCTCCTTCTGTTATGTGCCTGCTCCAACTCCCCGGAGGAAGTTAAATCCAAAGGCAGCGTTGCCTCGGCCCATCCACTGGCCACCCAGGCCGGGCAGGCCATTCTCGATCAGGGCGGGACAGCCTTTGATGCGGCCATTGCAGTGGCGTCCACCTTGAATGTAGTGGAACCCATGATGTCGGGCATCGGTGGTTATGGCACGATATTGATTTACGATGCGGCTAAAAAACAAGTCAGGTTTCTGAATTCCAGCGGCCGGTTCCCCGTCAACACCAACTCGGATTTGATGCGCGCGCCCACAGGGGACTTTATGAAAAACAGAACCGGGCCAAAGTCCATCTCCACCCCCGGCAACCTCAACGCGTGGGAAGACATGCACAAAAAATACGGCAAGCTGGAATGGAGAAATCTATTTGCCGCTGCCATCCGGCATGCAGCGGATGGTTTTGAAATTTCACCCCGCACGGCAGTGCTGATTGAATATTCATTTGAAGATTTCCCTTCTTACTCAAAAGGATTTTACGGCAAGAATGGCAAACCATTAACAGGCGGAGATCAACTCGTACAAGCTGACCTGGCCAAAACATTTCAATTGATTGCAACAGAAGGCGCAGCGCCTTTTTATCGCGGTAAAATAGCAGCTGCCATCGACCAACAAATGAAAGCTGTGGGGAGTTTCCTTTCCAAAGCCGACCTGGAGAACAACACAGCGGAGTGGTGGGATCCCATTCAATTCAATTACAAGGGATACGATGTGTACACTGCCGGCCTTCCCGCCAATTCGTTTCCTGCATTTGTCAACCTGGGGCTGATGCAACAGTTCGCCTCCCAGCAACTCAGGCACAATTCTCCCGAGTACCTGCACCTCTTTGCCGAGATGACCAAGGAATCTTACAAAGCCCGACTGGCTTATTCGTTCGATCCCGAAATAAAAAAATCACCCCTGGATAGTATTTTGTCAGAAGGCTTTTTGCAAACGATGGCCAACAACCTCAACAAGACAAAAGCTTCTGATTTTGTTCCGCCATTTGCAGCAGAAGGTCGCAACACCACCCACTTTGTAGTGATTGATCAATGGGGCAACATCGTGAGTGCCACCCAAACGCTGGGTAATTTATTTGGTAGCCGCGTAATGGTGGAGGGCACGGGCATCTGGCTGAACAACTCGATGGCTTACGCCACCTACGAACCCAAGGGAAATCCCATGGATGCATTTCCCGGAAGGCACAAACTATCAGGTGATTGTCCGGTCATCATTCTCAAAGACGGTCAGCCCTGGGCTGCACTGGGTTCACCGGGTGGGCACACCATCACCCAAAACGTTCCGCAAATCATATTCAACCTCATCGATTTTGGCATGACCATGCAGAACGCCATCGATGCACCCAAAATTTCTTTTATAGAGCCTAAATCGATTTTGGTGGACAACGATTTGCAACAGTCGGTGATCGACTCTTTAGTTAATAAAGGGCACGACATCTTAAAAGGCAATATTGGCAATGCCAATGGTATTAAAATTATTTACGATGACAAGGGTGAAGTAGCCTCTTATGAAGTGGGTATGGACAAACGCGGAGAAGGTGGGGCGGTGGTGCCGACATCTGTCAAAAAGTAAACCAACCAGTAATGGCTCTTTCCAAAAACGAAAAGGTCGAAGGCTATTTAAATAATCTTAAAAAAATTGAGCCCCTCAGGATTAAAACACTTTTAAAGATTAGAAAAATATTTCTGGACACCTTTCCTCAATTAGGTGAAAGGATAATGTATGGCGGAATTGTCTTCTTTATGGATGAGGATCTGATTAGCGGCATTTTTGTAAGCAAAAATCATATCACCATTGAATTTGGAAGAGGCTATCAAATGAATGACCCTGATCAACTCCTGGAGGGCAAAGGAAAATATCGCAGGCATTTAAAAATTAAGTCACGCGAGGATGTAGCCGGCAAACGCGTAGCCTATTTTGTAAAACAGGCGGTGGATGAGTAAGTGTTTTCCTGTCATCGGTGCTTTGGCCTGCTAAATCTGCACGAACTGATGTCGTAAAAAGAATGGTTATTCAGTTGTATATTTGAGTTATGGAAACGTTAAGAATCGACATAGTCAACCCAAAAGCCAAGAAAATCATTAAAGAATTGGCGAATCTGAATCTTATCAACATCCGTGACAAGAATCCAATTAAATCTTTTGAGACGCTTCTCAAAAAACTAAGAAATAAAAACGGAGACATCACATTGGAGGAAATAACAAAGGAGGTTGAAATAGTTCGGACTAAGCTACATGGCAAATAAGCCTTTTCGAATAATAATCGATACTAATCTTTGGATCAGTTTCCTAATTACGAAAGACTACAAGAAACTTGATAATAGTATAAAATCGGGGAAAGTAAAGCTTCTTTTCAGCCTGGAACTTATTGAAGAATTTCTAACCGTTGCGAATAGACCCAAGTTCAAAAAATACTTTAGCAAAAAAGATCTGGAGCTACTACTAGATTTGTTTGATGTCTACGGTGAACTGGTCGATGTCAAATCTCATGTTGAAATATGCAGGGACACAAAAGACAATTTTTTACTTTCGCTGGCGAAAGATGCGAATGCAAAGTATTTAATAACAGGAGATAAGGATCTGCTGATCTTGAAAAAAATTGATCGAACCAATATTATTGACTTAACGCAGTTCGTCAAGAAAATTAAGTAAAATACTCACCAACATTAGTATTGGAAGTGGAAGGAACCATTGCATCCAGATGCCAGCAAAACTCTAAAATGAAGCCCTCTTTATATCTATTGCTAGTGTTCTTAATTCTTTCTTGTAATTCTAAGGAAGTGATTACTGAAAATTACCCTCCACAAGTTGGTGACGTTGCCTTTGATGAGCGAGTGGATGATCCCAATTTCAAAATTTGTAATGAAACGCAGGTTCTTCAATATTATAACTTCGGCAAAGGCCTGCAATACAAAGGTGAGAAAGTGGCTATCAATCAACATTTTAAAGCGAACTTAAAAAGCAAAAGCCTTCCCGGAGAATCCGGTTTCGTAACGATCCGCTTTATCGTGAATTGTGAAGGCGGTACCGGCAGGTTTAGAACAGAGGGTATGGATAAGCATTATCAGAAAAAAGAATTCAATAAAGAATTGATTAATGAAATTTTGCGACTCACCAAACAACTTGATGGCTGGGTGATCGGCACAATCGATACCCATCAATTGGATTATTATCAATACCTGACTTTTAAGATTGTGGATGGAAAGCTGATAGAAATAATGCCATGAAACAGTACCTCATACCATTCATCGCATTATTATCCGTTCAAAGCTACTGTCAGCCCAATTGTAATATATACAAAACAGCAAATGACGAATCTTGCTATCAAGCCTGTTTGGCGGCCATTGAGGCAGAAGGACACCAGGCTTCCAGGCAGGCGCAAATCAAGTTTGACGAAGCCATTGAACTGTGTCCAAAGTTAGACTACGCCTGGGTCGAAAAATCGGTTCCTTATTTGAAGACCGGCAATTTCATTGAGTGGAAAAAATTAATTGATAAGGCAGTAGAAATTAATCCCTCGGGTAATTTGGGTTACAGGGGCTGGTGCCAGTATCAATTCCTGAGAAACTACGAGGGTGCCATTGACGACTTTGAGAGGCTTGCAGCTTTGACCAATTCCGACATTGGCTATAGCCAGAATGGTGACTATCATTTAAATATTGTCAAAGCGCTTTGTTATAAAGGCATTGGGCAAAAAGAAAAAGCCATCTCAATCATTGAAGATCAGCTCAATAAAAAAGATTATTCACCCCTTATTTACGATTATCTTCATTTAGGTGTGTTGAAAATAGAGGTTGGCGATACTGCGGGTGCTATCAGGAGTTTGCAACAATCCATACTATTAAACGATTACCTCGCGGAACCCTATTACTACCTTGGTTTGATTTATAAAACTCAAAACAGGATGCATGATTTTGTAGTGAATATGAGAAAGTCACGGGAATATTATTTAAAGGGCTACAAACACTTCGATACCTACACCCATCCAATGGATAACATATACCTTAGTGATATCGAAGCTGCGCTAGTCAGCTTAAATTGAACATGGCTCGTTTACCAACTAGCGAAGGCTGTCTCAAAAGTTCAAGGCGGCCGTCATCGCGAGCGAAGCGTGGCGATCCCCGTGGTGTTCTGCCAGCATTTTGCAGATTGCTTCACGCTGTTCGCAATGACGAAGTAACTTTTGAGACAGCCTCTGGCCCAGGTCAAGCAACACCTTGTCGCAAAATACCTAACAATGTCGTTCCCATGCCACGATAATCTCAGGGCCGCCTGTTAGATTTGAGCAATCAATACCCCAGCCATGAAAACCACCCAGGCCAAAAACATCGATGAATACATCGCGGCTTACCCCAAAGACATTCAACGCATGTTGGAGTCCATCCGATCGACCATCAAAAAGGCCGCCCCAAAGGCAGAAGAGGCTATCAAATATGCCATACCAACCTTCGTCCTGAATGGCAACCTGGTACACTTTGCCGCATTCAAAAACCACATCGGTTTTTATCCAACTCCAAGGGGCATCAAAGAATTTGAAAAAGAACTATCACAGTATGAAGGTGGAAAAGGAACCGTTCAATTTCCATTGGACAAACCCATGCCGCTGGATTTGGTAAGTCGCATCGTCAAGTTCAGGGTGCAGGAGGCTTCGAAAAAGGCAAAAGCAAAAAAATAACTTTCACGATGGTCAGCTTACGTGCAGTTGAAAGCCCTGTTCTAATTGCGTTGCCTTTCTTCATCTGCGAAACCCGCCAATAATTCAGAATAAAGGAGCTATTGAAAGGTCATCAGAAAAAAAATTGAATAATCATTTGCGTAACCAAATACTTACATTAAATTTATGTAAGTAAATGCTTACGTAATATGACTGCACAAGCCAGAAGGGACGTTTTTCAGGCCATTGCTGACCCCACCAGGAGAGAAATCATTCAGCTGATCGCCAAGGGCCCCATGAACCTGAACTCCATTGCCGACAACTTTGACATCAGCCGGCCTGCCATCTCACAACACATTAAGATACTAAACGAGTGTGGTCTTATTGAAATCGAAAATATTGGGAGAGAACGCTTTTGCAAAATTCAACCCCGGCAACTTGTCCCCGCCTTCATGTGGCTCGAGCAATATAAAATGCTGTGGAAAGAGAAACTGGACTCCTTTGAAAAATATGTAAACCAACTTCAAACCAAAAAATCAAAACATGGAGCAAAAAAAAGAACTCGAAAGTAGGACCATCACGATAAGAAAGATTTTTAACGCGCCCGTTGAAGTGGTGTGGGAAGCCTGGACGCAAACTGAACACATCGTTAAATGGTGGGGCCCAAATGGCATGGACGTAAAAGTCATTGAACATGACTTTAGGGTGGGTGGCAAATGGAAATACACCATGGCCATGCCAGACGGAAATCAATTCATATCCGAAGGTGTCTATTCCGCCATTGAAAAGTTTAAACGAATAGTAACTTCCGCTAATTTCAAACCCATGACAGAAGGTGTTGAATTACAGGTATTGTTTGAGGAAAACAGCGGCCAAACCCATTTTACATTTAGCGTTGTTCATCCAACGGTGGAATATTGCAAACAACAGGAGAAAATGGGAATCTACAATGGCTGGGGTTCAGTCTTCAAGAGACTGGAAACATTGGTAAACAATTGGGGGAAATAGTCAGAATAATGGCGTCAGTGTTAAATAGTGGCGTCAGGTGTTTCCACCTGACGCCACTTTAAACTTTTACTTCTTACTCAAATTCTCCGCCACCATCATCACAAAATCTTTTCCTTTCACAAATCCTTTGCCCCACTCCGCATCATACTTGGAGGCAATGGGCAGATTGGCCACATCAGCCACCTTGGTCCCTTTCTTTAATGCAGCCGCTACTGCATCTCTGATTTCAGCCAGCCGATCTCGAAATGCCTGAACCTCCTTTTTGGTGGCCAGTTTGCCATGACCAGGGATAATTTTTGAATTGTCGTCCATTAACGCTAACATTTTATCCAATGAAGAGATAAATCCATTGATGCCTCCACCACTGCTCACATCTACAAAAGGATAGCCGTACTGCACATACATATCGCCCATGTGAAATATGTTGGCCTTCTTGAACTTGATAATCACATCCCCATCCGTATGACCCGTATCAAAATGATAGAGCTCCAGATCCTCATTGTTCCAGTGAATGTTCATGCGGTCGGGAAAGGTCACTACCGGCCAGGCGGTTTTGTCTCTCGGAGGGCTCACGGTTTCGCCCCGTTTGCTTTCTTTCATCATGCGCTCCCGAACATTATCGTGCGCTACAATCGTTACACCCCACTTACCAAAATTGTCGTTACCTCCTGTATGGTCGCCATGAATGTGCGTATTGATCTGCACCTTGATCTGACCACCTCCTTCGTCCAGAACAGCCTGTGCAATCTTGCCTGACAATGGCCCAAACTGATTGTCAATAATTAACGCCCCATCACTTCCTTTGATAAACCCAATATTGCCACCCGCTCCAGTCATCATGTAAATATTGTCTGTGATTTTAAAAGGCCGAATTTTGATGGTATCATAATTTTGTTGTGCATGAACAACCAGCGCGAGGTTGACCAAAAGGATTGTAATTATTCGCATGGTAACGGATTTAAGAATGACGCCTAATGTACAATTTCTATTAGTTAAATCGGTACAGGTAAGCAAGAATCAGGTTGAAAAATGGTGTGGACGGGCTCAATTTTGAGTCATTAAAACAATAGATTTATGATTGTGTCAGCCAACGAACAAAATATCAATTACCACCGCATCGAGCAGGCCATTAAATTCCTCGAAGAAAATTTTCAGCGCCAACCCGAACTGGACGAGGTGGCAGAAAAAGTGCACCTCAGCCCGTTTCATTTTCAGCGCATATTTACAGAGTGGGCGGGGATCAGCCCGAAACGTTTTCTGCAATTTTTAACCGTTGATTTCCTGAAAGAAAAACTACAGGAGTCGCGCAATATCATTGAAGCAGCTGAGTCGGCAGGGTTGTCGAGCCAGTCGCGGGTGTACGATTTGTTTACCACCCTCGAAGCGGTGACGCCCCAGGAATACAAAAAATCCGGAGCCGGCATCCAGATTGAATACGGCCTTCACGAAACACCTTTTGGTCAATGTTTGATTGGTACCACCGAAAGGGGAATTTGCTGGCTTTCATTTTTGAATTCGCAAGATTCGAAAACAGAAATTGAAACCATGAAGGCACACTGGCACAATTCTGTTTTTCACCAGAATCAAAACCTGACGGAGGGTTTCGTAAACCAGATTTTTCTAAGGCCAGTAGACACAAGAACCAAACTGCATCTTTTTGTCAAAGGGACCAACTTTCAAATCAAAGTGTGGGATGCGTTGTTGAAAATACCGAGTGGCAGCGTGACCACTTATCAGGGCATTGCTGAAAAAATTGACTCTCCCCGGGCCATGCAGGCCGTAGGCTCAGCCGTGGGATCCAATCACATTGCTTACCTGATTCCCTGTCATCGGGTGATTCGCAAGGATGGGGTGCTTGGTGAATACCGATGGAGTTCTACCCGCAAGAAAAGCATTATCGGTTGGGAAATGGCGAAGCAGGTGGGGTAGATCGATTGTAATTTGAGCACTTCGTAAATCCTCCTTTGATCTTTCATAGAAGTTAACAGTTGACAATAAATCTGTTGACAAGGCTTTGTCAATTGCATTTTTGTCAACTGTCAACTAACTCACCGCGCTTGTTTGCAGGCAGCTTCTATCAACCTTTTTGCACGCTGGGGATTATACACACCACAAGGGCAAAAGCGAACCAATGTTTGAGCGGCTTGTTCGGAAGTTCTTCTCCCCTCGCGCACCATGTCCAGCATTTTTTTAGCCAGGTTGAATGACACCATGCCGTGACCGCACATGGTAGAAAGCTCCAATACCTGGGAATTGGGAAGGTGATCGTGTGGATCGTTGAACGGGAGGGCATACTCTACGCTGTGACGATTGACCTGGCAGCATTTCCCGACCTGTTTGGCATTTTCAACAGAAGAACTGATGTTCACAGAAATCCCAAAATCTTGCTCAACCACCTCTTTGAATGCCGCTTCAGCATCCTCCTTCCGCGTAAATACGGCAGCCACTGTGCCAGGTTTTTTAACTTCATCGATTACACTTTTCCAGTCGGGAGCTGTCTTGCGGTTCCAGTGTGCCGTTGGATTTAATTTTTTATCGGGTGCAATTCCACTGCGATTTCCATTGCCCATGTTGCAGGGATTGTACTTGGCGCAAATGGTTAAGAATTGTTTTAGCTTGGGAATGGAATCTTTGTCGTTCTTACCCACTGAAGGAATAGCAAAAATGATGTAGTCGTCATGAAAGCTATCACTGTCTCCGTACCGGTGCAGGGTGTTGGTCATGCTGCCGTTTCTTTGGGTTTCAATTCAATCGTGTTCGTTATCCGGCCAAGGCCCATGTTGGTCTTCGCCCGCGAGTAGGTGTAGCCCAATTCTTCCAGCACAGGTGCCAGAATATGGTCCTCCCCCTCCGCATCGCATCTTGTGGAAATACCGACAGCGGTCACGGTGTCAATTCGGTCATTCACCTCCCGCACGATGTTCAATACTTTTTCCACCGCCTCTATTTTCGTTTTTATTTCCACAATGGCGGAAAGAATTTTCTCCGCTAAAATATCCGACCTGATCTCTCCGGTTGCCACATTGGTCATCAAATGGGTAATGGGATTATTTTTCTCAAACGTAACACCATTTTTTGCCAGCGTTTTGGTCATGTCTTCAATCTCCGAAAACAGAACACCTACGCCCGGCCTTCCAAATTCAATGGTATATCCCACTTCCCCTTCCGCCACGCGCAAACTCACATCGTTGGTTTTCACTTCTTCAGTTCCCCTTCCCTTTATTCCGGTGGACTTATGTTCAACAACCGGATCGGAAAATATTTGACGAATCAATCTCGGCATCTGCAATTCATTCATTTCAAACGCTCCGGTAGGACAAACATCGGGCTCCGGTTCAAAGCGAAAACGCATCCATTTGGCGATACCCCTCACGGTCCGCACCATGGTAGGGTTCAGGTGTTCGGTGCTCATGCCGCGATAACAAGTACCACATTCCACGCACGCATCGTCATTGATTTGGGCCCGGTTCTTAGTGGAGTCTACATAGATGGCTCCCATGGGGCACACCGCGACACAGTTTCCGCAGGCGACACATTTTTTCTGATTAATGACCATGAATCTTTTTTAAAGAGTCGGATAAGTTGAACCAATTTAATCCAATTCACCTAAAATCAGAAACCGTTAAACCCATTTACCAGGTGTATTCGGGAGGTTGAATATTGTTCATGCGAATGTAAAGGTTGGCTTTAGAGCGATGATTGGCCATGTGGTCCTGTACATAAACCAGGGCGAGTGCCCGGGACACCGTGTTGCCACTGTGGTACATTTTGCAGGTTTCATCCAGTTTAGATTGCTCAACAGTTCGGATTACTTCGGTCACATAGTCAAATCCCTTGTTCAGCATTGCGATGATCTCAGCCTTCGACATGTTGGCTGCATCTGGCTCGTTCGGTTTCACGTCCATGCCCTGCACATACCTTTTGCACAACAGTTCCACCGTGGCCGCAATACGCACCATCTGTTGTGCGAATGTCTTGCTAACTTCCGTGGGTCTGTAGCTATACAACTCCTCCGGCATGGTTGAAGCTACATCAAGACAGTGCCGCTTGGCTTCCAGCCATACGGGTAGATACATTTTACCAAAATCAGTTACTGGTTCTTTCGGTTGCGCGGGAAGGCCCCCAGATAAAATAAAGGTCACGAATACACAAACTAGTTTTTTCATATTAACCGCATTAACTAAATCGATTCAACCTTAAAAATCCAATCGGCAACTCTGTTTTACCCTTGATGGCCATGTCGGCCAATATTTCGCCAATCACAGAAGCGAACTTAAATCCGTGTCCACTGAACCCGCAAGCAATGGTGACCTGCTTGCTGAATCCCGGCAGGTGATCGATGATGAAATTTTCGTCCTTGCTATTGGTGTAAAGACAACTCTTCAAACTGAGTATAGCGCTGTCAGCTTCAGGCATATACTTTTTCAGCATGTTCCTGATATCCTCTTCCGTGCCCGGTGTCACGTTGCGGTTGACTTTATCCGGATCGGACAACTCTCCCGGAAAGTGATGCGCCAGCTTTAAACCGATTGGTCCGCCAAATTGATCAGGTGGAAGAATGGGAAATCCATAATAGGATCCCAAGTCGGGGTCCTCCAAAATCCAACACGGGAATTTCCCCAACGAAAAAAACTCCCAATTTTTGGGAGCAACCCAAGCCAACATTTGTTTCCTTACCTGAAGCTCAGGTTTAAAATTCGGAATTATTTTCGAAGCCCAGCTTCCTGCCGTGATGACCAGTTTATCACACGTAAAAGATCCGCTGGTAGACTCCACCCGTACTTTCGCTCCCTCCTGCTTCCACCCATTTACCCGCTCCCTGGTTCGAATGTCGGCACCTTTTAAAACCGCCTGCTGCACAAATAATAGAATGGCTCGTTCAGGAGTGATAAAACCAGCATTAGGCTCGAGGATGATCTCAAAATCATTGGGTACTTTAAACTGAGGAAAAAGTTTTTTGGCTTCTGCGGGGGCCGACTTTGCAATGGGCACGTTGTATTGAACGGCAGACTTCTTTACACCCTGCATGAACTCAGCATCCGGTCGGCCAAGGTACACGAGGCCTGTTTTTTCAAATACTTTACTTTTAGTCTGATCCTCCAGTGTTTTCCAATTGGCATAAGCCCGCTGCAACAACGGCACATAGTCAGAATCCTCTGCATAGGCCATACGAATGATCCTGCTCTGCCCCGCATGCGAACCCTGGTCGTGGGAAATGTCAAATTGTTCAAGGCCAAGGACTTTATGTCCACGCATTGCCAGGTTGTAGCAGGTGGCCGATCCCATGGAGCCAACGCCTATGACAATAGCATCATAATGGCCGGTTCCCTGTGGTGTTTTTTTTACTTTATAAAAAGGTGATTCGCGCTCAGGAGCCGACTTGACCAATGCCGGCAAACCCAATGCTACAGTGGCCGCAGCCGTAATAAATTTTCTTCTTCTCATACGATCAATTTGTTCTTGGTGGCTTTGTGTCCTGGTGGCAAACGTAACTTCATTTTTGCCACAAAGGCACGAAGACACCGTGCATCACTAATCTGTTGAACAACATCTTGAAGTTATGAAAACCGGATTAATACCCAGCCGCCTGACCATCTTTTCTCGACTCGGACGCTCCGTAGTAAACTCTATTTTTTTCGTCCCACATGATCGCCTGATAACCTCCGTAGATATCTACACCCCACCCGATGTCGTGGCCCATCTTGATTAACTCCCGGATCACTTCATAATCGAAACCCGATTCAAATGCGACCGACCCCCCATTTGACATAACGGAACCGGTTGGTTCGGACGAACCCGAGTGCCTGATACGCGGGGCATCGCCCGCTTCCTGCAACCCCATGCCAAAATCAATAAGGTTCACCATGATTTGCACATGACCTTGTGGCTGTACTGCACCACTCATCAAACCAATGCTGATATAGGGTTTTCCGTCTTTGGTAATAAATGCCGGAATAATGGTGTGAAAAGGTCTTTTGCCTGGTTCAAACGCGTTGAAATGACTGGGGTCCTTCACGTTAAACATCGAGCCACGATTTTGAAGAATAAACCCGAGGTCCGTGGGCACCATCCCTGAGCCCATAATACCGTAAATGCTTTGTATCAGGGAAACCATGTTGCCATCTTTATCAGCAACGGTGAGATAAACAGTATTTCCATCTTCCAATTCACCAGCAGGATAGCTTCGCGCAGATTTATCAGGATCAAGCAGTTTTCTTCTCTCCGCTGCGTATTCCTTGGAGATCAACTTCTGCAGGGGAATTTTGTTGAAGTTCATATCTGCATAAAATTTGGCACGGTCTTCATAGGCTATTTTCTTGGCTTCAATAAAAGTGTGCAGGTATTCTTTGCTTCCAAAGCCCATTTTTTTGATGTCATAACCCTCCAAAATGTTAAGGATTTGCAATACTGCTATGCCTTGTCCGTTGGGAGGTAATTCCCAGATATCATAACCTCGATAGTTGGTGCTTACCGGGTCTATCCATTCCGATTGATGGCTCGCCAAATCTTCATACGCTAAAAATCCGCCATTGTCATTCACGTATTTACCAATGGTGCGCGCGATGTCTCCTTTGTAAAAGGCATCTCTTCCTCCCTTGCCAATTTTTTCATAGGCACTTGCCAGGCCAGGGTTCTTGAAAATTTCTCCCTTCGCTGGCGTTTTGCCATCGGGCATGAACGTTTCTTTAAAACCAGGATATTTTTGGCGCCCTGGAGTTGAATTGTCTTCAATCTCATAAGCGATTAATTCTGTCAACGGAAACCCGTTTCGCGCATAGTCGATGGTGGGTTTCAAAATTTCCTCCATTTTCAGCACACCAAATTTTTTATGCATCTCAAACCAGCCATCCACACAGCCTGGCGTAGATACTGTAAGCGGTCCGATGTAGGGGATGTATTCCATCTTATTGTCCACAAAATATTGCCGCGTAAGGCCCTTGGGAGATCGGCCGCTGGCATTGAGACCATGAAGTTTTTTTGTTTTGGCATCCCAGATAATGGCAAACAAATCGCCACCAATACCGCACATTTGGGGCTCCATTAATCCCAACGCTGCATTGGCTGCGATGGCTGCGTCCACAGCACTTCCGCCTCTTTTCAGGATGTCAAGGGCAATTTGGGTTGCCAGGGGATGACTGGTTGCAGCCATGCCGTGCTGAGCAATTATCTCAGATCGCGTGGCAAATGTTTTTCCGGTAACCCGGTCTTGGGCAATCAGTACATTAAAAAAAAGGAGCAGGGCGATGGTCGAAATGACGGTTTTCATAACATGTCTTATTAAGAATAGACATCATGTTAGAGAATTAAACCGTCTGATCAAATGGTTATTATTCGGAAGGCCTGCCCAATAAGCAAAGGGCCGTAATCGCATAATTACAGTCTAAGAAAGTGAATTACGACTTGTCTTTGTTGTGCTTCAGAACTTTTGCCTCGACATGGAAAACAACCTCTTCCGCAATATTAATCGAGAGGTCTCCCACTCTCTCTAGTTTGTTGACGACTGACAATAACCTCACAATGAGTTTGGCTTGCTTGGGATCGGCTTCGATCAGGGAGGCCGCTATCTTTGGGCCGCTTTTATTTTTTTTGTTCAGCAACTCGTCCTCCTTAAACGTTTTGCGGGCCAACTCGGCATCATCTTTCTTCAATGCCTCCCCCAGGCAGGAGAGCATCGAGATCGAAACATCGTACATCTTTTCAATGCTAAATTTTTCAATGTAGGAGGGGTCGAGCTTTTTACTGTTCTTTATAAGGAAGGCGGCTATGTTTTTGGCATTGTCTCCAATGCGCTCCAGGTCGTTGGTGATTTTTAAAACGGCCAACACAAAACGCAGATCCGTGGCCACGGGATTGTGGAGGGCGAGAATGTTCTCACAGTCCTTGTCCATGGTGAGCTCCAGTGCATTGATCCTGTTTTCATTGGCCACCACCTCCTGGGCCAGGCCCAGATCTCCTGTGAGTGTAGCTTTTTTGCACAGGGTGACCTGCCGGGAAACAAGGTCCATCATCTCCAGCAAATTTTCCTTCAGTGCCTGTAATTCAATTTCTAAATTCGACATAACTATTCCATCATCAACTTTCCTTCAATCAATTTACCCAAATCTACCGGAAATATAGTTTTCCGTTTGTTTTTTAGCCGGGTGCGTAAAAATATCGGTGGTCTTGCCGTACTCAACCAAT
The DNA here is from genome assembly GCA_964655635.1 of uncultured Ohtaekwangia sp. Lineage (GTDB taxonomy): Bacteria > Bacteroidota > Bacteroidia > Cytophagales > Cyclobacteriaceae > ELB16-189. The sequence continues at coordinate 172,318 of CAZZNH010000006.1, forward strand.
TCTCCCATGTAGAAGAAAGCAGTCCGGTCGCTCACCCGTGACGCCTGCTGCATGTTGTGTGTCACGATGATGATCGTGTATTGTTGCTTGAGTTCACTGATAAGTTCTTCAATTTTTGCCGTGGATATGGGATCCAGGGCCGATGCTGGCTCATCCATTAGAATTATCGATGGCTCAACGGCCAGCGTTCTGGCAATGCAAAGCCTTTGCTGCTGTCCGCCAGAAAGGGAAAATGCGGATTTTTTTAAGACGTCTTTCACCTCGCTCCACAAAGCTGCTTTTTTGAGGGATTCTTCAACCACCGCCTCAATTTTCTTTTTGTTTTTTTCTCCGTGAATCCTCAACCCGTAAGCTACGTTCTCAAAAATGGATTTGGGAAACGGATTTGGTTTCTGAAACACCATTCCAATTTTTTGGCGCAATTCCTCAACGTTTACTTTCTTCTTATAAATGTCTTTTCCCTCCACCAAAATATTTCCCTCCAGGCGGAAAATATCTATGTAATCATTCATCCGGTTGAGCGTTCTCAGGAAAGTGGATTTACCGCATCCGGAAGGGCCGATGAAGGCGGTAACCGTATTTTCCTTCATGGAAATGTTGATATTCCTGAGCACATGATTATCCCCGTAATACGCATTTACATCGATCGCTTCTATGTGCTTCATTGAACTCGTCTGTTTACCAGCTAATTTTTTTCTGCCATTTATTACGAAGGTAAACGGCAATACCATTCATGATAAATGTGATCAATAATAATACAATAATAGCAGCCGCGCCATTGATCAAAAACTCCTGCTGCGGCCGGGATACCCAATTGAATATCTGCATGGGCAAGACGGTAAATTCATCCATCGGGGTCTTTGGAACAAACGGGACGTAGGCCAGCGCTCCGATTACAATGAGTGGAGCGGTCTCCCCCATCGCCCGCGAAAGCGATAAAATAATTCCCGTAAGAATGCCTCCACCGGCTGCCGGTAAAATCTGGTGCCAGATTGTTTGCCATTTCGTAGCACCCATGGCATAAGATGCCTCCCGTAAAGATTTGGGCACAGCTTTTAATGCCTCCCGGGTAGCCACAATTAATATCGGCAGTATGAGAATAGCCAGCGTAAAAGCACCCGCGAGCAAGCTGGCCCCCAGATTCATCAGCCGGCCAAATACCTCCAGGCCGAGCAGTCCATAAATAATTGAAGGTACACCTGCCAGGTTAGCGATATTAACTTCAACGATGTTGGCGAGTCGATTTTTCTTCCCATACTCCTCCAGATAAATTCCAGCCGCCACGCCCAGTGGTATGGAAATAAGTGCCGTGAGTCCGAGTATCCACGCAGTTCCGGTCCACGCGGTCAGGATTCCCGATTTCTCTGCTTTGCGGGATGGCAGGTTGGTGAGAAAATCCCAATCGATCCGGTGAAGCCCGTCCATCAAAATATTTCCGATGAATATGACCAGCATCAGCAGCCCGAAGAAAGTGCACGCAATCCCGGCATACTTAAATGCTTTATCCACCCTCCTATTTCGCTTCAGGCTACTCATATTTTTCCTGGTATTTTTTCTTCACCCAGTAGCTCACGTTGTTCAAAGCAAAGGTGAATATGAATAAAGTGATTCCCGCAGCATAGATGGTTTTGTACTCCAGCGAGCCGTGCTGCACATCTCCCAAACTTACCTGAACAATATATGCCGTGATGGTCTCAACTCCGTCTCTCGGATCAAAAGTGAGGATGGGCTGCTGCCCGGCTGCAATGGCCACCACCATGGTTTCCCCGATCGCGCGCGCCACGGCAAGTATTACGGATACGGCAATGCCGGATGCGGCCGCAGGCAGAGCCACCTTAAAGGCTGTTTGAAATGGCGTGGCACCCATTCCATAAGACGCCTCCCTCAATGATTTGGGCAACGCATGCAAGGCGTCTTCACTCAAAGATGAAATCATCGGAATGATCATGATGCCCATGACAATTCCCGCTGATAGCGCATTGAAACTTCCCACACCGGGAATAAAACTCTGCAAAAATGGAGTGACTACCGTCAGTGCAAAAAAGCCATACACAACCGTGGGCACTGCCGCCAGTAATTCAAGGGCCGGTTTTACACTTCTGCGAAAAGATTTATCGGCATACTCACTGAGGTAGATAGCGATGGTAATTCCTATAGGCACGGCCGTGACGATGGCAATCGCTGTGGTGAGGAACGTACCCATCAGCAACGGCATAATGCCATAGTGCTTTTGTGTGAACAACGGGGTCCACTGGGTGTCCGTAAAAAAATCAAAGAGAGATACTTGCTGAAAAAAACTGAACGACTCATTAAAGAGCACCACAATGATGCCCACCGTGGTGAGTATGGTGATGAGCCCGCTAAAAGCGAGCGCTCCTTCTATTATTTTTTCGCCAGGTCTTTTCAAGCTATGCCCCGATGGAAGTGTTTCCTTCCTAAAGTATTATTGATTGCCGGACGTAAAATTTCTAAATGCCTCAAGTCCTTTTTGGTATTCTGCCTGCGGTAAGGGGATGTACCCTACATCCGGAACCAGTGTGGGCGCATTGTTCAGGTAGAAATTCACAAACTCAACTACTTCCTTGCGTTTTGCAGCCACATCGTTAATATAAATAAATACCGGCCTCGACAGCGGTGCGTACGTTCCATCCTTTACGGTTTGGGTCGAAGGTTCTATCGGACCATTTCCGCTATCCACACCTACCAGTTTCAGCTTGTCGATATTCTCCTCATAGTAAGCGAGTCCAAAAAATCCAATTGAATTTTTATCGCCTGAAATTCCCTGCACCAACACATTGTCATCCTCGCTAGCTGTATAGTCACCACGGCTGGAGCCGCTTTTGCCTACGATCGCTTCCGTAAAATAGTCGTAGGTACCGGATGCAACGCCAGGCCCATACAAATTAAACTGCTCATCGGGCCAGCCTTTGCGTATCTGGCTCCATTTGGTGATGGTGCCCTGGGCAGAAGGCTCCCATATTTTTTTCAGCTCTTCAACGGTGAAGTGATCCACCCAGGTGTTTTCCTTGTTTACCAGTACGGCCAACCCATCAAACGCGACCGTCAGCTCGATAAATTTTACGTTGTTTTCCGTGCAAATAGCTGCTTCCTGCTCCTTGATGGGCCTGGAAGCATCGTTGATGTCGGTTTCACCACGGCTGAATTTATTAAAACCTCCTCCCGTGCCCGAAACGCCCACAGTCACCTTCACTTTTGGCTGTTCCACCCTGAACTCTTCAGCGATGGCTTCGGTGATCGGGTAAACAGTGCTCGAACCGTCTATCTTGACCTCACCGGATAGAAAGTCAGATGCTGAGTCAGAATTTGCGTTTTTGGGGCCACAGGCGCTCAAAAACAGTAGGGATAGGACAATAAAGAAGGGGGTCGCTTTAAAATTCATAGTTGCTGTTTTGAAAATTTCCACAAAAGTACCCTTGTTGCTCCCCAGGGGAGGTCACCCAATGTTAAGCTTATGTTAAGCTATTGTTAACACCCTGTTGAGGCTCCAGCAGGGGGTTGTTTATAATCGAACGCCAATTATATACTTTTGCGCACCTTTTCTGATCCACGGGCAGTGCGATGGTGAATGGGATCTTGGAAATGGATTCAACAACTACCTAAACACCCAATTAACCCACTATTCCTTTCTATGAAAACTGCGAAACTTTTATCGTTCGTGCTGGCTGTCAATGTATTCATTTTCAACCCGGCACTTGGTCAATCTACGGCATCGAGCGATGCCCTGCCTTTTAATTTCTTTTATAAAAAGGGACGAGGATTTGGCCTGGTAACAAAAGACAGTATTTTTTCAATGAATTATCAGTTCAGAATGCAAAACAGGGTCACCTTCAATTCCATTGATGACTCAGATTTGGGTTTACAATCCTCTGAATTCCGGGTTAGGCGTCTACGGATGAAGTTTGAGGGCTTTGTGCATGATCCCCGGCTCACTTACTACATCCAACTGTCCTTTTCCAGAGGGGACATGGATTTCAGGGGCGTTGATAACTCCTCAATTAACAACAGTCCGAATGTGGTGAGGGATGCCATCATCTATTATGCCTTGACTAAAAAAATACGCCTTGGATTTGGCCAAACGAAGTTACCAGGCAACAGGCAGCGTGTTATCTCCTCGGGCGACCAGCAATTTATAGACCGGTCAATTGTCAACGCAGCATTCAATATTGACCGTGACTTCGGATTTTTTGGTCAGTACACTGGCAACTATATTAACCTGAGGGGAGCACTCACTTCGGGCGAAGGAAGAAACTCCAACCTTTCCCCCAATAGCGGTCTCGCGTATACGGGGAGGGTCGAGTTGCTACCCTTCGGTAAATTCACAGGAACCAACGACTACATAGAAGGTGATTTGTCAAGAGAGCCACACCCAAAAGTATCAATCGGTATTACCGCCAGCCAAAACGACAACGCGGTCCGGCAGGCTGGCCAGCTCGGCAACGATCTTTTTGACAGCCGCACGCTAAACACGCTTGAGGGTGATCTCCTGGTGAAATACAAAGGAATCGCCTGGTATAGTGAGTATATTGAGCGAAATACGAGCGACCCGGTCACCGTCAATCCAACCAACCCATCCTCCATCCGCACTGTTTTTGCCGGATCTGGGTACATGTCTCAATTAAGCTACCTGTTTAAGAACAATGTGGAAATTGGCGCGCGTGTGGCCCGCACCAAACCGGTAAAAGAACTCTACGAAAATTTAAGCTTCCCCACTCTCAACGAGAGGAAAACCGAAACCGCTGAACTGGTGGTGACCAAATACCTGGTGGGGCATAGACTTAAAATCCAGGGTGGCCTTATGCAAACCAGGATTTCCAGCCTCGTGGCTCCGATCGCTGAAACTAAATTCTGGTCAGGCTCCTTCCAGATGGAGATGGGAATTTAGTCTGTGTCGCGAAAATTTGTTGACTGATCCTGGGGGTTCGCGTGTTATGGTTGTGTTAATTTTGTGTTACCAGGTTTACGTGGAATTAACATAGCACACAACAACCACCCACGGACGTTCGAACTTTTTTTGATTGAAAAAAGTGCGTGAAAATGTCAGTTTAAATGATTTAGCGGGAGAAATGCGGAGTCAAACTACCGCGTAATTTCCCCGGAGAGTTCGTCCGCCCGGTCCTTTTTGCATTTCTTAACATTGGAGGTTAAAAAATTGTGATCTGCCTCAAGGCTTGCTTGAACGGGCAAACCCTTTGGATTAATGGCTATTTTTGCCGCGAAAATTAATATCGCAGAAATACAAAGCACAGTCGAATGCCATCATCAATCAAGTCTCTACTTTGCATCGTTGCCATTACTTTAATTGGCCATCTCAGCAGCCAAGCCCAGGATATTACCAAAAACAAATTTGGAAAGGGAATTAGGATTACGGCTGCAGATTCCTCATTCTATTTAAAGTTTGGCCTGAGGTTTCAGACCTTATATGACGGCCGACTAAATCTTGAAAACCAGGATTACAACGATCAATTCCTGATCAGAAGATATCGTCTGAAATTTGACGGCTGGGTATACAATCCCAAAATTGTTTACAAGCTGGAACTCGGAATCTCAAACAGGGATGTTGGCGGTGGCAATATTCCCCAAACAGGCTTGACCTCGAGCCTGATCCTCGATGCAGTCCTCAAGTACCAATTCAAGCCCAACTGGAGCATATGGATAGGTCAAACCAAGTTACCTGGTAACCGTGAGCGTGTCATCAGCTCACAACAGCTCCAGTTTGTGGATCGCAGCAATGTGAACTCAAGATTCAATATCGATCGCGATGCTGGTGTTCAGCTGCACTACGAGCAGGACAAATACAGGTTCGTTTCTTCCGTCTCCATGGGTGAAGGCAGAAATATCGTCACCAACAATGCCGGAGGATACGACTATACGTTAAGAGGCGAGTATCTTCCCTTTGGTGATTTTAAAAATGGAGGAGACTATTCCAGTTCCGATCTTAGCAGAGAGCAGACACCCAAGTTGTCCATCGGTGTCACGTATGACTATAACGAACGCTCTATGCGCGAGCGGGGGCAGCTCGGTAATTTCATGAGCGCGCAACGGGACCTCGAGACCTGGTTTGTTGATGCCCATTTCAAGTACAAGGGAATTTCATCTTTGGTTGAGTATGCCAATAAAAAATCACCGGACGGCCCTGTGGTGAGCGATGCTGCTGGAAATTTCGTGGAAGCATTCTATACCGGCAGAGGGATCAGCTGGCAGGCAGGGTACCTGTTCAAAAATAACTTTGAGATTGCGGGCAGGTATACCCAGGTCACACCTGAAAAAATCACCCTCAGGAATGAAAACACACAATACACACTGGGATTCTCTAGATACATTGTGGACCACAACCTTAAAATTCAGAGTGACATATCCCTCATCAAGGAAGATACCAGAGATGACATGTTGATGGTGAGGCTCCAAATGGAATTGGCATTTTAATTAATCCATCACCCAATATCCCTTCAACTGAGGTAAATCGCACACCTGATCCCATCTCCTGGTAAACTTTCTATTGCATTAATCCGTAAAGGATTAGAAGTTTAACCTGATTTTACGCATTTCGACCTTAATGAACCTGCTGAGAAGATTCATAAGATTTTTTTCTTTGAATTTATGGGGAGGCCTGCCCTCCGCCTGGCAGCGCAGCATATCCAGATTCTATGCGCGGCTCTACATCAAAAGCTATAGCAGGCATATCATCGGGCCGTATTGTAAATTAAATTACGATGACCCCTCCTACCTGAGCCAATTTAAACCTGCGAGCGGGAATTCCACCTACCAAAATTTCCAGGACTTCTTTACCCGTGTATTTAAGGAACCACTAAAAATCAATTCTGACGCGGCCTGGCCGTGCGAGGGCCTCCTGTGCGAGTATGGAAAAGTGAACGAGACAAAACTTGTCCATGTGAAAGGGCAAAAACGACACCTTCGAAATATTTTTGGCGCCCTGGGTAATGCCATTCCCGATGATTATTATTTCTCCAACGTTTTTCTGCATAACAATAACTACCACAGAATACACAGCCCGGTTAGGGGCACGGTCAGGCAAATCGAACACATCCCCGGAGACCTGGTAGTGCTTCGTCCCTGGATTTACAACGATCCATCACTGCCTGCCTTGCGCAACGAGCGCATCAATGTGGACATTGAATCCGAAAAAGGAGATCATTGGTTTCTCTCCATCGTAGGAGGACCGGCTGTCGGAACTATCGTCATGGCGCAGGGTTTGGCCGTGGGCGTCATGGTTGCTATTGGAGAAGAACTTGGAACTTTTCTTTTGGGGTCTACGTGCTGCATTGCTTCACCCCTACCCGTTAAAAATGCGTCATTGGGCCAGCAGGTGGCCGTGGGTAATCCCCTTTAATCGACCACTCACATACATCCATTATCCATTGGCAGGCCCTTCTGCCAAATGAGTTAATTTTTTTCACGAATTTGAATCTGCTCTCAAATGATTTACAAATGAAAAAAATAACGCACCTTATTTTCCTGGCGCTGATTGCAACGTTCATAGGTTGCCAACAAGAATATGATCTGGTGATAAAAAACGGGATGGTCTACGATGGATCGGGCAATGCCCCGGTGAAAACGGATGTTGCCATCAACAAGGACAGAATTGTAAAAATTGGAGATCTCTCCAGGGCCCAGGCAAAACGAACCATCGATGCAGCAGGACTTGCAGTTGCTCCGGGGTTCATAGACCTGCACGCACACCTCGAACCTCTGCTGGAACTTCCAGGTGCTGAAAGTGCGCTGCGACAAGGTGTGACCACTTCGCTGGGAGGTCCGGACGGTTCATCTCCATGGCCGTTGGGGCAACATTTGAACAAGGCCGACAGCATCGGAATGAGTATGAATGTTGCTTTTCTTGTCGGGCACAATACGGTGAGAAGAAATATCATGAAGTTGGACAATCGTGCGCCCACCGAGGATGAGCTGAAGGCCATGCAGGCACAAATTGAGCAGGCCATGCAGGAAGGTGCTTTCGGAATTTCAACGGGACTCAAGTACCTCCCGGGTGCTTTCTCCGAAGTAAATGAGGTGATTGCCTTATCCCAGGTCGCATCGAAATACAACAGCATCTATACTTCGCATTTAAGGGAGGAAGGAATTGGTTTGCTGGAAGCCGTGGCGGAGGCGATACAAATTGGAGCGAGTGCAAAAATTCCTGTGGTGCTTACCCATCACAAAGCCATCGGTACAAAAATGTGGGGAGGCAGCGTAAAAACTTTGGCCATGGTGGATAGCGCCAGAAAGTTGGGCATTGATGTAATGATGGATCAGTATCCATACAACGCGAGCTACACGGGCATTGGCGTTTTGATTCCATCGTGGTCGATGGCAGGCGGAAGAGAAGAATTCAAAAAAAGAATCAGCAACCCAACTTTGAAAGACAGCATCAAAAAGGGAATCATTCACAATATACTTTACGACAGGGGTGGCGCGGATTTGAATCGAATTCAGTTCGCCCTGGTGGAATGGAAGAAAGATTTAGAAGGCAGGACCTTGCACGATTGGTTGGCGGAAAGGAAAATGGAACCCACCGTTCAGAATGGAGCGGAACTGGTTATTGAAGCGCAACTGAATGGCGGTGCGAATTGTGTGTACTTTGCCATGGACGATTCCGATGTGGAGCGCATCATGAAACATCCACAAACCATGATTGCCTCCGATGGAGAACTGGCGAAATTCGGGGAAGATCATCCGCACCCACGATGGTACGGCACATTTCCGCGCGTGCTTGGCCTTTACGCCCGCGAAAAGAAAGTGCTTACATTGGAAAATGCCATTCAAAAAATGACCATGATGCCCGCAGACCGACTGGGTTTAACCGAGCGCGGCCGAATTAAGGAAAACACATTTGCCGATGTGGTTGTGTTCAATCCCAATACAGTCATTGACAAAGCCACCTTTCAAAATCCCCATCAATACCCGGAAGGGATAGATTACGTAATTATCAATGGCCAATTCGCAGTAGATTCAGGTGAGTATAAGGATGTGCGGTCGGGGAGGGTGTTGAGGAGAGGGAAAGAATAATACAGTTTAGAGCCAATGCTATTTAAAGAGATTATACTTAGATACCATCTCCTTATACTCAGGCAATATCTTATCGTACAGCGCCTCGTCCACTTTTTTTAGAGAATTCATCAATCCGCCCAATCCCGATTCTCTGAGCGTTACCTGTTGCTTTTTTACCTCCTCCATCTTCTTGCGGATGGTGGCTTCCAGTTTAATGAGGTCTCTTTCAGTCATGCCCTAAATCTACTTCAAACTTATTTCTTTTCTGGTTGTTCCTCCTTTTTCTGACTGAATCGTGATTGTGGCCATGGGATTTTTTCCCGTTACTTTAATTACATATTCAACGCTGCGCCTGGTAATTCCTTCGTTGTCCCTGCTCCCATCCAGGTGACCCAGGTCCATCCTTGCTTTACCTCCCACCAATTCACCGTCTTTTAGTTCTATCATTGCGCGAATGGGTTTTGCGATTTCCATTTCAAGTGCGCGTTTGGTGATGTTGGTCGGCAAGTAACTTTCATTCTCAATGACCAATGAAACTTTAACCACTTTTCCCTTTTCAACCACACTTACGTTGGCTACTTTAATCACCACCCTCGGGCTGATCTCCGCCAGCCAGACCATCCAGGGAACATATTTCTCTATTTCTCCTTTCAACATTTCTACGGGAGGGTTTTGCCGGGTGAACTTCGTATCCCAACCGCCTATTTCTACTGCACCCAATTGTGGGTGATTGAAGCTCTGCCAGTTGACAAACCCCTTACCTCCCAATTTTTCATCATTCCACTTCAATCTTTCTTTATCTGATACGCGGCCATCCTTATCGGTGTCAGCCTCAAAACCACCCCAGAACTCAGGCACAAATCCCACCACACCAAAATCCCAATAACCCCAACTGATCAACGTGCCGTGCCGATGAAGTCTTGGGTTGCTGTAGCTGGGTATGGCTTTTTGTCCCGTTGTCTTTTCATATTTGCCGGACAGGTCCATGATCAAACTTTGGTCTTCCATGTTAAAGTTATCCCATGAAGTGGTCGATGGCAGCCTGAATAGAATTCCACCCGAGGTGTGTCCGTGAAAAATACCCGTAATGTTTCTGTGTGAGTTGATAAACTCGATCGTATGTCGTGTCTCCGGTTCAGACAATGGATAGGGTCCTGCGCCTTGCTGCTCGCTCTCTAAACCCCAATTGCGGGGAAAATTTCTGTTCATATCTATACCACCCATTCCATCTTCGTTAAACAGTCCGTCATGATCGTCATCAATCCCTTCATCCATCACATCATAAAAATCTCCTGAAATATCATTTTCATCTCTTCTCTCCATCAGGCGAGGGTCTTCTTTGCTGATCTTCCATCGTCCAGCGGGATTTTTAACGCGCATTTCCGTAATCAAATTATCCTTGTTCAGATCGTTGCCAGGATCTTCATCCAACAGGCCATCCATGTCTTCATCATAGGGTCTTGGTGTACTTCTCAAGTGATTGACAGTCGTCAGTGCTATATCAGCACCATCCGGATTAAACTTCGGGCGGATGTATAGCGTGCGCGTATCCACAAGGTTTTTGATTCGAGGGTCTTTGTCATAACTAGTCAATAAATACCATGCAAAATGCAAGGATACCTCTGCACCAGTGAGCTCCCCCGCATGAATATTTCCATCGTAATAGTAAGCCGGTTTATCAGCGGCACTCCCTGTTTGTTTGTTGGTAATTTCCAACACCATCAGTTGTGTTCCCTTCAACGTTTCACCAATAGAAAATAAGTTGGTAAGGTTGGGATATGCGGCTGACCATCCTCTTAGCAGCGAATAGGCTTCCTCTGTTGTATGGTATTTTTTCCAGTTGGGACTTTTGGGGTCTTCAGTTTGGGCATATGCGCAGATGGAAAAAAGGATGGCCAGGCGGCACAGCAAATAGCGGGATTGCATGTTGGAGTGGGTTAGGTTAGATGAGGTAAGGTAACTTTTGGGGATAGCGTTTGAAATGGAATTGTGATAAGAGGTGGCAAATTATGGTCACCTATTTCGCTGAGTATGAATTTGATTTGGGTGGAACAAATCGGATAAAGCCAAAGAAATATTCCCGTTATTTTAATGGCTATATTTACACTGAAATGCTACCAGGGACAAAGCCACCATGCGAATTTGCCGAGCCGGCAACTTTGAGTCCTGGTGTCTTGGTGGCGAAAAAAAAATAAAAGAACGTTATGGAGTCATCCCAAGATAAAGGTGTAAAGGCGGTTAATCAGGAGTTCAAAAAATACGAGCAGGTTAACAAAAACCAAACGTACCATCTCTCCGAAAAAGAAGGTGAAGAGCAATTTGATGACGAGTACGAAATAAAAACATCAGACATGAGCCTCTTTCTTCACGGAGATGAGGACGGGAAAATGAAGTTTGCTGCGCAGCTTGGCGAGGCAATGGAAGGAATTGGATTCACCATTTTAACGGGACACGGTGTGGATGCATCGTTATATACTGAGGCTGAGAAAAAGATTGCTGAATTTTTTGAAACTACCACCCGGGAAGAGCGCATGAAATACCATGCTAAAAGGTTCGGCTCAGTCAATCAGGGATATTTTCCCATGAAGGAAACAACCATCATCCACCCGGATTTGGTGGAGGGTTGGGTTTTTTGCAGAAGGGCTTTTAATCTAAATGATGATCCGAATTTTAATGAATCCGAATTCTGGCCCCGACCGGGCTACGAACCCTTCTTCAGGAAAATTGTCATTGCGCATGAAAAATTGATTCTGCCAATCATGCAGAGTATTCTTACCTACCTGAAATGCGATCCACACCTGTATGACAAAAAACTGACGGGAACCAATTTTGGATTCAGGCTCAATTACTATCCAGCCATCAGCGAAGAGGACGATGCCTCCGGTGCGGGAAGAATGCTGGGCCACGAGGACGTAGACTTATTCACCATACTTCCAGCCCAGTCGGTTGACGGGCTCCAGGTATTAAACCGGAAAAACATGAAGTGGATTCGCCTGAAAGCACCCGCTGGGGCCATCATTCTGAACACGGGCGATTACATGCAGCGGATTACCAATGACCTGCTGCCTTCTACAACCCATCGGGTGAGTAAACCCATCAACAAAAAACTAAACAACACACCGCGCATCAGTTTGCCCATGGCCGTCTATGTATGGGAAGATGAAATGCTCGAAGTATTGCCAAACACCGGAACACCAAAATACGATCCAATCCGCGCGGAAGAGTTCCATACGAAAATCACGAGCAAATATTACGGGGACGATTATTCTAAGGAAAAAAGCAAATAGTCTTTGATCGGTATCTTCCACCATTCTTCCTGTTACGGTCTCGCGCTTTTTTGCCAGGCATGATTGTCAGTCGTGAACAGTAAGAATTTAGCTCCTAATTTTTCTCCAATTTCTTCAGCATTGAATTGATCGAATCTCGGGAAAGGTATTTATCTCCCAACATGACCGCTTCGATGGAGGTTGAATTTTGAATGTCATCCAACGGGTTGGCATTTAACAAAATCAGATCGGACACAGCGCCCACCTGGATGATGCCGGCATTTTCTTTGTCCAAATAATCTGCCACATTTACGGTTCCTGTTTGTAATGCCTCGAATGGTGTGAGTCCTGAGTCCACCAGGTACTTTAATTCATGGTGTACTGAGAAGCCAGGCACATTGAAAATTTGTGGTGCGTCCGACCCCAGCAGAATACCCACACCATTTTGCTGGCATTCGTAGATCAATTTTCTGCGAAGGTTAATATAAGCCAGCACGTTCTCCTTATTGTATTTTTTGTTGGCCAGTAAATCATTCTTGGCTTTCTCCCAGTTATCCCTGGTTTCTTTCTTCATGTACTTCATTTCCGGAGCATTCATGAATACGCTGGCTTCAATAGGCGACATCCACCTTTCTGCCAATGCCTGGGTAGGCACCATCCAGATATTTTTTTCTTTCAACCCCTGAATAATTTCTGGTATCCTTGTCGTGTCGGCAAGCGGTGATGAATAGATTCCGAACAGTCCATTGCCTTCCTCGCCAATTTTTTCAATGCCAGGGACGAGGGCCTCCACAAATCCGTCCAGATGATCAATCGATGAGTAACCCGCATCGATGGCACGCTTGATGCCCACGCCAAAAGAAACATGCCCCACGAAAGGAATCGCCACTTCATTGGCTGTGGATGCTATCGCGGCAAAGGTCACGGGCGTGAGCCCTGGATGAAGTTTGAGGTAATCATACCCTGCGGCCTTTTGATCGCGCACGCGCTGCGCTCCTTCCTCAGCCGTCTTTACCGTGTTACCATTAAATGAAGGGCCGGTGGTGTAAAAATGTGGGCCCAGAATCTCACCCGCGTTAATTTTCTCCCTCAACTCCAGGTGCCTCGGGTGTCCGAGCATCCCGCGGATGGTCGTAACGCCACGGGCCAAGAACAACGACAACACTTCCTTCATGGGCTCAATGTCATCGATTGGCGGAACGTGAGCGTGCATTTCTGCCAACCCTGGTATAAGATATTTTCCTTTGCCTTCTATGATGGTGGCGTTGGGCGCATATTTCACTTTTCCCGTCTCGCCCATGGCTATGATTTTTCCGAGACTCACCACCACATCCCGATTCTGCAGTACACCCTCTTGATCCATGGGAATCACATGAACGGACCGAAATACCCACTGCGGATCTTTCGAGTCGGGCTCGCGGCCCTGGCAGGCAACCAAAAAACAGACGGCTAGTATTACAGCAATTCTCATAAGGGCGGTGTTTTAGTATTTCCGGAGCATTGAAAATAAGTATTACATAAACGAAAGAGAACACATAGTACACGGCCGGAGGAACCTCGTTAGTAACTATTAGCCGCCATTATGACCGGAAAATCATCTGTAAAGTAAATTTAACTGCCATAATTTCCTGGTTTAGATTCATTTAGCGCATGGATTGTTATTTGATCAGTGGATACAAAATTCAAGAAATGAACTTCGATAAATTCACCATAAAGTCTCAGGAAGCGCTGCAAAAATCAGCAGAGATCGCCATGATTCATCAGCACCAGGCCATCGAACCTGCCCACCTTTTCAAGGCATTGCTGGAAACAGACGAAAACGTTGCCTCCTATCTTTTTAAGAAGCTGAACATTGCGCAAACGTTGCTTGAAACGAAATTGGAAGAAATCATTGCCACTTTTCCTAAAGTGACCGGCCAGCAAACACACCTTTCGCACGCCACCAACCTGGTGTTGCAAAATGCGGAAAAAGAACTTCGTGAACTGAAAGACGAATATATTTCTGTGGAGCACCTGTTACTTGCATTGCTTCAAAGCAAAGACAAGATCGCATCATTGATGAAAGATGCTGGTTTCGAACGCGGCTCGCTGTTAAAGGCGATCAAGGAATTGCGTGGTGGCAGCAAAGTGACGGACCAAAATGCAGAAACAAAGTATAAATCACTTGAGCGATATTCCAAAAATCTGAATGACCTGGCTAAGAAAGGAAAAATTGATCCTGTCATTGGGCGGGATGAAGAAATCAGGAGGGTACTTCAAATCTTGTCCAGGCGTACTAAAAACAATCCGATTCTGCTGGGTGAACCGGGTGTTGGAAAAACGGCCATTGTAGAAGGTATGGCTCAAAGAATAGTGAACGGAGACGTGCCTGAAAATCTGAAAGACAAAATATTGGTCTCCCTGGATATGGGACTGCTGGTGGCCGGGGCAAAATACAAGGGCGAGTTTGAAGAGCGACTGAAAGCAGTGATTAAAGAAGTCATTGATGCAAACGGCCAGATTATCTTGTTCATCGATGAGATTCACACGCTGGTAGGTGCTGGTGGCGGTGGCGAAGGAGCCATGGATGCCGCCAACTTGTTGAAGCCCGCCCTGGCGCGTGGTGAGCTTCATGCCATTGGTGCCACCACTTTGAAAGAGTATCAAAAATACATTGAGAAAGACAAGGCCCTCGAAAGAAGGTTTCAAACCGTGATTGTAGATGAACCTACGGTGGAAGATTCTATTTCTATTCTCAGGGGGATCAAAGACAAATACGAACTGCACCACGGTGTTCGTATAAAAGATGACGCGGTCATTTCTGCGGTGGAGCTGTCGCACCGGTATATATCCGATCGTTTCCTTCCCGACAAAGCCATCGACCTGATGGATGAAGCGGCCGCTAAACTTAGGCTTGAGATGGATTCCATGCCCGAAGAACTGGATGAACTGAATCGCAAGATTATGCAACTCGAAATTGAGCGGGAGGCCATACGGAGAGAAAGAGACAAGGAAAAAGAGGGCGTGCTCAATAAAGTGATCGCAGAACTTTCTGAGTCGCGCAACGCATTGAAGGCCAGATGGGAAAATGAAAAAGAAGTAGTGCACGGCATTCAGCGAGAGAAGGAAAATATAGACAAACTGAAATTTGAAGCGGAAAAAGCGGAAAAAGCCGGTGACTATGGTACGGTGGCAGAGATCAGATATGGCAAGATCACAGAAGCAGAGCAAAGATTAAAAACGTTTCAGGAAAAGATGAAAGCGCTCCATGGCGGCCAGTCCCTGTTAAAAGAGGAAGTTGACAATGAAGACATCGCAGAGATTGTGGCCAAGTGGACGGGTATACCCCTTTCAAAAATGCTCCAGAGTGAGCGCGAAAAATTACTCGCGTTTGAGGGCGAACTGAGCAAGCGTGTGGCGGGACAGGAAGAGGCCATACGGGCCCTGAGTGATGCCGTTCGCAGAAGTCGTGCAGGTCTTCAGGATCCAAAACGACCGATCGGTTCATTCATCTTTATGGGTACAACCGGTGTGGGCAAAACCGAACTCTCCAAGGCACTTGCAGGATATTTGTTCAATGACGAGAACGCCATGGTTCGCATCGACATGAGCGAATACCAGGAACGTCATTCGGTGAGCCGATTGATTGGTGCGCCTCCGGGATACGTGGGTTATGATGAGGGTGGTCAGTTGACCGAGGCCGTGCGCAAAAAACCATATGCAGTCATCCTGCTGGACGAAATTGAAAAGGCACACCCGGATGTGTTCAATATCTTGCTACAGGTGTTGGATGACGGAAGGCTGACCGACAATAAGGGAAGAGTCGCCAACTTTAAGAATACCATTATCATCATGACCACCAATATCGGGTCGCACATCATCCAAGAGCAGTTTGGCGGCATCACGGAGGAAAATTATTTCGATGTGCTGGAGGAAACCAAGGAGCAGGTAGGGGACTTGCTGAAAAAGTCGGTGAGGCCGGAGTTTATCAACCGGATTGACGATATTATCATGTTCCGCCCGCTTAACAAGAATGACATCCGAAAAATTGTCAGCATCCAATTCGATATCATTAAAAACCGGCTCAACGAGGGCGGTATCAAGGTCGATATCGCTGGAGAAGCGCTGGACCGGCTCGCCAAAATCGGATTTGATCCCCAATACGGTGCAAGACCGTTGAAACGTGTATTGCAGAGAGAAATTCTGAATGAACTTTCCAAACAAATTTTGTCAGGAAAGATCAGCAAAGATTCGGTGATTTACATTGACCTGAAAAATGACGTGGACTTCGACTTTGTGAACGTGGAGCATGCCGAGGAGCTGAAATAAACGAGTTATAGTCAGTCATCCCGGGACTCACAACCCCTCCTCGATCTTGAACAACCGTTTCAATTTTTGTTCGCCTTTTTTATCCATCAGCAAAACGAGGTAGTCGCCCTGGTTGATGGTGATGGTGCCTTCCGGGTTTTTGATCATCTTGCGCTGTCCGTCAATAACCTTGACGATACCGATGAGCACCACGTTACTCTCTTTTTTAAGGTCAAAAAAAGCCTTGTCATAAAACATGCCCGCAAGCGGATTCCCCTCGCGGACCAGCACCTGTTTCATGTCATAATCACTTTCATTATGGGCGTAAGCCAGTATCTCTTCGCTGAAGAGTGCCACATCCGGTTCATAAATATAGCTGGCAAGTAACTTGGACGATATTTCATTCTTGGATATGGCATAGGTGACGCCAGCGTGATGAAAGGTGTTCTTCAGGTTGCCATTATCCAGAGTGACCACGTAGTTCAGGTCAGGGAAATATTTTTTGATATTGATGATATACACAAGCTTCTCCGTGTCATCCGTGAGGTTAATAAAAACGATGGATGACTTCCGGATATTGGATTTCTCCATCAGTTCAAAATTATTATAGTCCGAAAAAAGTGTATAGGCATTCTCAGAGTCATAGTACTCACGGATGATCTCAATGTCGTGCCGATCCTTGGTGATAATGGCTACCTTTTTGCCGGCTGCGATGAGATGGCCGATCACAGACTGGCTGAATTCGTTCCATCCGATGATGACAACGTGGTTCTCAAAGTTGGTTCCATTCAAACCCATTGCCCGATTTTCTTTTAACGTGCTCATAATGTTTGCAATCTGTCCGATGATAAATCCATAAACGCCCAAACTTGATAATAAGAAAACAAATCCCAACATCCGCCCTTCGTAAGTTACAGGAATTAAATCCCCATAACCCACCGTGGTCAGCGTGGCGATGGCATACCACAGGCCGTCCTGAACCGTATTGATTTTCGCAGCCGGATCTGCTTCCTCCAGCTTTATCATCCAATAAACAAGAACCGCGTACATGGAAATCAACGCGATAATGGTGATCAGGGTCTTCCGGTAAAGAGGTTGTTTCATAACTAAACCATGCCAGCAGTTAAGTACGAGAAAAGAATTTTCAAATAAAAATACCCGACTGTTTAAACCACATACGAAATATTTCGTACAAATACCTTGGATCATTGATCGCCAGGTTGTAAAATTGACATACGAATAGATTCGTAATTAAAAAATGAGCCCTAAGAAAACGAGCATTAAACCCACAGACAAAGAACTTGAAATCCTTCATATCCTATGGGAAAAGGGAGCGTGTAGCGTAAAAGAAGTGCATGAGGCGATGGGTGGCGATCAGCAAAATGGATATACCACCATTTTGAAGTTTTTACAGATCATGTTTGAAAAGAATATTGTGTCACGCCAAAAGAGTGGCAAGCTTCACCTGTATAAGGCCATTGCGACAAAGGAAAACACAAAACAACAAGTGATCGATAAAATGATTGAAACCGTTTTTGAGGGATCAGCATCGCAACTGGTGATCAGCGCACTGGGAAATAACAAATCGTCCCGGGCAGAACTAATGGAGATAAGAAAATACCTTGATCAACTTGAAGGAGGTGAAAAATGAGCATCCTGTTTTCTGAGAGCCTGAAAATTAGCATTGGGTGGACGTTGCTCCACACACTCTGGCAGGGAGCGCTGCTGCTGTTGGTGGCAAAAATGCTGCATCAAATTATTGGTCAAGAAAAATCCTCATTAAGGTATTTTATCAATTGTGCCGCACTTGCCGTAATGTTGGTGGGTGCAGCAGGAACATTTATCTACCTGGATCGGCAACCGGCACCAGCTGCGGACGGCACGATGGTGTTTCGTACTGCGGGCACCAGCGTCATCACTGATTTTGCACGTGCAGATAGACAGCCGCTTTGGCCTGCCATGGTTCAATGGTTAAACGGGCAGATGGCTTGGCTGACGCTTGCGTGGGCGGCAGGTGTCATATTTTTCTCTCTGCGGTTTTTCGGGGGCCTCGCCTACCTCCATTATTTGAAATCAAAAATCATTGTCGTTGGAGATCGCTGGAAGGATTATTTACAGGCATTGTCAGAAAGGGTTGGCCTTTCTCAATCGATCATCCTCGCAGAATCAATCCACATCAATAAACCGGTGGTCATCGGCTATATTAAACCGGTTATCTTATTACCCGTTGGGCTATTGTCCGGGCTTCCAACCGACCAGGTTGAGGCTATCCTGTTACATGAGCTGACTCACATCAGACGCAATGACTATTTGATTAACCTCATCCAAAGCCTCGTGGAGGTGATCTTGTTCTTTAATCCGTTTGTTTGGATCATCTCCGGCATGGTCAGGAAGGAAAGGGAACATTATTGTGATGACCGTGTCATTGCTTTGGGTTCGAGCAGAACAACCTACATCAATGCCCTGGCCAATCTGGAGGAGGCGAGCCTCAGTCCGACTCCAACACTGGCGCTGGCATTAAACAAAAACAGATTTCACGTTTTTAACAGAATCAAAAGAATTATGGAAACATCCGTCAATCATCATCCAAAAAAAATAAGGCCGGCAGCGTTGATCATCTTAATGGCTGTTGGGCTGGCGTGTGCTTCATGGCTGAGTATTCATCCGGGCAGCGATGCGGAAGCTCAAAATCCACTTCCCAAGTCAGGGGTAGTCGCCATCGGAGGCGATACCACCGTAAAAAAACATAAGGACAAAAATAAGACCAGGGAGACTGGGAAAAGCGAAGAAAAAGATAAAAGCAAGCCCAAGGACAAAGAAGAAAAAAGCCATGAAGAAATGTCAGGCAGCTACAGCCGCAGAACCATCACTACCTACGATGAAGATGGCACACCCCACGAAGAGGTCATTGAAGAATACAATGGAGACGAAGAACTAAGGCCGCTCTTCTCGAACCCCGGTGGTTTTAGCTTCAACCTGCCTTCTATACCCAACATTCCTTCCTTGCCATCCATTCCTTCAATTCCTTCCATTCCATTTATGGGTTTCTCCTACTCTTTTGATGATGACGACACGGTCAAAAACTTTCACTTTTCACCCGAAGATGAAGCCAGGTGGGAGGAATTCGGGCGCGAAATGGAGAAAAGGTTTGAAGACTTCGGGAGAGAGAATGAACACTTTGGCGAGATGATGGATGAGTGGGCCGATCGGCTGGGTGAGGATTTTTCCTTTCATTTCGACAAAGACTTCCATTTAAAAATGGAATCAATGCATGACAAATTCCGTGACTTGCATGATGATGAATGGTTGCACGGGAAACTTGATCACAGTTTAAGAGACATGGAAGAGCGCCTGAAGCATTTGGACGAAAAATTAAAAAATCACGATGAGGAATTCGGACGCATCGCAGACAACATGAAAGAATATGAAATTGAGCTAGCGGACCAATTGGTGAAGGATGGCTATCTAAAAAAGGAAGAAAAAGTAAACGCCATGAGCTGGGGTGACGGCAAACTTTCTGTGAATGGTATCGCCATAAAAGAAAAGGATATACCGAAATACGAGGCCCTCAGCAAAAAGTATTTCAAGGGCAACCGCGGATATTTTTTTAGGAACTAGCTAGTCGGCTGCGCATTCGGTTAACATCCTGGTTACTTCTGAGACATCGACAAGCCCCCGCTCATGCGACCATGAGTTATAAATGTACGTGGCTATTTCGGCTATTTCCAGGTCCGTCAAAGTCGGGGCACCGGGCATCGCCTGATTGTAGGATTTTCCATTGACAATCAGCGTTCCCTCTTTTCCATATCTAATGAGGCAAATCACCTCCGGCAGGTGAGCATCCATATAGTCCGATTCATTCAAAGGGGGATAAAGCAGCCCCAGTCCCGCGCCCGATAATTGATGACAGTTGCTGCAGTGCCGGGCATAGAGCTGCTCGCCCTGCACATAGTATTGCTGAAACTTCACCGATTCATTCGACTTGCCCGGTGGACTGCACGCAGCCATAGCACAAACGAAACCGGCAAGCACGCTCCAGCTATTCATCTTCCTTCCTCAACCTTTTTATGTCTGCCAACAGCCGGTTTACTTCATCTTCTTTGGTACCATCATATTTCCCGCGTATGCGCTGCTTCTTGTCGATCAACAAAAATGCGCCACTGTGAATAAATCCATCCGGCTCCGACTTGTCCTCCATCGCTGTGGCAAAATAGCTCGTCTGGGCGATCTTATAAATCGAATCCTTTACTCCCGTGACAAAATGCCAGCGGTCGCTTGATACGCCCAGCTTGCCTGCAAAGTCGCGCAACAGCGCCACCGTATCATACTCCGGATCAATAGAATGAGAGAGAAATTTGACGTCCGGAATTTGTTCCGTGGATTCATAGGCGCGCAACATTTGGGTTTTCATGATCGGGCAAATGGTACGGCAGGTAGTAAAGAAAAAATCCGCCACATATATCTGATCTTTAAAAGTTTCATTCGTAATGATGGCGCTGTCCTGATCCACAAACTGGAACCTCGCGATCGTGTGATAGACCGTATCCGATCCAACCACATCACGTTGACCAAAGATTGGAAGCCGGGATTCATTCTTTGAACAGGCAACTGCCACTAGCGACCCTACTAATACACCAATAATTCTATTCATTATTCTCTGTTTAGTTAAGCATACTGATCCACCCGGACGACATCGCCTTCAAAAACCTCCCCATAATCAATGGCCACCAGGTTTTGACCAAAGTTGACCTTACTTCCCTGCTTGCGAAAAGTAGATAAGGTAGCAAGCGGTTCTGTTCCCTTTATTCCGGTGTCCTGGTTCACAGTCGTTAGCACACATCTTGCACACAATTTCAATCCCGCAAACCGATTTGTACCAATTGAAAAATTCTTCCATTTGTCCTCGTCAAAAGGACTTCCACCTTCAAAAACAAAGTTTGGCCTGAACCGATTCATCGGCACGGGTCCATCCAGTCTGGCGTTCAAATCGTCAAGCGATGCCTGTCCTATAACAAGAAATGGGTATCCATCAGCGAGACTTACCTGCTCGCCATTCATGGCAAAATTCTTGTCCACGCTGCGCCTATTATTCTCAGGAAAATAAACCAGCCTACAAGGAATGCCGGCCCTTTCTGAAAACCATTGATTGTACCGCTCACCCAATTCAAACGTTTCAACGTGGTCATCCCAGATGGCAACGTTTTGCGTGGTGCCCACAGATGTAGGAACAAGAGGAATGTCAAGCACATCCGAATGAAAGGTAACACGAAATGAACTTTCCGCGAGGGATAATTTGAACAAAGCTAACTGGGGATACACGCGCTGTGTTATAAATTTGTTTTCTGCATCTACCAGCATGTACCTGCGATCGTATTCAAGCCCCTTCCCAAAAACTTTTGATCTCTTCACCCTAATGCCACCAAGCGACTTGACCGGGTAAATCCAGATTTCTGTTACCTTCATTTCAACAATTTCCCTTTTTAAGTAGCGTCACAAACTTAATGATTGGAATTTGCATCTCCAGCCCCAAATGAATTTTTGAACAGCCTTTGCTGTTCAACTGTTATATTTGAACTTATGAGTAAGGAAACGGCCTTGTGGTACTTTGAAAGCGTCAATCTCTACAACATTTTGTGCCCGCACAAGGTGAAATCGATGGCCGAAAAACATACGTACACCGAATTCAAAAAAGACCAGTTTATTTACTTCCCCAACGAAAAAGCGACACACATTTACATGATTGTGAATGGACGTGTGAAAATAGGCCATTACCTGGATGAAGGCAAAGAGGCAGTGACAGCCATCCTTGGCACCGGGGAAATATTTGGGGAATTGGCCCTTGCCGGTGAAGAGCAGCGTAAGGACTTCGCGCAAGCCATGGATGCCGTTACCATATGTCCGTTGAGTATTGACGACCTGAAAGAACTGATGAAACAAGACAAGGAACTCAGTTTCAGAATGCTGAAATTGGTTGGCTTGAGATTGATGAAACTTGAGCGCAAATTGGAATTGCTTGTCTTTAAGGATGCCCGAACCCGGATCGTAGAATTTCTAAAAGATTCCGCATCCTGGAAAGGGAAAAAAGTAGGCTTTGAAACCATGATCCCAACCAAGCTTACACACAAGGATATTGCTGCACTCACGGGAACATCACGTCAAACCGTGACAACCATTCTCAATGAACTCAAAGAAAAAAACCTCATCAACTTCGATCGCAGGAAAATTCTCATCAGAGACCTGGATCAGTTGAAATAGTCGGGGTCGCGACTTCCATTTCCCTTGCAGCTCCTTACTATTGTTAGTAAATTACAATTATGAAGCACGTTGCTATGATTTTCCTCGTTGTGTGCTCAACAGCACAAGCGCAGAGCCCCTGGGTGGCTGAAAAAGGCAAAGGGTTTTTTCAACTGGGCTACACTACAATCGGGCCCTACAGCGACTTGTTTTTAAAGGATGGCGGAAGTTACGCGCTCACCCGCGAGGTCACTGACGCTACAATTCAAGCGTATGGAGAATACGGTCTCGGATCCAAAACCTCTATTTTGGGAGCAATTCCACTTAAGTCATTAAAAACAGGTGAATTGCTCAATCCATCTGTTTTGCCAAATGCCAGCGGCAGCTTTACCACATTGGGGAATATCCAAGTGGCCGCCCGGCATAATTTTGTTACCAAAAAAATAGTGTTCAGCGGTCAAATGATGCTGGAACTTCCAACAGCCGGTTATGACGATCCAACAGGACTGCGCGGAGGATTGGACGCGTTGTCGATCGTACCTTCAGTAAGCGCAGGATTTGGTACATCAAGCATTTACGGCTATCTGTCTACCGGAGTGGCTATTCGGAACAATGATTACAGCAGCGATTGGAGACTTGGCGGAGAGTTGGGATATAAAGTTTTGAACCGTGTTTACGTTATCGGTGTCATTGATATTGTGCAAAACTTTGAGAACGGCAACGCCATTGAAAGTGCCAATCAACTGCAAACGGGCTTGTATCTCAATAATCAAAGCTTTTTTGCCTACGGGCTCAAAACAATAATTGGATTTACGGAGCACATTGGGATTTCGGGCGCCTTCTACGGTGCCGGCTCTGGCCATGTGGTTGCCAAATCACCCAGCATAAACTTTGGCGTGTACTACAAGTTATAATTACCGTTTAATCCTGGAGCGAATCTCGTCAGGCAAGTCAGCCTCATTGTCTACATCCGTCAGCGGTCGCAGGGTCTTATACTTTATGCCAAGTTTTTTGAAATCATTTATCGTATCGCTTGCAACGGACGATGTACTCCACTCTTTATTCCAAAATACCTCAGGAATAAACCTGCTCATTCCCAGTAAATAATAACCTCCGTCCCTGGCCGGTCCTATCACGGCATCATGCGTCATCAAAACCCTGAACGCCTCATCGATGATTTCGCCAGTTAACTCAAAGCAGTCAGACCCAATAACGCACACCCTCTCGTATGACTGTTCAAATGCTCGCTCAAGGGCATCACTCAATCTTTCGCCCAGCGTTACTCCCTTTTGAAGTTGCTTGTCAAAAACAGAATTGTTCCAATTATCTTCCTTGTCGATGAAATGGGAATAGCAAACTATTTTGTCAACATCAAGATTCTCGGTGACGGATCGCGTATGGGCCACCAGCTTTAAATAAATCGCCAGGGCGTTGGCGTCACCCAATGTAGCGGCAAGCCTTGTCTTCACTTTCCCCAATTCAGGATTTCGGTAGAATATGATAAGCAGGTTTTTGCGCACGATCAATCAATACACCTTTATACCGCGCTTCAACCATTCAGCCCATCGCTTGTTGTAAGTGTGAACGCTATCTGTAGGTAGGTTATCTTTATTAAAAAGTGTTCGCCCATCATTGGCCCACTGAAAAATCCCTCCGTATAAATTTTTTACGTTTTTAAATCCCATTGTCTGCAACTTCTCTCCGATCCGCTCACTGCGGTATCCGACTGAACAATACACGATGATCTCCGCGTTGCGGTCGAGGCGCTCCACATCTGCTGATCTAAATTCGTCATAGTTAATCAAAGATGCCCCGGGAATATGGCTGACAGTATATTCCTCGGGCGACCTGGTATCCAATAGGATCACCCTTTGCCCTGAGTCCATCTTTTCTACAACCTCCGAGGTTTTTACCTGAGGCACGGTATTTCTATAAAGAGATTTCAGCTTTTCATCGTAAGGCGTTTGCGCATGCAACAAACACACCACGGAAAAAATCAAGGCGAGCTGTACAAATATTTTTTTTGCCATATCAATTCATATACAAGGTAGCCAAATACCACCAGATACTCCAGTCCGGCCAGGTAGAGGTTTTCTGCAAAGCCCTGTAGCGTATACCCTGCGTAGGTTAAAAATATCGCAGCGCTCCAGGCGATCACAAACCTCATTTTTGTGAATACTGATAACATCAATAAGGTGGTGATATACCAGGGGTGAAGCGTGGTAGTCATTGCAAAATAAACGAACATCACCCACATCATTACCGCGGGGACCTGCTCCAATGACGCAGGAAAACCGAATCGCTTTAGCTTTAGACCTGCGGATGAGCGACCCCTGTCTATTTGAAAAGGCCAAAGGGAAATAATCAGAATTCCGATACCACCTGCCAACGCAAGTTTCCAACCAATGTCCTGGATGGTATTATATCCTTTGCTCCAAAAACCGTACTCACGAAACAAATAATAAACGCTGGCATTAAATTCAAATCGTTTGAAATAAAGCCCAAAGCTCTGCGCAAACCCATCCAAAATTTCCTTATTCAGCAATGGAGCAAACATCAAAAGACAGGTGGCGATAATGACGGCATAAAAAATGGCCGCCTTTTTGACACCCAATCTTAGGAGGAACAGAGGCAAAAAAATCATCGGGAGCAACTTCGCGCAAATCGAAATCCCAAAGCTGACTCCCGCATACACCAACCTGGATTGCCACAGCAGCCACAATGAGAGCAGTACAAAGCAAATAACAAACGCTTCAAAATGAAGATTGCCGGTCAATTCCAAAATGACCAGGGGATTAAGCGCATAGATCAAAACGTTTTTTGGTGATACGTTAAATCGTTGCAGCAACTTCTGAATGAGAACAAGGCTTGCGATTTCGGCAGCCAAAATAAGTGCACGGATAACCACTACGCTTCCGAGAATTGAAGCGGGCGAAGCCAATACGCTTATCCAAAAAATCAACTGCGCAAAAGGTGGATAGATGGTGAAGTACTCCTTGCTGTTCAGTTGGTTGTACAAATGCTCATCGATACCCGCGATATGACTGTTGAGATAACTACCTGGTAACGCCCCAAACGGATGAATGCCATTGGCAAGCAAACGACCGTCCCAAATAAAACGATAAAAATCGTCTGACAAGGCGGGTGTAGCAAACAGCAGGCATAGCCGAAAAGCCATCGCGGCATAGAACCAGAACTTTACGGAACTTTCATCACCCTTGTTGAGAATCCACAGGTAGATGCCGAACAAAAGAAAATAGCTAAGAAAGAGCGTGACGGTTTCGTGCCTTGCCACGTAATACCCCATAAAACCATAAACAAGAAGCGAAACGCTAAAGAGGATGTAGGATAGCAGCTGCTTCCTAGGCATTGACAGCCGGTTTCACTGAAAAATAAAACACGCCACCAAACCCCAACATCAACATGAGGTGAAAGAAAACGAGACCAAGGTCCCTGAGGTACAGACCTGCCACAATACCAAATAAGAAATACAGACAAAGCAGCCCTTCCAAAATTGTAAGCGGACTGATATTGAGTTTGACATAGTCATTTCCTTTCCAGGAGTCGCCCTTCCGTGCCACGTTAAACTTTGGCGTCCGGACAAATGGCGTCTTTCTGCCGATCAAACCCTCAAGCACGGCAAGTCCGTTATGCAGCGACAGCCCCATCGACACCATCAAAAACCGGGGATATAACGAAAGAAAAAATTTTGCAGGATTTACGTGATAAAATCGTTTGGTTGCTATCCAATAGAAAAGTGTGATTGAAAAAAAGCCGAGGATAAAAATGATCCCCAAATCAAAAACCCATCCGATGTAAGGATGCAGATTTTTGATATAGAGCATGGGCACGCTCAAAATGGACGCCACCAACAAGCATACAAAAACGGAGCTGTTAAACAGGTGAAAGAATGCATGGATTTTGTTGACCCATGGCATACCGGATAAAAGCACTCTTTTAAAATTCTTTCTGGCAGTCTCTGCGCCTCCCTTATTCCATCTGTATTGTTGCGATTTGATCGCGTTCATAACAACCGGCAACTCGCCTGGCGTCTCAACGTCTTCAAGATATTTAAACTTCCAGCCATTCAACTGTGCGCGATAGCTGAGGTCAAGGTCTTCGGTTAGCGTATCGAAGTTCCAACCCCCCGCATCCTCAATACATTTTTTCCGCCACATACCACACGTACCGTTAAAGTTGATAAAGCTGTTGGACGCATTTCGCGCGGATTGTTCAATCGAAAAATGTGCATCCAACCCGAATGCCTGGAGCTGTGTCAAAACCGAGTAGTCCCTGTTGATGTGGCCCCACCGCGTTTGCACCACACCGACCTCCGGGGATTCAAAATAGGGTATAGTCTTTTTTATAAAATCGGCTGGCGGCAAAAAGTCCGCATCAAAAATAGCAATGAACTCGCCTTTGGCCAGGCGGCAACCCTCATCCAGCGCACCCGCTTTATATCCTGTTCGATTTTCCCGATGAATCAGTTTGATGTCCAGACCGAGATGTCTTAGTGATTCTATTTTTTTTAGAATAATCCCCGTGGTTTCATCGGACGAATCATCCAGTACCTGGATTTCCAGTTTATTTTTCGGATAGTCAAATTTGCTTACTGCCTCCAGCAACCGTTCAACCACGTATTTTTCATTGTAGACCGGCAGTTGAACAGTGACTGATGGCGAGAAATTTTCGCGATAGCGGGAAACTACCTTTTCCTTCTTTCTGCATTGAATATAGACCCACGTCAGATGAAGTTGTCCCATGCTAAATAAAAAAACATAAGATAGCGAAATCGAATACACACCAACAATAATCCACTCCATCACACGTACTTAAATAGGGTATACAAAATCTTATAACCAGCCAATACCGTCCCTTTCACCGTTCCCGATATCTTGGAAAACCCAATTCGTTTTCGGTATCTCACTGGCACCTCAACGCATCTCATTTTTTTCTTCGCGGCCTTCACTTGCATTTCTACTGTCCAACCGTAGGTTTTATCCTGCATGTCAAGTGCTACCAGCGATGAGTACCTGATTGCCCGAAAGGGTCCCAAGTCTGTAAATTTAACACCATAAAATAACTTCAGCAGTCCCGTGGCCAACCAATTGCCGAATACCTGCTGTGGGGTCATTGCGCCCTTTTCTTTTTTACCCAATACCCGCGAACCGATAACCAAATCTGCCTTATCCGTGAGAATCGGATCAACCAGATTTCTCATTTCTTCAGGATAGTCGGAGTGGTCGGCATCCAGAAACACCACGATGTCAGGCAACCGCCCCGCATTGCCCAGGTATTCAATTCCTTTGAGGCATGCCCGGCCATATCCCGAAACGGGTTCCCGGAGAACCGTGGCACCGCGTTCGCGAGCAATTCGCTCCGTGTCATCTGTGGAGGCATTGTTGACCACCACAACTTCACTGACCAAATCCTGTGGAATTTCATCCAACACCTGGCCGATCCCGTTTTCTTCATTGAACGCAGGAATAATAACTGAAATGTTCACAGATGGAGGAGTCAACTGAAAAATAGATCAACGTAAGGATTTTATCGCTGGCATCTCCACGTGGTTATTGCCCAGCAGCACTGGCTGCCCAAATCTTCCCTGCTCATTTTTTACCTCAAGGTTCAGCACACCGCGCGGGCAAACAGAGGAACAAACGCCACAACCCACACATGACGATCTTATGATATTCTGACCGCGCTGCGCGTACCAACGGACATCTATGCCCATTTCGCAATAAGTAGAACAATTGCCGCACGATATGCACTGGCCTCCGTTGGTGGTAATTCTAAACCTGGATTTGAAACGTTGAACAAACCCAAGGTAAGCGGCCAGCGGGCATCCAAATCGGCACCAAACCCGGTTGCCCATAAGCGGATAAAAACCCGTGCCCACAACCCCTGAGAAAATCGAACCGATCATGAATCCGTAGGGTTTGCGCAAATAAGTATAGGTATCGAATCCCAGAATAGAGGATGTACCGGAAACAAAATTGTACAACACCGCGGCCGTCATGATCACAGCAAATACCAACACACCGTGTATCAGCCATCTTTCAACTTTCCATGCCTTCAATGATTTATCTGATAAGTGACGGAACGGATCTCCGGCAGTCTCGGCCAGGCCACCACATCCGCATACCCAGCTGCAGTACCAGCGCTTTCCGAACAGATAAACAAAAAGTGGAACGCCAATGACGAATAGTGTAATACCCCACGCAAGCATGAAAACGCCAAGGCCGCCACCGGAAGTGAGCATATTGATGTGCCATGCGTCAAAAAAATCATAATCCAATGGCCACATGTTTTTAAAATCAAAATAGGGCTGATTCAATCGCACCAGAATTTCCGGTATCAGGAACGCAAAGGCCAATTGAAAAAACATGACAGAAATAGTTCGTATGATCTGATATTTGCTGTGTCGGTATTTCACGATCATTCGGGCACCCATCACCAACACGGCAAATGTGTAGAGGAAACCATATAGAAACCACTGACTGGATTCGCCTTGTGGATGAATCAATTTTTTTACCGGCTCGACCAGAATAATCCAATTCATGATATAAGCATCATAAAAATAGATCAGGATATAAAAACCAATTAGCAACGTGCCAATCAAAATACCGATCCATCCGCGGCTGTTCAAGGCATCGTGAAATATGCCGTTGTTTTTTATACCCGCTGGTTCCAACTCCGCCTTCGGAACAATAAACAGCAATGCTCCCAAAACACCACCACCGAACACAAGAAAAAACAAAAGAGTGGTGTGCTCCACAATCAGGCCTTGTGTAGAGGCCCTGGTCAGGCTTGCCACATAGTTATCGTAAATAACTTTGTCCCATTGTTGATCTTTTCTGAACCTTTCGTTGACTTCTCCGATCGCATTGCTTACGCTGGCTGCAAAAGAAAAGCTAGTGGAAAATTCTCTATCAAACAGCGGACCCAAAGCCGGAAGCAGCGACTGCTGATGTTCCGTCTTAACTTCGGACTCGAAAATCTCCCGGGTTAGCGAATACCTGGACATAAGGAACAAAGCGAGGAACATGCCCAGGGACGCGAGGAATAAAATCAGGCCGGAAATTCTAAGCGTTTTCATAAGGGATCAGGCTGTGACACCTTCAGTTTTTAATTTCGGAAAAGCCGACTCAAACGATTCTACAATCTCATCGTCATGTCTGTCAAAAAATTCCGGATCAAAATTCGATTCGGCCAAATGCGACATCACAAACTGTATACTTTTTCGCTCCCTTAGCCAGGTATCAAATTTTTCGTGCCGCAAGCGAATTCCAAATACATTGAGGCCAAGGAATTGAAATGATGTTTTATCCCAAACAAAATGAATGGCTTTCTTGCCTCCCTGATGTTCCCAGTAAAATTCATCTTCATTGGATTTGGTTTCGTTCCATACATTGCCGTACGTCTGGTACTCGATGTCAAAAAACTTGGCGGAGTTAAACCAGGGTCCCGGCTCGTACTTTGTTTTTGACGCACAAATTGTCTGGGCCACTACCTCTCCCATCATGCGGCCCGTGTACCAGACCTGTTCAATATTTCTCCTTCCGGGAAGGTCGTAGGTTCGCTCCACGCAATCGCCTATGGCATATACATCGGCAACATTGGTTTGCAAATACTCATTTACCAAAACTCCTCGTTTGGTTTCAATGCCGGAGTCTTTCAAAAATGAAATATTTGGTGAAACACCAACCGTCAGCCCCACGAACTGGCAGTCAATTGTTTCGCCTTTTTTGGTCACGACACTTTTCACCCGACCAGATTCATCACCCAAAATCTCAAAGAGTTCCTCACCCTCCCTTAAATCGACATGGTGTTCCTTTACATGGCGGGAAATAACTTGGGCTTCCTGCGTTGGCAGCACATTGTTCCAGAAGGCGTTTTCACGGATCAAAAAGGTAACGCCAATTTTTCTGGAAAGAAGCATCTCTGCCATCTCAATACCAATCAACCCACCACCAACAATAACTGCGCGCTGAACGTGCCTGGTGTTTGCTTCCATTTCTTCAAGATCCTGATAACTGTAAAGTCCTTGTACACCCTTAAGATCCTGACCCGGCCACCCAAATTTATTGGACTTTGACCCGCTCGCGATGATGAGCTTATCGTAAGAAATCACACTGCCGTCCCTAAGCGCCAAACATTTAGCAGCAGAATCCACCCTTTCCACATGACCCTTGACAAGGTCAATCTTATTTTTCTTCCAAAACCAATCCTCATAAGGTTTGGTATTCTCATAGCCCATGTGACCCATGTAAATGTACATGAGCGCGGTCCTGGAAAAAAAATGTTCGGTTTCAGAAGATATCACAGTAATACGGTGATCACTTCGTTTCCTGATGTGCCGGGCAGCGGTTATCCCCGATATCCCATTTCCGATGATCACTATATGGCTCATACTGATGTTGGCAAGCTATCGATAATCAATCTGGCAAACTGTCAAATTGCAGACAAAGGAAAGTAACACAAATTTCGGAAATTCACACAGATTTTATTTCCGCATGTTTTAGAATGTCCCACCGCAGACAAAGCATCATGGCAACGAAACATTGCTGTGAGAAATGGTGTTACATAGAATAACCGAAACCTGGCATGAAAACATTCTTAACCTTTATTATCGCTGCCTTCACACTGCTGCCGCTATCTGGGTCTGATTTGGATGCATTTACAAAATCAGCGGACGCTTTTCTCAAGAAATATGTTACCAACGGCAGTGTGGCGTACGCTAAAATTCACGCCAACAAAAGCGAGGTAAACGCGCTTTACCGGGAGATTGGATCACTGTCTCTATCGGGCGCCAACGATAACATGAAGAAGGCATTCTACATCAATGCTTATAATATTGTGGTTATATATTCAATCATTCAGCGGTATCCGGTAAAATCCCCCATGGGTATTGAAGGCTTTTTTGATAGAGCCACACATTCAATCGCGGGAGAAAACCTGACCCTGAACGCGCTTGAAAAGGAAAAGTTAATAGCCGTTTATAAAGATCCGCGATTTCATTTTGTATTAGTCTGCGCTGCAAAGAGCTGCCCAACCCTGATGAGTGGCGCATACGAGTCTAGTCAGATCGATGCCCAACTGGAGCAGAGGACAAGGCTAACAATTAATGACAAGAACTGGTTGAAAATTTCCTCATCGGAAAAAAAAGCGGAAGTCTCTAAAATTTTTGAATGGTACAATGGTGACTTTACAAACGGAGGGACGTCTCTTCTTGAGTGGATCAATCAGTATCGCACCGCTAAAATACCGTCCGCTTACAAGGTAACATACTATGAGTACGACTGGGCATTAAATGACTGAGTTGTGAAGTTGGTTGGTTAGTGTGATGGTGCCGGACTTTGTCCGGCATCGTTATTTATAGCGTGTTCAATAACCAATTTACTTTTACTCACATCATTTTCAGAGCCATTCGCATAAGACTTAATTCGCGACAATAGTTGAATTGATCCCGGACACCAACACGATAATTTACACTCATCACCTACACAACTCCCGTCAATCCACTTTTTCCATTCAATCGAATCAAAAAAGCAACCCGCTATCATAAAATTCGTTGACCAGGGTTGATGTGGGTATTCTTGCATAACGAATAAAATGTAATGCGAAATACTTAACTTCAAATGATGGGGACAAGTGGGGCCAGGTTGACCATTAATGAGCTAAATGAAGACATCTATTCCAGTCCTGTTGTCAATCGCATTGTCAATCTCACTTTTTTCTTTTCAACAGAATAGCGACCTGAAGTCCAGCATGGCTCGTGGCCAGGAAATTTATACCGCAAATTGCGTCACTTGTCACATGCAAAAAGGCGAAGGCATTGAAGGCGTTTATCCTCCACTCGCAAAATCGGATTACCTGATGGCGGACAAAAAAAGGGCCATTAAACAAATTCTCGAGGGGGCAACAGGAGCGATGACAGTTAACGGAATAGAATACAATGGATTTATGAATGGATTTAGCCTTACCGACCAGGAGGTTAGTGACGTGATGAACTATATCAGAAACTCCTGGGGTAACAAGGGCGGAATAGTGACCAAGGCAGAAGTAAAAACAAGCAGACAATAACACATCTTATAAGGACTGGACGATTTTAATTGACAGAAAACCAAACACTATGGCTAATTATTCTCTTACCATTAACAACCAAACCGTGACTGTGGATGTAGATGCAGACACACCATTGCTTTGGGTGCTGCGCGATGAACTCGATCTTAAGGGAACCAAGTATGGCTGCGGAAAAGCATTGTGTGGCGCCTGCACCGTACACCTCAACGGAAATGCTGTACGATCATGCAGTGTGCCTGTTTCATCTGCCACCAAAGGAAAGATAACCACGATCGAAGGATTGTCTCAGGACGGTTCGCATCCCTTGCAACGGGCGTGGGTTGAACTGGATGTGCCCCAATGCGGATATTGCCAGGTGGGGCAGATTATGTCTGCGGCCGCGCTGCTTTCCAAAAAAGAAAACCCGACTGACAAAGACATCGATAGCGCCATGTCAGGCAACCTCTGCCGGTGCGGCACCTATGTAAGAATTAGAGAAGCAATTAAACTGGCTGCAAAAAAAGGAGGTAAATCATGAAAGAGCTGAATCCACTAAAAGCCGAAACGTATGCCGATTCCACCGTTAACCGTAGAGACTTTTTAAAACTAAGTAGTCTTGCCAGCGCAGGGCTCGTGATCGGAATCAATTTTTTGAATGCTTCCTTATCAAAAGGTGAAAAGATGCCTGCCGGCAGTTTTGAGCCCAATGCTTTTCTCCGAATTGGCAGCGATGGGAAGATTATAATCATGGCAAAAAATCCTGAGATTGGCCAGGGAGTTAAAACCTCTCTTCCTCAAATCATCGCGGAAGAACTCGAGGTCAGATGGGACCAAATTGAAGTGCAGCAAGCTCCGCTGGATAGACGCTTTGGCGCTCAGTTTGCTGGCGGAAGCACGGCCATCAAAACCAATTTTACTTCTCTGCGAAAAGCCGGGGCTGCCGCGCGCGAAATGTTAATTGAGGCCGCCTCCCGCCAATGGCAAACTTCTTTAAACAACTGTTACGCCAGCGATGGATTTGTGCACAAAAAAAACAGCAGTGAAAAGCTCAGCTATGCGGAACTCGCTGAAGCAGCATCAAAACTTGAGTTGAGGGAAGATCCAAAACTGAAAGATCCAAAGGATTTCAAAATCATCGGAAAGCCAATTTCGGGGGTTGACAACCAAAATATCGTTACTGGCAAGGCAGAATTTGGCCTGGATGCCCGGCCGAAGGGTATGCCGGTGGCTGTGGTAGAACGGTGCCCGGTTTTTGGCGGCAGCGTCAAAAGCGTTGATGATTCAGCTGCGTTAAAAATCAGTGGCGTTGAAAAAGTAATTAAACTTGAGCCTACCGCTGATCCTACAAGGATGGTGGCTGGCGTGGCGGTTATCGCGAAAAGCACATGGACAGCCATGAAAGGGCGAAAAGCCCTAAAGATCGAATGGCAAACTCCGGACGGCACTCCCGAAAGCAACGAAACACTCAAGGCCGATTTTGAAAAAAATACAAGCGGAAAAGGTGAAGTGCTCCGCGATGATGGCAATGTTGATCAGCAGTGGACAAACTGCAAAAAAGTAAACGAAGCTGTATATGAGGCGCCATTTCTTGCGCACGCACCCATGGAACCTATGAATTATATTGCCGATGTCCGATCAGATGGTGCAGACCTTTGGGGGCCAACCCAGGTGCCCGGCAGCGCGCGACAGCTCGCATCCATCATTACGGGCTTGTCGGCCGACAAAATAAACGTGCGGATGACGAGAGTGGGCGGTGGTTTTGGAAGGCGCCTGATGGCCGACTATGCCTACGAAGCAGTCTATCTTTCCAAAGAATTGGGAAAACCCGTGCAGGTTGTTTGGTCCCGCGAGGACGACATGCAACACGACTATTATCGGCCCAATGGGATGTTTAAAATGAAGGCAGGGATTGATCAGAACAATAAACTGGTTGCATGGCACACCTACGCCAGCACCACCTCGCGGTATGCGTTCAGGGGCTCGAGCGATCCGGCCCACAGTACGGAGGTTTTTCCCGATGGATTCCCTGCAGGTTTTGTTCCCAATTTTAGGATGGAATATACACCAACGACAAGTAAAGTACCGCGCGGGGCGTGGCGCGCACCGGGCCACAACATCACGGCCTGGGTGGATCAATCGTTTATAGATGAGATGGCAATTCTTGCAGGCAAAGATCCCGTTGCTTTCAGACTTGAACTGTTGGGTGAGGAAGATAAAGAGATGCCTTATAGTGACCATGGCGGCCCGGTGTACAGTACCAGGCGATTAAAAAATGTGATCAATGTGGCAGCAGAAAAATCCAATTGGTCCACACCTCCGCCAAAAGGAATGTATCGGGGCTTTGCTGCTCATTTTATGTTTGGTGCCTACGTTGCTGAAGTGGTCACTGTCTCCATGGTTGGTTCCGATAAAATAAAGATTGAAAACGTAGTCGCGGTATGCGATTGCGGAATAGTGGTCAATAAAAGCGGAGCAGTTAATCAAATTCAGGGCGGCATCATTGACGGCCTCAGCGCAACGATGAATGGCGCCATTAACATCGAAGGTGGAAGAGCCAGGGAAAGCAACTTTGACGGATACAAACTGATGCGGATTAATGAAGCGCCAACGATTGAGACTCACATGATCGAAAGCAACGAAAGCCCGGAGGGACTTGGAGAAATCTCATTGCCATCCATCAGTGCGGCCTTGTGTAACGCCATTTTTGCCGCAACAGGAAAACGCATCAGGAAACTGCCCGTAAATTTGGCGGAAGAGGCTAAATTGTAGCCATGAAAGTCTTTTCTTTTTTTGTTACCATCTGCCTGGCGGGCTTGATGGCTTGTGGGCCTGCCACAGACCGTACGGCAGAACCGGTGCAAATAGCTGGCAACGCGGCATATCAGCAACCCGTCTTTTCTGACACGGAACGGGTAAAAAAAATGGCACCTGCATTTCCTGTTGCCGACCAACTGTTTAAAGACTATGCGGAAAAAAATCATTTTCCTTCCATCGTATATGGAATCATTGCCGATGGCAGGTTGATTCACTCTGGAGTTGCGGGATTGGCTAACAGGGAAACGAATCAACCTGCAACCACCAAGACGTTGTATCGAATTGCGTCCATGTCCAAAAGTTTCACAGCCATGGCGATTCTAAAACTCAGGGATGAAGGCAAGCTGAGCCTGCAGGATCCCGCCCACCTTTATATTCCGGCACTCGGAAAGCTTCAATACCTGACTGACGATTCACCACCTATCACCATCCAACATTTGTTAACCATGTCAGCAGGGTTTCCGGAAGACAATCCGTGGGGTGACCGGCAACTGGAAGACTCTGATAAAGAACTTATCGAACTCGTCAGCCAGGGCCTTTCATTTTCAAATTCTCCGGGCCTTTTGTACGAGTATAGTAATTTAGGCTTTGCACTCTTGGGCAACATCATCACCAAAGTTGCCGGAACTTCCTATCAACAGTACATCACAGAAAATATCCTGAAGCCATTGGGAATGAACGATTCGAAATGGGAATACACGGACATACCAACCGATAGATTGGCGCTCGGCTATCATTGGGTAAATGAAGAATGGGTAGCTGAGCCTATTCTTCATGACGGGTCCTTTGGCGCTATGGGTGGACTATTTTGCACCATCGAAGACTTTGGCAAATACGTGGCCTTTCATCTTGACGCCTGGCCTCCCAGAAATGGCGCGGACGATGGCCCCGTAAAAAGAAGTACCGTTAGGGAAATGCATCAGCTATGGAGAATCAACGACAACTCGCCAGGAAAAAATAAGTTTGGCCCGTTCTCCTACGGCTATTCTTATGGGCTGGGTTGGAGAAAAGATGCCCGGGGAATTGTCAGGATTTCCCACAGTGGTGGACTACCGGGCTACGGTTCAGAATGGAGAATATTTCCAGACTATGGGATTGGCATCGTTTCCTTTAGCAACAGAAGGTATGGAGCGCCAGGCTTGCCGAATGAGCAGGTCATGGATACACTGATTTCGATTGCCAACCTGAGGCCACGAGAACTTCCGGTTTCAAAAATTCTGGAGACGAGAAAAAATGAACTTATGTCGTTATTCCCGGGATGGGGCGATAACAAAGAAATATTCGCGGAAAATTTCTACATGGACAAATCGCTCGACCTTCGAGGCAAAGAAATAAGAGAATTATTCAGTGCGGCAGGAGAAGTAAAGCGTGTTGGTGAGCTGGTGCCCGAAAATCAACTGAGGGGGTCATTCGTTATCGACTGTACCAAAATGAAAATTAAAGTGTTTTTCACGTTAACTCCTGAAAATAACCCCCTCATACAGGAACTTGAACTGTCATTAATCAATTAACTTAGCATTCCTGAAAGATTTTAAGACCATAATTGCCGAATACCAAAAGCTTGACCTTGATCAAAAGAAGGCCGCATTGGCCACAGTCGTGAAAGTACGTGGTTCTTCCTACCGAAGTCCGGGGGCAAGAATGTTGATTACGGAAGACGGGAAATGGGTGGGCTCGATCAGTGGTGGGTGTTTGGAAGGTGATGCACTTCGCAAAGCCAGGCAGGTGATGACAAGCAAGATGGCCGTAACGGTGACCTATGATACTTCTGAAGAAAGTAATCAAAATCTGGGAATTGGGCTGGGATGCAATGGCATTATCGATGTGCTCATCGAACCGATCGATGCGATGTCCAGCCAAAATCCGGTATCGGTTTTTTCAGCATTCACAAAGACCAATAAACCCCTTGCCGTTGCCACCATTTTCACCGGTGCCCATGCAGCAGAGAAGATGATCATGAGCGAGACCGGTGAAATCACCAGCCATTTTACAAACACCTTACTTAAAAAAAGTGTAGAGAATGATCTAAAGGAACTGTTTCACACGCAACGCTCCGTGGCCAAAAATTACACTGCCCATGACAACACGGAAGTGTTCCTTGAACTTGTTCAACCGGCTACTTCCATTATTCTTTTTGGTGGCGGGTTTGATGCAAGGCCAGTAAGTCAGTTGGCGAAGTCGCTTGGGTGGGAGGTAATGGTCACCGATGAGTGTGTTGCCCACATTGCGCCTGTTTTTTTTCCAACGGCAGATAAGCTTTCCCTTTGCCAGCGCCAATTTGTTGATCGTGATTTTGACATCACACCTTACACGGCCTGCGTCCTGATGTCGCACAATTACGAATATGACCGTGATGTTTTAAAAAAATTACTGAAGTCAGAGTCACCCTACATTGGTATCCTGGGCCCACGCAAGCGATTTGATAAGATGATAGATGAGTTGGCCAAAGAGGGGATCTTATTAAATGCTGAAGACCTTTCCAGGATTCACTCACCCATTGGGCTTGACATAGGAGCTGAAGCGCCCGATGAAATTGCTGTTTCGATTGTCGCTGAAATTCAATCGAAATTTAATCATCGCTCTGGCGGCTTCCTGAAATACCGCAGCGGGCCAATTCACCAACGCGAGAAGGCCAGTGACCAGGTTTTTAAACAGGTTTACCTTGGGCCAGAGGCGGGAATCCAGAAAAACGGCTAGGAAGCACTCCTCATAAGATCGTCAATTCAAAAAAATGGGAACCGGGGCATTAAGTGATATCGTCATTCTAATTCTTGCCGCGGGCTCGTCATCGCGTATGGGTCAATCCAAACAATTGCTCAACATAGCGGGAGAAACTCTATTGCAAAGGATAGTAGCCAGATCGCTGGAAGCTCGCCCAAAAGAAGTGGTCGTAGTGTTGGGTTCGAATATAAATGCCCACAGAAAGGTGATTGAAGATTACCCCATTCAGATTATCAGCAACGAAAATTGGAACAAAGGCATGGGCTCTTCCATTAAAGTTGGAATAAAGTTCATTGAAAAAAATCTCTCAAAAACTGCCGCAACCATCATTTCAGTTTGCGATCAACCGCACTTGTCTGCGTCTCACCTGATTGAAATGGGTCAACAGTATTACCGTGAAAGAAAAAAGATCATTGCATCCGGATACAAGGAGACCTTTGGCGTTCCCATTCTGTTCGATCGTTCTTTTCATCAAGAACTGAGCACTATCGATGACTCATCGGGCGCGAAAAATATGGCAAGGAATTTTTCGCATGAGATGGATTTGGTCCCCTTTCCACTTGGCGGGATCGACTTGGATACCATGGAGGATTATAATACATTCAATGCCTAATCCATTCAAAAAGATGATCAGAACTTGGGCAAGCCTGCTTTTCGTTGGCATTCTAAATAATTCGCCAGGTCAATCTCAAACTGCCGCTGACGAGTATACCCGCTACGAACTGCTTGAGCCCTCCACGCAGAGTTTCAGAATTTTGTACGAGGTCACTGCTACCAAACCCGGGACGACTTTTTATTACAACACCCTGCGAAGCGGCAGTGAGCACAAAGTGGATGCCGTTAAAGATCTGCAAACCGGTAAGAATTTGGAATGGACGATTGTTAAGGGCGTTGACGCAAAAAAGAATGGATACACAGAAGCAGATGATAACGGAGAATACCTGAAAATTAAATTAGCGCGAGCCATTGCCAATCATTCGGAGTACCGGATTTTGATTGATAAGACTTACAAAGACCCAAAAAGCTACTTTTCTGAAGGTCCGAAAATTGTCTTCGAACGATCGCTTGGGATTAAGCGAAATGCCATTGTTCTGCCGTATGGATACGAAATTGTTCAATGCAATTACCCGGTCCAGGTAGTCATGGAACCCGATGGTCGGATTAGCGCAAGTTTCATCAACCACGGCCCTGTTGCGGTGCCGCTTAGAATTGAAGCACGAAAACTTCCGGCCACAGCAAATCTCAAGGTTGAAAAAAAGGAATACACCTATAAGACTGGTGTAGGTAGGGACAAGTCAGCCGCTAGGCTAAACTATACCGTGCCTGAACGGGCCCATCAAACAAGAGAAATTGTCTATTTTTTACAGCAACCGGAAACGCACTCTTTCAGGCTCTACCACGACTACACGGAGACGCAGGCCGGGAAACAAAATTACCTGAATGTAGTGCGGGCGGGAAGTAAAGCATCCAATCCTTCCGCACTCAATCTTGACACGGGGCAACCGCTGAAGGTGGAAACGCTTCGGGGAAATCAACTGAAGGAAAAGGGAATAATCATTGACGAAGATATTACACCAGAAACTGAGGTAATCGTTATCTGGTATGATCCAGTTGAAAAAGGCCAATCCACGAGGCTGCGGATTGAAGAAACCTACACAGATCCCAACCGGTACCTGATGAATGGAGATGAGTTTGTATGGGATCGGTCCTTCGGCCGCCCGCACAATACGGTCATCTTGCCCGCTGGTTGGTTTCTAACGGCCAACGCCATACCTGCCACCATTGAAACCACTGAGGATGGAAAGGTTAGTCTTTATTACATGAATTATGACCCTGACGAAATCGATGTCTTTGTAAAGGGAAGAAAAAGATAATCAGGAAGTTAATTGAAGTAAACTTTAACCATAACACATGAAATACATCAACAGAATTTGTACCGCAAGTTTGATCATGGCGTTAGTGTTCTTTTCATCCTGCAAAGATGATGAACCCACCTTAAGCAAGCTTGAGTTGCTGACGCAAAAACCATGGAAACTGAAATCAATAGCGATCGTTGGATTTCCGGCTGCAACACCCGAAAGCACGCAGGCCGATGATACCTACACCTTCAACAAAGATGGGAGTTACATTTTTGATGAAGGCGGAAGCAAAGAGGATCCATCCGATCCGCAAACGGTCAATGGCACATGGGCATTCGCGGAAAATGAAACGCTCATTAAACTGAGTCTCGGAGGTCTTACCCTCAACCAGGAAATTTTGGAACTCAACAGCAATACGCTAAAGGTTAAGTTTACCCTCCTGTTTGAAATCGAAGAAACTTTTGGCCACTAAACCGGCAGCGTCACCCAATAAAAGCCAATCTTGTCGATTGGCTTTTTTCGTTCTGGCCCTTTGCCATACATTTGCTGCATGAAGTTGCGCCTGATCGTTGTGATATTTTTTGCGGCACAAATGGCCCGTGCTGCCGAATACCAGTTGTTCGAAGAGAATGGCAAATATGGTCTTAAAGACACACAGGGCAAAGTAATTATAACCCCCGCCTTTGAGGGGCTTGGATGGAGTGACGGAAATTTTTCGGTCATAGGCCAGGTCACGGGCTACAAGGTCAAAGAGAAATGGGGATTGATCAACCTGAAGGCGCAACGGCTCACCAGTGCAGACTATATTCAACTGTTGCCCTCCGGAGGAGACAGGGTAATTGTAAAAAAGGAGATTGATCCCATAACAGCAAAAATGGGATGCATCGATCTGAAGGGAAGCGTTACGGTGCCGATAAAATACGATGGAATAAAAATTCTCGGACTGCAGGCAATTGTATTCACGAAAACAGGATCAAAATTTAATTATGGCGTGATCGATCTCAATGGGAATGTGGTGATCCCTCTGAATTACAAAAACATTTTTCCTGTTGGCAGCTTGCGCTATGGCGTTCAAAACAACGAAAACCTGACCGCGCTCTTTTCAGAAATGGGTAGTCGGCTTACGGGATTTGAGATCGACAGTATATCAACCTTTAAAAGAGACAGAGCCATCATTTACCAGCACAACAAACAGGGAATCATCCATCGTGACGGCACCATCGAAGTGGCACCTCAGTACCGGGAAATTATTTTTGATGAACAAGGCGCTGCCAGTGCAAGGGCAATGAACCAATGGATGCTCTTGGACGAGAGCCACAAAAAATCTTATGCCGTTGACTGCGACAAATTGATTCCGGCCCCTGATGGATTTATGGTTGAGACTAATCAGCGCGTTGGAATTCTCGACAATAATTTTAACACAACTGTCCCCGTTGTATACAATAGACTTTATCCGTCCGGGTCCAACCTGGTGGTTGCAAAAAACGGCACGAAGTTCGGAGTGATCCAAACAGACAACACAGTTGTTATTCCTTTTCAATTTGACTCGATAGCCGTGAGTGAAAAATTCGTGAGGGTTCAGGAAAAATTACTGGGCAAGCCTTCCTGGCTATTATATGACGCCTTCGGGATCCGCAAATCAGAAAGATCATATGAATCTATTAGTTCATTTAACGGAAAGTTTTTTCAGGTGAGGAATTATGGCCTCGTGGGAATTATGGATAGATATGGAAAGGAAAATGTTCATTGTGTTTACGATTCTATATTGGATCACAATGAAGATCAGGTTCTGGTGAAATTTCATGGTCACTTCGGAGTTATCGATTTTAAGGAGAATTGGTTGCTGCCCCCGCAAAGCTTTCCGGTTCAGTTGGTAGACCAATACCACTACCTGCAAAAGCAGGACTCATTAAACCTGTTCAAAACCTTTGATGGGGAGCTGATCTATTTTACAAGCAATACGCTCATGGCGGATGGCGGTATTTTGAAGGAACTATTGCCAGACGGTTCTGAAAAGCGAATCAACTTTCAGGGAGTTATCAGCCGGACAACTCCAGCCATGGTCGATGAGGCAGAAATTGTTGGTGCGGAGCATGAAGGACTTCGAGGAATCAGGCGAAATGGAAAATATGGCTTTATCGATAACCGGGGGAGATTGAGAATTGCCAATCGTTACGAAGCAATAGGCAATTTTAAAGATGGATTAGCCCCGGTCAAAATTTTGGGAAAATGGGGCTTCATCAATGTGCAGGATAAAATTGTCATCAATCCCAGCTATGAGTTCGTATCATCATTTTCCAATGAGGTAGCCATTGTGAAGAGAGGAAAGTTTGGTTTGATAAATGTGGAAGGAGAACTCATTCTCGAAACCCGATACGACTCTATTTATCGCATCAATACGGGAAGTTTTTTGTTAAGGAACGACAACTTCTTCGGATTGGCCAATCAACAGGGTGTCGTTATGATCGAGCCACGGTTCGAGACACTACAGGACCTTGGCAACGGCTACGTGATCATTTCCAGGGATCAAAAATTTGGGCTCCTTACCAGCACGGGACTAAGCACGATTCCCATGATTTATGATCAACTCACGTACATCGAGCACCTGAATAAGTACCTGGCCAAATCGGAATCACCGTGGTTGAAGGTTAATTTGAGCTACAAATAACTGAAGAGGCCATTTCAAAAATCAGAACAACTTTTTGAAATGGCCTCTAAATTGAAGTTTGGGCTATTTGACTAGTCTTTGGTTGAGCCTGTTTCACCTGCACCAGAAATGGTGTTTCTCATATCGGTATCAGACTGAATGTTTTGCATACGGTAGTAATCCATCACACCAAGATTTCCGTTGACAAAAGCCTGCGCAATAGATTTTGGAATCTCAGCCTCTGCCTGAATCACGTTGGCCCTGGCCTCCTGGGCTTTTGCTTTCATTTCCTGCTCCAGCGCCACGGCCATCGCCCTGCGCTCTTCCGCTTTTGCCTCAGCTACCTTTAAGTCTGCGCTGGCCTGATCGGTTTGAAGTTTTGCCCCAATGTTAGCGCCAACATCTACATCTGCAATATCAATCGACAATATTTCAAATGCTGTTCCCGCATCAAGTCCTCTCGACAATACAACTTTTGAAATTTTGTCCGGATTCTCCAGTACTTCTTTATGCGATTTTGCGGAACCAATGGAGGTCACGATCCCCTCACCTACCCTCGCCAGGATGGTATCTTCACCGGCTCCTCCCACCAATTGTGCAATACTTGCCCGAACAGTTACCCGCGCGATGGCAATAAGCTGAATCCCGTCAGCAGCCACTGCAGCAACTTTTGGTGTGGTAATCACTTTTGGGTTTACTGAAATCTGAACCGCCTCGAATACATCGCGACCTGCGAGGTCAATAGCGGTGGCTTGTTTAAAACTTAAGCTGATGTTCGCTTTGTCCGCTGAGATGAGTGCACGAATGACGTTGGGCACGTTGCCCCCAGCCAGAAAGTGTGTCTCCAGCTCACGCGTTGTCACCGTTAATCCCGCTTTGGTAGCCGTGATGAGTGAATTGACAATAACCCCGGGCGGAACTTTCCGAATCCGCATTCCGATCAACTCACCGATGGTCACTTTTACACCCGCGAACACTGCCGTGATCCACAGCCCCACCGGAACAAAGTACATGAACATGAAAAATCCGATGATGCTGACGAAGACGATGAAAATAAACACCAAGCTTTCCATAAGTTTCTATTGAATAGGTTCTACAATTATTTGATTCGTGTTGACTTTTATTATTCTTAACTTCGATCCTGCGTCCACAAACGCACCCAGTGTTTTGACTTCGTAAGTTTTATTAGCGATCTCGGCTTTACCAAATGGCCTTAGTGCTGAAACAGCAACACCTTCCTGACCTGGCGCCAATCCTTCGAGTTCACCTTCATTCACTTTACCATCACTTGCCGTTTTAAGGGAAAATCTGCCCCACACATTGGCCTTAAACGAATAGTAAACAATAACAGCAGAGGCGACAGCCGTGCCACCCAATGTAATCCATCCACCTTGCGATCCAAAATAACTAAAACTGGAAGCTACGCCCACAATCATGAATATGACTCCCACAATACCAACCACTGTGGTTCCCGGAACAAAGATAATTTCCGCAATCACCAGCAAAATTCCGA
This sequence comes from uncultured Ohtaekwangia sp., assembly GCA_964655635.1. GTDB lineage: Bacteria > Bacteroidota > Bacteroidia > Cytophagales > Cyclobacteriaceae > ELB16-189. The sequence continues at coordinate 216,748 of CAZZNH010000006.1, forward strand.
AAAAGATCAAGGCAGCGACAATCATCCATTCCATGGCGGCAAATGTAATAAGAAAAAATCGAGGCCTTTAATAAGCGCGGGCAAATAACACCCTTCTTTTCGAGGGCTTCCCTGAATAAATGCATTTGCCATCTTCTTCTGGCGCATCAATGGGTATGCACCGTATAGTTGCCTTGGTTTCATCCTTTATCGCAGCTTCCGTCTCTTTTGTGCCATCCCAGTGTGCCAAAAAGAACCCACCTTTTTCATCCAGTAATTTTTTGAAGTCTGCGTATGCGTCCACTTTAGTCGTAAGGCCCTCCCGAAACTTAAGCGCCTTGTTGTAAATATTGGCTTGTATTTCGTCCAATAGTGCTGGAATGAGCGTAACTACTTCATCGAGCGCAACCACTCTTTTTTCCTTGGTATCTCTTCGGGCCATTTCAATGGTGCCATTCTCCAGGTCTCTCGGTCCGATGGCCAACCGCACGGGTACGCCTTTCAATTCATACTCTGCAAACTTAAACCCGGGTTTGTGCGTATCGCGGTTATCAAACTTAACCGCATAACCTGCTTTTCGAAGCTGCGAGGAAATCACATCTACCTTTTCGGTAATTTTTTGAAGTTCATCCTCACTTTTAAAAATCGGCACAATGACCACGTGAATAGGTGCAAGCTTGGGTGGAATTATCAACCCATCGTCATCGGAGTGCGCCATAATAAGTCCGCCAATAAGCCGGGTACTCACTCCCCACGAAGTCCCCCACACAAAATCCAGCTTTCCATCTTTGCCCGTAAACTGCACATCGAAAGCCTTCGCAAAATTCTGCCCCAAAAAATGAGATGTACCTGCCTGCAATGCCTTTCCATCCTGCATCAATGCCTCAATGCAATAAGTGTCCACCGCACCGGGGAATTTTTCACCTTCTGATTTTTTTCCTTTGATGACCGGCAACGCCATAAAGTTTTCAACGAAGTCTGCATACACATCCAATATCAAGCGTGTTTCCTTCTCCGCCTCTTGAGATGTCGCGTGAGCGGTATGACCCTCTTGCCATAAGAATTCCGATGTCCTTAAGAAAAGTCTCGTTCGCATTTCCCAGCGAACCACATTGGCCCACTGGTTAATTAACAAGGGGAGGTCGCGGTAAGACTGTATCCACTTTTTGTAACTGTTCCAGATGACGGTTTCCGAGGTCGGTCTTACGATAAGCTCTTCCTCAAGTTTGGCCTCAGGGTCAACGATCACCCCCGAGCCATCCGCTCCGGCTTTTAGCCGATAATGGGTGACGATAGCACATTCTTTCGCGAACCCCTCCACGTGACTGGCCTCCTTGGCCAAAAATGACTTGGGAATAAACAATGGAAAATAGGCATTGACGTGCCCAGTATCTTTGAACATTTTGTCCAGGCCTTGTTGAATGGTTTCCCAAATGCTGTACCCATAAGGCTTAATGACCATACAACCCCTCACGTCAGAGTTCTCTGCCAAATCCGCCTTTTTCACCAAATCAATGTACCATTGCGCGTAATCTTCGCTTCTTGAGGTTATTTCCTTGCCCATTCTGCCAGCTTATTTTTTGCTATCTTTGATTAAAGAGGGCAAATATAAATGAGGATTTGAGGATTATCAGAAAAGATGGGCTTAATCGCCCTGTTTCCGAATGGTTTCAGCATAATTCTTGTTGTATTTATATCCCGACAAGCGATTTTTCGTTATAAATAGGGAACCGTGCAGTAAACGATACGATTATGAAAAATGTGAAGCAATTTTTGACTTTGATGATTGGCTGCTTCGTTGCGATTGTGGCGTTGGGTCAGGAGTTGGACGATATGTATTTCAATTCGAAAGACCGCGCGAAGATTAACGAGAAAAAGATAACTGCTGACCTGGGGCTTGCCAGGAAGGCCAGCGGATTAAGTGAAGTCAACACGCGAATTAATCCCACGGACAGTTATTCAGCACGAAACATTAACCCTGAATACGCCTCTCAACTCAATAACAACAATCCGGCACTGGTAGAAGATGATTATTTCTTGCCCGATTTTCAACCTACCGGAATCAATCAGAATATTTCGAACTGTAACTGCAACACCGGGTCTTTCTACAATCCCTACTTTAGCAACAATGCATTCAACAATCCTTATTACGGATTCAACAATGGATTTGGATACCCTTACAACAGTTTCTATCCCTCCTATTGGGGCAATCCTTATTACGGATCTGGCCTGAGCATGTCGCTCGGCTATGGGTGGGGCGGCTTTAGTCCCGGATTTTATAATGGTGCAGGATTTGGATCGGGATACTATGCCAATAACTTCTGGAATCCTTACAATCCATGGGGAGGAAATTACTTCGGAAACTATTATCCTCGTCAGGTCATCATAATTAACAACGGAGGAGACACGGGAACGAGCCGGGTTTCCTACGCCAAACGCGGTTCAAGGAGCACCAATCTCAGTCACCAGGTGGATAATTCCCGCCCGATCACAGGAGGAAATGTGGTGACCACTGGACGTTCAAACAACACCAGTGGCCGCACCAGATCAACCACGCCTGAATATTATGATAGCGGCTGGAAAAGAAATCAAGACACCAATCCGACTCGTGGATACTGGGGCAATTCGAACAACGGAACAAATTCAACAAGATCGGACCTGAACCGGGGCTACACCGGGGGACGTCAGGGCACCGATTTCTCATCCCCTTCACGCAGTTCTTTCAACAATGGCGGATTTAACTCCGGAGGATCAAGAAGCAGTGGATCATCAGGAAGCTCGGGAGCATCCAGAACGAGGGGTAGGAATAATTAATTAATATACACATCCGATGACAAGGTGGAGGGCGCTTTTGCTGGGTGGAATTATTGCGCTTAGTTGCCAGAGGGGACATGCGCAAAGTTTTGTAGAGACTGCCCTGCTTTTCAGCAGGACGCAGCCGGGTGGTAGCGCGCGCATTCAGTCACTTGGAGGCACACAGGTTTCTTTAGGAGGAGATTTTAGTTCCTCGCTCTCCAATCCGGCAGGTCTTGGCATGTATAACCGATCTGAACTCACGCTTACACCAGCTATCAATTTTGCCAAAACATCTTCTCAATATTTGGGCGAAACCACAAATGACAACAAAGGCACGTTTCATATTCCCGGATTTAGCATGGCGTTTCACAATGACTATGATAAACTGACTGGCTTCCTTGGGGGCACCTTCTCCATTGGCTATACAAGAATCAATGATTTTAATCGCGATATAAAATACCAGGGGTTTAATGAAGCCAATTCTATCATTGACTATTTTGTTGAAGACGCCACCGGAGCACCTATCACGCAATTTGGAAGCAATGGAAGCTTGAGAAATACACCCACACATTTGGCCTTTGAAAATTACCTTATTGGCGACAGCACGGTGATCAATCCGAGCTTTAATCCCAATGCCTATTTTACCGATGTGGAAGGTAAACCATTTCAATTGGAAGAGATCCAAACCAGGGGAGCCCAAACGCAATGGAGTTTTGCGTACGGTGCCAATTACAATGACAAACTTTTCATTGGTGCAGGCATAGGCATCACTACCCTTCGCTATAAGTCAAATAAATTGTATACCGAGGCGTTTCAGGAAGGACCGCTATTCGATATGTCGTTGGAGGAGACACTGGAGATCAGGGGATCTGGTGTTAACATTACCGGGGGTGTTACGTTCAGACCTAAGGACTTTATACAGGTTGCTATTTCAGCAACATCTCCAACCTATTATGAATTGTCCGACACCTACAATGCGCTTATGCGCACGCGTTGGAACAACTTTGATTACTTCGGTGACAGAAGTTTGATCCTTGGCAACGAACAATTTGGTAGCGATGTGGTGACTTCAGATTACTCGCTGAGCACACCGGGTAAGGTGACTGCAGGGGCCACCTTTTTTCTTGAAAAAAAAGGATTCTTTTCACTGGATGTGGAGCGGGTGAACTACGGCAAGGCAAAGTACGATGCCATAACCCAGGGTTTGTCTTTTGATGTGGAGAACCAGGACATCCGCTCGCTCTATCAATCTGTTTTCAATCTCAGAAGTGGTGTCGAATACAGGTTAAATGCCGTGAAGTTCAGAGCAGGATATGCTTATTTACCGCAACCATTTAAGGCAATACAAAATGGTGTGTCAGCGAACCTGCAAAGATTAAGTGGTGGAATTGGCTACCGTGAAAAGACTTTTTACATCGACTTGGCGGTAATATACAGCTTCAGCGATAATACGTATCGACCTTATACGGTAAATTCCGTGAACACGCCTCTTGTTGAATACAAGCCGCGAAGCACCAACGTAATGTTTACCATAGGTCTACCCTTCTAACGCTGCGATCGTCTTAGTCAGGTAATTCGAATCTATTTGATCCCCGGAAACGGTTAGGTGTGCCTTTTGATAAAAAGAAATTCGCTGTGCCCGCATTGATTTCACCCTTTCGGCAATTGAACCAACATCCTGCGAGGAAAACATCGGCCTTTTTGCCAACTCAGTTTGCATCATTCTCCTGGCGATTTCGTCAACCGATGCATCCAGGAAAACACTTGTTCCGGATTTGTTGATCAATTCAAGGTTCGAAAAAAAACAAGGTGTACCTCCGCCAGTTGCCATAATGAAATCAGAGGAACTGCCGCAAAACCGGGCGAGGTACTTCGTTTCAATTTTCCGGAAATGGTCTTCACCCATTTTGACAAAAATCTCCGCGATCGATTGCCTCTCCCCCATGACGATCTCTTCATCGAGGTCAACGAACGGTCTCTTCAGCAACTCAGCAACCACTTTTCCAAGGGTTGTTTTACCGCTTCCGGGTAAGCCAATAAGAAAGATTTTCATCTCAAAAGGGCCATGATATCCGCGGCAGAAGGCGTGTCATTATTGTGCCAGTTACCCAACACTTTTCCATTTTGCCACAACGCTATGCCGGGATTGGACCTGAGAATGGTTTTTAATACCGTGGCATCCGCAAAATAATAGGGGACTGCAAGCTGGTGCTCATGTCGGAATGCCTCCATCTGCTCCGAACCGGAAGAGGTGAGAACAAAACAATCCACTTTCCCCTCTAACTGTTTCGTCAGGCTCCTGATGTCGTCCAAATTACCGGTTGATGATTTAGACACATCGTACAGGATGATCAACAGTTTTGCCCCTTCAAAAGTATACTGGGTTTTATCTTCGCCATCCGGGCTGGTTACCAGGTAGTCAGTGATTTTGGGTGTAATCTTGTCTTCATTCACCACCCTGGAAGAAACATATTTATACCCATCGTCAGCCGACAAAAACTGCTGCGATTTTTTAATGGCTCCGTCCTTTTCAAATGTGTATTCGATGATGGGCTGTTCCATCGGGATCATTTGTTCGGGGATCACATTGCCGGCCCGGTAAGCCCTGAAATCAATGAATGGAAGATGACGAACGGCATAAATACCAAGAAACAAACTTACTGCAGTAACTGCCCCTATCACCACATTGCCTTCCATCGTACGAAGAAGCGCATCGTATTTTTTGCGGTACCAAAAGAGGTGGAGCACAAAAACCATCAATATTATATCTTTAAAAAACGACTCCCAGGGTGTCAACTTGATCGCGTCACCGAAACAACCGCAATCAGTCACCTTGTTAAAGTAGGCTGAGTAGAAGGTAAGGAAAGTAAAAAAGACCATCAACGCCAACATCACCGCCATGGTTACTTTCATGCGATAGTGGAGCAGTACGGCAAAACCCAAGACGACTTCAAGCACGATCAGCAACATTCCAATTTCGAGTGCCCACGGAATAAACGCGTGAAAGAACGGTCCAAAATCAGAGGCAAATACTTCAAAGTATTCTTCCATCTTAATTTGCGTCCCCACCGGATCATTTAATTTGATCAGGCCGGAGAATATAAACAAACCCCCTACAAAAACGCGCGAAAACGAATCGATGTATCTCCTCATTATTGGTAATAATTATTCTTCATTTAATTTGATTAATGCAAACACGGCATAATTAATCATATCCTGGTAGTTTGCTTTCACCCCTTCACTCACCAGTGTTTTACCGGCATTGTCTTCAATTTGTTTCACCCTTAACAATTTCATTAAAATAATATCGGTGATGGAACTTACCCTCATCTCCCGCCAAGCTTCACCATAGTCGTGATTTTTATTCTGAAGCAGGCTAAAAGTTTCGGCCGCAGCTTTGTCGTAAAGTGGCTCAAGTTCTGCAAAATCAATCTCCATTTGATGCGCGTCACCCAGGTCAAGTTGAATCATGGCAATGATGCAATAATTGATAATGCCTATAAATTCATCTTTCACACTGTCGTCCACTTTCTGCGATCCCTTCTCCTGGATACTCCGAATTCGTTGCGCTTTAATAAAAATCTGATCGGTGATGGAGGAAAGACGTAGCACGCGCCAGGCGGTTCCATAGTCATGTGTTTTCTTCGCAAACAATGTTTTGCAGGTGGATATTACCTGTTTATATTCGGACGCAGTTTTGTCTATCATAAAGCGGATGCAAAATAAAGTATTTTCAAGTAACAAAATACTCAACCTGGGCGGGCGGCTTGTTCAACTTGACACGCCCAAGATTATGGGCATTCTCAACGTGACGCCCGATAGCTTTTTTGATGGCGGAAAATACACGGACGAAAAATCCATTTTGCGTCATGTTGAAAAAATGCAAAATGATGGTGCAGACTTTATTGATGTGGGCGGTTACTCCTCACGTCCGGGAGCGACAGATTTTGAGTTGAGGGAGGAACTCAGTCGAACCATCCCTGCCATCCGGTCCATCATCAGGCATTTTCCATCGGCTATTGTTTCTGTAGATACTTTTCGTGCGGAAGTGGCCAGGCAGGCCATTGAGGAAGGAGCCATGCTGGTGAACGACATCTCCGGTGGCGATCAGGATCAGGGAATGTTTGACCTCATTGGTCATCATCGCGTTCCCTATATTCTCATGCACATGAGGGGCAATCCTCAAACCATGAAAACCCTCGCCCAATATAAGCACGTAACCAAAGAGGTGGTACACGAATTGAGCATGAAACTGGATCGACTGCGTCAGTTGGGGATTGCCGATGTCTTGGTTGATCCCGGATTCGGGTTTGCCAAAACGGTAGAACAAAATTTCGAACTATTGAAGCACCTTGATCATCTCAAGATACTTGGCAAATTGTTGGTAGTTGGCCTGTCCCGCAAGTCCATGATTTGGCGAACACTTGATACCTCAGCGGAAAATGCGCTGAATGGCACAACAGTATTGAATACGATAGCGTTAATTAAGGGAGCTGACATCCTGAGGATTCATGACGTGAAAGAGGCTGCGGAGGCCATTAAATTAACTAACTTTGTCAAGTGATACTGGCGCTCAAAATTGGTTTTCTTGAAGTCACCTGGGTCGATTTTTTCGACATTGGGCTGGTTGCCATTCTTTTGTACCAGGTTTATAAACTCATCAGGGGCAGTATTGCGGTAAACATATTCCTTGGCATACTGGCGCTCTACCTCATTTACCTGATTGTGAGAGCGGCACAAATGGAACTGCTTACGACCATCCTTGGTCAGTTTATGGGTGTGGGCGTGCTGGCTACCATCATACTTTTTCAACAGGAAATCAGAAAATTTTTATTGGTCATTGGCCGGAGCACCGAGGTCAATAAGGATACATTCATCAAGTCGTTCACCAACTGGCGGCACCAACATGAGGAAGATTTTGATATTCATGAAGTCATTGAAGCCGCGAAAACATTGAAGGCCACCCGCACAGGGGCGCTGATCGTTTTTTCCCGCGACTCGGAACTGAAATTTTATGTAGAGACTGGAGATTCAGTGAATGCCGTAGTTTCGCGCAGGCTTCTCCTCTCTATTTTTAACAAAAACAGCCCGCTGCATGATGGCGCGGTCATCATTCACAAAGGAAGAATCAAAGCAGCCAGGTGTGTCCTTCCAGTAAGTGAAAATGATCACCTCCCTGCCCAGTTTGGCCTGAGACACCGGTCGGCCATCGGCATGTCGGAAAGCACGGATACGTTGGTACTGGCTATATCAGAAGAAACGGGTCGGCTCATTTTAGCCCGCAATGGCGTCTACATTAAAGGCCTTCGATTGAAACAGGTGGAACAAAAAATTTTAGAATACCTGCACGATGAGGAGCCGAAAGACTGGGCATCGGTAACGCAGGAGCCGGAGCCACAGCCCAGCGAGTCACAGGAGGCTTGACAATTGATTGCGGCTCAAACGCGTTGGTCAGCGATTCACTTCAATACCCCTAATTCCTTTCCTACCTCTGTAAACGCTTTTATGGCTTTGTCGAGGTGGTGCATTTCATGTCCTGCAGAAATTTGTACGCGGATGCGTGCGAGGCCTTTGGCAACTACTGGATAGAAAAACCCGATGACATAGATTCCCTTCTCCAGGAGCCGCTCCGCAAATTTCTGGGCGAGGGGCGCTTCATACAGCATGATGGGCACAATGGGATGCTCACCCGGTTTAATATCAAAACCCGCTGCCGTCATTTTTTCCCTGAAATATTTGGTGTTTTTCTCCAGTTTGTCCCTTAGATCTGTCGTCTCCGTCAACATGTTAAATACCTCGATAGACGCCCCTGTAATGGATGGCGCCAGCGTATTGGAGAAGAGATAAGGACGTGAGCGCTGCCTCAGCAATTCAATAACTTCTTTCTTACCGGAAGTAAAACCACCGGATGCACCTCCAAGAGCCTTGCCCAGTGTTCCAGTGATAATGTCAACACGATCCATCACACCACGGTACTCGGGCACACCACGGCCAGTCTTGCCGATGAACCCGGAAGAGTGGCACTCATCTGTCATTACCAGCGCTTCATACTTGTCGGCCAAATCACAAATTTTATCCAGTTGGGCGATGGTGCCATCCATGGAGAAGGCCCCATCTGTCACAATCATGATCTGTTTGGCACCGGCTGCCTTCGCGTCCTTTAGCTGCTGGTCCAGATCGGCCATGTCGTTGTGCTTGTACCGGTAGCGCATCGCCTTGCAAAGCCTTACTCCATCAATAATAGAGGCATGGTTCAACTCATCGGAAATGATCGCATCAGTAGCGCCAAGTAGCGGCTCAAAGACACCACCATTGGCATCGAAGGCAGCGGCATACAAGATGGTATCCTCCATGCCCAAAAATTCAGAAATCTTTCGCTCAAGCTCCTTATGAATGTCCTGTGTACCGCAGATAAAACGCACCGAAGACATCCCGTAACCGTGCGTATCGATTGCCTTTTTTGCCGCAGCCACCACCCTCGGGTGAGACGACAGCCCAAGGTAATTGTTTGCGCAAAAATTGATCACTTCCTTCCCATCGCTGGTCTTGATATCAGCGCCTTGAGGCGTGGTGATAATTCTCTCTTTTTTGAATAGCCCAGCCTCCCTGATTGAGTCCAGTTCTTTTTGCAATACCGGCTGAAGTGTTTTGTACATAGCAGATGATTTTTGAAAAATGAATCAACTTTAACTGACGCAAAACTACAATTTGCGGGCAAGTAATGACAAATTTCCATCCAAAGGTTTTGTTTTTGTGGAGCATATAAATTCCATTAATTTGAGCCCCGATGGAGGTTCGCTCTTCATATGTACAAATTTCATAATCCAAGCTGATGAAAAAGACTAAAATTCTGTTGATAGGGGCCGGAGGTCAATTGGGATCAGAACTCACGCAGGGCCTTTGGTCAATCTATGGCATTGACAATGTCATTTCATCGGACATCAAAGAGCCACAGGGCATACTGCGTGAAGGAAGGTTTGAGAAACTTGACGTCATGCAAAAAGACAAGCTTTTTGAGTTGCTCAGGGAAAATGAGATCACCCAGGTATATCACCTTGCGGCACTGCTTTCAGCAACGGGAGAGCAGGATCCACGCTGGGCCTGGAAGCTGAATATGGAAAGCCTGTTGTATGTGTTGGAAGGTGCTCATGAGCTAAAGTTGGATAAGGTGTATTGGCCCAGTTCGATTGCTGCATTCGGGCCAACGACCCCGAAGGAAAATACACCGCAGGACACGATCATGGACCCGACCACCGTTTATGGTATCACCAAACAAGCCGGTGAGCGGTGGTGTGAATATTATTTCAGGCGATATGGCGTGGATGTGCGGAGTCTCAGATACCCGGGATTGATCGGTTATAAAACTCAACCCGGGGGAGGTACAACAGATTATGCCGTGGATATTTATTTTAAAGCGATCGCCAAAAAAAAGTACGAATGTTTTCTATCAGCAGATACCTACCTGCCGATGATGTATATGAGCGATGCCGTTAAAGCCACCATTGATTTGATGGAGGCCCCGGCAGAAAAAGTGAAAATCCGATCCAGTTACAATATTTCATCCATGAGTTTTTGTCCTGCGCAGGTTGCGGCTACGATAAAAAAACACATTCCGGAGTTCACGATTACTTACAATCCCGATTCGAGGCAGGCGATTGCCGATTCATGGCCCAAATCCATTGACGATTCCCGCGCGAGAAAAGACTGGGGATGGCAGCATCAGTTTGGCCTGGAGGAAATGACAAAGGACATCCTCGAGAACCTCAAGTAAATATGATTCGTCTTTATTGAACCACTATTTTTATTACTTCCTGGCGATTTGCGGAGGCAAGTCTCAGCAGATACACGCCCGTTGGCACATTGTTTCCCAGTGAAACTTGATTTTTGGTTTGTTGCAGGATTGATTGAGACACCGGGCGTCCGTGCATATCAACCATGGACATATTCACAGGGGCTACCTCAGCGGTGTGAAAGGCAATCTCCACAGTTTGATCCGAGTTTAGCGGATTGGGATAGACCGAAACCCAATTTGCGGACCTTTTTTCGATTGAAACAATGTTGGAATATTCAAATGATCCATCCCGGTCGACATTTTTCAGGCGATAATAAAATTTACCGGATCGCACTTCCTCGTCAACGAAGGAATAGTACAACCGTGTAGTACTGAAACCGGCACCACTGACAGTTCCAATTGTTTCGAAGCTAATGCCATCTGAAGCGCGCTCTATTTGGAAGAAATCAAAATTCTTTTCAGAGGCTGTGCTCCAGTTAAGGTCAACACCGTAGCTTTCGGTATTTGCAGCAAAAGAGATTAACTCAATTGGAATGACGCTATTTTGCAGGGTGATGGGCCCCACCATTGGCCCGTTTGAAGGGAATCCAGCAGTATTGCTTATTGTAATTGACGGGACGATTTCATTTCCAAAAAACACCCAGCCCTCCGGTGCAATTGTGCCTCCTGACATCACCTGAATCTTATCGCCATCAACATTATCCAGGCGAATTCCACCCAGGTTGAAATCCAACGTTCCCCAGACAGATATAACCGTTATTTGTGGGCCTCTCAGGTCCCTTACCACGCCCAGCGTTACGGTGATGCCGGACGGGATAATGATATCATCGCCACTCACCGGAACTCCGGAAGGAGACCATGTGGCAGCCGTTCCCCACCCGCCATCGGCCACGGCTGTTCTGGTTGTCGCACGAGCAGGATTGCTAATGAGCAATACGAGAAGAGTTAAAAGGAAACTGAAAATTCCGGCCTGGTTCCCTGTTCCGTCAAATGGTTTATTAAACTTCATTATCACTATAAAAATTACATGCCATTCTTATCCAAATTTCCCTCCTGCCGCGGGCTTTATCGGGATTATCCAAATTAGTCCGTAAGCGCAAGCGATCGTATCAGGCTACAAAGGCTGATTTATCTCCTGATATTCATTATTTGAAGTTAAGGGGGTCGGCAGGCGGGAATTGTTGAATTGACCGCGATGTCTTACAAGGGCAAGGGGCCCAAATAGTTACTAAAAACAGCTGAAGGTAGGTGGATGGGCGCGCTATTGGATCAGGAGCCGAATCGTCATTTGTCCAGTACCGGCCTGGATCTTGAGGATATAAACTCCCGGAGCAATATCTCCACTAACGTGAAGGGCATTTTCCCCCGATTTGAGGTCAGCCCTTCCAATCAAAAGGCCAATTCTGTCGTAGAGATAGGAAGTCATAGTACTCGTGGAGGGATCCTCGATATCGATGTGGAGTGACGAATTTACCTCCACGGGATTGGGGTAAACGGATATCCTGTTTTCGAAATGTTTATCTACGTAAATAATTTTAGAGAACTCAAACGTTCCGTCCCGGTCAACATTTCGCAATCGGTAGTAATACTTCCCGCTTTTTACCTCAACGTCCAGGAAAGAATAATGCAATGTGGTTGTGCTCTCGCCCTCACCCGCGAGCTGATGAATCGCAGAAAAATCTATTCCATTGACGGATCGCTCAACCTGGAAATAATCAAAATTTTCCTGAGAGGCAGTCGACCAATCCAACTGGACACCCTGATTGACAAACCTTCCTGAAAAAGAAATCAAGCTAATCGGAAGCGGTGAGGAGGCGTTGGTGGACCCCATGTAAAAATTATTGGTCAATCCGGCAAGCGGTACAGCATTTCTGTTGACCTGCGGATTGGTCAGGGTGCCGGCACTGGCAGTTTTTGTGCCTATCCCAGTGGCGTCAGCTGCCCTTACCAGATGAAGATGATCTACGTCTGCCACCGTGCCAAATCCGGTTCCTTCTGCGCGCACAAGGAATGTCCCGGCTGTCGCTATTCCATTCCCTGTTGCCAAACTCCAAAATGAATCATTTCTTCTAATAATGGTGGATGCTCCATCAGCAAAGGAAACATTTGAAGTGGTGGCGACAGCGGTATGTCCAGCCCTTATCGTTCCACCGGTTGAGAGACCAGCGTGTCCCACAAAGAATGGCCGATAATCTGCCGATGATCCAACGGGAAAATGCCCCTCGGTATTTCCCACGGTAATCGCTGTAGTATTGAACCACCTGGTTAAATTTCCATTATATAGTCGCCCGGCTGCATAACTCAGGGTTCCTGGACTGGCGGCACTCTGACCGATCGTAAGATTATAGGCTGACAAATTTGCGTTTCCCTGAGTCATTGTAAAATTAGCCAGCACAGTTACAAAACTATTTACTGTTAGCTGGGGCGATGTGACCGCGCTGTTGTTCAGGGTTAGGTTGTTAAAGTTAACGGGGTTACCGCTGACCGTCTGCTGCGCGCTCCCGCTCAGTGACACGGTGCTGGTGTTTGTGGTTAAGGATCCACTGTTAGTCAGATTTCCAAAAATTGAAAGTGTGTTGCTGCCATTGATCGTTACAGTGGCTCCCGTGTTAATGGTCAAGTTTCTGCAACTGGAGGCAGCGGTGATTTGAGGCATATTCGCCACACCAGTTGAAATGCTCACATCGGTAGTGGATGCGGGTACTGTGTTGTCGCACCAATTGGTATTTAAATTCCAGTCATTGGTTGTCCCCTTCCAGCCACCAGAGGTAGGCAATACCGTAATGGTAACCGGTGTTGAGGTGCCGGTGCAACCACCGCTGGTCACCTTTCTTCTATACCAGGTCGTTTGGGTCAAGGCACCTGGACTGAAGTTTTGTGTGGCTGCAATTGTTGATCCGAAACCCGCAATGGATGAGGTGGTACTTGATTCCCATGCGTAGGTCGGACTTGCCACCGCATTGCCGGTGAGCCCGGCTGGTGTTCCTGATGAGCAAAGTGTCTGGCTTGCAGCAATAGCATTTGAAAAAGAACATAAATTTCTTCCGGAACAAGGGCCAGTTGGGCAATCATTGGTTGATCCAAATACATCGGATGATCCGGTCGTAGAAATGGAACCGGTTACAAAAAATTCGCCTGAACCTCCAATGTCAACGTTTCCCACTGGTGCGCTATAATTGCCATTCACTTGCACCAATCCGTTGATCACAAATGTTCCAATGCCATTGTTGTTGTTGGTTAGGTTCCCGTTAATAATTAGCGTCCCACCCGCCTCAATGGTAACATCGGTTTGGTTGTTCACCTGCGTAGCCCCAAGGATGAGCGTTGCTCCGGATCGTACGAATAACGTAATGTCGTCAAACAATGCTGCCCCTTCGAACGTAGTAGTCCCGGATTTAATGTCGAGTGTTCCCCCGGCAGTGGTCATCGTTAGCGTATAGGCCGATCCACCTGCGATATCTGTGACATTTTGAAAGAAGTTATAAGTCCCGGTGGTGATCGTAATATTGGTATTCAAAACCAAAGGATGATTGACATTGGCGGTAGCGGCCACAGCAGGTGCTGCTCCTGTAGACCACACTGATCCGTCTGTCCAATTTCCGCTACCGAGGGTATTGGTTTGGGCGACTGCGAAAACTGGCGCTAGAAAGACAATTGGCAGTAAAATCCTCCACATAAATCCTCGGGCTTATACCCTGAATTTATGAAAATTTTCACACTAACACAGGAAGCGCCAGCCCGCTTATGTTGAGAGAATACGCGAAAGAAAAAAAGGCCTTTTTGGGCCTATTTTACCACTATCCGTTTTACCTCGCTGTATCCCTCTGAGTAGATCTTGAACAGGTAAGTTCCGGGATTTAACGAGATCGGCAAGCTGAATTGATTTTCGCTGACAGGAAATCTGAACACCTCGCCACCGCTAAGGTCGGTCGCCCTAATCTCAGTCCCTTGTTGGGCATCAAAGTTCAACACGAAGTTGATCTTGTTATCTACCACTGGATTTGGATAAATCTTGAATGATTTCTGTTGGGCAAACTCGACTGCCGCGATATTGAAATATTCAGTGTAGCCATCAAAGTCAACGGTCTTCAAGCGATAGTACAATTTTCCGACCACGGGCATTACGTCCGTAAATTCGTAGTCGTGCCGCTCACGCGTGGTTCCGTGGCCCTGAACCCTTCCGATCTCCTGGAATGAAATCGCGTCCAGGGAACGCTCCACTGAGAAATAGTCAAAATTCAATTCGGATTCGGTCGCCCAGTTCATCCATACAAAATCTTTATCCGTTTTGACCTGAAAGAAAATAAGGGATACGGGCAGCACACCATTGTTGGTACAAAAGGCATCATTTGATGTACATCCGCTGAATCCACCGGATACCGGACATGGCGAGCCACAGCTTGACCCGTTTTTCACGTTCAATGTTCCTCCACTGATGCTCCCACTCCCGGTGAACGCGTTGTTGTTTTTACCATATAGCGTACCATCAACAATTATTTTGTCGCTCGAAGTAACGACTTCGTATGCGACACCGTTGTTGGTTGCGTCACCTAAGTCGCCAGTGACATGCAGCGTATAGCCACCATTAACGCTTAACGTGGATCCGGGGCCTCCGGAAATCGGAAAGTTGCCCGTAATGTTCACATTGTTGGTAATGGTTATTTTTTTGTTGTTGGCAAGGTCTACAAGAACATTACCTGTAAACGTTGAAGTACCATTGGCCATATTGTTACATTCGGTGACGGTAGCCCCACCGCCAGCCGTCCATGTGATGGAGGCAAAGTTTATATTACTCCCAATGGTGGTGGGATTCGAAGTACAGGTCTTCTGCGAGAATCCTGCCAGAGAGGACATTACCAGGGATATTAAAAAAAGAATTTTTACGCTTTTCATTTTCGTCTGTTTCAATTTTGCCAGTCGTATGTGTTTGTACAGGCATCATCGCTTATATACCAATAAGTATACCGATGTAACATTTGGGGGCAAATGTGCAAAAAACTGGAGCATATGCGCATTTTTGAAGCAAATTATTGATCAATGGTTGTAATGTGATTCTCATTTTGGGAATTCTTGACCCAGAATAAGTCAAATGAAAGTGGTTGGTAGAAAATAATACATACAATTGGGGGAGCACCGAGCCGTAAGCTGGTCCTTAAATACTTTTCCTATAGCCGATTAAAGCCCGCTAATTTTTCCATTTTTATGACCATTTAACTTTTTCATTTTGGGCAAAATTTCAAAGCTGGCAAAAGAGACAGCCTTTTACGGCATCGGTAGTATCGTACCCCGGCTCTTCAACTTTCTTCTGTTTCCTTTACATACGAGGGTTTTTAACCCTGAGGATTTCGGGATCATTTCATTTCTCTATGCCTTTGTTGCTTTCCTCAATATCGTCTACACCTTTGGAATGGAGACCGCCTATTTCAGATTCGCGACCAAACCAGGAAATGAGTCAAATCGCATTTTCAACATTGCTCAAACCGTAGTCCTATCACTTAGCCTTACCCTATCCGGCTTACTTATACTGTTTGCCGGTTCGATTGCCTCCGCATTGTCAATCCCGGGGAAAGAGCAGTATATCGTTTGGCTCGCTGTCATCATGTTGATTGACGGTATCGTGGCACTACCATTTGCCAGACTCAGGTTGGAAAACAAGCCTCTTCGATTTGCGCTGGCGCGTGTTATCAATGTGTTCATTCTCGTAGGTCTCAATATTTATTTCTTTGTTGTGGCCGACTGGCTGGTACAAGGCGAGATCGCTTTTGACATCAAACGCCTTGCCGATTCAGCTACATCGGACAGTAGGTATGGAATCGAATATGTATTTCTGGCAAACCTTATTGCCAATAGCTTTTACCTTATCTATTTTTTTAACGTGCTTTCATCCTGGCGACCTCGATGGGATAAAGTTATTTCCTCAACAATGCTTCGGTATGCCTACCCGGTAATGCTCACAGGGCTTGCCGGAATCACCAACGAAATGTTTAGCCGCTGGACACTGGCGTGGTGGTTGCCCGACAATTTCTACGAAGGAAAAAATTCCATGCACGCGATCGGTATTTTCTCGGCTGCGTACAAGTACGCCATCATCATGAATCTCGCCATACAGGCATTCAAGTTTGCTGCTGAACCCTTCTTTTTCTCCAATTCCAGCGAGAAAAATTCCCCCCAACTATTTGCGCGCATAAATCATTACTTTGTCATCGTCACCAGTTTTATCCTGCTGGCCGTATGCATCAACCTGGATGTGCTGAAATACCTGGTTGGTGGTGAGGCCTACTATGAAGGTTTGATGGCGGTCCCTATTCTGTTGTTAAGCTATCTGTTCCTTGGGGTTTATTACAATTTTTCCATCTGGTTCAAACTGACCGATAAAACTTATTTCGGGACGTTCATTACCGTTGCTGGGGCAGCCATCACGGTCCTCCTCAATTACATCATGATCCCCATTTGGGGATATATGGGGAGTGCGTGGGCAGCGCTTGCCTGCTACTTCACCATGTGCATCACTTGCTATACCACCGGCCAAAAATTTTTTCCAATTCCTTATAAAATTGCCGCGGGTGTTGGATACATTCTTCTTGCCATCGCCCTGATCTTTTTTTCGAATCAATTTGCCTTTGATCATCAAATTTCCGCAACGGGATTCCACACGTTTGTCCTTGGTGCGTATATTTTGATTGCATTCATCGTTGAGAGAAAAAATATTTTGACCTACGTGCCCAGGCATTGAGTCGAGGTCACGCATCCAAGCAGTAAATTACCAGTTTACGCAGCCATTTTAGGACTCTATCCATTGCTGCTTCGTACACCATCTTAGGTGATAGAAGGTCTGCGAAGTGCAGCCAAAACCGATCACGACCGAATCCCGTTACACAATACTATGTTGCGGAATTTCGTTAAATTTGAGGCAAATTCAGCAGCGGCACTTTTACCAATTTATAATCACCAGCTTTGACCAAGTCCAGACTGTTTATCATTCCGTTGCTTCTTTTTATTCTTTTGGCAAATGCACCAACAACTTTTGCCCAAAAGGACAAGAAAAAGAAGACACCGGAGCCATCGGAAACGCGACTGCGCGAGGCCGAATTTTATTTTATCGAAGCGGAGAAGTATTTTATACTTGAAGATTATACCAAGGCTCTTTTTTATTTTCAGCGGGTAGCCGAGCTAAATCCTACCAACGGAACGGTGCATTATAAAATAGCCGAACTCCTCTCCAAAAGCAATAAAGAGGAAGATTTGATAAAGGCATCTTTGAGTATTGAAACGGCATTAAAGCTGGATAAGAAGAATAAGTATTTTTATTTGCTCGCATCTACCATTCAATCCAACCTCACGAATTTCTCGAGATCGGCCCAGTACCTGGAAACCATGATGAAGGAAATTCCGGGCACGGAAGACTACTTGTTCCAATTGGCCGCTATTTACCAATATGACAATAAAGACGATGACGCCATAAAAGCCTACAACAAGGCAGAGGCAATTCTTGGTGTAAATGAAATGTCCTCCCTCAATAAACAAAGAATATATTTTGAGCAGGGAAAAACCAAAGAGGCCATTCAGGAGGGCGAAAAATTGCTTGAGGCTTTTCCAGACGAGGAAAGTTATGTCATGAATTTTGCAGAAATGTTGTTCAGACAAAAAATGATTGGAAAAGCCATTGAAGTAGTTGAAAATTTTATCGCTACGCATGCCGACTCCGGCAATGCCAAGATGTTGCTGGCCGGATTTTACCGGGATAATAACCAGGAAGAAAAAGCAAGAAATTACCTGAAGGAAGTTTTTGCCGATCCTTCGGTTGATGTGAATAGTAAAATCATTGTCGTTGGAACTTATGCCGCTTCACTCAACCAACAGCGAGGGTCGGGTCGCGTTGATCCCTCACTTGAGGCCTTTACTTTCGAATTGTTAAGACAGTTGAAGGTTGGCTATCCGGAGGACCCTAATGTTAACATTGTTGGTGGGGATCTGAGCCTCGGATTGGGAAAAATTGATGAAGCCAAAAACGAATACCTGCGTGCCATCCAAAAAGGATCCACAAGTTTTGATGCATGGCAAAACCTTCTTTACCTGGAGTCACAGAAGAGTGAATTTGACAGCATCATAGTTCATAGTGAACAAGGCCTCGAAATATTCCCCAATCAGTCGATGCTTTATTATTTCAATGGCTTCGCCAACGCCAGAAAGGGTAACTACAAGGAAGCCATCTATTCGCTGGAGCAGGCAAAACGACTTGCCTCCTTTGACAAGGGACTGGAAAGTGAGATCAACGGATTGCTGGGGGATGCCTATCACGCCATTAAGAACTATAAAAAGTCTGATGAATCGTATGAGGCAGCCCTTGCGTTCAACCCAAACAACGATTTGATTCTCAACAATTACAGCTACTACCTGGCCCTCCGGAACGAATTCCTCGACAAAGCCGAAAAGATGTCGGCACTGGCCGTCAAAAATAATCCGGAAAACAACTCTTACCTGGACACCTACGCATGGGTTTTATTCACCAAATCAAAATTTAAGGAGGCCCGCAAGGTGATGGAGCGAGTGATACAGTCTAATCCTACTAATCCCACTTTTTTTGAACACTACGGGGACATTCTGTTCAAGCTCGGTGACATCGAGGCCGCTGTAAAGCAATGGGAGAAAGCAAAGTCTCTGGATATGAGCAATGAACTTATAGATAAAAAGATCGCCAATAGAAGGTTGTATTGATTATTTTAGGCTCGATTTTTAGAAACACAACGTATTTTTCAGCAATCCGTCACGTCAAATGCAGAAAAGGGCCTTTATCCTCTTATTGATCATACCACTGCTGTACCAAGCCTGCAGTAAAAAATTCACTCCGGTTGTAAGCGGCAAGTTGTCAGAAAAACTTGTGATCCAGGAAATTGATTTCGAGTATTTTCACGGAAAGGCGCGGCTTAACTATAATGACGGAAAAAAAGAGCGGGAAGTAAAAGCCAATATCAGGGTGCGGAAGGACAGCGTGATCTGGATGACATTTTCGATCATAGGGGTACAGGGTGGCAAAGCCCTCATCAACCACGATTCAATAACCATCGTCAGCACCGTTGACAAGGAATACTTTGTATTTGATTACAAGGAACTGTCACAAAGATTCAACTTCGAAATCAATTATCATGTCATTCAATCTGCATTCCTTGGAAACCTCATTCAATCCCGGAGCAGTGCAGATATTGTAGAGCGGCAACCGACCTATGATCTGCTGGCACAAAACAAGGGAACTGTTTCGATCAAGAATTACATCAACGCATCGCTTTCCAAAATTGAGCGCGTGGAACTAACTGAGGCCGACACAAAAAATTCCATCACATTAAACTACACCAATTTTCAGGCGGTGGAAGACCGGATATTTCCGTTCAACGGCATCATCAATCTTTTTTATAAAACGCCAGCGGGTGTTTTGAACAACGTCATTACTTTTGAATATAACAAGGCCGAGGTGGGCGACAGGGAGTTGAGATTCCCATTCAATATCCCACGGAAGTATGATAGAAGGTAATCGAAAGGTATTTTTGATCTGTGTATTTCTGGTTTCAGCTTTTGTCTGCTTGGGACAAAAGACAAAGAGTCAACTGCAAAAGGAAAAGCAGGAAAATCTTAAGAGGATTGAGGAAACGGAAAGGATTTTAACGGAGACCGGTAAGCAGAAAAAGAATTCTTTGGGTGAACTCGCTGCCCTCAATCAGCGCATTTCGCAGCAGGAGGCACTCATTAAATCCATTCAAAATGAAATCAGCCTGCTCAATTCAGACATCAATAAAAAATCCGAGCTGATATCCACCCTTGAGGACGATCTGAATAAGCTAAAGGAGGAATACGCTGCGATGCTTTTTGCCACACAGAAGGCCAGCGGAAAACTCAACAAGCTGATATTCATATTCTCTTCATCTTCTTATGACCAGTTGATCATGCGCCTCAAGTACATGGAGCAGTATAGCATTGCCCGTAAAGACCAGGCTGTCGTGATCGGAAGAGTTCAAAAAATTCTCTCAGATCAG
Organism: uncultured Ohtaekwangia sp.; assembly: GCA_964655635.1. Classification (GTDB taxonomy): domain Bacteria; phylum Bacteroidota; class Bacteroidia; order Cytophagales; family Cyclobacteriaceae; genus ELB16-189. The sequence goes on from CAZZNH010000006.1 coordinate 237,340, forward strand.
GTAAAGGAAACGCAAACTATCAAAGATGAAAAAAGTATCCTGCTCACCGACCAGCTAAAGGAGAATCATCAGCTTGAGAGTCTAAAGCAAAAGCAAAACACACTGGTGAGGAATCTTGAGAAGGAGGAAAAAAAGCTACGCGTTGAACTTGAGGATACCCGAAAGGCCGTGGCGAAACTTGACAAACTTATTAACGACATCATCAAGGAGGAACTTGAGCGAGCGGCCAGGGAGGCCCGTGAAGCTAAAGCGGCAAAAAAGACAGTGGAAGCTACTGTTGTGATGTCTGCATCTTTTGAGGGAAATAAATCCCGGTTTATCTGGCCGGCATCTGGATTTATTTCACAAAAATTCGGGAGGCAGAATCATCCCGTACTCAAGCGGATCGTGTTACAAAATGACGGTATCAATATTCAAACGAAACAAAACGAAAGGGTAAAAGCGATATTTGAAGGTGAAGTGAGGGCAGTGGCTTTCATCCCATCCATCGGCAATTCGGTCATCATCAGCCATGGCGAATACTTCACGGTGTATTCAGGGCTTAAGGACGTTTTGGTGACCAAAGGGCAAAAAGTCAGCACCAGTCAGGAAATAGGCCAGGTGCTGACCAATGGTGACGGCATTTCTGAATTGCGCTTCCAAATCCGCAAGAATACAGCCCCGGTTGACCCCGAACAGTGGCTGAAAAACTGATTTTTTGACTCACTTTGGGCCATTCACATAAAAATTAAGTTCATTGCGCTCATCCACTATATTTTTCCGTTACATCAATAAATAACTACCTTTACTCCTCTAAAAATTATGCTTATGAGCGCTATACTTTTGTTTGGTATGCCCGGAATGGGCGAGTGGGTTGTTATCGGACTTTTCGTTTTGGTTTTTTTTGGCGCCAAGAAAATTCCTGACTTTGCTAAAGGCCTTGGAAAAGGTATTCGTGAATTTAAGGACGCTGTGAAAGACGTAAAAAAAGAAGTGAACGAAGCCGGCAACGAGGCCAAAATTGATGAGGGAAATAAATAACCTTGAATACGTTTTCTCGTTTCTCGGAATTCCAACAATCCCTCTATCAACATAAAACTTCCTGCACCGAAAGGGTCCGCCACCATCTTTCAATAATTAAGAAAAAGGAGCACCTCAATGCTTTTTTGAGCGTGTACGAAACCGAGGCGCTTAAAAAAGCCTCGGAAGTGGACGCAAAAATAAAAAATGGTACTGCCGGAAGGCTAGCTGGTCTGGTTGTGGGACTCAAAGATGTGCTTTCCTATGATGGCCACCCATTGCAGGCTGGTAGCAAAATCCTCGAAGGGTTCACCGCCCAATATAATGGCACCGCTGTTCAACGACTTGTCGATGAAGATGCCATTATTATTGGAAGACAGAACTGTGACGAGTTTGCCATGGGGTCTTCCAACGAAAATTCGGCTTACGGCCCTACCCTGAATCCCATCGATGAAACCCGCGTTCCCGGTGGTTCGTCAGGAGCATCAGCTGTGGCGGTGGTGGCAGACATGTGCCAGGTATCCATCGGGTCCGACACGGGAGGGTCGGTACGTCAGCCTGCCGCATTCTGCGGGGCCATCGGACTGAAGCCAACGTATTCTCGTGTATCGCGTTTTGGCCTTGTCGCATACGGTTCTTCATTCGACTGCATCGGTATCTTTTCCAAATACCTGGAAGATATTGCGTTGGTTTTGGAAGTAATCTCAGGAAAAGATGATTTTGACAGCACGGTTTCCCGACTGCCGGTGCCCTCCTACACACAAGGCCTGAATTTCAAATCCGAAAAAAAATTCAAAGTCGCATACTTCAATGAGGCCTTGCAAGACGACCAGCTCCAGCATGAAATTAAGGAAGCCATAACGAGCCAGATTGATCAATTGCGAAAAGCAGGGCATGAGGTAGAGCCCATAGATTTTCCTCTCCTGAAGTATGCCCTACCTACGTATTATATTCTGGCGACTGCTGAAGCCAGCTCGAACTTGTCACGATACGATGGCGTACGTTTTGGATACCGCAGCGGCAACACCACCAATCTGGAGTCGTTGTATAAGAAAACACGGGCAGAAGGATTTGGTAAGGAAGTGCAAAGGCGAATACTGTTAGGCACATTTGTGCTTAGTGCCAGTTACTATGATGCTTACTATACCAAAGCGCAAAAGGTGAGGCGATTACTGCGGACAAAAACACAGGAGTTATTTACGAAGTATGACTTTATCATAACACCAACCACACCGACCACTGCGTTTAGATTGGGAGAGCACTCAGGAGATCCTGTAAAAATGTACCTGGCCGATTTATTTTCTGTGCATGCCAACGTAGTGGGGATGCCGGCCATTTCATTGCCTTGTGGAACGGATAAATCCGGGTTACCCATTGGTATACAAATAACAGCGAACGACTTCGAGGAAGAGAGGCTTTTCGAATTTTCAAAAGAATTGATGAACTTGCAATATATTTTGTCTCAAGAAAATTAGTTTTAACTCGTGAAAATACCATTTTTGATTCTCTCGCTGGCGCTGATTTTTTCCCGGCACGGTTACTCTCAGGAGGAGAAAGTTGACCTGGACTCCCTTTTGGCTGCCGAGTTGGACGCAGCCATTACATTGGACACCCTGGGCCCTCAGATTGGATTTGCTGAGGTGATAGAACCCGAGTACATTCCAACGGGCGACTCTCCGGAACTGATTGCCGACAGACTTAGTTGCATCCAGCAAACTATCCCCCTTACATACAACGACCGAATTCATGCATTTATTAATTATTTCACCGTCAAGGATCGCGACTATACGCGCATGGTGTTGAGTCGGAAAGACTTGTACTTTCCAATCTTCGAACGATATCTGGAAAAATATGGCCTCCCTGACGAACTAAAATACTTATCGATCGTGGAGTCCGGGCTAAATCCGCGCGCGGTGTCTCGTGCACGGGCAGTGGGGTTGTGGCAATTCATGTCCGCCACCGGCAGGCATTTTGGATTGTACAATGATTGGTACATTGATGATCGAATGGATCCGGAAAAATCCACGGAGGCGGCATGCAAATACCTTGGTGACTTGTACCGCATGTTCAATGATTGGGAACTCGCCCTGGCTGCTTATAATTCCGGTCCGGGAAATGTAAGAAAAGCCATTCGCAGGTCCGGATATAAGAAAAATTTTTGGGACATTTATCGGTATCTTCCCAGGGAAACGAGGGCGTATCTGCCACAGTTTATCGCCATTATGTACACTTTAAATTATACGGAAAACCACAATCTTTCCCATGTGCCCGAACCGCCACTGGTGGCCAGCGACACCCTCAACGTCAGCAAGTTTCTTCACTTTGAGACTTTTGCTAATTTAACAGGTGCCAGTATGGACGACATGCAAAAGCTGAACCCATCGGTGCTTCGCAAGGCGATACCTGAAACTGGAAAAAAGTATGTGATCAGGGTGCCGATCAATGCGAAAGAGAACCTGGCGCTGAACCGCACTTTTATTCTCGATTCGTCATCGCGTGTTGGGCGCACTGAACTTGAAGCCCTCGCTAAAAATACTTTAGGCAGTACCTACGGAAGAGAGCTGGTCACCTATAGGGTAAAATCTGGCGATGTGTTGGGTATCATTGCCGAACGTCATCACGTTCGGGTCGGGGATATCAAAAATTGGAACAACCTGAGCAGCAACACCATTCGTATAGGTCAACGGTTGAACATATGGGTAGTTCCCTCCAACCGTACCTACAACGCTGTTGTGAGTAATTCAACGGTGCAGCAAACAAGCGCCCCTTTGGTGCCGGATTCAAAAGTTTATGTGGTTGAGCCGGGTGATACCCTTTGGGATATCTCGCGAAAATTTGAAGGTCTCACCATAGAGAAACTAAAAACACTGAACAACCTGAAGTCCAACAAACTTCAACCGGGTCAAAAGTTAATTATCGGATAGTCTTTACGGATTATTGTCGGTGACCGTAATAAAATATACGCCTCTGACGGGTTCAAAATTTTCATTCACTCCCTCCACCACGACCCTATACTGTGTTTCGAGGTCCGCTGCAAAAAATGAAACCCGTGCCCGCCCGTACTCGTCCGTTGCCACCATGGGATTCCAATAGAGAATTGACCTGTAGTCGATTTGACTGTGCTCAGGATTGTTACTGCTGTAATTAGGAATCCTGAACTGGGAGGGTTGCGAATAGCCTCCCAACTTTATCAGCTGCAGATCGCGATCAAATGAATTTTTTTCACTTCCTATTCCTCGTTTGGTATAGATCGAGATCACTCCGTTGACTCCGGCCGATCCATAGGCAGGACTCACGCGCGTTACCACCTCGATCGATTCAATGGTATACGCATCGATGGACTGAAGAATGTCTCCTGCCCTGCCGCTCATGGGTACGTTGTCAATCATCACCAACGGCTCGGTCTGCGCCTGGATGGTTAGCCCTGAAGCGCGCGCTATCCTGACCACGGTGTGGCTGCCAGTTTCGTCCGTTTGATTCGTGATGACCAGACCAGGCACTTTACCTTGCAGTATCAGCAACAAGTTGTTGGACGAAATATCAAGTTGTTTTGAATCGATTACATAATCCGGCTTGCCATATGGCCGTACCACCTCCTCCTTAATTTTTTCACCTTGTATAAAGACCTCATTTAACAATCTGGCTCCTCTTGGAACTTCGTATTCCGAGATCAATCGCTGGTTTTTACCCGTATTAACAGTTTTGAGGCTATAGCCTGGAGATTGGAAATCCAGGGACGGAATATCGCGGGGCAAAATAACCACTCTCCCATCATCCTTTTTCTTTTCACTCTTTATTTGAAATCGAAATTCAACCGAATCATAAAAGACTAAACCATTTTCAAAAAATCTGCCGCGGTCATCCGTCTCCACCACACTCAAATAATCAAAATTTCCCTGCAGTATGCTCAACGTGGCCTTCTCCGGTTTTTGCTTCTTGTTCAGGTATTGACCTGTATAACTGATGCCATATTCAACCGGATAGGTCAGTTCCTTAATAATTTCGTTGGAAGGATCAGTGGTGAAGGGGAAAGCGGTTAAAATAGTCAAAGGCTCCTTAACGGGAACTACCTGTTTCGCATCGGTGATTGAAATGGAAAGATTGGACTTGGCAGGTGTACCCTTTTTATCTTTCACCCAAAGTTCCAGTGAGATGCTGTCGCGAACCTCGTACGATTTCCGGCCGGATTTAAATGCAACCTGAGGTGTTCCCGTATTGCCTTTGTCGTATTCAGTGTCAACTACCTGCTCGGTTTTACCCAGAATAGGAATGGGCTTTATGAATAGATTATCATGGTCAAAATTCAGGTTCAAATTGGTGTAGGCGCGCAGATAATAATTACCCGATGAGAGTGTGTCCGTCACCACCCAGTTGCCATTCGCCATTCCATTTTCAATCCTCAACAACTGTGACTTGACAATTTTCCTATTGGAATTGATCAGCTCTACCCTCAGCGTTTTGCTCATCGAATCCCGCAATGCCGGGTAGCGATAATTGATATAGGCCTTATACCACATCATCTCGCCCGGATAATAATAAGGTTTGTCCATGTGCACATAAATCTTCTCTTCAATCCGGCTCGCCTCCACCGCCCGTGACTCCTTTTTTATTTTTAGAATTCTTTCCGGTGAATAATCCAGGGGTAGTCTTTCGGCCAGGCTCCCTATTTGCATCGATCCAGAGGTTTCCACCTCGTGGAAATTAAGAACGCTGCCATTCCGATTAGCGAAAATAGTGTCACCTTCAACTTTTATCCAGCCGACCGAATGGGGTATGTCGTTGTATATCTTCTGTTTTGCAATTTTTCCTTTGCAATGAACTTCGATTTTTCCCGGTAAAATGATCTTGTAGGTATTGGGTATCCGCCCGCTAAGTACAATATTATTTGTGCGAAAAGGTGTCAGGGTGGTCCCAAGTGCTGAGGCGAAGCTGGTCACCTTGGATCCCTGCAATTCGTCCCTGACTGAATACAAATTAAATCCGGCCTCCTCCATTTGGCTATCCAGTATTGATTTCAATAGACTTCGTTGCGATCCCAGATACAATTCTTTTCTATTCTCCATCCACCGAACTGCGGTTCCCCCGCCTTTTGTTCCTATTTCGGCAAATCGAATCTGGCCCGAGAAGGAATGAGTTTCCCGGTTGGCTTCAAAATACGTCAGGTAATAACTTAGCTTATAACCAAGTGCCATGTTGCTCACTTCTATAGGCTCGGAGGCAGTCGCCAAAAGTATACCACCAGGCCCCTTGGAAAATGTGATGACGTAAGGGTTTAGAATTTCACAATGTGAAGCGAACTCACTTTCACCAAGGAATATTTTTGTAAACAATTTCAATTGTTTCTCGCGCCCACTGTCGGGAATACCTTTCGCCTCCAGATTTGCCAGCGACTCCAGCCGGGTCATTTCAATTATCCCCAGTTCGGCAGGATCAGCATTCACTGAAATGAAAGCCTGGATGGTTTCATGGCTTCGCAGGTATACAACCAACTCCTGAACACCATAAGGAATATTTCCGAGGGCAAAAAATCCGTTCTCATCCGTTAAGGTTCCAAAGCTGGTATTATTGATAAATACGTTTGCGAAGGGAAGGGTTTCTCCAGATGCGGCATCCACTATCCTTCCTCTCACCTCACTGGTCTGTGAGATTACCGCGTGGCAATGGCTCAGCGCGTACAACAGGAAAATCAGTCTCAGCGTCATGTTTGATTTTGCACCAGGGTCAGCGTTCGCAGCAAAATTCGATCTTATTTAAACCGCTCAGGTTGACCAACGTCCTTACCTGGAATACGGTAAATTTATTGAAAAGTGACGACCCACGGTCAAACTGCGCCAATTAGGTTGGAGCACGTTATTCAATTACCCAAACTAGGGTGATTAGCGCTTGCCGGTGGCAGTCATCGTTTGGTCACCACGATGATGTGTTCGCCCCGAACCGGTTCATTGAACTCAGTGACACCTTCCACGACAACCCGGTAGCTTGTTTCGAGGTCTGCTGTAAAGAATGACAAAGTGGCTTCGCCCGTTTCGTACTCGGTTGATACGTTCGGATTCCACATCAGCAAGGATCGGTAATCGGCCTGTGAAGAGTCACGCGTGGTTTCATAATTTGGGAAAAAATAGGGTTGCGGTTTTGCATACCCCGGAATGGTGATGAGCTGAAGGGGTTTGGATCTTTTCGAATTACCGGGAACAGCAGTGACCCCTTCCTTGGTATATATGGAAATTACTCCGTTGGCACCCTGCGAACCATACAAAACATTTACGCCAGAACTGATTTCAACCCGCTCTACTGTGTTTGCGTCAATTCGCTGAAGTACATCACCAGCGCTCCCCGAAGCCGGCATATTATTAATGAGTACCAATGGTTGGGTGGACACCGGACTGCCTCCTCCAGCAAGGGATTGCTCAAACGCATCAGAGTCTTGCGGGCTGAGTCCTGCGCTCACACTGGCATTTTTTGCCAGGCCGGAAGATCTTGCGAACCTGACTTCATTGCCTCCCGTCATGATCAACCCGGGTACTTTACCGGCAAGGGCCAGGTACAAGTTGTTCATTGCTTTGGCCGTACTGATTTCTTTGGCAGTAATTACAAAGTCGGCTCCGCCAAGCGTTTTAGGTGCATCTGGATCTTCCTTCTTTCCACGCACATCGATTCCTTTCAAAATCGTAGCGCCCGCCTCGTTGTAGTCTGAGATCAAACGTTGCGCTGACCCGGCATCAACCAACTCGAGTGGGTAAGTCTCGCCCCTAAAGGATAGCGTTGGAATGTCCCTGGGCTGAACTTCCACGCGGCCATACGGCTTGTTCTTCGGATCAATTTTTCCATAGTCAAAGCCAACGTTATCAGAGAGGATGCGAGAGGCTTTGGCATGAAATGAAAATTCTGCACTGTCATAAAACTGCAATCCCGACAAAGAAAAAAATCCGTCTTTATCAGACTCTGTAAGGATCATCTCCTGAGATTGCCATTCAATAAGCGTTAGCGCGGCCCGCTCCGGTTTTCCGGCATCGTTCAGAAATTTCCCCCTGAAACCAATACCGTCTTCGATGTTGTAATTATAATTAAAGGTCAATTTTGATTTGACATCCTTAAAATAGTAATCGTCCAAAATGTTTGAGGCCTCTGCGATTGGTGCGACTTGTCGGGCATCTGTAACAGAAACCGAAAGATTGGACGCAACCGGCCTTCCGGTCTCATCTCTTACAGAGATCGACAGCGTGACTTTTTCCCTTTGGGTGTAAGTTGGCTTGTCTGTTTTAATGAACAACATTTCATCCGTTGTCCTGGCAGTTTTCTGGTTGGTTGTGTTCACCCGGTCCGTCAGTTTCAGCACGGATATTTGCTTCAAATAAAAATTTTCATCACCGAAGTTTCTCATCCAATTGGTATACGCCCTTAAAAAATAATTGCCAGGCTGTAACTCTGCGGACAGGATAAACTCGCCAAACGACAAGCCACCAGCCACCAGCATTTTCTTGGAGGCCACAATTTTTCGTTCAGGATTAATAAGCTCCACATACAGTACCCTGCTCAACGAATCGCGCAACGCTGGCTCAGCATAATTCATATAACTTTTAAAAAACATGATCTCGCCAGGGTAATAATATGGCTTGTCGGTGTGGATGTAGACTTTCTCCTGCAACCTGCTCACGATTCGCTTATCCGGTTCTTTCTTTTTCAATACCACCGTGGCAGGTTGGTAATTTAATGGGAGCATATGGGCCACCCTGTCTGCATTCATAGCACCTGAAATGATCACCTCGGCAGGGTTGAACGGGTTTCCTTCTCTATTTACCGCCACATAACCTCCATTTACCTCCAGCCAACTCACCGGATGCGCAACATCCCGATATGTTCGCACAATCGCCCGGTCACCCTGATAGTGGATTTCAACCAACCCCTTCATCGAAATCAGGTACCTGCCGGATTCTTTGGGCGGAGGCAAAACCATTGCATTGGTGTCATACGGTATCACGGTCTGGCCAAGCTCAGCATTAAAATAAGGAGAGCGAACAGCTGAGTTCTTTGCTCCGGGCTTATCGGTATATAAAGCGAACCCCTGACCCCTGATTTGTCCCTCCAAAATAGACTTAAATAAATGACGGCTTGACCCCAGGTATGCATTTTGCCGGTTCGCCTTCCACAAGAATGCCTGATTCCCATCCCCGGTTATCATCTCCTCAAATTTGACTTGCCCTCTTATGAGGTAGCCTTTGGGGTTGGAAAGAAAATTATTCAAATAAAAGGTAATCTTATATCCCAGCCCGGCATTGCTAATCTCAATCGGGGCGCTCGCTGTGGCACTAAGCCCCAGGGAGGGGTCTTCCTTAAAATCTATTACCCAGGGGTTCAAGATCGTGCACGACTCAGCTGTTTCGTCATCGCCCAGAAAATCCTTCTCAAAAATTTTCAGTTTTCTTTCCCACTCCTTGTCTCTTTCGCCTTTTACCTGCACTTCGTCCAGTTGTTGCTCAAGCTGATTGACGAACACCAGCCCAAGATCAATAACATCCTTATCGATGACTACCCTGCGAATGGCCTGCTTGTATCCCACGTAGGAGAATACCAGCTCCGATTGCCCGAATGCGATATTTTTTAATTCAAAATTTCCGTTCACATCGGCTGCTGTACCAATGGTCGTGTTGTTGATGAATACGTTGCCAAAAGGAAGTGCCTCGCGATTCTGCGCGTCTACCATCTTACCCTTAAGAGTGCCGGTTTGCGCACACAACTCCACAGAAAAAAACAGGATAGGAATTAGGTATTTCATGAATTTGTCCATTGAATGAATGCTATTGGCTCCTTAAATATAGTTCACCGAATCAGGTCGGAAAATAACCCACAGCGGGTGATCGTCCAATCAACCTAAAAATACAATGTCCCGGATATGAATTGCTTTCATTCAAACCCAAAAATGGTATCTTCCGAGCTAAAATAATGTGACTTTCATCGGGCATTGGGTTATATCTATTGCAATGGTTCGCCAATGACCGTCCTAAAAAGACGGTCGTCAACCTGGCGGCAGCAATACTTAGGCGGCATAGCTTGCCTGTTTTGAAAGGATGCGGCATGCTGGTATTAAAAAAATCAATTGTTAAGCGATGAAACGAATTCTTTTTGTGGGGATAATCATTCTTTTGTTGTGGTCTTGTGACGGGTCAAAGGAAAATTTGCCTCCGGCTTCCGGGCTTTCCGGGGACATGTACCTGGTCATGGACTCCGCCCAGTGGAGAGGCCCTCTCGGGGATTTGATGGACTCTCTTTTCCGGACTGAAATGGAGGGGCTTCCCAGAAAAGAATCCATTTTTCACATGAGATGGATTGATCCACGCAAGCTGAATTTTGTGTTGAAGCAAAGGAGAAACCTGATCTTTGCCGTGACTTTGGACAAACGCACTACGGGAGCCAGGATGCTGCAGGCTCAATTCACACCCGAATCATTGCAAAAAATACAAAATGATCCAACGAGTTATGTTTCAACCACTTCTGATGTCTACGCCAAAGGTCAGGAGGTGATGTATCTGTTTGGAAAAACAGAAGAGAATTTGATTGCCAATATCCGAAGCAAAGGCCAACACCTGATCGAACACTTTAACCGCAAGGAGAAAGAACGACTGAGCGTATCGCTATTCAAAGCCGGGCAGGTTACCGGGGTAAGCGACTGGCTTCAAAAAAATATGCAATGTAATATCAAGATTCCCTTTGGATACAAACTCGTTATCAACAACCCTGAGTTTTTATGGGTGCGCCAAATAAATGTTGCCGATGACAAGGATATATTTATCGCATCCGTTCCATACACATCCGAAGATCAGTTCAAGCGGGAAAACCTCATTGAATTGCGAAACCAATTCTGTGAAAAATACTTGTTCGAAGATCCTGATAATGCAAGTTCTTACCTGATTACCGAAACGACTGTGCCTTTTATTCCTGTGACCACGAAAGAGGTGAGTTTAAATGGTCAGTACGCAGTGGAGCTGAGGGGACTTTGGCGGGCCAACAATTTTTCGATGGGTGGTCCATTTGTCGGGTACGCCATTGTTGACGCCCCAAAGGGTAAGTTGTATTATGTAGAGGGGTTCACCTTCAGTCCAAGCAAAGATCAACGTGAAATCATGCGTGAGTTGGAAACCATTTTAGGAACGTTCCGAACCAGCGAGGCCCTTACTGCAAAGCAATAGGCTATATCATTGTCCTGGTCGTAATTTTTGCCATAATTCCTGTGTTTTGTACTTAAAATCGTAAATTTCAGGCCCTTCTGAAATAAATAATCTATGTCAATTAAGATAAGAAAGCAGGATGCCCTGAATTATCACACCCAGGGACAGCCTGGCAAGATCGAAGTTGTTCCCACCAAGGTTTTGAGTTCGCAAATGGATCTTGCCCTGGCCTATTCACCCGGAGTGGCCGAACCATGCAAAGAAATTGCTGCCAATAAGGAGGATGTCTATAAATACACCGCCAAGGGAAATCTCGTAGCCGTTATCAGCAATGGTACTGCTGTGTTGGGACTCGGCAATATCGGACCTGAAGCATCAAAGCCGGTGATGGAAGGGAAGGGCGTTTTGTTTAAAAAATTTGCAGGGATAGACGTTTTCGACATTGAGATTGACGAAGAAGATCCTGACGAATTTATCAAAATTGTGAAGTCACTAGAACCGACTTTCGGTGGCATCAACCTGGAAGACATAAAATCACCGGAATGTTTTAAGATTGAGCAGCAGTTGCGGGAGAAAATGAACATCCCCGTCATGCATGATGACCAGCATGGAACAGCGATCATTTCATGTGCCGCGTTGATCAACGCGCTGGAAATCGTAAATAAAAAAATTGAAGACATTGTGTTAGTCGTTAATGGGGCTGGCGCTGCTGCGGTCTCCTGCACGCGTTTGTATCTATCGATCGGGCTTAGCAAAAAGAACCTGATCATGTGCGACAGCAAGGGGGTCATCACCTCCGACCGAAAAAATCTCGATGCCATTAAGGCTGAATTTGCCACCGATAGAAAAATCTCCACGTTGCAGGAAGCTTTAAAATGTGCGGACGCATTCATCGGGCTATCTGTAGCCGATATCCTTACTCCCGAAGATATTCTGGCCATGGCAAAAGACCCCATTGTTTTTGCCCTCGCCAACCCCAATCCAGAAATCGCCTACGAACTAGCCAAAAAAGTGCGACCCGATCTGGTGATGGGAACCGGCCGGTCTGATCACCCCAACCAAATCAACAACGTCTTGGGATTTCCTTACATATTCAGGGGTGCACTGGACGTCAGAGCTACAGAAATCAACGAGGCAATGAAACTCGCTGCCGTTCACGCCATCGCCAACCTTGCCAAAGAATCTGTTCCCGATATGGTGACGCGTGCTTATGGAAACAGCACAATCCAATTCGGTAAGGACTATTTGATTCCCAAACCGCTGGATCCACGTCTCATCACCACCATTTCACCCGCAGTGGCCAAGGCTGCCATGGATTCCGGGATGGCTACCTATCACATCAAAGATTGGGGTAAATACAACGATGATCTGTTAAAAAGGATTGGCATTGATCAAAAGCTTACCTCCAGGGTAATCACTCGGGCTAAGAAAAATCCGAAACGTGTGGTTTTCACGGAAGCCAACCACCATAAAATTCTAAAGGCGGCTCAGATTCTACAGGATGAAGGCATTGCGCAGCCGATATTGCTGGGAAATGTGAAAGAAATTGAATCGTTGATCAAAGAGCACAAACTTGAATTGCAGGACTGCCCTATCATTTCGCCAAGAGATGAAAAAAAGAAGGTGAAAGAATACGCTGTTGAGTTGTATGCGAAACGGCAACGGAAAGGTATGACGCTAAAAGATTGTGAAAAAGCGTTGATGGACAGAAACTACTATGCATCGATGATGGTGGAACATGGTGATGCCGATGCACTGATTTCCGGATTGACCAAGGATTATCCAAAAACAATTCTGCCGGCACTTCAGGTAATAGGCACGGCTCCACACGTGAAACGCGTTGCGGGCATGTACATTATCATGAATAAAAAAGGGACCTTCTTTTTCTCAGACTGTACGGTCAACGTTGACCCCACCACAGATGAATTGGTTGACATCATAGGCTTGACACGCATCGGTGTCAAATTCTTTGACATGAATCCACAAATGGCTATGCTTTCCTATTCAAACTTTGGCAGCAGCAAAGGAGTCATCCCGGAAAAGATGCGTGATGCGGCACAAATCGCAAAAAGAAAATTCCCGGATCTGGTAATCGATGGAGACATTCAGGCAAATATCGCGCTGGATACAGAGTTGCAAAAGGAAGTATATCCATTTAGCCGCCTTGCTGACGGTGGCGCCAACACTTTTATCTTCCCCAACCTGGCCGCTGCCAATATTGCCTACAAGTTGCTGATCGAATTGGGTGGCGCTGAGGCGATCGGTCCTATCCTGTTGGGCATGAACAAACCGGTGCATGTATTGCAACTCGGAAGTACCATTCGCGACATCGTCAACATGGCAGCCATTGCCGTGGTAGATGCCACGTTGCGTCAACAAAACGAACGCGCTTAATCCTTCGGCTAAGTCGGCTATTTTTTTTAGTTTAGCAAGTTATACTTTTTAAACATGATTGCTTTTTTAAAAGGGAAGCTGGTCCACAAAGAGCCCACGTTTGTAATCATTGAAGTCAATGGAGTGGGCTATCAGGTATCGATCTCTCTCAATACCTTTTCGGAGATTGCAGATCAGGAAAATATCCAACTGCTTACCTATCTACAGGTGAGGGAAGATGCTCATATTTTGTATGGCTTTAGCAACAAAGCGGAAAAATCCATGTTTCAAAATTTGATTGGCGTAAATGGGGTAGGTCCAAACACCGCCATGGTTATGTTATCTTATCTATCCCCGGCAGAACTGCATCAGGCCATTGTAGCCGAAAATGTCAGCGCATTGCAGGCCATCAAGGGTATTGGCGGAAAAACTGCTCAAAGAATTATTCTCGAGCTAAAGGACAAACTGAGAAAAGAACCTGCCGGAGAGACTGACGGAATTAGGGGGATAAAACACAATACGATGCGGCAAGAGGCGTTAACAGCGTTGATGACGCTGGGGATCGGAAAAGTGGCGGCCGAAAAAAGCATCGATACGGTCCTGAAAAAATCAGGAAATACAATTAGTTTAGAAGAGCTTGTGAAGCTGGCATTGAAAAACGCCTAAGATACGTTTGACCTTAACCAAACCAACCATTCAGTTCGTCACGGCCCTAAGCCTGCTTTTCTTCGCATGCTTACCGGCCCCGTATGCCTTCGCCCAGGAAATTGATTCAACAAGAACAACTGCCATAGATACCACCAAAAGACGGGCGATCAATCCTTACCATCCGTCATTTCGTCCCAGCGACAGGTATGGCGATCCCTTCTCTAACCGCACAACGAACTCGCCACTATTCTTAACGGATCCCAAAAGCTTAAATGTCGATGTGGAGATTGACACGGGCATGAATTACATCATCCATGAAAAAATTGGAAACGTTAATTTCAGGCCCGTCTCGACCATGAGCTTCGAGGAGTTTGACGCCCTGCAAACCCGGCAAATCAAAAAAGATTATTGGCAGACCAGGAGCCGTGCATTGGATGGCGAAAGTGCCGTGAGCAGCAGAAACATTATACCAAAAATTTATGTCAGCCCGGTACTGGACAGGATTTTTGGCGGAAGTTATGTCGAGTTGATACCCCGGGGTTTTGTGACGCTGGATTTTGGTGGATCATGGCAGAAAATAGAAAATCCCGCCATTCCGATTCGGCAGCAGCGCAATGGCGGCTTCGAGTTTGATCAGCAGATCAACTTAAGTGTGGTTGGCAAGGTGGGCGAAAAGTTGGCGATCACCACCAACTTTGATAACAACAATTCCTTCGACTTCCAAAATAACATGAAGGTTGAGTATACCGGGTTTAAAGAAGATGTACTAAAAAAATTAGAAATCGGAAATGTGAGCTTGCCGCTCAATAACAGTTTGATCACGGGTTCTCAAAACCTTTTTGGTGTCAAAGCCCAAATGCAGTTTGGAAAACTTTTTGTAACCACACTAGCCACGACCCAACGCGGTAAACAATCCACGCTGGAAATTCAGGGAGGCACCGGAGGCGCGGCTCAGGGAAGACCTTTTGAAATCGTAGGGTCCAATTACGATGAAAATCGTCACTTCTTTCTTGGCCAGTTCTTCCGCGACAACTTTGAAAAATGGCTTGGCACCCTGCCGCAGATCACTTCAGGCATAAACGTCACCCGGGTTGAAGTGTACTTGCTCAATCGACAAAACGACACACAAACCCTCCGCAACGTGGTTGGATTCATGGACATGGGTGAGTCCGACAAGATTTACAGAAAAGATCTGCTCACCGCAGCTGTGGCACCTAAATCGCCAACCAACAATGCATCCAACAACTTGTTCACCCTGCTGGGAGGAATTTCAGCCGCTTCTGAAGGGATCAACCAGGCATTGGAAGGGTTGGGCTTTACCAATGGTACTGACTTTGAAAAAATAACCAGTGCCCGCAAATTGTCGCCTACAGAATTTTCCTTCAACGGCCAGCTGGGTTACATCACCCTGCAGCGCAAATTGCAAAACGATGAAGCCATAGCCGTAGCCTTTGAATACACACACAACGGGCGCAAATACAAAGTGGGAGAGCTAACGGAGGACTACTCCAATAAATCCGAGAACGAAGTCGTCTACCTCAAACTGCTCAGGCCGCGGAAGATCAGCATCAAAGATCAACAAGGTAAAATTATCCCTACCTGGGACCTGATGATGAAAAACATTTACAACCTGAATGTCACCCAGCTTGAACAGGAGGGCTTTCAACTCCGTGTTATTTACCGCGATGACCGCACCGGGATCGACAACCCACAACTGCAGGAAGGAGATTTTTCCAGAACCAAACAACTCATTGAAGTTTTTGGTCTTGACCGGTTGAATCCCTATAACGATCCACAGCCCGATGGCAATTTTGATTTTGTGGACAAGCTCACCGTACACCGCGAAACGGGATTGATCATCTTTCCCTATCTCCATCCGTTTGACTCGGCCCTGCGCAGGTTGTTTGCTGGAGAGAGCAATTCAACCACAAGGGAACTGCTTACACAAAAATATGTATACGATACCCTATACCGCACTACCAAGGCGGAAGCCGAGTTGGTCGCCACAAAAAACAAATTCTATATTGTTGGATCGTTTAAAGCCGGCTCTGGCAAAGACATCATTATCCAGGGTTTTAATATCGCCCAGGGATCTGTTAAAGTTTACGCAGGGGGCACGCCACTGCAGGAAGGAACGGACTATACCGTTGACTACACTTTTGGCAAGGTGTCCATCCTGAACGAAGGCGTATTGAGTTCTGGAAAAAATATTACCGTCAACTATGAGCAGCAGGATCCATTTGCCTTTCAAACGCGGTCGTTGCTCGGCACGCGCCTCGACTATAAGTTAAGTGATGAGGTCAATCTGGGGTCCACGCTTTTGTATTACAACGAGCGACCACTGATTTCACGCAACCTGATTGGTACAGAACCAGCACGGAACCTGCAATATGGCCTTGACCTGAATGTGCGTAAGGACTCGCGCGTGTTAACCAAAATGGTCGATGCGCTGCCATTCCTCCAAACGAAAGAGACATCAACCGTGAACTTTAATGCAGAATTTGCCCAACTGCTTCCCGGGACCTCCAACGTGATCAACGGAGATGGCACGTCCTTCATCGATGACTTCGAAAACAGCGCAACACCGTATAGTCTGTTGAGTCCGCAGGCGTGGAAATTTTCAACCGTTCCCAAAACACCCGACAACCGTTTTGATCCGTCCAACGGTGCACTCGATGATATTACCGCAGGAAATAAACGTGCAAGAGTTGCCTGGTATCAAATCGATAACCAATTCTATTCCAACAGCAACAATGGAATTAAACCCCCCAACATCACCGATGATGACTTGAAAAATCATTATGTCCGTGCGGTCCCTCCTAAAGAAATTTTCCCGCAATTCGATCCGTTCATTGGCAATTTCAATGAACAGATTTTTGATTTGGCCTATTACCCATCTGAACGCGGTCCCTACAACTACAATCCGGATTTGAATCCCGATGGAACCTTAAAGAATCCAGCCACCAACTGGGGTGGAATAACCACTGCCATCCGAAATGAAGTAGACCTTGACAAAGCCAATGTTGAATATGTGGAGTTTTGGTTAATGGATCCATTTATCAATTCAGAAAATGGGCGCATTAATGATGGCCGTGGAAACAACCAGCCCAACACCAGCGGAGGTCAGGTTGTTTTTCACCTTGGCAGTCTATCTGAGGATTTGATGCGGGATGGTAAGCATGCTTTTGAAAACGGACTGCCCGCAGATGGGAACCTGACGGGTGGCGGAGCCGCTGAAAACAGCCTTGGATTTGTAACTACTCAACAATATCTGAACAACGCCTTTGATAATTCCACTACCGCCCGGTTAAACCAGGACGTAGGACTCGATGGAATCAACACAGCCAACGAAGCCGCCAAGTTCAGCAGCTTCATCAATGCCGTTAATCCTGCGGCCCGTCAGATTGTGTTGGAAGATCCCTCCGCTGATGATTTCACGCACTTTTTTGATGAAAGTTTGGACACACGAAACGCTAAAATCCTGGAGCGGTATAAAAAATACAATGGATTGGAAAACAACTCACCTATCTCGGCAGGCAACCAGCGATTTTCAAGATCGGGCACCACCATTCCGGATAATGAAGACCTGAACCAGGACAACACGCTTAGCGACCTGGAGGAATACTACACCTATAATATAGACCTAAGGCCATCTACACTGAGTGTTGGACGAAAATATGTTGTGGATCAAATAACCAATGAGGTGAATGGCGATTTGGTTACCTGGTATTTATTTCGAATACCCGTCCGGCAGTTTGACGAGAAAGTAGGCGATATCAATGGGTTCAAGTCCATTCGTTATGCGCGCATGTACCTTACCGGGTTTGCGCAGCCCGTGGTGTTGAGGATGGCAAAATTCAGAATGGTGGCCAACAAATGGAGGCGCTACACCGGCAATCTCGAAGAATCTAATTTTGGAGAACCGTTGGAACCTAACCTCGATAACTTTTCTGTGTCGGTGGTCAATGTTGAAGAAAACGGGGAAGGCAATAGTGAAAAACCAGCCTACGTTGCACCACTTCAGCGTGACAGGGATGTGACGTCCACCGTGCAAAGAAGGCTTAACGAGCAGGCTGTCCAACTTTGCATTACCGATCTGCAGGATGGAGATGGCCGCGGTATCTTCAAGAACGTGTCGATGGACTTTTTTAACTACGGTCGGGTAAAAATGTTTTTATCTGCCTATGGCCAGGGGTTGCAAGACGATCAGTTGCGTGGCTTCCTGAGAATGGGTACCGACTTTGATGAAAACTATTATGAAATCGAGATTCCCCTTAAAGTAACACCACCGGGGTCAGCGACAACCGAATCTGTATGGCCGGAAGACAACCAAATTGACCTTGACCTGAATGATTTATACGCCCTGAAGGCCCAGCGCGATAGGGAAAGTTTTCCATTGAGCGAATCTTACCCCAGAAACGGACCGAAACAAGTAGGGAAACACCTGATTAGAATAGTAGGTAGACCTGACCTTAGTCAGGTAAGGTTGCTGATGATCGGTGTGCGAAACCCAAGGACAACGGATGCGCAGGCAAAAAACGTATGTCTGTGGGCGAATGAACTAAGGCTGACCGATTTTGACCGCACAGCAGGCTGGGCCGGTAATGCGGTGCTGAGCACCAAACTGGCCGACCTTGGCACAATTACCGGTTCTGTCAGGCACATCGCTTTTGGCTACGGTGGCGTGCAGTCAAAGATTTCGGAGCGCGCCAGGGGCGAAACGACAACCTATGATGTTTCCGCCAACATTAACGTAGATAAACTGCTGCCACCAAAGGCTGGATTGAGAATCCCCATGTTTATCAGCTTCGAGAACAAAACCATGAATCCAAACTTCGACCCCGCCAATCCAGACTTGCGACTGGACGCTGCATTGCGGTCGTTCAATTCTGAAGCTGAACGTGAAGCCTATCGGAAATTGATCAGGGATGAGTCCATCAGGCGCAGCTTGAATTTTACGAACGTGCGCAAAGTCAAAGTGAGGAAAGAAGCCAACCAACACCTCTATGATATTGAAAATTTTGCGTTTACCTACGCCTATACGGAGGCAACACAAACGAACTTTAATTTGATGGAAAACACCAGAAAGAATATTAAGGGTGCGGTGGCGTGGCAGTTCAGTCCAAAGTTCCCGGGGTTCGAACCGTTCAAAGAAAGCAAAGTATTCTCGTCACCGTATCTGCAATTGATTAAGGATTTTAACTTTAATCCGGTGCCCTCCAATATTTCTGTCCGGGGCGAACTCGACCGGTCGTTTAGCAAGATTGTTTACCGCAATGCCGTTCAGGACCAGGGGGGTGCTATTCCAAATTATCAAAAGTTCTTTGTCTTCAACCGGTTCTATAGTGCGCGATGGAATTTAACAAAGGCCCTAAGTCTTGACTATAACTCCCGTGTCAATGCCATAATCGATGAACCGGATGGTGACATCGATACCAAGGAGAAGCAGGACAGCGTCATCAACAATCTTAAAAAGTTTGGTCGTACGAAGAATTTTGAACAAACGGTCACAGCTAACTATACAGCCCCGCTTGATAAATTCCCTGCAACCAACTGGTTGGGTGCTGAGTACCGTTATAATGTTGGTTACTCATGGAGAGCAGCGCCATTGGAACAGGATGAAGCATTAAAACTTGGTAACACCATTCAAAATACGCAGGATCAGGGATTGACGGGAAGGATTGACCTTACCAAACTCTATAATAAGGTAGGATATCTAAAAAAGGTGAATACACCCAAGCGCCCTCCCACAACTGTACAACGCGCCCAGCAAAAACCGGATACCGTTAGACAAGCGCCTGAGCTTGCCGGTGTCAAAGGTTTGTTGAAATTATTAATGTCGGTGCGGAACATCAGCGGAACATATAATCTCACCCAGGGAACCATCCTTCCGGGATTCCTTCCTGAGCCTAACTTGTTTGGCATGGATAAGAGCTGGTCGGCACCAGGCTGGGGATTTATATTGGGAGAACAAGATCCCAACCTGCGTTTTAAAGCAGTGCGTCCTGAGAATGACTGGTTGAGTAAAAGTGAAAGCCAAACCACGCTCTATAGCCAGGCACAAACGAAAGATATCGGACTCCGTGCCGGGCTTGAGCCATCGACTGATTTAAAGATTCAGTTGGACGCCAAAAAAACAACCAGTTCTACCTTTACCGAGCTTTACAGGTTTGATCCTACCAAAACGGATAACTTTGGATTTGAGTCCTTCAGTCCAAACCAGGTGGGATCCTATAAAATTTCGGTGCTATCAATAAACACCGCGTTCAAGAACAACACCAGCACAGAGTCAAGTGTATTTCAACAGTTCGAAAAGAATATTGAGGAAATTAAAAACAGGTTTACCACCCTCACTGGCCGGGGTTATGAGTCCAAGTCACAGGATGTTTTAATTCCGGCATTTATCTCAGCATACACGGGCAGGAATACCGACAAAGTTGGCCTGTCACCATTCCCCAATCTGCCTGTGCCGGGTTGGCGCGTTGATTATACCGGGTTAAGTAAGCTGGAACCTTTAAAAGATCTTTTTCAGTCTGTTACCCTTAATCACGCTTACTTATCCAACTATTCCGTTTTAAATTATAATACCTCGCTTGAGTATGAAGATATTGGAATTAATGTTCCGCTCGAAGATTACAATAGCGGTAATGCCTTTGCTTCTGTTACCAATGAATCGGGGGAATTAATTCCTATCTACGTAGTGAGCCAGGTACTTATCTCTGAAACGTTTGCTCCGCTCATCGGTGTCAACGTGCGCACCAGGAAAAAAATGACGGTTCGGTTTGAGTACAAAACTAAACGCGACCTGGCGCTGAATATTTCCAATGCGCAAATTACTGAACTCAACAGCAAGGACTGGTCCATCGAAGTGGGCTATACCAAAAACAACCTGAGGTTACCCTGGAAAAACCAGGGGCGTGTAACGACCATCAAAAATGACATCACTTTTCGGCTGAACATGAGCGTCACCAACAACCGCACCATTCAGCGCAAAATCGATGAAGTGAACACCATCACGAATGGAAACATCAATTTCCAATTGCGTCCCAATGTCAATTATGTGGTGAACCAGAAGTTGAACATTCAATTCTATGTGGACAGAAATGTAAACGAGCCACTCGTATCTAATTCTTACCGGAGATCAACCACCAGGGTGGGGTTCAAGATATTGTTTAACCTTGCCCAATAGAACCAGCCCGCTCCAGCCCTAAATGGTGGACTTTATAAAAAAACCCCTTATTTTTGGGCTCCTTAAATAAAACTACGTCATGAATATTCCCGCAGACTTAAAGTACACCAAAGACCACGAATGGATAAAAATTGAAGGCAATCAGGCCACTATTGGAATCACTGATTTTGCGCAAAGCGAATTGGGCGACATCGTGTATGTGGACATCTCCACGGTAGGCCAGCAAGTGGGACAGCATGAAGTATTCGGAACCATCGAGGCGGTGAAAACGGTATCTGATCTTTTCATGCCGGTGGCAGGTAAGGTGCTTGAAGTAAACGGAGACCTTGATGCCAACCCCGAAAAGGTCAATGAAGATCCTTACGCATCCTGGTTGATTAAGATGGAAGTGACCAATCCATCTGAAGTAAATGGACTCCTGTCGGCAGATGCTTACAAGGAACTAATTGGCAAGTAATCTGTTATTCATTCAGATTTTATTCCACCAGTTTTGATTGACTTACCGGTAATATCTCAGGAAGAAACGCGCAAGCGAAAGCCAAACTGGCTTCGGGTAAAGCTGCCCGTTGGTCCGGAATATGCCAAGGTGAGAAAACTTGTGGATAATTATAAACTCCACACCATTTGCGAAAGCGGCAACTGTCCCAACATGGGCGAGTGCTGGGGAGCAGGCACGGCAACTTTCATGATCCTGGGAAATATCTGCACGCGAAGCTGTACTTTTTGCGCAGTCGCCACAGGAAGGCCTACCGAATATGATGTTGAAGAGCCGAAGCGTGTAGCCGAGGCCATCAAATTGATGGGCGTAAAGCATGCCGTGATCACCTCGGTGAATCGGGACGAACTGAAAGACCGTGGTGCTGAGGTGTGGTATCAGACGGTGGTGGAAACAAAAAAGGCAAGCCCGGAGACAACCATCGAAACATTGATTCCGGACGTGAAGGGAAACTGGGACGCGCTGTACCGGATGATCGATGGTGGTCAGGAAGTCGTTTCGCACAATATGGAAACGGTAGGTAGAATGTATCGCATTGTGCGCCCGCAAGCCAAGTATGACCGCAGCCTGGAACAAATCAAAAGAACTCGGGAGGCGGGAAAGCGAACCAAGTCCGGCATCATGCTGGGTGTAGGTGAAACCAAAGAGGAAGTTTTCAAAGCCATGGACGACCTGGTTGAAAACAAACTGATGATCCTCACGCTTGGACAATATTTACAACCCACCAAAATGCACCTCGAGGTGGCCGAGTACATTCATCCGGATACATTTGAAATGTATAAAGAAGAGGGATTGAAGCGCGGTCTTAAATATGTCGAGTCTGGCCCATTGGTGAGATCATCCTACCACGCAGAACGTCACGTGAACGTTCCATTTGATTAATTAAGATTTTCTTCTTCCTGAATTAGATTCCGAGCACTTCGCGTTTGGTCCAAACCTCATCAAGCGGTTCGCCCTTGCTGCTTTTGCCGCTGTGTCTCCACTTTCCATTCTCCAGTTTGAAGTCAAACTGAAGGCTGGCACCCACACGGGAGTTATCTCTCGAAAAGAACTCAATATCTTCCGTGTACTTCCCGTCTTTTGTCGTATAGGTTCCGCCTCCGGTGCCAAAAAATTCTTTGGTCTCTACGTTAAAAGCAATCCATTGAAATTTTGTGCCGGATAATATTTTCATGGTCCTCCTGACCCCTGGTGTTCTCTCAGAAAGCTCACCGTTCTGATAGCGCCCCGTGATAAGCCACGCTCCTGCCAGTTTGCCGGGCGTTCCTTTGTCGATGCGTTTCCATTCTGTTCCGGCCAAACTAAGTTTACTGCCCTTCACACTCACACCATGCACTTTTTTAGTTCCCACCAATTCAGGTTTTTCCGTGTGATACTCCCAGAAAAATTCGATGTTCCCGTCTCCCGCTGACTTCCACTCCCCTCCTTCCGTGTACAGGAACTCATTCGATTTATAGTAGGTAACAGAGAAATGCTTTTCAGCGATGATCCACATTCCCATTTTGCCATCAGCTGCAGATGTTTCCCATGCTCCAACTAATTCTGCTGATTTTTGAAACGGAATTTTTGTGAATGAGGGCCCCAGTAGGCTGATAATAAAACTAAATACGGTGATTTTCATGATTAATGAATTTTATAGCGAAATATAGATGATTACCATTCCCGCGTAAAGGAAAAACTTTTGAATGGTCTAAACAGAGATGTCTACGAGCTTTTCCAGCAAATTAAGCTGATTTGTTGCTCTGATCAGGTTTTGACGGGGATAAGACGTACTGAAATAAATATCGCCATTGAGGTAGTCGGTGAGAAATCGCAGCCCGATCATAAACGTCATCGTGGGCCCGGCCAGCGGAGTTGCAGTCAGTTCATCCCCGGTCAACACTTCACTCATTTCAGCAAGATACCCCTCCATAACCGCATCCAGGATTTCTTTCCGTACAACAATTTTTGAATAATCCTTTTCCTCTTCGGATACGGGGCAAACAAAAGTGCGAATCATATCCCCAAGGTCGTAAATAAAATAGCCTGGCATCAGGGTGTCCAGATCGATCACGCAAAGGGCCTCGTAGGTTTGTTTGTCGAACAACACATTGTTGATCTTCGTGTCGTTGTGCATCACGCGGAGTTTCAATTTCCCTGAATCGATCAGTTGTTGATAGTCATCAACCAGGTATTCAAAGCGCAGGTAGCCGGAGATGACGTCCATGGCTGCTTCTTTCGTTTCAGCCTGTGAATTATTCAAACTTTGTTTAAATAGTTCGAACCGGGCAGAAAGATCGTGAAACTGCGGAATGACTTCCTTAAACAAAGTCACATCACAACCCGACAGGTGTTTGGAGAGCCTGCCAAAAGCCGTTGCTGCTTCTCTGGCTTGGGCGGCATCGGCAACTTCGTTTAGGGTGACGCTATTGGGTATGTAAGGAAACAATCGCCATGGGAAACCATGCTGATCATATACCAGTTCCTTGCCTTTCAAACTCTGAATAGGATTCAGGAATAAATAATCGGGCGTGCTCGCTTTCAGGTAGGCAGAGGCTATTCGAAGATTGTCCGCCAGAATTTGCGGCTCGAGGAAGATTTTTCTGTTTATCCGCTGGAGGACATAACCGGGAGATACATTGAAAGTATAATTGATATGTCCCGTGTTGATCTTCCGAACCGAAAATTGATTGGCCTGCAATCCATATTCAGCCAGCACGTGGGCGATGTCGTTTTCTATTTCCACAATCGCTCCGGGTATTCGCCAGTGCTGATCAGGTGTTTGATCTTAGCGGACACGGCTTCCTTGTCTTCCTGATAGGTGACGCCAAACCAGGTGGTGCCACCGGGAATGATGTGCACCTGCCCCATTCCCAGCCTGATCAATTCTGTCACCATCAAGGCAATGTAGAATTCGGCTTTAGGGTTGTTTTGGTTTTTGTCCACAAACTCAACGAACATTTTTTCACACAGTTCAAACACCTCAGGCAAAAATCCCCATGAATTCATTGACACCTTGCGTTCTGCGTCCAACACTTTTTCCATCCCATCCTGCCGTGAAACTATTTTTCCGTTCTCCTTGACAATATGGGTCAGTTCATCCAACGAGATCAGCATCCCATCCTTGGCCTGGTTGGCAACGCCACGGGAAACGCTTCCATAATCGGACAATACATTCTTGAGCGTGTAGCCAACCATCGCGTGATTGTTGGCGGGCGCATCTCTCAGGAATTTTGACAACGATTCAAATGATTCCCTGCCATAAAAGTCATCAGCATTGATTACTGCAAATGGCTCATTGATCACTTCCCTCCCACACATCATGGCGTGGGTGGTACCCCAGGGCTTTGTCCTGTTGACAGGTTTATAGGCGTCCGGCACAAACCTGTCAAGAGATTGAATCACGAAATGGACTTCCGCCTTGCCTTTGAGCTTCGGCAAAAACATCTCTTTAACGGCATCCTGGATTTCTTCGCGAACCACAAAAATAATTTTTGTAAACCCGGATCGTATCGCATCGAAAAGGGAATAATCCATGATCGTTTCACCATGAGGTCCAAATCCATCAATTTGTTTGATGCCTCCATATCTGCTCCCCATACCTGCGGCCATCACTAATAGACTGAGTTTTTTTGAATCATTCATTGAACTGTGGATTATTTACTTTAAAATCGACTGCGAAAATCGAAAAAAGATTCCGATTACGTAAGGAAATATACCCCTAATTCCCGCTTCATGGTTTTAAGTTCTGTCGATTGGATCATCGTTGTCACATTTCTTTCACTTTCTCTCCTGATTGGGTTGCTCAACAGCAAAAGAGCGGGCCAAAGTGCAAATGAATTCTTCCTGTCAAGCCGGAGTATGCCGTGGTGGTTGCTGGGAATTTCCATGGTGGCAACCACGTTTTCGGCCGATACACCCAACCTGGTGACAGACATCGTCAGGAAAAACGGGGTGTCCGGCAACTGGGTCTGGTGGGCATTCTTACTGACCGGAATGCTTACCGTATTCACTTACGCCAAACTGTGGCGCAGATCCGGTGTCCTCACTGACCTGGAGTTTTACGAATTGCGCTACGGAGGAAAATCCGCTGCATTTCTCCGGGGCTTTCGCGCGTTGTACCTGGGTGTGTTTTTTAATATTGTAATCATGGCCTCCGTGTCGTTGGCAGCAATCAAAATCGGAGGCGTCATGATGGGCCTCACTCCGGTGGAGACGTTGTCGATTGCCACCATCATCACAGTGGCTTACAGCTCGCTTGGTGGATTGCGCAGCGTCCTGATCACTGACTTTTTCCAGTTTGCCATCGCCATGATTGGCTCTGTGGCCGCCACCGTCTACCTTGTCAACCAACCCATGGTGGGAGGATTGGAACACCTGTTCAGTCAGCCGCTCGTTTCATCTAAGCTCTCTATCCTGCCGGATTTTTCCGATTCCAGTACCCTGATACCCTTGCTGATCTTACCTATTGCCGTTCAATGGTGGAGCGTATGGTATCCAGGGGCCGAACCAGGCGGTGGCGGATATATTGCGCAAAGAATGCTCTCCGCTAAAGATGAAAAGAATGCGCTCACCGCTTCGTTGATCTTCAACATTACACACTACGCGCTGCGTCCATGGCCATGGATATTGATTGCCCTGGCTTCATTGGTAGTATTCCCGGATCTTGCATCTCTTCAGAAGGCATTCCCTCATATCCCGGCCGACAAAATTAACGATGACCTGGCCTATCCGGCCATGCTCACTTTTTTGCCCGCGGGACTGATGGGGATATTGATCGCTTCGCTGGTGGCCGCTTACATGTCCACAATTTCCACGCATCTAAACTGGGGGTCCAGTTATGTGGTTCATGACTTTTACAGGCGCTTTGTAAAACCGGCTGCGTCAGAAAGAGAGTTGGTCACCGTTGGACGCTTATCAACCATTGTACTGGCCATTGTTTCGGCTCTGCTTGCGCTCACGTTGAGCAATGCGCTCCAGGCCTTTAACATTCTTTTACAAATTGGAGCCGGCACGGGATTAATTTTTATCCTTCGGTGGTTTTGGTGGCGAATCAATACCTACACGGAGATTACCGGAATGGTGGTGTCTTTTTTGGTCGCCATCTATTTCGAAATAATTCATAGCTCGTTGTTCGGTCCAATCGAGGGCCATTGGAAATTATTAATAGGTGTAACCGTGACCACCGTAAGTTGGTTAGTGGTGACGCTGTTGACTCAACCTGAAAAGACAGAAGTGTTGGTTAATTTTTATGAAAAGGTCAGGCCGTCCAGTTCGGGTTGGCAACCCGTTCTTAAATTAAGCCCGGCACTGAATGAGGAAAAAGGCCAGCTCCCGTTCGAGATTCTATTGATGGTGGTGGGGTCCTTGACGGTATACAGCGCACTGTTCTCTATTGGATTCTGGCTTTACGGTAATATCGTTCCGGCCGTCATCACGGTATCTATTGCCCTTTCCGGGACACTATTTCTGACAAAAAACTGGGGGAAATTGAAATTTTTCTAGTGCTCATTTTGTTTGAAATTCACCGCGCCAAAAACATGGGAAAAACCCTTCTCCATTGTCTTGAATCGCGGTCATCAAACGTCATTAACCAAAACACAACCAAAAAACCTATGAAAACAGTAAAACTACTGCTGCTTATCCCTGTCCTATCATTATTGAGTTTTAATGTCACCAGTCCGGGACTCAGCGATTCAGAACGAAAAATGGCATTGGACCAACTTAAAGAAACCAAAGAGGCTTTGTTAAAAACGGTCAAAGGATTGAGTGCTGCCCAGCTCACTTTTAAGGCGAGTCCGGAAAGCTGGTCCGTTGCTGATTGTGTGGAGCACCTGGCCAAATCCGAGTCTATGTTATGGGGCATGGTGGAAGGCGTTCCTGCCGCTGAAGGAGATGATGTTAAACCTTCCATGTCGGATGAAGCGCTGCTTGGCATGATCACGGACAGAACCAATAAAATAAAAACACAGGAGCCGTTTGAACCTACCAATGCTTTTGGTTCACACGAAGGAGCGCTCAAGGAATTTACCAGCAAGCGCGATGCGCACATTGCGTATGTAAAGAGCACCACGGCTGATTTGCGTTCTCAATTCAGCGATCTGCCTTTTGGCAAGATCGATTCTTACCAGGCTATTTTGTTCATGGCAGGACATACCAAGCGTCATACCATGCAGGCTAAAGAAGTGATGGCCAACGCCAAATTTCCAAAAAAGTAGATCTGTTTTTTGAGTTTTAAAGGAGGCTGCCTCAAATGTCGGATGACTTTTGAGGCAGCCTCCTCTTATTCCGCCATCAGGCGATCTACCTCCTTACGAATAATTTCAAATCGCGCGTTCCAATCTCCGCTCACGATCAAGTAAGGTAGCTTTCTTTTTTCCAACTCCGATTTGAATAGCGCATGCATCTGCGCTCGTTCGTGACCTAAATCCCTAAGTCCGTCTGGCACCCAGGGCACGTCAATGTCAAATAGAAAATATTGGTCATATTTGATTTGAAGTTCCAGGTCGTACAGTACCTGAGGGACTTGCCGTAAGTAACGTTGCGAATAGATTTGTGTCGTGATGAGGTCGGTGTCGCAAAACAAAATCCGTTTTGCGCTTTTGGTTTTCTCCACCGTTCTTACCCATTGCGCCTTGCCAATTCGTACAATATCTTCCAGGGTAAAGTGATTAGACGTAATCATTTCCCTTGCTACTTCAGGCACAAATTCTGTCCGATAATGCGCAGCCATCTTTTCGGCCATCGAAGTCTTGCCGGTACTTTCTGCGCCATAAAAGCAGACGCGCATCATGAGTATGACCTATACGTTCTCATCCACTTCCAAAGTCCAAAGGCTGCAATGAAGCAGAACGCCAGGTATTCTATTCCAACAAATTTAATCCCTTTCGCAAAGTACAGTCCGGTCGCTACTATATCCACCGCAATCCATATGATCCAGCACTCCACTTTTTTTTGAATCATCATAAAGGTTGCGACCACGCTCATGACGGTGACGAATGAATCCAGGTAGGGAAAGGCGCTCGGTAGTGCAAATAAGACCGGGAGCCACTCGTGCAATTTGCTGGCCAACCCACCCATCATTAAAGTGCCTGCCAGTCCTACACCTGCGAAAGCGATCAATTGCCTTACAGGCATAAAGCTGATGCGAAGCTCATGCTTTTTATCTTCCTCCTCAGGCTTTGGATTCGCCCACCGGTACCAACCCATCAGGTTGGTGACAAAAAAAAACGCCTGCAAAAACATGTCAGGGTATAGCTGCACCTGAAAGAACAGGAAAAAAAACAACGTCACATTGATGAGGCCGATTGGCCAACTCCAGATGTTGCCGCGTGCGGAAAGCCAAACCGCTATGCCCCCCGCAACGGTTCCGAAAAACTCCAGGTAGCTCATGGGGTAGCCCCATATCTCAAAAAAAATAGAATCAATGCTGAAAAAATTCATGGAGATGAAAAGCCTAGAGCTTTATGCAAATATTTTTTTGCTCCGTAAAAAAGCGCAGGGCTTCCCATCCACCTTCGCGCCCCACACCGGATTGCTTCATTCCACCAAACGGAGTACGCAGGTCGCGCAACAGCCAGCAGTTTACCCAGATGATTCCACTTTTTATTTGGTGCGCAACGTGATGCGCCCGCTTCAGGTTTTCAGTCCAGATGGTAGCGGAAAGACCATAGGCCGTGCTGTTGGCAAACGAAACGGCATCTTCGTCTTTGTCAAAAGGCATGATGGTGACAACGGGGCCAAAAATCTCTTCCTGATTGGTCCGGCATTGTTGATTCAATCCAACGATTACGGTCGGCTCCACGAAGTAGCCTTTTTCACAGCGTCCTTTTAGGT
Source organism: uncultured Ohtaekwangia sp. (assembly GCA_964655635.1). GTDB lineage: Bacteria > Bacteroidota > Bacteroidia > Cytophagales > Cyclobacteriaceae > ELB16-189. Next base: position 267,023 of record CAZZNH010000006.1, read on the forward strand.
GCAATCTTTTTCCTCCTGCCACAACCTTGCCTCCTTCTTCTTTGGCCAGGTCAATGTAGGAAAGCACTTTGTTCATATGCGACTCGGAGACAAGCGCCCCGACCCGGGTGCTTTCTTCAGCGGGATCTCCAACCACAAGCTCCTTTGTTCGTTTCACGAACTCCTCCACAAAGCGATCGTAAATTTTTTGTTCAACCAAAATCCTGGAACCACAGAGACAAATTTCTCCCTGGTTGGAAAACGAAGAATTGATGGAAGTACTTATCGCCTGTTCGAAATCACAATCCGCAAAAATGATATTAGGGTTTTTCCCACCGAGTTCCAGCGAAAGTTTTTTAAACATGGGAGCAGCGGTTGCCGCGATTTTTTTTCCCGTAACCGTACCACCGGTAAATGAAATTCCGACCACATCAGGATGATCGACAATAGCCTGACCAACTTTTCCGCCCAGCCCATGGACCACATTGAGAACACCGGCAGGCAATCCGGCTTCTTTGCAAATTTTAGAAAACAGGTAAGCCGTCATTGGCGTAAGTTCCGAGGGTTTGGCGACCACGGTACACCCCGCTGCCAAAGCCGGTGCAATTTTCCAGGTGAACAGGTACAAGGGCAAATTCCAGGGAGAGATGCAGCCGACCACACCCAATGGCGAACGCGTGGTGTAATTGACGGCCTGTTGATCCGTCTGGTGCGCCTGCGATTCGAAGTGTAAAATAGCCGTGGCAAAAAACCGCATGTTGGCAGACGCGCGGGGAATGTCCACAGCTTTCGCCAGTTTTAAAGGCTTGCCATTGTCATCACTTTCTGCCTTGGCCAGTTTTTCGAATTCGCGATCAATTCCATCTGCAATATTCAACAGGATATGGGAGCGCTGGGATGAAGCCATGCCTGACCAAACAGGAAATGCTTTCTTTGCGGCAACAATGGCCTGGTGTACATCCACTTCGCTTGAATCCGGAATCTGACAGTAAACTTTGCCCTCAGCGGGGTTATAGTTGTCGAGCCACTGGGGTGACGCGGGAGGAGTGAGTTCCCCATTGATATAGTTTAGAATTTTTTGCATTCAGCTACAAATTGCCTGTTCTGCCACCGTCTACCGGTACATTGATTCCGTTGATGTAGGCTGCCGCTGGCGTGGCCAGAAAGGCAATGGCGGCAGCCACCTCATGTGCCTCTCCAATTCTGCCGGCCGGAATTTCGTCCACCATTTCTTTGATTACCTCTTCGGCCGACTTTCCGGAACTCTTTGATTTCCCTTTAATGATGGACTGCAGTCTACCCGTCATGGTCGCCCCCGGAAGCACATTGTTTACCGTAATTCCAAATCCCGCCAATTCAAAAGACAACGTCTTGGCCCAATTGGCCACTGCTCCGCGGATGGTGTTCGACACGCCAAGTCCCCGGATAGGCGCCTTGACAGAAGTTGAAATGATATTGATGATGCGACCATACCTGGCTTTTCGCATAGATGGTACAAATGCCTGAACCAGGTATTGATTACAAATAAGGTGCGATTGGAACGCATTGAGAAACTCGAACGATCTGGCGTCAATAGCCTGACCTCCTGGAGGTCCGCCCGTGTTATTAACCAGGATGTGAACGGGATTGTTCTGCGAATAGATGTCGGCCGTTAGCTTTACATCTTCGGGCATATTAAAATCCGCCACGAGGTAATCGTGTTTTTGGCTTCCGGTTTTTGACAACTCCCCCATCACCGACTTGAGCTTCTCCTCATCGCGTGAAAACAAGGTTACGCTGGCTCCCAGTTTGGCAAGTTCAATTGCCGCTGCTCTTCCTATTCCCTGAGTGGCCCCACACACCACGGCCCTTTTTCCACTTAAATTCAAATCCATTCCCTGATTGTCTAGTTTTTGTAAATATAAGACTCAAAAAGTTGTTAGTTTTACTTAGCAAAAATTAATTGAAGCCATGGCAATCCGCAGACCTTTCAATCTCAAAAAGTGGATCAGTGACAACCGCGATCTGCTCAAGCCACCGGTGGGCAATAAAAATCTCTACGCTGATGCCGGTGATTATATCGTCATGATCGTAGGCGGGCCCAATGCGAGAAAAGACTATCACTACAATGAGACGGAAGAGCTTTTTTATCAGCTCGAAGGAGATATCAAGGTAACCATTCAGGAAGAAGGCAAAGCGGTAGAGATTCCCATCAAGGAAGGTGAAATGTTTTTGCTGCCGGCCAGGGTTCCTCATCAGCCAAGTCGCCCCGCCAACTCAGTCGGGCTTGTCATCGAATGCAAGCGGACCAACAACGAAAACGATGGGCTGATGTGGTTTTGCGAAAAATGCAACAACCCGCTTAAAGAATATAAATTTCACCTCACCAATATTGAAAAAGATTTTCTTCCTCGCTTCAAGGAATATTACAGTTCAAAGGAGGCACGCACTTGCTCAAAGTGTGGAACGGTGATGGAGGCGGACCCAAGGTTTGTTTGAAGGGACGTGGAAGGAGTCGCCTACCTTGACTCACCGGTGGGTGAACTGCTCATCCGATCGCGCGATGAGTTCATCACCACCATTCATTTCAACAAAAGAGAAAAAGGGCCCGAACATATTACCCCCGTTATCGAGCAGTGTGTCTCCGAACTCACAGAATATTTTAACGGAAGCAGAAAATTTTTCACCGTCCCCCTGGCACCGCACGGCAACGACTTTCAGAAAAAAGTTTGGGATGCCCTGCTGGAAATTCCGTATGGCAGGACAATAAGCTACAGTCAGCAAGCCCGGCAAGTTGGTGATAGTAAATCCATCAGGGCGGTGGCCCAGATGAATGGCCAAAATCCAATTGCCATAGTTATTCCCTGTCATCGCGTGATCGGAAAGGATGGAAGCCTGGTGGGATACGGTGGCGGATTGGACAACAAAACATGGTTGCTAAAGCACGAAGGCGCCATATCCGACCAACTGCAACTTTTTTAACATTTATTTTCAGCAATGTCTTTAGTCTTTTTGTTGATTGTACCTGTTATCTTGTAGCCCATGATTTTTGAAAATTCACTCGCGTTTGCCAAAAGAATGGATCGCCTTGACCCGGTGGCTCCCTGCAGGAAAAAATTCATCATCCCATCCCACAAAGGAAAGCCTGCTGTTTACCTGGTCGGAAATTCACTAGGCCTTCAGCCAAGAGAGACAAAAAAATTTGTTAATGAGGAATTGGAAGATTGGGCGTCATTGGCTGTAGAAGGTCACTTTGATGGACGCAGGCCGTGGCTGTACTACCATAAGTTTAGCAAGAAGGCCCTGGCGGGTTTGGTGGGCGCAAAACCCATGGAAGTGGTCGCCATGAATCAGCTCACCGTCAATCTTCACCTGATGATGGCATCTTTTTATAAACCCACCAAAGATCGGTTTAAGATTGTTATGGAAGCCGGTGCTTTTTCATCGGACCAATACGCGGTGGAGTCACAAATCAAGTTTCATGGCTTCGATCCTGATTCGGCACTGGTTGAGCTGAAACCAAGGCCCGGGGAATTCGTGCTTCGCACCGAAGACATCATCAATTCCATCGATGAACATGGAAGCAAGGTGGCATTGGTTTTATTACCAGGTGTGCAATACTATACCGGCCAGTTTTTTGATATCAAAAAAATAACGGAAGCCGGTCATCGTGCGGGAGCGTTTGTGGGATTTGACCTGGCGCACGCCATTGGCAATGTGCCCCTGCAACTTCATAAAGATAACGTTGACTTTGCAGTTTGGTGCAGCTACAAATACCTGAACTCCGGGCCCGGTGGTATCGCTGGAGCTTTTGTACACGAAAGGCATAAGCAAAACGCTGAGCTACCACGCCTTGCCGGATGGTGGGGTCACGAGGAAAAAGTGCGGTTTCAAATGAAGAAAGGATTCAAACCCATGGACGGTGCGGACGGCTGGCAACTCTCCAACGTGCCCGTGCTGGCAGGTGCCAGCCATCTCGCTTCGCTGAAAATATTTGAAGAGGTGGGCATGCATAAACTCAGATTAAAAAGCGTTCAGCTCACGGGATATCTATATCACTTGTTGAAGGATGTTGATCCGGCACAAAAATATTTTACCATCATTACCCCGGAAGATGTTCATGCACGCGGCTGTCAACTTTCCATCCTGATGAAAAAGAACGGGAAGAAAATATTCAATGCGTTGTCAGGCAATGGAATACTGACGGACTGGCGCGAACCTGACGTGATTCGCGCGGCTCCTGTGCCATTGTATAATTCTTATGAAGATGTGTTCAAGTTTGCCGGGACGTTTTCGTCTTTGCTTTAACCCCAGTCGTCAGACCGCTCTAAGCCAATTCGAAACCTAGTCGTCAGACCACTCAATAGCCAATTAGTTAATTTTGAAATGGTACGCGGGATCGAAACAGAAATGAATCAATATAAGGCTCTTAAGTGGTCAGACGACTAGGTGTATGCACTTTTCGAACCAGACATTTTATCACATTTATAATCGGGGCGTTAACAAACAAATTATTTTTCCAAAAGAAGATAATTATAAATTCTTTTTGCTAAAGTTGAATAAATTAGTTTCTGCCCATTGCAGTTTGATATCGTACTGCCTAATGCCAAATCATTTTCATCTACTCATTTACACCGGTGAAGAAGCAATTAGACTAAATAACTCAGGTCAAATGCAAATTCTATCACGGAAGATAGGCACTTTGCAAAGTTCATTCACCAGGGCGATTAATATTCAGGAGGGAAAAGTAGGCCCTTTGTTTCAAGCTAAATTCAAAGCCATCGAATTAACTTATAATCATGCCATCACTTGCTTTCACTATATCCATCAAAATCCTGTTAAAGCAGGATTGTGCGACAAACTGGAAGGCTGGAAATATTCCTCTTACAATGAGTACCTGGAAAAATCACCATGGCAAATATGCGATAAAGTAAAAGCTTTTGAGTATCTCGGTATACCGCTTGAAACTCCAGAATTTGAAATTGAATCAAAGAATGTGATTGTTAACGAAAAAATAATACAAGTACTGACCAAGAACCATGGTTGACTTCAATTGAATTAAGATGGAATCGAAAAGTAAACATATCGCTATCGTAGGTGCCGGGCTGGTGGGTTCGCTGCTTTCCATCTATTTAATAAAAAGGGGCTATCAGGTAACGGTGTTTGAAAGGCGGGCGAATATGCGAAAGCATGTTTTGGATGGGGGGCGATCCATCAACCTGGCCCTAAGCAACCGTGGAATCAGGGCATTGGAGTATATCGGCCTTGCCCAGCCCATGAAAAAGGTAGCCATCCCCATGCATGGCCGGATGATTCACAACCTCAAAGGCGACCTGACCTTCCAATCGTACGGTAAAGAAGGACAATTTATTAACTCTGTGTCGCGCAGCGGCCTCAACATGATGCTGATGGACGAGGCCGAAAAACAAGGTGTTCATTTTTTTTATGAATACAGGTGCGAGGATGTTGACTTTGAAAAAACTGAAATTAAATTTCAAACCTATGGCACACATATGGTCAGAAAGTTTGACGCCATTGTCGGAGCAGACGGTGCTTTCTCAGCAGTCCGGAATGCGATGGAAACAAAATCCCTGACCACCACGACCCTGGATGAACTGGAGCACGGTTATAAGGAGCTGAGGATACCGCCTTCGGAAACTGGCACCTTTCAGATTCAGAAACACTCTCTCCACATTTGGCCGCGAGAAAGTTTCATGCTCATTGCCTTGCCGAATCCGGATGCCACCTTTACCTGTACCTTGTTTTTACCCTTCGAGGGAGACCAGTCTTTCAAGAACCTGAAAAGCAAAGAAGCCATCAATGATTTTTTCCGGACCTATTTTGCCGATACCATTCCCTTGATGCCCACCCTCCAGGAAGACTTCAGAGACAATGCCACTTCTTCGCTCGTCACAGTCCGTTGCTATCCCTGGATAACCAACGACACCTTGCTCATCGGAGATGCTGCACACGGGATCGTACCCTTTTATGGACAGGGTATGAACGCAGGTTTTGAAGACTGTTTTGTACTTAACCAGTTGTTGGACAAGCACCAGGATGATTGGCGGAAAGCCATTTCCGAATTTCAGGAGTTGCGCAAACCGGACAACGATGCCATTGCCCAATTGGCCCTCGACAATTTTATTGAAATGAGGGACCTGGTGGCGGATGAAGAATTTCTGCTGCGCAAAAAGATTGAATCAAAACTCCATGACCTTTATCCGTCCGAGTGGATTCCGCTTTATTCGATGGTTACCTTCCACGAAAATATGCGTTATTCCGAGGCACAGGCCAATGGCAAACGCCAACGCATCGTAATGGACGAAGTGATGAAGAGGCCAGGTATAAAATCCAATTGGGAGCAACTGGATTTCAAACAAATCATAAACCGGCTGGGAGAACTGCAGGCTACTTAATGTACCGTTGATATTCCTCAAACCGGTGCAACACTTCCTTTACATAACTCACCGGCTCCTCACACCGGCAGTAGCCCGCCTTCACCACCGGATCGCGATAGAATTTCGGGTTTGACTTGTTGAGCAACGACACCTCCACTTGTCCATCCCATTTGGTGGCATCACCACCATACTTTTTTGTTAAATTCCTTCCATCCAATACATGGGACAATCCTACATTGTAGGAGGCCATCATAAATTTTACCCGCTCGTTTTTATCGTCAATGGTTTTGCTCCATTGTCTGTCCAAAAATTTCAGAAAATTGACACCCGCTCTAATATTCTGGTGGGGATCGAAAAGATTTTCTGCTCCATAATATTTGCCTGTAGCCGGCATGAGTTGCATAAGCCCCTTCGCTCCGGCCCACGACTCCGCAGTGGGTGAAAAAGTGGATTCCTGATAAATCATGGAGGCCAACAGGCGCCAATCCCAGCCCAACTCCTCCGCTTTTTGTTTGATTTCATCGTCATACACAGAAATCTTATTCCCACCCAGGGATGAAAAGTCGCTTTTCTTCCTGCTGGCGGATGTGCGGGGGCTGTTGAAATACCGGTTGTAGATTACCCTGAAGGTGCCGTCTTTTTTCACTTCCCCAAGCCAGGCATTGATGCCCGTAAGAAGTTCCCCTGAATTTTTTCTCACCGCCCAGGCGATGCGCTGCGGCAGGCTGATCTTCGTTTCAATGTCGAGGTCCGGATAGTAGGCCCTGTTCACCAGCGCGATCATCTGATCCGTCACCGTGTAGTCAATTTCTCCCCATGCCACCCTGCGTATGAGGGACTCCGTTTCAGCGCTGGCACTGTCTTCGATGATGTTGATATCTCCACCTATTTCCTGCGACAAATTTTGCAGCCGATCCTTGAAGGACGACCCATATTTCACATAAACATTTTTTCCGATTAATTCTGCCGGATTCCTTAACATCTTCTTTTCAGCAAGGTGAGGATTGTCGCGCCAGTTTTCCGGTTTGCGCTGTACGAGCACCTGACTGGTATTAAAATGGGTGCGGGTGAATTGAACGACCTTTTTTCTTTCCGTAGTAATGGTAAATGGAAATGCGATGATGTCTCCATTACCCCGGTTGAGCATTTCGATGGCATCATCTATACTGCTGATGACCCTGATTCGGAGGTCAACTTTCAGGTACTTGCAAAGCCGGGTCAGCAGTTCGTACTCATATCCCATGGGCCCACCCTTGTAATAGAAATAGCTCATGGAGTTATTGTCGACCAGGGCGATCAGGTATCCGCGTTGCTTTATCTGGCTGAGGTCAAATTGTACAGGTTCTAAAACAGTTGTTTGTTTCACAACAGGCCGGTCGCACGAAACAATCAATACAATGGCGATCGCAACGAGACTCCTTGGAAAAAAGCCTGAACCCATGTATTGAAAGTACACATATTGATGGAAAATAGAAAGCGGCCAAATTTCAGCTTACATCATAAACAAATACCGGCTGGATGGCTTCTTATGAAAAAACGCCAAAGCGGCCAATCTTCATTTTTTCTGGAAACCAACGATATAATTATGTGAAAGCGCTTGATAAAGATTTGCTATGTTGTGAACGTGAAATACCAACCCGGTCAGTATCCCGGCCTCGGTATTGCCAAAATAATTACCTCAATCAATTTACCTATGAAGTCTCTTGTTACCTTATCGATTGTACTGTTGTTCACCACCGCATCCTCCTTCGCACAGGTCGACTTGTCATACTATTTGCCGGAAGGCGTGGCCTACAACGCAGCAATCCCAACGCCCCAATCAGTGATTGGCCACGAGGTGGGCGAATGGCATATATCGCACGACAGGCTTGTGAATTACATGAAGGCCCTCGATGCCGCCTCCGACAGGGTATCTCTCGAAGTGACCGGTTATACGTATGAAGCAAGGCCGCTGCTGTTGCTCACGATCACCTCTCCCCGAAATCTGCAAAACATCGAGGCGATCAGACAACAACATGTTCAATTAAGTGATCCTTCTAAATCCGCCAACCTCAATGTATCTCAAATGCCGCTCGTCTATTACCTGGGTTGTAGTATTCATGGCAATGAACCCAGCGGTGCCAATGCCGGATTGGTGATGGCGTATCACCTGGCAGCAGCCCAGGGTCCGGAAATAGAAAAATACCTCGACAACACCATTATTCTTTTTGACCCCAGTTTCAATCCTGACGGACTACAGCGTTTTTCCACCTGGGCCAATTCCCACAAAAGCCAACTGGTATCTCCGGACAGCTACGACATGGAGCACAACGAGGCATGGCCGGGCGGCCGTACCAACCATTATTGGTTTGACCTGAATCGCGACTGGTTGCCCAGTCAGTTGCCGGAATCACAGGCGCGCATCAAAAAATTTCACGAGTGGAAACCCAATTTATTGACCGACCACCACGAGCAGGGAACTGACGCCACGTTTTTCTTCATGCCAGGCGAGCCGGCAAGGGTTCACCCCCTGACGCCAAAGAAAAACCAGGAGCTCACTAAAAAACTGGGCGAATATCATGCAAAGGCCCTCGACAAAATCGGGTCATTGTATTTTACCCAGGAGGGATACGATGATTATTACTATGGAAAGGGTTCAACATATCCCGATGTGCAGGGGTGTATCGGTATCCTGTTCGAGCAGGCCAGTTCGCGCGGTCACGCGCAGGAAAGTGAAAACGGAATTCTGCGTTTTCCCTTCACCATTCGAAATCATTTTACCTCCATGCTCAGCTCATTGCAGGGCGCCAACGAAATGCGTACTGAGATCCTCGATTTCCAACGCGATTTTTACAAAAATGCCATGGCGGAAGCCGCCAAGGATCCCGTCAAGGCAATCGTGTTCGGGTCAAACAAAAATAAGGCAAGCGCATTTCACTTGGCTGAAATGGCCGGACGCCAGGACATTCAGGTTTATCCGATGACTTCCACGCAAACGCTGAACGGTCGCAGCTACGAGGCGGGAGCGAGCTATGTGATTCCCTTGAACCAACCCCAGTACAGATTGATCAAATCCATGTTCGAAAAGCGAACAACCTTTGAAGATAGCCTGTTCTACGACATCTCCAGTTGGACTTTCCCACTGGCGTTTGGTCTTGAGTACGATGAATTAAAGTCCGTACCTGCGCTGGGCGAAAGATTGAAGAATACAAAAATACCTGTGGGACAAATAACCAACGACAAGGCAACCTTCGCCTATGCTTTTGAATCATTTGGATACTATGCGCCCCGTGCGATGTACCGGCTGGTGAGCCATGGCATCCGCGTCAAAGTATCCAATGAAATATTTTACCACCCTTCTGGAAAAAAATTCGATCGGGGATCGCTGATGGTTCCTTTGGAAAACCAAAATCTCTCTCCGGATCAAATTGGTGTATACGTGCGCGAAATAGCAGCACAGGATGGAATTGATGTCTATGGCTTCGACACCGGGCTCGATTATAAGGGAGTGAGTCTGGGAAGCAGAACCTTCGATGTGCTCAGAAAACCGGAGATTGCCGTGTTGATGGATGGCGGCATCTCGCCTACCGATGCGGGAGAAATTTGGCATTTGCTGGACCAGCGTTTTCATATTCCCGTCACGATGATCCCTGTTTCAGTTTTTAACAATGCCAGGTTAAGTAAATACAATACCATTATCATCCCGCCCGGCAGGTATTCGGGCATTAGCGAAAGCGCCAAAGAAAATTTGAAATCATGGGTTCAACAGGGTGGTGTGCTTATCGGACTTGAAGATGCGGTCAGCTGGTTGAATACGACCGGGCTTGGTAAATTCGAAATGAAAAAAGATGACGAAAGCAAGGAGGCGGCCAGGCCACGCCCTTACGAATACATCGATGAAGACCGCGGTGCGCAGGTAACCAGCGGAGCCATCTTTGAGGCCAGCGTTGATCTCACTAACCCATTGCTTTACGGTTATTATAATACAAAGATGCCCATGTTCAAATCCAATAATTTTTATATGGAAAAATCAAAGGGCGTCTACTCCAATCCCATGACTTATGGAAGCAGCCCCTTAATGAGCGGCTACATTTCAAAAAAGAATTATGAGAAAGTAAAAAATGCATCCGCCATCGGTGTGTCCCCATTGGGTCAGGGACGGGTGATCGGCTTTACCGAAAATCTTGCCTTTCGTGCATTTTGGTTTGGTACCAATAAGCTGTTGATGAATGCCATTTTCTTTGGGCCGATACTGAACGCCTCCGCAGGCCGATAGCCGTTATTTATAATATTAAGTCATAATTTTACCCTATGTCGTTCGTTTCGGCATAGGGTTTTTATTTTTGAAGGGTGGTGCGACTATCTGTCATTTTGTTTATTTCCATAATTTCATTTTCTCTTTGTGGGCAGAAAAACGATTCCATACCGAATCAGGGGATTCTTAACCGGATTAAAGAAAATGAGGTGACGGAAAAGGCCATTAAATCCATCGTTCGGAAACCAGAAGCGGATACAGTCTTCAATTTTAAAAGTGAGGACGCCTTCATGCCCTACGCTGGTAAGATTATCAGGCGCATTACCATACAACCGATTCATTTGAGCAGGACCATTCTGGACACCACCAAAGTTTTCCGCAACAAAGTCACTCAAATCGGTGAAGCCCTGCACACTGATACGCGCGAGCGGGTGATCAAAAACAATCTCTTCATTAAAGAGGGGCAACCACTGAATCCATTCCGGCTGGCAGACAACGAGCGTTACTTGCGGGACCTCAACTTCATCAAGGACTCCAGGATTTTTGTCATCCAGGACAATGACGAATCGGACTCCGTTGACCTGCTGGTGATGACACGGGATGTTTTCAGCCTGGGTGCATCGCTTGATCCACGGAGTACCACCAGGTTAAACTGGCTGTTTCAGGAAGCGAACTTTCTGGGAACGGGACTTCGGTTTGCCTATACTGGGCTTTATGATTCTGACAGGCGGCCGCAATTCGGTGCCGAATATTCAGCCACCCAAAACTCCATCGGTGGAAGTTTTGTTGACGGCACCGTTGGCTACACCCGAATAGACAATGCCCGCGGACTTGGAAACGAAAACGAAAATGCCTTCTTCCTGCGATTGGATCGCCCCTTGTTTATGCCCTATGCGCGATGGGCCGGTGGTGTTGAATTGAGCCGCAACTGGTCCGACAATGTATTCGTAAAACCGGATTCACTTTTTGCGCGGTACGCCTACAGCATTCAGGACTATTGGGCGGGTTTTACGTATGGTGAAAACCGTGCCCAACGAAACGGCAGGGAAAACAGACACCGGAGGTTTCTTTCCGCCCGCGTGTTGGACCAGCATTTTATCAGACTCCCTGACATCGCGCTAAACCCTCGGGAAAACCTGTTGTATGCAAACCGGCTGCTGGCGCTCGCCAAGTTAACGTTGTTCCGCCAGGACTTTTATAAAACCAAATACGTTTTTGGTTTTGGCAGGACGGAGGATGTTCCCTACGGATATTCGGTTTCCGCGACAGCGGGGTGGGAAAAACAATTTGGACTTACCCGCCCCTATATAGGTGGTGCCGTCCAGCGTTCTTTCACCAATCATGGCAACATCATATCACTTGACGCAGCCATCGGGGGATATTTCAGAAACAGCGAAGCGGAAGACATGATGATCAATACAACCGCCTCGTATTTCACCCGAGTCTATGACTTGAAGACTTACAAGATCCGCCATTCGGTGGAATTGGGCTTTAGCAGATTTGTAAAACGCAACATCAAAATTCCCCTTGATATCAATAACAACAACGGCATTGGCGGCTTCAGGCCGGACAGCCTCATGGGAGATTCCAGGCTGCGGGCGCGAATACAGGCGCTGGTGTTTACGGATTGGAAATTGCTTGGATTTAATTTTGCCATTGTCCCCCAATTCGATTTTGCCTTCCTCGCTCAACGCAACCAACGCATCCTTGACGGACAATTTTTTCAGGGTTATTCCTTGGGGCTTCGGTCAAGGAACGAAAACCTGATCTTCAACACGGTGGAACTCCGTGGATACTACTACCCTGCCACTGTCGAAAACCTGGATCACTTCCGTATCAACATCAGCGCCAACCTGCGAATTAAATATCCCACCACCCTCGTACGGGCTCCGGACACCATTTTCAATTAGCCAACAGGCTGGTTTTCAAAGAATTTGTTAATTTTGTGAAACCATCGTTCCAGCGTGATCCGCAAATTTTTTCCCCTGGACAAAAATTATCTCCTCGAAGAAGCCCAGCTTTCCTTGCAAGACCATTTGCTCCTGTCCCTGATTGAAAAAGTAAAGGAGGAATATATGGTACGGCACAACCCCCTGCTGATCATGGATGAATTGAGCAAAAAGATAGTCAACTACAAACCAAGGAACCTCAAGCAACTGCATCCCTTCTATCAAAACATGGCCGCAGTGTACCGCTACAAGTATGGCGACAATCAACTGGAATTTCTCTGGGACGGGGCCGACCACATTGAACGCTACAAGGAAGAGTGGAGTAAAACTTTTCAAAGTTGGACAACAACCTTCTGCGCGCAACATCAGTTTCTGTTTGCGGTCATGGATCTCACCGTCTTCCTTCCCACCAACCGAAAAGCACACCTGGCCGAGGGCAGGATGAATTCATTTATCACGCAATTTTTCGAACTGAAAATCCATAAGAACCGCGGTATTATGGAGATGAAAGTAGCTTAAATCACGGCTTTTATTGTCAACAATTCCATTGTTGGCCAGTGTGCAGAATTGTTATATTTGTCTACACCTGTCTAAGCCGTAACCTTATGAATGCGAGAAGAATCTTCATCCTGAGTTCTGTCCTCATTTCAGCTGCCATCATTGTATGGGCCTATTTCTGGATTGACGCCTTGCTTCTTTTTATCCTCGTAGCACCCCTTATTTATATGGGCGTGGTCGATATGATCCAAAAAAGACAGTCTTTGAAACGAAACTTCCCCCTGGCCGGAAGGCTGCGTTACGTATTTGAAGATTTGCGACCAAAAATTCAACAATACTTTGTAGAGTCGGACACAGACGGTGCCCCTATCAACCGGAACGAGCGCTCTGTGATTTATCAACGGGCAAAAAAACAAATTGACACCATTCCTTTTGGAACCCAACTCAATGTGTATGCCGAAGGTTACGAGTGGACTACCCATTCCATTGCGCCCAAAGATTTTCATTCCATGAATCACCATCCGCGCGTGAGGTATGGTGGCAGGGATTGCAAACTGCCGTACGACATGAGCGTGCTCAATATCTCCGCCATGAGCTTTGGGTCGCTGAGCAAAAATGCTATCCTCGCCCTGAACGAAGGTGCCAAGATCGGTGGATTTGCCCACAACACCGGTGAGGGTGGGTTGAGTCCCTATCACCTGCAACCGGGAGGTGACATCGTATGGCAAATTGGTACTGGCTATTTTGGTGCACGCACCGAAGACGGAAAATTTTCAGACGATGCGTTTCGCGTAAACGCCACCAAGCCCCAGGTAAAAATGATCGAGATAAAATTGTCGCAGGGTGCCAAACCCGGTCACGGTGGAATTTTGCCCGGCAAAAAAAATACACCCGAGATCGCGGCCATACGATTGGTGAAACCCGGCACCACCGTTTTCTCTCCCCCCTACCACAGTGCATTCTCTACTCCCATCGAACTGATCAACTTCATCAAAAAACTGCGCGAACTTTCGGGCGGCAAACCTATTGGCTTCAAACTGTGCATCGGAAGAAAAAGTGAATTCCTGTCCATTTGCAAAGCGATGGTTCAACTCAACAGTTACCCGGATTTTATCACCGTGGATGGTGGTGAAGGCGGCACGGGCGCTGCGCCACCCGAGTTTACCAATTCTGTGGGCATGCCGTTGCTGGACGCGTTGGCTTTTGTCGACAATGCACTCCGCGGATTTGGCATTCGCGATGAGATGCGCATCGAAGCCTCCGGCAAAATTCTAACAGGCTTTCATATGCTGCGCGCCATGGCATTGGGTGCCGATACCTGCAACTGTGCGCGCGCCATGATGATGGCGTTGGGTTGTATACAGGCACTGGAGTGCAATAAAAATACATGTCCCACGGGGGTGGCCACACAAGATCCCTATTTTACAAAAGGCCTGGTGGTGGAAGATAAAAAAGTGCGCGTAGCCAATTACCAAAAAAATACCGTGGAAAGTTTTGTGGAACTCATGGGCGCATCGGGGCTTGATAAGCTGGAGCAAATTAATCGCACGCATATCTACCGCAGGGTGTTTATGAATTTGGTAAAAACCTACGAGGAAATTTATCCCACCATACCCGATGGATGTTTGCTGAATGGTGGCGATGTACCCTTTGATTATGAAGAATATATGAAACGGGCTTCGGCAGATGTTTTTGAGGTGGTGTAGTGTAAATTATTCGCTGTATTAGTCGATTATCATATCTCCCCCGGTCTACATCGTTTTTTTTACGGATAGTCAACTTTGTACAAAGTGGGTACGATTTTTAGTATTTTTGGTACATGAATGTGAAAAATAAACTGAGAAATAGCCTGATAAGAAAGATTCAGCAGTTATCCACGGATAAGCTGTCTGAAATAAATGAATTATTGAACAAAATTGAGAACAAATTCAAATCCAAAGACAAAACGTTAAAATTGGCAGGTACATGGAAAGATTTAGGTGATGAGATATTCACTGATCTGACGGACAAACTTCATCTCCATAGAACCAACGACCGTCAAATTAACTAAATACTGTGACTGAGGCTTTAGTTGATACAGACATCCTCTCCTTCTATTTCAGAGGTGACACAAAAGTAGTTGAACGATTCCATGAATACCTGAAAGAATTTGATCAAATAAACATTTCTATAATTTCCTATTACGAAATCCTTGGTGGGTTGAAATTCAAGAAAGCTGAGAAGCAGCTCCATGGATTTGAGGAGTTTGTCAACAACAATACAATTATTCACTTGTCGGAAGAGTCGGCTAAAATATCAGGTGATAAATATGCTGAACTTAGGCAAGCAGGTATTACGATAGGAACCTCCGATATATTAATTGCTGGAATTGCCATTGAGAATGACCTGACGCTTGTCACAAACAACGAAAAGCACTACCAATCAATTAAGGGTTTGAGAATAGAGAATTGGAAGAAATAGCTGTGTGCGCAATTTGTGTATGCTTTGGGTGCCACTAGGCAGGTGGTAGATATACCTATTTTTTCACCATATAATCCTGCCAGGTCACCAACACGTATTTTTCTTTGCCATTTTCGTTGAGCTTCAGAAAACCGTACTCATAACAGAATAGATAAACCTGCCCTTTCTGATTCTTCCAATAGTGTGTAAAGTATTTTGGGGAAAATCCCTCCCCATGCAGTATGTTGCTTCTTACAGTTGCTTTTCCCGCCTTGTTGTAATCCCGCAGGATACGTCTATTCTTTTTGAGTTGTTTGTCGACCTCACTATAAAAGGAATTTTTCTTGTTTCGGGCTTGCTCATAATGATAGGCAGACCTGCAATATTCAGAGCAGAATTTTTGATCTACCCTACCACTTAATGGTTTGCCACACTCCCGGCAGGATCTCTCCTGCCCTTCAGATTCATCATCGGCCATAATTGACTGGCGCTATAGAGTTATCCGTGTAATTATACGGATAATTCAACGAGTATTTTTGCTAGTCAAAAAAAACATTCGCTCTTTTTCCCCATGATTAATCACAAACCAAAAATTACGCTCAAACACCTTTTCATTGATGAGCAAAAAATGATTGGCCTTAAATTCTATCCCAACAAGGTCATCCAGTCCTTGATCAAAGAGCTTCCCAATCCCAGGTGGGCTGAAAAATATGAAATGGTTTGCCTTCCCAACACGCCAACAAACCTCGATCTGATCTTTGACAAGTTCAGGGGCGTGGCCTGGATCAATGGAAGCCACTTTTACCCCAATAGCAGACTGCGAAACCACGATACTGAAAACCTCTCCGTGGACCACTTTAGAACACGGCCGTTACCAAAAAACTACCGCAGGTGCCCGGAAGCGTATTTCGCCAAATTGGAAGTAAGAAAATACTCCCTCAACACCGCACGCACCTACATTCAACTATTCGAGCGGTTCCTGAATCATTACGAAGACAATACAGAACCCATGCAACTGAGCGAGGAGGACATTCGCCAATACATTCAGCAACTGGCCCAAACTGGCGTATCCGATTCATATTTAAACCAGGCCATCAACGCAATTAAATTTTACTACGAGGTGGTAGCCGGCATGCCCAATCGCTTCTACAGTATTGAAAGACCCCAAAAGAAAGAGACGCTCCCGACAGTGCTGGACAAGTCCGAAGTACTCGATCTGATTAGTAAAACCCAAAATATTAAGCACCGGTGTATTGTCGAACTACTCTACTCAGCCGGTTTGCGCAGAAACGAGCTACTCAGCCTCAAAATCGCTGACATTGATAGCAAAAGGATGTTGATCAAAATAAACCAGGGAAAGGGCAAGAAAGACAGGTATACCCTTCTCAGCGAAACCCTACTGCATGATCTTAGGCAATACTATCGTATCTACAATCCTAAGGTTTACCTCTTTGAGGGGGCACCTGGCGAGGCCTACAGCAGTAGCAGCGTCAGAATGATAGTCTACAGGGCCGCGCGACAGGCCAAAATCAAGAAAAAAGTTACACCGCACACGCTACGGCATAGTTTTGCTACCCACCTGCTGGAACGCGGTACTGATTTGCGGTATATTCAATCATTACTTGGACATACCAGTAGCAGAACTACCGAAATTTACGCTCACGTAGCGGTAAACACTTTTAGGAACATTGAAAATCCTTTAGATTGCATATCGCCATGATGCAAATAACAGCAATGCTGTTATTCGGATGTTGGCAGTAATAGGGCCCGGACAAATTTGTGTTTCAAAAAAAGCGGACGACAAATTGTCTAACAAAGATTTCCCACGTGGACAAGTGAACGGCTTCGCAGACAACTTGAACTTTGAAAAAATTAAAAAGTGGGACAGACTAAAAAATAATACGGCCGACCCTTCGCATTATAAATAAAGAGTGTCCACGCGCATTGGCACATTTGCTTGCCGCACATTCCCGCGCGACACCAAAGCAAGCAAAAGAGCCAATTTGCCCACCCGCCAAGACCTTAAAACTTCATTTTTTGTGTATTTTAACAGTTTAATAAAGAAAACTGATGGCAAAAGGACGTAAACCGAAAAAGGAAGCTTCACAAAAGCCGATTGAACAATACGAACATAAGGACAAGGAGAGATTGAATAACCCACCTGTTGGTCTTGTTGACGCACATACTGACAACGGAGGTTTCAAAAAGAAGACTTACCAATACGACCCACACCTTGACCCACAACTTCAGTGGGCAGGAAAAGCTGAACATACAAGTTTTGATGTGCCTACAGTGAGTTTACATGTACACGAACGAATAGACCCAAGACGAATAATCGAGACAGTAAAGAAGGAAGAGGAAGCTCCATCTCAAATGAGTCTGTTTGAAACTCAAAAGAAACCGCTAAGAGAAGCTATTGAATTTTACAAGCATAAGGAAAACTGGAGTAACAGACTTATTGCCGGTGACAGTTTGCTAGTAATGAATAGTTTGTTAGAAAAAGAAGGAATGACCGGAAAAGTCCAGATGGTATTTTTTGACCCTCCTTATGGAATTAAGTATGGAAGTAATTTCATGCCATTTATTAACAAGCGAGACGTAAAAGATGGTAATGATGGAGACGTTACTACCGAGCCTGAAATGCTCAAAGCTTTTAGAGACACTTGGGAATTAGGAATACATAGTTATCTCACGTACATCAGAGATAGGATGAAATTAGCGCATCAGCTATTATCAGATACTGGAATTTTTTATTTACAAATAAGTGATGAAAACATTCATTTGCTCAGAGTTATAATGGATGAAGTTTTTGACTCTAAGAACTTCATAACAATCATACCCTTTAGAAAGAAGACAATGCCTTTTGGGGCTAAGCTAATTGAGCGAATGAATGATTATCTGGTCTTATATGCAAAGGATATAAAAAAACTAAAGTATCACCAGTTATTTCTTAATCAATCTGTTGAAGGTGTTCCAAATTGGACTTGGCTTGAATTGGAAGACAAGTCAGTTAGAAAATTGACTGAAGAAGAACATAATAATCATTTGTTACTGCCTAAAAACTCACGGGTATTTAGAGCAGTACTACCAAGGCCTTCAGGCTACTCAGAAAAAATGGATTATCCAGTAAAATTCGAAGGTAAAACCTTCCACCCTCCGAAAAATGGTTGTTGGTCAACAACTGAGGAGGGAATGCACAGACTGATACAAATGGGAAGAATTTTTGCTGCCGGTGACAATTTATATTACAAGCTTTTTCATGAAGATTATCCGGTGACACCATTAACCTCCTTGTGGTTTGATATGTCGGGGCCAAAGGATATCAAGTATGTTGTTCAAACTCTTGATACAGTAATTCAAAGATGCGTTCTGATGGCTACAGACCCTGGTGACTTGGTGTTAGATATTACTTGTGGAAGCGGAACAACCGCCTATGTTGCTGAACAATGGGGAAGAAGATGGATAACATGTGACACTTCTCGCATTGCAATTGCAATTGCGAAGCAAAGATTAATGACATCAAATTTTGAATATTTCGAATTAGCTCATCCTCACGAGGGAGTTGGAAGCGGTTTTAAATACAGAACTGTACCGCATATTACTTTAGGTAGTATTGCAAACAATGAACCTGCACCCCAAGAAACACTTTACGACCAACCATTAAAGGATTCAAAAAGGACAAGAGTAACTGGTCCTTTTACGGTTGAGGCTGTTCCTTCACCTGTAGCAAAGTCGTTTGAAGATGTTGAAGCTGATTCAACTACTGAAGCAGATACTTCAATTTCGAGAAGTGGTGAGACTCTTCGTCAAGACGAATGGAAGCAAGAACTTTTTAGAGCTGGTGTTAGAGCAAAAGGTGGAAAGCTGATTGAATTCACTAGAGTTGAAACCTTAACAGGAACTAGGTTCTTACAGGCTGAAGCCGAGACTAAAGAAAGCAATCCAAAAAGAGTTGTTGTTTGTTTTGGTCCAGAGCACGCACCCTTGGAGCAGCGGACTGTTGAATTAGCTTTAGAAGAAGCAAGAACATTGAGACCTAAAGTTGAGATAGTGTTATTCTGTGCGTTTCAGTTTGACCCTGAAGCTCGAAAGGACATAGAAGAAACTAATTGGCCGGGTATAACGCTTTTGGAAGCTCAAATGAATGCCGACCTATTGACAGATGATTTAAAAAAGAAACGAAGCAGCAATGAAAGCTTTTGGCTAATTGGCCAACCTGATGTAAAGATTAAAGAGATAGAAACAGGAGAAGATAAAGGTAAATACACTGTGGAAGTTCTCGGATTTGATTACTATAATCCTAAGACGGGAACTGTTGATAGTGGTGGTAAGGGTGACATTGCTATGTGGATGCTCGACCATAACTATGATGGAAGAAGTCTTTTTCCATCGCAAGTCTTTTTTCCAATGGCAGGAGCAAAAGATGGATGGACAACTCTAGCAAAGAATCTTAAAGCTGAAATAGATGAAGAAAAAATCATAGCATACGGAGGAACAGTTTCTTTACCATTTACTCCTGGCAAGAATGTAGGCGTAAAGATTATTGATGCGAGAGGAATTGAATCACTAAAAATTATTCGACTATGACATTAGAGGACTTCAATAATAAAGAATTTGATGCAGGACAGACGGTTATAGTAACATTTAATGATGGCACAACTCGAGTTATCACATTAGCACAGGGTAATGCATACCCAGGACATGATGCACAAGAAGCCTACTTAGGTGGCCCCGGGAGAAAGGCATCTCCACCTAAAATAGTTATCTATAATCCTGAACGACCACAAGGAGATGGTATCTCATTGAATGATGTTGAGGATGTCACTGCAATTGACTAATTAAATGAAGAAAATAGACAAACTGATAATTAATTCACCATATGTTGAACCACAACAATATTGGGAATATATCAGAGACAGTAGAGAATTCTTATTACAGCAAGGTCGAAGACCAGCCGGATATGTTGTAGCAAGTGAAACTTCCAAATCTTTTGACGACCCCGGAATTTTCATTGAAATAGATTTAGTGAACACCATTCGGCCTCGCATTAAGAAATGGCGTGAAGACGGATACCCCGGAGTTACTGGAATCACTAAACGCCTTTTGCATCATTGGCAAGACCCTGAAGAACGTAAAGACAGGAGATTCTTCTTTTGTCAACTTGAAGCGATTGAAACTTTAATATGGTTGACAGAAGCACCAGAAGCCGACAAAACAGGAATTGAGATTCCAAGTGATGGAGGTGAATTCACCCGTTGGTGCAATAAAATGGCTACCGGGTCAGGAAAGACCATTGTAATGAGTATGCTCGTTGCATGGAATATTTTGAATAAAGTTGCTAATAGCAAGGATAATCGCTTTTCTAAAAACGTTTTAGTAGTCGCACCTGGCTTAACAGTTCGAAATCGTTTATCGGTTCTCAATCCAAGCGATACACAAAACTACTATGAAGAATTTAACATTGTTCCTTCTGGATTGATGGACTCTTTACGCCAAGGAAGAATTAAAATAATTAACTGGCACGCTCTTGCATGGCAAACCGAGGAAAAACTTGCTAAGAAAAAAACTGTAGACAAACGTGGTGCAAAGAGTGATGAAGCCTATGTAAAGGAGGTTCTAGGTGACATGGCAAATGCTTCGAATTTAATCGTGATAAACGATGAAGCTCATCATGCTTGGCGAGTTGCACCCGAAAGCAAAATAAAGGGTGTTAAAAAAGAAGATATTGAAGAAAGTACAGTTTGGGTTGGTGGATTAGATAGAATAAATAGAGCGCGTGGAATTTTGCGTTGTTTTGATTTATCTGCAACACCATTTGCTCCGAGCGGCAAAAAGGCAAGTGAAGAAGCATTATTCCCTTGGATAGTTTCCGACTTTGGCCTTAACGATGCAATTGAAGCAGGATTAGTAAAAACTCCACGAGTAGTAATTCGTGATGATGGCAATGTCGACAAAGAGTTACGGTCACGTCTTTACCATATTTACATGGACGAGACTGTTAAGGACGACATTAATCAGAAAGTGGATGAAACTGTTCCATTGCCTGACTTGATTAAAAATGCATACTTACTTCTTGGCAAAGATTGGAAAGCCACAAAAGATGAATGGGAAGCAGTAGGCTACACGGTACCACCTGTAATGATAACGGTTGCTAATACAACCTACACATCCGCACGTATTAAATACTCATTTATTACAGACAGCTTTTTACTTTCAGCAGCAGGACTCGGTGACTTAGGTATTGTCGAAAAAACGTTACAAATCGATAGTAGCATCTTACAAAAGGCAGAAGCCGAAACTGAAGAGATTGAGATAACCGAAGTTGAAGAGACTGAGGATGAAACTGAAGATGCACCAAAAGAAAAGAAGCTAACTAAAAAGCAACAAGCAGAGTTGCTAAGGAGAACAGTTGATACAGTTGGTAAAATTGGCGAACCTGGTGAGCAGATACAGAATGTCATTTCTGTAGGAATGCTAAGCGAAGGTTGGGACGCAAAAACGGTGACCCATATAATGGGTTTAAGAGCATTTTCAAGTCAATTACTTTGCGAGCAAGTTGTAGGCCGTGGACTTAGAAGAACCTCATACGATGTTTCGGAAGATGGTTTATTCGAAGCTGAATATGTAAATATCTTTGGAGTTCCGTTTACTTTCCTACCTCATGAAGGTGGTGAAGATGGGCCACCACCCCCACCGCCAAAACCAAAAACAGAAATTAAACCAGTAAGAGAGAAAATCGAACATGAAATTACGTTCCCTAATGTTTTACGTATTGACCACGTTTACAAACCACAATTAGCTTTAAACTTAGCCAAAGTAAAACCGCTTGAGCTTGACCCTTACGATTCGATAACTGAAGCAGAGTTGGCGGCAATAATTGCCGGTAAACCAAATCCCGCAGCGCTTTCAGAAATTGACCTCAAAGAAATCGCAGAGCGTTTACGCTTACAAACAATAATATTCAAAATTGCCTCATCAATATATAATTCTGAGAAAAGACCCGATTGGAAGGGAAGCAAGGAGGCTTTTTTAATTCAGCTTATTGAAATTATCGATAGATTCATTTATTCAGAGAAGATTGTAATTAAAAATCCACTTTTCAATCAGGATGAATCGAGAAAGCGAATATTAATAATGCTGAACATGAATAAAGTCGTTCAGCATATTTGGAATGAAATTAGGTCAGTAAACACGGATGCATTAATGCCTGTTTTTGACAAAGAGAATCCAATCCGCTCAACATCAGATATAAGAACATGGTGGACGAGCAAACCATGTGAACCATTTTCAAGAACGCATATTAACTTCATTGTAGTTGATAGTAAGTGGGAATATCTTGAAGCTAAAACAATAGATGAATCAAATGTTGTTCAGTCCTTCGTAAAGAATGACCACCTGAATTTTGTAGTTTACTACAACCATCAAGGAGTAGTGAGAAGATTCTTCCCAGACTTCTTAGTCAAACTTAAAACCGGTGAGAACTTAATAATTGAAACAAAGGGACAAGACAATGAGCAAAACAAAACAAAACGCTCGTACTTGGACGAATGGTGCAGAGCAGTAAATCAACACGATGGTTTTGGAAAATGGAGTTGGGCAGTTTCATTCGACCCCAACGACCTTGGGCAAATTCTACAAAATTCAGCTTTGAGTTTTAGTGGACACATTTACGTTGATACTGACAACTATTCTGTGGCCGAGAATGTCTTTGAAGCCTCGAAAAATTTCTTCGAGTCTGCCGGGTTTGAAATTTTAGATGAAGGGAAGTTAAGGCAAGGTTCGTGGTTTAAGGAGAACATTTGGTATAAAATCCGTAACGTATTTAGAAGCAAAGAAGCAAAAGAGCTTTTTGATAAAACAAAGAAAGCTATTGAACTACAGCAGATAGAGAAACATCAATCTGAGGTAAATAAAAATAACGCAGAGGCGGCAGCAGCCTTGCTGACAGCGGTTCAAAACGTTCCACACTTCGCGACAAAAATGGGTTCATTGGTAATTATCAAGACGACCAATGAAAGTGGTGAGCAACAAGTAATCACGCGACTCTTGACTACGGACGAGACAATATTTTATGACCAGAATCCTAATTTGTTAAACAATCCAATAGAGTTACTAAACAGCTTAAATACCGGACAAAAAAGTTTAAACAGTGGACAAACTAAAAGGTTAAGATGAAATACAGTGCAAGGTGTAAGCACATTTGCAAGCCGCACAATCTCTCGCACAGCCAAAGCTTGCAAAAGAGCTTCCACCTTCGGACAGTGTCGGTTTCAAAAATGCCCCACCGCACGACTGACAAATGAAGTTCGGAGTAATATTAACTGGGTCAAAAAGACAAGGCTACGAATGAAGTGTGGCGAAGGGCCCTACTACTGCCAACAAAAAGTTTATGCAATTGCGGGGTGTAGTGTTAAATTTAAATGTATGTTTCAAATGCAGTTCGGTCACGGGGGACAATTTTGCAGCAGGTCGGTCTTAGCATTCCGCTGCGCTTCATTGCTAAGCCCTCCTAATCCCGCAACTGCATAAACTCAAACGTTGGCGGCAATTTTATGGAACGAGTAGTCAAGCTAATAATACTATTAATATCAATTTCGATTTGGTCATGTGGTGACACTGACCAGATAATTTTATTGCCCGGAAAGGGTATAGTACTAAACGAGGACTCAATACTCTTAGATCAGACTGACATTGAAACACTAAAAAGGATTACGAATACCGATGTGACACCCAAGTTGTCAGTTCGTATTTCAGATGGATTTGATTTACAAACTGGTGAAGAATTGAGTGAATCTGCTTTTGTTAGGAATTTGACCTACAAATCAATCGATTTTGAGTACGCTGGACTTGACTCAACGGCATTAACTTTGGATTGGATTTCCTTGGATGATGCCAAGGATATGAAGGTAATATTAACTAACGAGATATTTATTGGATCTAAGAATCCTAACATTATAGGCTATCTGGGATCGCTTCAAAGTCATGACTTTGTTTCTGCCGACAGTTTAGAATACAACATAAACAGTCAAGGAATTTCTTTTCAACTAGTGAGAGACAGTCTCAACAATAGAATCCTGAATAGTGTTTCAATTCATTATTATCTTCGAAGTAAAACTGCCGCCAACACAGTGTATGTGTCATGTGCTTCAGTGCGTATCTGAAAGAGCGTAGGTCTTACCGCTGCTTTTTGCGTTTTGCAGTTGTCGCGCCATCCGGATGACTTCCCGGAGCCCCTGGCTCCGATGGCCTCGAGCAGACGAGGCCGCTTCTATCGCGCCAGGCCCTTCGCTAAGTTTTTAGCTATTTGAACGAAACACAAAAAGCGCTACTTTGGTACGTACCTATGTAGGGTGGCACACGCCACATACACAGGCGTTGGCAACCATTTCAAGTAAGTATTTACTTATCTCCTGCGCGCTGTAGATTCTATTCTCTGAATTTGTTCTGGTGTGGAAGAATAGACAGCTTCTGGCGAATGGACCTACACGCACTTTTCTTTGAAGTTACCTGAACATTCAGAATCGGATTGAGCAAAAAGGGAAGATATCTATT
>CAZZNH010000007.1:0-23114 GCA_964655635.1 uncultured Ohtaekwangia sp.
GAAAAGTTTAAGAAACAGCGTGCAGTTGATCGGTCGTTTGGGCAAAGATCCGGAAGTGAAATCCTTCGGTGACAAGAAGAAAGCTGCTTTTTCCATTGCCACCACGGACACGTACAAGAACCAGAAGGGAGAAAAAATAGAGGACACCCAATGGCATAATATTGTTATTTGGGGCAAGCTTGCCGGTGTAGCGGAAAAATTCCTCAAAAAAGGCCAGGAAGTTGCCGTGGAAGGCAAGTTGGTTCACCGTGTTTACGAGACGGACAAGGGAGAGAAGAAATTCTTTACCGAAATTAACGTAAACGACCTGGTGATGCTTGGTGGCAAGCAGCAAGGGTAATCATCGCTATTTTATCTGAAAAAAGCCCGTTACTGAAAAGTGCGGGCTTTTTTTATAAGGTCAAATGAACTGTCGTGCCGGTTCCTTCTAATGAATCGATTGTAATTTGGCCGCTGTGCAGTTGAATAATCTGCTTCGATAATGCCAATCCGATTCCTGACCCCGATTTTTTTGTAGTGAAAAATGGAATAAAGATTTTATCCATTCTATCGGCCGGTATCCCGGTTCCGTTGTCTCTTATTTGAATGGACGTGTTCGAGGTGGAAGTGGATTGAACCTCAATGATAATCTCACCATTCTCCCTCTGTTCCACAGCGTCAATCGCATTTCTTAAAATATTGATCAAAACCTGCTCCAACAATTCCGGATCAGCAAGTAGCTCAATTTGCTCGTTTCCATTGATGGCCAACTTGATGCCACGGTTGTCCAACTCCTCGGTGAACAACGTCTTTAGTCGGTCGAGAATTTGGGACACTTTTATTTTTCTAAACTGAGGCTGCGGAATGCGCGTGAGGCTGCGATAGGCATCGGCAAAATGTTGAAGTCCGTGGCTTCTCAACTTGATCGCCTCAAGTCCTTTTTGAAGGATTTCATGATCTTTCGCCTCGAACGCTGCCTTGGCGCTCTTCGAAGCGACCAGTTGATGCAAAGTAGAGCTTAAAGAGATAATGGGTGACACCGAATTCATAATCTCATGCGTCAATACACGAATGAGCTTTTGCCATGCTTCAAGCTCATTGGCTTCGAGTTCGTTGTGTATGTTTTGAACTGAAATTAGTTTGACATATTCATCTTTCAGTTTTAACTCGGTCGCGTGAATGGTCAGCGGAACGATTTGCGAATTGACCAATGCCTTGACTAACTTATTCTCACCCACTTTGATGGTTCGAAATACATTGACCAGTTCTCGGTCAGCCGCAGGCAGTTCGCCAATATTTCTAACCAACGTGCCCGTCAGGTAGTTTTTCATGGAGTGGTTGATCAGCAGAATATTTCCATGCTCATCAATGCTAATGATGCCCACGCGAACATGCTCAACCAGGAGCGAAAGGAAAATATATTGGACTTCTTTTTCCTCACTTATCGTTCGGAATTTAGAGGTGATTTTATTGAAGGTACTGTATAAATTATTAAAGGAAGTTCCTTTGCCCTTTTCTGCATAGGTGGTCGTAAAATCGTTTTGCGACAGCGCAGATAAAAAGGAGCTAAAGTCCCGATTGGTCTTATCAACGTATCTGATAAATTCCAGCATTGCAATGATCAGGGCGATTGTCACATAGATGCTTCTCAGGTAGAGTTCATTGTAAAGACATATCACCAGGGCCCCACTGATTACCACAAAGAGTAACACGCGAAGAACGATATTGATTCTGAAATTTTTAAATACCATATCGATCCATTCGTCTATACAAGGCTCCTCGCGACAACCCTAACTCCTTTGCGGCATGACTGATGTTGCCGTTATGCTTTTTAATGGCATTTTTGATAGCCCATGCCTCTACTGCCTCCAGGTTGTAGCTGTCAAATGCAGCATGGGTATTATTATCTGCGGTCAAGAATTGAAAATCGGCCGCTCTGAGTTCGCCTTGCTCATTCATGATCACTGCGCGCTCGATGGCATGCTGTAGTTCACGGATGTTTCCGGGCCACTTATAGGATGCCAAATGGCGTATTACTGTGCCATCCAGGCCGACTATCTTTTTCTGGTACCTGTTGCAGAATTGTTTTAAATAATGATCAGCAAGAGGAGCTATGTCCGTTGGCCGCTCTCTGAGCGGGGGAACATGAATCTCTACGGTATTGATCCTGTAATACAAATCTTCCCTGAATTTATTTTCGGCAACGAGTTTGGGGATGTTGCAATTTGTTGCGCAAATAATTCTCACGTCAATGTCGACCGGGTGATTGGTACCGACTTTGGTGATCTGACGCGTTTGAAGGAAGGTGAGCAGTTTCGACTGCAACGAAGGCAAAAGGTTGCCTATTTCATCCAGGAAGAGCGTGCCTCCGTGTGCGGCTTCGATCCTGCCAATTCTATCCTCTTTCGCATCTGTGAAGGCCCCTTTCTTGTGGCCAAAGAGTTCGCTTTCAAAAAGCAGTTCGCTGAGAGAACCCAGATCAATGGAGATAAAAACCTCATCGGCCCGATTGGATTTCCGATGGATGGTTCGCGCAATGACCTCTTTACCGGTTCCATTTTCTCCCAGAATGAGCACATCGGCATCGGTGGAACTTACCTTGTCTACCGCCTGCAGCACTTCTTTTATCGCTGTGGAGACCCCGACTACCGTTGGGAATTGGCTATCTATTGACGAAGTGATTACTTTTTGCTTCGACTTGAGCAGCCTGACTTTTCGCCTTTCATGGCTGAGGGCGATGGCATTGGCCACTGTGGTCAGCAACTTCTCATTCTCCCATGGCTTCACCATAAAGTCAAGGGCACCCTCTTTGATGGCTTCTACCGCTAATTGTATTTCACCATAAGCGGTCATCAGGACCACCTGTGTCTCCGGATAATTTTTTAGCATGAATCGCATCCAGTACAAGCCTTCGGTACTGGACGTATCCCCTTGCCGAAAATTCATGTCGAGTAGAATAACATCGTAGCTGTGCTGGTCAACCAGCGCTTGAATGCGGTTGGGGTTGTTGCTAACGTGCACCTCATTGTAATGCTGCTCCAACAGCAATCGGATGGAGAGCAACACCACCTCATCATCATCGACTATCAATATTTTTGCGTTCGAACTGGCCATACGGCACTAAAAGTAATTATTGAGTCATTCAAACCCATATAAAATGTCCATTCATGGACATCTCGGGGCCTAACATTGGGCACTTCGGGTGGACAGTGCCTCCATTCGATGGTAAATCCAAGCTCTTGGGGCTAAATTCAATCCTGGCACTGCCATTGCATTTTTCCGTCTTCAAATATGGCCCCCAGACCAAATGATGATCAAAAACTACATTACCGTTTCCATTAGAAAATTTGCGCGGCAAAAGTTTTACTCGCTGGTTAATTTGTTCGGCCTCATGATTGGACTGACCAGTGTGATTCTAATCATGCTGTTTGTAGTTGATGAATTTAGCTACGATCGTTTTCACACAAATGCAGACAGGATTTATCGCGTGGTGGAGAACCAGTATTACGCGGGCCAACCTGTATTTCCCGTTGCCGTTACACCCGTGCCGTTGGGGCCTTCGCTCGCTCAGGAGTATGCTGGGGTGGAAAAAGCCACGCGATTTTGGTTTATCAATTTGGTCTTAAAAAACGAAGAACAGCAATTTCGTGAACGTGGCGCATTTGTCGATTCGTCATTCTTCGATATTTTTTCTTTTCAGGTATTGAGTGGAAATCCAAACGAGGCGCTTGCTCAAATTGATGGCCTTGTCCTCACCCAGAAATTGGCTCAAAAATATTTCGGAACGGAAAATCCGATTGGAAAAATGATCAATGTGAACGGTGAACGTGAAGCCAGGGTAGGGGCTGTCATTAAAAACCCTCCCGGTAACTCCCACCTTCAATTCGACTTTTTGGTACCGTTTCATGGTTTAACATCTACCCGGCCCGAGCTGGCGACTCAGTGGCAAAGTAATACGCTCTATACGTATGTGCTCGTCAGGGCGGGTGCTTCAGTTGCCCATCTCAATGAGCAAATTATTGATCACATCAGAAAGAACCGGGACGGGTCGGTCACCGACATTTACCTTCAGCCGTTGACTGACATTCACCTTGGGAAAGTTCATTTTACTGCTGATGTAGGTGGAAAGGGAAATAGCCAATATGTTTCTATTTTTTTGGTGGTCGCTATATGCATACTTCTGATCGCGTGTATCAACTTTATGAATTTGGCAACCGCACGCTCTGCAAAAAGAGCGAAGGAGGTGGGTTTGCGCAAAACGATTGGAGCGACAAGGACGCAGCTCGTATTCCAGTTTTTAAGTGAATCGATCTTAACCACAATAATCGCAATGATGCTATCCATATTGCTGGTTGACCTGCTTTTGCCACAGTTCAACCTGCTATCGGGAAAAGATTTGTCTTTTTCGTTTTGGTCGAATATTGATTTGTGGTCATACCTTATTGGATTTGCGTTATTGACGGGATTGTTGGCAGGCAGCTACCCTGCGGTATTTCTGTCCGCCTTCCAGCCTGCGAGCGTACTTAAATCAAGTAACATAAAAGTGGGTAGTGGAGCTTTCTTTAGGAAATTACTTGTTGTGGTTCAGTTTTGCGTGTCCATTACGATGATTGTTGGAACCATTATCGTCTATTCTCAAATTGAGTTTATCCGCGAGAAGAATTTGGGATATGTTAAAGAAAATGTAGTCAAAATCCCCAGGGTGAGCCAAAGTTATGAATCGTTTAAGGATGAACTGCTGTCCAATTCCGAGATTGTAAATGTCGCTGCGTCTGATCAGCACCCATTGTATGTCGAGAACTCAACATCCGGCTTGGATTGGCAGGGAAAAAATGATGATGATATAATTTTGATTCACTATCAGCAAGTCGACTATGACTATGTGGAAACCATGGGGATGAAAATGCTCAGCGGGCGAAGCTTTTCAAGGGAATATGGTAGTGATTCCTTGTCCATCATCATCAATACCGAAGCGCAGCGAATAATGGGATTTGATAACCCGATTGGACAATCCGTTCAGGCCGGACCTGGTGCCCCAAGCACAATCATTGGGGTTGTGGAAGATTTTCATTTTAAGTCTATACATCAAAAGATCGAACCCCTCGTGATGTTTATTGGGAGCGATTCCGACAATCTCAGCTACACCATGGTGCGGCTGCAGGAAGGAGACCCCAAGGAAAAATTGGCGACCCTGGAGCAAATATGGAAGAAGTTCAACCCAGAGCGCGAGTTTGTATACACTTTTCTCGATGCTGATTTCAATGACCTTTACAGGGCGGAAGAGCAAACCGGAATACTGTTCAAGTACTTTTCGGGGTTGGCTATTTTTATTTCCTGTCTTGGACTTTTTGGTCTCGCGTCTTTTTCCCTGGAGCAGCGCACCAAAGAGTTTGGCATCCGAAAAATTTTTGGTGCCTCGGTTATACAACTGTTCTCATCTGCTTCAATCGGATTCATAGCACTCGTGTTAATCGCATTCACAATAGCCGTTCCGATTTCCTGGTACCTTGTCAATCAATGGTTAAGTGGCTTTGCTTACCACGTTGAATTTGGATATCGCGTATTCCTGTGGTCGGGAATAATGGCAGTAGGCATTGCCTTCGTCACCGTTAGTTATCAATCGATCAAGTCAGCCATCATGAATCCTGCAAATAGTTTAAGACACGAGTAGATTCGACAATGTAATTATGATCAGAAATTATTTTAAAATAGCCTGGAGAAGTTTTTGGAGGCAAAAAGGATACTCCCTGCTCAATGTCGGTGGCTTATCCATCGGGCTCACCTGCTGCGTCATCATTCTGTTGTTTGTCACTTACGAGCGCAGTTACGATAAATTTCATAGCAAGTCGGATAAAATTTTCAGGGTATACCAGGACCTCGCGGAAGGACAAGATTGGGCGTGGACCGGTGGTGCCACCAAACACATCCTGCAAGAGGAATATAAAGAGGTCGAGCAGGTGGTGTCTGTTCACCGGATATCCACCTACATTTCCAACAATGACGCTACACCCGAAAAGATCACTTTCAAGGAGGAAGGATTCATCTACGTTGATCGCGGATTCTTTGACATTTTTGATTTTCCTGTATTGGATGGGCAGGTAGGCAATTCGCTAAGTGAACCATTTAAATTAATCATCTCAGAATCTGCTGCGAAGAAATATTTTGGAGAGTTAAGTCCAATAGGAAAGCAACTGAGCACCACTGGCAATTATCTTTTTGAAATCACTGCGGTTGTCAAAGACGCTCCGGAAAATTCCCATATGCAGTTTGATTTTGTTTCCGGGATGCCCTCGTTCAAATCTATTGTAGAGTACCCGGTAGGGGCCGAGTTTACCAGCCACTGGTGGCCCTCTGTGTGGACGTATGTGCTGCTCGATTCCCGCGAGTCGGCAGTTCACATGAATGCAACCTTGCCTGAAGTGATGAAGAAGCACCGGGCACCGGAAGAGGTAGACCGGTTTCGTCCGCAATTGCAGCCATTGTCAGATATTCACTTGCGGTCGGACATGAGTGGTGAGTGGGGCCCAAATGGAAGCATCACCACCGTTTATATTTTCCTTGCCGTGGCCTCTTTTATTCTACTTTTGGCCTGTATCAATTTCATGAACCTGGCCACAGCACGAGCTGTAAAGCGTGCCAAGGAGATTGGAGTGCGAAAGGTAATCGGAGCGGTGAGAAAGCAGTTGGTCTATCAATTTTTTTCAGAATCACTGCTCATGAACATTGCCGCAGTAGCGCTGGCACTTCTGCTGACAGATTTACTGTTGCCCCTGTTCAGTATTCATTTAGAAAGGAATTTAACGCTTAACCTTGCTTCGGATGCCAGCGTTTGGATCTTGCTGACTTCTATACTTTTAATCTCTTCATTTCTATCTGGTTTTTATCCGGCATTGTATTTATCTGGATTCAAGCCTGTGAATGCTCTCAAAAGCAGCCACTTTCTTCAAGGCAGCGGTGACATCAGAAAAGGGTTGGTAGTCTTTCAATTCGCCTTATCTGTCGTACTTATATTTTGCACCACGGTCTCTTATTTGCAGGTGCAGTATTTTCAGGATGCCAATCTTGGATTCGATAAGGAACAAGTGCTGATAGTCACCGCAGGACAGATCGCTCAAACACGATATGAAACGATTCGAAACCAGTTGAGCACGCTCTCATCCGTAAAAGAGGTAACCGGTGTAAGAAATAAGCCGGGCATCCAAAGAGGATGGGGACCCAACGTGGAGTATGAAGGTTATAATCCGAACGATCGACCATGGATTTATAACCAGGCTGTGGATTACAATTTTTTTGATATGATGAAAGTACCTGTCATCGCGGGGCGTGGATTCTCATGGGAAATTGATGACAAAGGAAAGGGTACGCTGATGCGGGGCCAGTTCCCCGCGTTTACGGATCGTAATTTTGTAATCAATGAGTCGGCTGTTAAATTTTTTGGAAAAACCAACGAGTCCGTCATCGGAATGCCGTTGCGGTTGTACACGGAAGAAAACGGCCAGCTCTTTAGTGACCTGCGTGGTGTGGTAGTGGGTGTGGTGAAAGACTTTCACACGGCCAATCTTAAGAATGAAATTATGCCAACGTGCTTTTCCCCCACGCGATCTGAGTTTGGCAGTGATATCAATTACATACTTGTGAAACTCAACAAGGGATCTTTCTCTTCGCTGCGTAATGAACTTCAAACTGCATGGAAGAAAATTGTACCAGAGGTACCGCTGGAATTTAGTTTTTTGGATGAAGAAATCGACAATCAATATAAGGATGAGAAGCGCCTCGGGAATGTGATCAGCACTTTTGCTGCCATTGCTCTTTTCATCTCCTGCCTGGGATTATTTGGACTGTCGGCCTACACTGTAGAGACGAGAACAAAGGAAATTGGTGTAAGGAAAGTCCTGGGAGCTTCAGAAAGCATCATCGTGCGACTACTCTCCAAAGATTTTTTGATGTTGGTGCTGTGGGGAGTATTGATCGCCCTGCCAACAGGATGGTGGCTGATGAACTCATGGCTTAACCAATTCGCCAACCGGATTCAAATTTCACCAGTCACCTTTGTAGTGGCCGCTGGTCTTGCCATAGGAGTGGCGATAATAACGATAAGTTTTCAATCGGTGAGGGCTGCGTTCACCAATCCGGTTGATGCATTAAAAAATGAATAAAACACCTGAAGAATGCTCATTCACTATCTCAAAGTTGCGATTCGGAATATAGTCAGGTTCAGAACGTATTCAGCAATCAACCTGATTGGGCTCGTTATCGGCTTTACGTGCTTTCTATTGATTGCTTTGTACATTCTTCACGAGCTGAGTTATGATAAATATCATCTGAAAGGTGAACGTATCTACAGGCTGGCCCTTGGCAGCATTAAAGATAATCGGATGGGTACTTGTATCTCAGCCGGTGCTATGCCGCTTTCATTGAAGGCTTCTTTTGCGGGAATTGAGGAAGTGGTAAGGGTAAGACATTTGCCATCAACAGTGGCTTATCAGGATCAAATGGTCTTTGAAGAAAAATTCTTTTTTACTGATGTGACTTTTTTTTCAGTTTTTACACACCCGCTCATTGTGGGTGACCCAAAGAGTGCCCTTGAGAAACCATTTTCAATGGTGCTAACAGAAAATACCGCGCTCCGTTACTTTGGCCAGGCTGACGATCGCATCATCGGCAAATTGCTGCAGGTGGATGAGTCCATGACTTTTATAGTTACAGGAATCGTTGAAAATCCTCCTGATAATTCTCATTTTAAGTTTGACATGTTGGCCTCAGCCGCAAGCCTTGTGAGTCACCCGCAGGAGCATGTCAGAACCTATCAGCTTGAAAGCTGGTACTCCCATTATTTTCATAATTACATTCTATTGGAGCAGGGTGCTGATGCCAAACTGGTTGATGAAAACATCCGGAATGCAGCAAAAAAATATTCTGATCCGGTCTATTATGAGCGTTTTGGCACCAATATGGGCTTGTTCCTGCAGCCGTTGCATGACATTCACTTTCAACCCCTGAGGGGAGAGTTGGAAGAACAAGGCGACTCCATTGTCCTTTCCATTCTCGGAGTGGTGGGCCTGGTGGTTATGGTGTTGGGATGCGTTAATTACATGAATATATCCACTGCGCAATCTATTCACCGGATTTCTGAGGTGGGCGTGCGAAAGGCAATGGGTGCTTCGGGGACGCAAATGGCTACCCAGTTCCTTGGTGAGTCTGGAGCCATCAACCTCCTGGCGCTCTTCCTTGCTATAGGCGTAGCCGATCTGGCTTTGCCTTACTTCAATGTATTCACCGGAAAAGTGATCTCACTCTCCATTCTAAATGTATCCACTGCGACTACGCTTGTGGGTATCGCGTTGTTGGCGGGAGTGTTGGGTGGTCTGTATCCTACTGCATTTCTCACACGCTACTCACCTGTTAAAAGTTTGAAGAAGATATCCGTTGAAGCACCCGGGAGATTTAGCGTCAGGAGATTGATTGTGATCTTTCAATTTGCTGTTTCTATCCTTTTAGTAGGTGGCACTTTTCTGATATTTTCCCAGGTGAAGCACATGCTGGGCAAGGACCTGGGGTTGAGTACCGAGCAGGTGATTGTAATTCCTACCCATGGCGATCCATTGGTCAATAGCAAGGCAGATGCTTTTTTTGAAAGGCTCTCGAACCGATCTGAAGTCGCCAGCTATACGATCTCTGAATTAAGCCCCGGGGATCCGATCTATGGGATTGTTGCCAGCTTTGAAGGATCTGAAATAAGAAACTACAGTACCACAGGCGTAGATCACGGATTTCTTGATACCTACAAAATCAATTTGCTAGCCGGCAGAAATTTCTCGCTTGACCAACCTTTGGATACGCTGGAAAAAGTAATTGTGAATGAGAGCCTTATTAAATTATTTAACTGGACCCCGGAACAAGCAATTGGAAAACGGTATGATATGGGTGGTGATGGAGAAACGGTTGGACAGATAATCGGTGTGGTTCAGGATTTTAATTTCAATTCATTGCGCGAGGAGGTGCAGCCTGTGGTGATGGGAATCATGCCCTACTTCTATCAGAAAATCGCTGTCAGACTCACTGGAGATTTACAATCATCCGTAGATATTGTAAGGGAGGCATGGGAAAATGTCTATCCAACACGGCCGTTTGAGTTTAGGTTTGCGGATCAATCTATCGAGCAGCTCTATCAAAAGGAAAGAAAATTTGGCAAGCTATTTATGCTGTTCGCGCTCGTGGCCAGCAGCATTGGCCTGCTGGGATTGTTTGGAATTACCAGCCTTGAATTGAAGTTCAGGACGAAAGAAATCGGGATCAGAAAAGTTTTGGGAGCGCCAATTCGTCACTTGCTGTTAATGCTATCGCGCGACTTTTTTAAACTAACATCAATAGCTTTTATTCTCAGCATTCCTTTGGCGTGGTACCTGATGAACGAATGGCTCCAAAATTTTACCTACCGTATTCAATCCATTTATCATTACATACTCTGGCCTGGACTGATGGTAATGATACTGGCGGCCGTGGTTGTCTTCGTGAGAACATGGTCTGCCACCACGGTAAACCCGATTGATACACTGAGAAGTGAGTAATTATTATTTAAATCTTGTGAGCCATGATTAGAAATTATTTTAAGATAGCGTTAAGAAACTTTTGGCGAAACAGGCTCATTGCGCTCCTCAACATCCTTGGCCTTACCACGGGTATTACTGCTTTTCTGTTCATTTTTCAATGGGTCAATTTTGAACTTAGCTTCGATGATTTTCATCAAAACAGCGACAGAATTTACAGGGTGTTCAACACTTTCAAGAGTGAGAGCGAATCCTTTTCTCAGGCCCCTTGTGGTCCGGCACTCGGCTATCACTTGCCCGATGAATTGGCAGAGATCGAGTCTGCAGTAAGAATTGGGGGAGAGTCTACGAAAGTGACGGTA
This sequence comes from uncultured Ohtaekwangia sp., assembly GCA_964655635.1. GTDB lineage: Bacteria > Bacteroidota > Bacteroidia > Cytophagales > Cyclobacteriaceae > ELB16-189. The sequence continues at coordinate 10,889 of CAZZNH010000007.1, forward strand.
GGGGATAACACTTTTTTCGAAGACAATATTGTCGAGACCGATCCAAATTTTTTCAGATTCTTTGGCTTTACCTTGCTGCAGGGTGACCCCGATCAAGTGTTGACTGACCCGAAAAATATAGTGCTTACAGAACGCATAGCTAAGAAATATTTTGGAGAGGAGAATCCAATGGGAAAAATCATGCGATTGAACAATCAAATCGACATGGTGGTAACCGGAATTGTAGCAGACGCTCCTAAAAATTCTCAATTCAACTATGATATGCTCATACCTGTTGACTATTTGAGCCTTAAGTTCAACTGGAACGGCTACAATGATCAGTGGATTGGCGGCTGGATGTGGACCTACATCAAGTTGGCTCCAGGTGTGGAGGCTGATGTTGCGGAGAAAAAAATAAATGAAACAGTAAAAAGGTTCTCAGGCTCACTGCAGGACACACTAAATGTAGCCTACACCTACAGCCTACAACCCTTAAGGGATATACATCTGCATTCGGACTTAAGATATGATACGCCTAATGGCAATATTACCCATGTGATTGTATTCTCAGCCATTGGATTGATAGTATTGATTATCGCATGTATCAACTACATGAATATGGCCACAGCAAGCTCTCTCCGCAGAGCCAAGGAGGTTGGGTTACGCAAAGTAGTGGGCGCAGGGAGAGCGCAACTGGTGACACAACATCTTGTGGAGTCGTTGGTCATCTCTTTTACTTCTGTTTTTCTATCCGTTGGACTGTTTGATTTAATGATGCCCTTCTTTGAATTGATTGCAGGGGTCCGATTGGAATTGGTTTGGAACCAGGAATTGATTTTGGTTTTAGTGACACTGGGGTTGCTCACGGGTATACTGTCGGGGATATATCCAGCGATGGTGATATCCTCCTTCAGGCCTGCTACAATATTAAAAGGCAATTTTCGCTCTGCCACCAGCGGAGTGTGGCTTCGGAAAGCTTTGGTGGTATTTCAATTTGCAGTTTCAGTCACCCTGATTGCAGCCATATTTATTGTCAATGATCAATTGTCGTTTATACAATCCAAAGACCTTGGTTTTAATAAAGATGCAGTGGTAATTATTGATTTTCAAAGTGATCAATTGGTGAGGGATAATTTTGAGGTTTTTCGCAATGAATTGCTCCAGCATTCGGAAATAAAAAATGTAAGTGCTCACAGAAATTCTAATCTCGGGGCCGGATTGGGAAACGACATTACCACCACCGAAGACAGTCAGGGGAAAGAAATTTCCACCAGCTTATACCTTATGTCAGTTGACGCCAATTATTTAGACACGTACGGGATGAAGCTGGTCGCAGGAAGATTTTTTACTGACCAATCTGCTGACTCCAGCGCAGTAATCGTAAATGAAGCTGCTATCAGAACATTCGGATGGGGGGAGCCCCGTGAGGCCCTGGGAAAACGATTTGGCAAAGGCCACTGGGCGACTTATGTTGTGGGGGTGGTCAAAGATTTTCATTTTGAGAACTTGAAGAAAAGTGTGGATGCCGTATTGGTGAGAAGGGAAAAAGGTCGATATAATTTAATCTCCGTAGCGCTTCAGCCGGCTGGAATAAAAGATGGTTTGACTCATCTTGAAACTGCCTGGAAAAAAGTAATGCAGGATACTCCGCTGGAATATTCATTCCTTGATCAGCAGATTGCAAGACGGTACGGCAGCGAACAAAAATTCAAATCTATTTTCACAATTTTCTCCTCTATTGCCATGGTAATTGCATGTCTGGGGCTGTTTGGTCTTACTTTATTTATGGTGGAAAACAGAAAAAAGGAAATGGGTGTAAGAAAGGTACTTGGTGCGTCTATATCCAATTTGATCTATCAGGCTTCCGTTGATTTCTTAAAACTCGTATTGATTGCCATTTTGATTGGCATCCCAATAATCTGGGTGACGATGAATCAATGGCTGTCGGGATTTGCTTATCGCGTCAATGTCAGCCCTGTACTGATTATATTAGCGGGGGCAATTACTATTTCTGTCGCCTTGATTACCCTTCTCTACCAATCTATCAGAGGTGCGATGGTAAATCCGGTGGACGTGTTAAGAAACGAATAACCTGTATCAGAAGAACGCCCTGAAGAGGGCCCTTTATTAAGTTTCCGCCAATCCAATAATTTGAACTCATTCTTGAATTCCCCGTTATTGATGGGTAATTTATCTATTTTTGCCGCTAATGAATTTCGCTTTCCCTCAGTTTCTATGGGCACTTACTGCTCTTGCTATTCCCATTATCATTCATCTCTTTAATTTTCGCAGAACAACCCGGATATTTTTTTCAAACAACCGGCTTCTTAAACAGATTAAGGAAGAAACCACTCAGAAGAGAAAACTGAAACAATATTTAATCCTCGCGTCAAGGCTGCTTTTTTTGTTATTTCTTGTGTTGGCATTTGCCCAACCCTTCTTGCCGGCCAAAGAACAGGTTTCTGCGGCCCGAAATATTATCCTCTATCTTGACAATTCGTTTAGCATGTCGGCACAAATAGGTGAGAAAACGAGGGCCCTGGATGCCGGGGCTGGCTTTATTAGGGAAATCACAGATTTGTTTCCGCCCGATACCCGTTATAAATTGGTGACCAACGATTTTGCGCCTTTTTCCAATTCGTACAAAACCAAAACCGAGGTATTGGATTTGCTCACACAATTGCGTCTTTCGCCTGTCTCGCGCACGGTGAGTGAAGTCGATAAAAGGTTAGGGTTGGATAAAGGCGGTGCCGATATTTTTTGGATTTCTGATTTTCAAAAATCCACTTCGGGTTTGGATGGCGGATTTTCCGCGGACTCCTCAGGACAATGGCACCTGGTGCCGGTGGCATTTGGTCAGTCTTCCAATATTTTTGTTGACACTGTGTACCTTGATAATCCATTCGTGATCGGTGGAGAAAAGAATAAGCTCAATATCAGGTTACGCAATATCGGTTCAAGGCGATCTGAAGGCCTCAACGTAAAATTAGTCATCAACAATATTCAAACAGGGGCGGCTTCACTTGATCTTGAGCCAAATAGTATTGCCGAAGCAAGCTTTGATTTGTCTGCAGGGATGAGCGGACTGAATGAAGCGACAATAAGTTTTTCTGATTTTCCCGTAAGCTTTGACAACGAATTTTTCTTCACCCTGAATTTTACCGAAACGATCAGAATAGTCGAAATCAGAAATAGCCGGGAGAACGCTTACGTTCAGCGCGTTTTCGGAAACGGTATGTTATTTAACTATAAGGGTTACCAGGCGGATAATGTTGATTACGGATCGATCGGTCAGGCCGATTTGATTGTACTTAACGGAATCAATACCATAGACGCATCTCTGGCTGCCACGCTGGCTGCCAATATGGACAATTTCGGTGGGGTACTTTTTATACCCGGGGATGAACCAGATCTCGCCAGCTACCGCAAGCTTTTGCCTTTTCAGAACCTGGCCGTAGCGCCAGCATCTGATATATCAGAATTGGACAAGCCTGATTTTCAGAATCCCTTTTTTGAAAATGTCTTTGAGGAGCGATCTGCCGCTATGGAAATGCCGGGCGGAAGGCCTGTGCTGGACTGGGGAACCGATCGTTCGGCCATTCTTAAATTCAAAAACACTAAGCCATTTCTTTCGAACACCGGAAAATGGTTTGTCATGGCCAGCCCGCTGTTGCGCGATTTTACCAATTTTTATAATCACGCTCTTTTTGTTCCGGTGATGTACAGAATGGCCGCAACGGCCAAAAAATCAGAGCAAAGGCATTATTACACACTGACTGATGATCTCATCACCATTCGCGCAGACAGTGTCTATGGTGAAGAGCCCATCAGGCTGGTAGGAAACCAGGAAGTAGTGCCGCCACAACGCAGGGTGGGCGATCGGTTTTTTTTAGAAATGCCCAAATTTTCGATGAATGCCGGATTTTATGGTGTTCAGTATCGCCAGGACACCCTTAGCCTGATCGCCATCAACCTGGACAAAAAAGAGTCCGATTTGACCCAGTTCAGCACCAGCGATATCCAACGCCTTTTTGGAGGGGGCGATCATGTGTCCATGTTTCAAAGCGCCAGCCTTGAAAGTTTCAGCAACGAAATAAAAGAGAGATATTTGGGGACGCCATTGTGGAAACAGGCACTTATTCTTGCATTGATTTTCCTGTTGGCTGAAGTTTTATTGATACGCTTTTTGAGGTAAATTAAGCACCTGGCACCCGGAAAAATACCAAAGGAATGAAGATACTCATTGAGTCAGCAACCATAAGTGACCCCAATTCTTCTCACCATAAAAAAAAGAAAAATGTTCTGATTCAGAACGGAAAAATCATCGATATAGGATCTAAAAAATTTTCAGCCGAAAAAGTTATCGAGGCGGAAGGAATGATACTCTCTACCGGCTGGGTGGACTTGGGCACTTTCATTGGCGACCCGGGACTGGAGTACAAAGAGGACATCGAGTCCGCATCTAAAGCAGCCGCTTCCGGTGGCTTTACCGAAATTGTAATGCAGCCCAACACAGTTCCTAATGTGCAATCAAAAAACGAGGTCAATTACATTACCAAGGCCAATGATACAAGGCTCGTTCAAATATATCCGCTTGGATCGGTCACGTTAAAAAATCAGGGCGAGGAACTTACTGAGATGATTGACCTGAACGCAGCGGGGGCCCTTGCGTTCACCGATGGGTTAAAGCCCGTTTGGAATACCGATATTCTGTTAAAATCATTGCAGTATATCCAGAAGTTTGACGGGTTGTTAATCAACCGATCAGAGGATATTTGGTTGAACATGTTTGGCCAAATGAACGAAGGGTCCAACAGCACAAAACTTGGCTTGAAGGGAATGCCCAAAATTGCGGAAGAGGTGGCCGTGAACAGAGACCTGGCTTTGTTGAATTACGCAGGAGGCAGGCTTCATTTATCAAAAATATCTTCGGCAAAATCCATTGAGGCGATCAGGGCAGCAAAAAAGAAAAAGCTGAAAGTGAGTTGTGACATAGCCGCTTATCAGGCCCTGCTGGATGATTCACTTCTGGAGGGCTTTGACACTAATTACAAAGTGAATCCGCCCCTGAGGGAAAAGGCAGATTTGGATGCACTCATTGCTGGACTAAAAGACGGCACCATCGATGTCCTGTCCTCCGGCCATCTTCCTCAGGACACGGAAAGCAAAGTGTTGGAATTTGACCACGCAGATTTTGGATTGATCAATTTGCAGACCTTTGCCTCCCAGGTCGCATCCCTGGCCAAAGAGATCGATATTCATTTGCTAATTGAGAAAGTGACCCATGCGCCAAGGGCACTGCTGAAATTAGAGATGCCCGTGATTGAAAAGGATGCGAAAGCCAATCTCACCTTGTTTGATCCTTTGGAGAAATGGGAATTCACGGAAGAAGAAAATTATTCCAAATCAAAAAACTCTCCGTGGCTGGGGAGGGAAATCACAGGGAGGGCGGTAGCGGTTTTTAATAATTCAAAGTATTTCCTAAATGTCTAATGGCTCAAAGTGGCCCCCGCTACTGAAGGTTTCACTTCGGTATGGATTGGCGGCAGGTGTGCTCGGTTTTGTGCTGCTCCTCATTCTGTACTATACTGGCCATCACCCTTTTTTGATTCCCGTATTTTTTGATTATCGGATACTGCTCTTTGTCATCATATTCACCTTTGCACTTAAAGAACTTCGTGATTACTATCAGGAAGGCATATTGCATTTTTGGCAGGGTATGATCGGCACGCTCATTGTCACGTTGATTTTCAGTGTCCTTGCATCAGCCTTTATATATTTTTTCTCGATTATGGAACCGGAGTTTGTTCAGTCATACATTGATCTTTCACTCGTGCAGGTCAAGGCTTTTTCTCCCGATGACATTGCCCGGATTGGACAGGAGGTTTACGATGAAGGAATTGAATCTCTAAAAAATGCTGATGCCGGCTTTTTGGCTACGCGTTATTTCACCCAGTCGTTTATTATCAGTTTTTTTTTAAGCATAATAATATCAGTAATTTTGAGAAGGCAACCTAATCTATAGAAATATGGAAGAAACTTCTGAGTTCAAAGCGCCAACCACGCGTGAAATCGGTTTGCAATATGGCGCCATACTCGCAGTGGTATCCATTGTGTTGTTTCTTATTCCGGCAGTGATGGCGATGAACCCTTTTAAATCACCATGGAATTGGATTGGAGCGGGCGTATCAATAGTGGGCATCGTGCTGGCTCACAAGAAGTTTAAGGATGAGGGCGATGGATTCATGAGCTACGGCCAGGCCCTGGCAATCGCTTTTTGGATAGCATTGGTTTCTTCGGTTGTCTCCATTATTTTTTCCTATGTATACACCAATTTTATTGATAACGGACCATTCGAACTGTTTATGGTTCAGCAGGAGGATGAAATGATTGCCAGGGATACACCAGAAAGTATCATCGAAACTTCCCAGGAGTGGACCAGAAAACTCTTCTGGGCAATTGGGCTTATTATGGGTATTATGTTTACCATGCTGGAGGCACTGATCATCGCGATCTTCACCAAGAATCAAAACCCCGAACCTCAATTTTAATGTCAGGCAGACTAAATATTTCCATTGTCATTCCGGCCAAAGATGAGGAAGAATCAATCCCGGAGCTTTGCCAATGGATCGCCCGGGTATTGGATGATGCCAGGCTGTCTTATGAGGTTTTATTTATCGATGATGGCAGCTCGGACGATACGTGGAGAGAGGTGGAAAAAGCAAACCTGGTTAATCCTGCTTTTAAAGGAATTAAATTCAATCGAAACTTCGGCAAGTCCGCTGCCTTGCACACGGGCTTTAAAGCGGCCAGCGGAGAAGTGGTGGTCACGATGGACGCAGACTTGCAGGATAGCCCTGACGAGATTCCGCACCTCTACAAGATGGTCAATGAGGAGGGTTTCGACCTGGTGTCGGGCTGGAAGAAAAAGCGACACGACCCCATCTCGAAGACCATACCTTCCAAATTTTTTAACTACGTGACCAGGGTGATGTCCGGTATCAAGTTGCACGACTTTAATTGCGGCCTGAAGGCTTACAAGTCTGTTGTGGTAAAGAATATCAGCGTGTATGGCGAAATGCATCGATACATTCCCGTAATCGCCAAATGGGCAGGGTTTAACAGGATCGGTGAGAAGGTGGTGGAGCACAGGGAACGAAAGTATGGAATCACAAAGTTTGGGTGGGAGCGGTTTGTGAAGGGATTCCTTGATCTGTTGTCTATCATGTTTGTTGGAAAATTCCGAAGAAATCCCATGCATTTTTTTGGCAGCCTCGGCATCGTGTCGTTTCTGTTTGGATTTATTTTCACTGCCAAGATATTTTACGATAAAATTGATTCACTTTTCATTTCAAAGATTCCACTTAAAAGAGAGATTACAGACCAGCCGATATTTTATCTGGCACTTGTGGCTGTGGTTATTGGTGTGCAATTGTTTCTAACCGGTTACCTGGCTGAAATGGTAGCCATGCAGTCGTTGTCGAAGCGGGATTATCTCGTCATAGACAAAATCGGAATTCAGGAGGAACAGGGTTCTTTTGCAACCAAGTCATAAATTCTCATTCATTCCTTCAACCATTGCTGAACAATGCCGGGGTTTAATTGTTGAAACTGCTGGCCAAACAAAAAGATCAAAGTGAACAACTCCGTCAAAGCATTCATAATCCTTCTCGTACTGTGCGGCACGGTCGCTTTTCCTCAGGGAAAGTTTACCATCAACGGTTATGTGCGGGACGCTTCAAATGGCGAAGCGTTGATCGGGGCCACCGTTTATGTTAAGGAGAAAAGCACGGGCGTTGTTACCAATGTGTATGGATTTTATTCGATTACGCTGAATGCGGGTACCTACTCAATTAATTATTCCTATGTAGGTTTCAATTCCTCTTCCAGGGAGTTTGCCCTCAATCGCAACATGGAGTCAAACGTAGAGTTGGTTCCCGAGCTTGAGCAACTGGAAGAGATCGTGATCGAAGGGGATCTGGAGCAGGCCAATGTGGAGAACCTGGAAATGAGCACCAACAAACTCGATATCCGTACCATTCTCAACGTGCCAACCTTTTTAGGCGAGGCCGATGTATTCCGGAGTATATTACTATTGCCCGGAGTCAGCACGGTTGGCGAGGGTGCGTCTGGTTTCAACGTGCGGGGCGGAAGTGTGGGTCAAAACCTGGTACTCCTTGACGAAGCTCCGGTGTATAATTCTTCACACCTTTTCGGTTTCTTTTCAGTTTTTAACCCAGATGCTGTAAAAGACACGAAGTTGTATAAAGGGGCGATCCCTTCCAGGTATGGTGGCAGGTTGGCATCCATCCTGGATGTGAGAATGAAAGAGGGCAATAGTAAACAACTGGAAGGCAACGGGGGAATAGGTTCTTTGTTCAGTCGATTGGCGGTCGAAGGACCTATTGTTAAAGACAAGTCATCTTTTATTGTGGCGGGCCGCAGATCCTATGTGGATGTCCTCGCCCGGCCCTTTGTTCCGCTGCTGGAGGATGGTGGCAAACTATATTTTTACGACCTCACACTAAAGGCTAATTATTCGCTCAATCGCAAAAACAAGCTTTATGCCTCCGGATACTTTGGTCGTGATGTGTTCTTTTTTGATAAGCAGCAAGGATTTAGCTGGGGAAATACTACGGGCACACTCAGGTGGAACCACCTGTACAATGAGAGATTGTTCTCCAACGTGACGTTTGTTTATAGCAACTATGATTATAGCCTGCAGTTTGGAGAAAATAGCCGCGATAAATTTAATTGGGATTCATCGATATCAAATTTTATGCTCAGGCCACAGTTTACCTACTTCATTGATGGTAATAATGAATTGGATTTTGGTGCCGAGTCAATCTTCTACACCTTTGAGCCGGCCAACGCCATTGGAGTTTCCAATGGAGCGGCCATCGATGTAAGCCTTGATCGAAAATACAATCTTGAGAATGCATTCTATGTGGGCAATCGTCAAAAATGGACCGAAGCATTGTCGGTTGAATACGGTTTAAGGTTCTCCCATTTTCAGTCTTTTGGACCCGGTAAAGTTTATCAGTACAACGATACTGTAGCCGGAGTCAGGCGAACACCCATTTCGGTCACGGAGTTCAGTAGTGGCGAAACCATCGTCAATTATAGCAATTGGGAACCTCGCGCATCTTTCAGGGTCAAAGTTGGTAGCAAAAGTTCTTTGAAAGGAAGTTACAACCGGATGGCACAATACCTTCATTTAATTTCCAACACCACTGCTTCCAACCCGCTTGATGTATGGACACCAAGCTCGGACGAAATCAAGCCAGAAATTGCGGATCAGTTTACATTGGGCTATTTCCTGGATATCGGAACAAAAAAGAAATACGAGATATCCTGGGAAGTTTATCATCGCAGTGCAAAAAATCAAGTTGACTATATCGATGGTGCTGATTTGCTGATCAACCGATTTCTTGAAGGTGATCTGCTGACCGGGAAAGGCCGCGCATACGGTTTGGAAACCTATGTTCAAAAAAAGACCGGAAGGCTAACCGGTTGGATCAGCTATACGCTGGGGCGCACAGAGTCGAAGGTTAACGGCATTAGCAATGGCAATTGGTATCCCACCAGGTTTGATCAAACACACAATTTAAAGGTTGCTGGATTCTACAACCTGAACGAGAGGTGGTCGATGTCTTCGGATTTTATTTTGGTTTCTGGCGCACCCACCACATTCCCAACTTCCCGTTTTATCATCCAGGATTTATTGATTCCCTATAACGCCAACGATTCACGTAACAATGTGAGGCTTCCGACCTATCACCGGATGGATGTTTCGTTTCGGCTCAATGGCAAAAAGATGAGACGAGGAAAGGAAAGAAAATTGGAGGACTATTGGGTCTTTTCGGTCTATAACCTGTACGGCCGAAAAAATCCATTTTCAATTTATTTTTCTCAAAGAGATCAGCGCGTCACACAAGGCGCCCTGATTGATTCAAAGGCGGTGCAGCTTTCCATTGTAGGTAGCCTTGTGCCAGCTATTTCATACAATTTTAAATTCTAAAACGATGAAACCGATTCCATTAGCGGCCGCGCCTTTGTTCGCCCTGTTATTGTTGGGCTGTGAAAATGAAATTGCTCCCGAACTTGAACCAGCTGAACCTGTTGTCGTCATTGACGCATGGTTGAATAATAAACCAGAAGAACAAATCATAAAGATAACCGAGACGCAGCCCTATTTCGACAATCAAGCACCAAGGGGAATCTCCGGAGCGCAGGTTGAGGTCGTTGATGAGTTTGGGCAGATTTACCCGTTTGCCGAGAAGGCAGGTGAGAAGGGCACTTATGCGCTCGTGTCAACAGGGAGTGATGTGTTTGGTGATGTTGGCCGATCTTATGAATTGACGGTTCGTTACGATGGCAACGTATTTCAGGCGGTCTCTACCATGAGGCGCGTTCCCGTAATCGACAGTATAACATTTACTTTTGAGGAGAAAAATGCATTCAGAGAGGATTCCTACATCGCGGAATTTTGGGCGACCGACCTTAAAGGACCTGATGACAATTATTGGATTAAGGCTTACAAAAATGGCGTTTTACTCAACAGACCCAGCGAGATTAACCTTGCCTATGATGCCGGTTTTTCAGCAGGTGGCAATTTTGATGGAGTCACGTTCATTACGCCAATACGAAATGAAATTAATCCTTTTGATGTAGGTGACGACAATCTGGTCAAGTCACCTTATTTGCCCAGAGACTCTGTATATGTCGAGATTCATTCGATTACCCTGGAGGCATTTAATTTTATGAGCCAGGTTGTCATTCAAACGGACAGGCCCGGTGGATTTTCAGAGCTATTTGCGACACCTTTGTCCAACGTTTCCACGAATATCACAGCGGTCGCAGGGAACAAAAAAGTGGTTGGTTTTTTTAACACGGCAGCCGTTTCCGCTGCAGGCAAGCGACTGAGGATTTAATTTTTGTTCATGGAAACCAAATCGGATGTATCTTTGTATTGTCTTTACGTTCATTGACAGCAGGTAGATGCTTCTACCTGTCTAAAAATTGGGGCCGACCGGTTTTGACAGGATGTGTGAGTGCGTACGCCAGCATGCAGGCTCATGGGATGAGAGCCTTGAAAGATAGTCCTAAAACCATACTTGGCGAGTCTAACTACGCCTTGGCTGCTTAATCTGACGATACGTTAGATGAGTTTATCTCCGATAAGATCGGAGAGGCCAACATCGCTCATCGCTTTTGTTCTGCAAGTGGTGAATATGCGGTGTCGTTTGCCGGAACTGCGCTGCGTGAGGTTACTAATCGTGGCTAAGACAAGTGACTAAGGAGCAGTTGAGGTCGTTAACTGCCTTGCTGCTCCCGACAATCAAAGTTAACTAAGCATGTAGAACCTACGTGTTCATCTTCTCTGGACCTGGGTTCAATTCCCAGCGGCTCCACAAAAAAAGGTTAGCAATTTGCTAACCTTTTTTGTTGAAGGAGATTTGAATTATCTCTTTCTTTTCTTCGCAGCCTTTTTCTTAGCCTTCTTTGCGGGCTTTCTCTTAGCTGTTTTTTTCTTTGCAGCTTTTTTAGCTGGTCTTCTCTTCGCAGCTTTCTTCTTTGCTGCCTTTTTAGCTTTTTTTGCCATAGCTTTTTGTGTTTTAATTAAACTTATTTATCTAATACATTTTGAAATTCGCAACTAAATGTATAAAAACCAAAAAATATGATGATTAGTTTGCTGAGCGCAACTGCGCATTCGGCAATTTTTTCCGTTGCTTATTTATTTTTTTTATTGATCGTGATGTGATTGAAAACATGATTATTAAAAATAATTTATTGCAACATTGATCATCATCGCAGGTTCATCTTTATATGAATTGAGAAGTTGAAGAGAAGAGATTGGCGTCATAATCGTGCCATGGACGCTTTAATCGATGATTTATTGTTGAAGTGATGATCGTGGAAAAAACCTACTTTTGAGTTTAGTAGCTGTTCGATTTTTGAATTTACCGTGTGGTGTGGCCGTGCTTTTCACGGGACTTCCTGCTGAGCAGATCTGGTTTTCAACGGTGATTTGATCGAAAATGATTTTCACCAAAAAATTTATGAAATCATGGAATTTCAGGAGAATCCTTAAATTTGTCCACATTTTCGGGCGATACCCGCTATTGCCCAAAAATGGCCAGGCTCCGTATTTCAATGGATAGAATTTCAGATTCCGATTCTGAAGATGCAGGTTCGATTCCTGCCGGGGCTACAATTTTTTATGCCTACGTAATTAGGAGCC
>CAZZNH010000007.1:23214-176876 GCA_964655635.1 uncultured Ohtaekwangia sp.
GATGTGTTGCAAATTAAACTTATTCCTTAAATCGAAGCTGATTTGGATAAATGATTTGTGTCCGTTCGGTACGGGCGGGCAGGTTCGATTCCTGCCGGGGCTACAATTTTTTATGCCTACGTAATTAGGAGCCAAGCGTTCGATTTTTACTACAAGGGCCATTGTGAGGACCTTGTTAAACGCCTTCATCAACATAACTCTGGAAAAACGATCTCCATCAGGAAATATATTCCTTTTGAAGTCGTGTATTTTGAAAAGTTTCCCAGCCGTGAAGAAGCCATTGTTCGGGAGAAATATTTCAAGTCAGCCGCAGGCCGGAGATTTCTGGGAAAAATTTTGAGGAAGGGTTGATTCTGAAGATGCCCGCCCGAACGTACCGAATGATGTGTTGCAAATTAAACTTATTCCTTAAATCGAAGCTGATTTGGATAAATGATGTGTGCCCGTTCGGTACGGGCGGGCAGGTTCGATTCCTGCCGGGGCCACTATAAATCCACCTACCAACTTATATGGTTCAATTTTCCAGGTAGTGTCACCTTGCTTTTTCAATAGCTAGGAGTTGGTTGCTGGTCAGCCTTCTGGAACTCCAGCAACCCGTGAATTGGCACAGTGACGCTACAGTCGTATTTTTAGAAGATTTAGAACATAGGTTAACATGAATTCTTCTGAATTTCGAAAATCGGCCCATGAACTGGTGGATTGGATGGCTGACTACATGGATAATGTAAACAGCTATCCAGTGAAACCTGACCTTAAGCCAGGTGATATCAAAACTATGCTTCCCCAGTCGCCACCGGTAGATGGGGAATCCTTCAAATCGATTTTTTCTGATTTTGAAAAAATTATTCTCCCTGGGATGACGCACTGGCAACATCCGCAGTTCTTTGCCTACTTCCCGTCCGGAGCCAGTGGTCCATCGATACTGGCTGAAATGCTTTCATCCACTATGGGTGCGCAGTGCATGATTTGGCTCACCTCGCCATCGGCCGAGGAACTGGAAGAGCGAATGCTGGAATGGGTTAGAGATATGTTGGGGCTACCCGCTGTTTTCACCGGAGTCATTCAGGACAGCAGTTCATCGGCAACTTTGGTTTCGCTGCTGACCGCAAGAGAAGTACATACTTCCTACGCGATTAACCAAAAAGGATTTTCAGGTAGCAAAAAATTCAGGATATATACCTCTTCGCAAGCGCACTCTTCTGTGGATAAAGGTGCCAAGATTGCCGGCTTCGGTATTGACAACCTTGTAAAAGTCGAGGTAGACGAAAATTACGCCATGAAACCACAGGCATTGGAGACAGCAATCCAGCAAGACATTAAAGCTGGCTTGTCCCCGTTGTGCGTTGTATCTACCGTTGGCACAACCAGCTCAACAGCTGTTGATCCGGTTCGGGCCATCGGAGAAATTTGCAAAAAATACAACTGCTGGCATCACATTGATGCATCGTATGCGGGGGCAGCCTTGCTGATTCCCGAAATGAGATGGATGAGCAATGGCGTGGAGTTGGCCGACAGTTTTGTTTTCAATCCACACAAGTGGATGCTCACGAATTTTGATTGCTCGGCCTACTTTGTGAAAGACAAAAAGGCCCTGACCAAGACCTTTAGCATTTTACCGGAGTATCTGAAGACCCCTGAGGATCACCTTGTAAATAATTACCGCGATTGGAGTATTCCTTTGGGCAGAAGATTCCGGGCGCTTAAACTGTGGTTTGTAATAAGAAGCTATGGAGTGGAGGGTCTTCGCAAGATTATCCAGGAGCATATTCAAATCGGCCAATGGCTGAAGGCGGAGATTGAGCAGGAGACAGATTTTGAAGTGCTGGCTCCCGCTCCATTAAATCTAGTGTGCTTTCGGTACCGTCCCGAGGGTGTCAATGACGAGGACAGGCTCAATTTAATCAACACGGAACTATTGGAGGGCCTCAATGCTACCGGAAAAATATTATTGACCCAAACCAGGTTGAGCGAAAAGTATACATTGCGGTTTGTCTCAGGAAATAGCAACACTTCATTGGGCGAAGTAAAAAAGGGATGGAAAAGAATAAAAGATTACGCTAGAAAAATAACGGTATGATTTCAGTAGTTGGCATTCCATTTGACGAGTTTTCATCATTCATGCGCGGCCCCGCATTGGCTCCTCCAAAAATCCGGGAAGCATATCATTCCGACTCGGCCAATTACTTTTCGGAAAGCCTAATTGACCTTAAGAATGATGTAGGTTGGATAGATCAAGGTGATCTTGTGCTGCCTTCTGGGATAGCGGCTGTGGCTGCAATTGAAAATGCAATAACAGAACTGCTGGGCAAAACCGATAAAGTCCTTTCTCTGGGAGGTGATCATTCAGTTACTTATCCGGTTGTTAAGGCGTTTGCGAGAAAATTTGGGAAGCTCACCATCCTGCATCTGGATGCCCACGGAGATCTATATGACAATTTTGAAGGTAACAAGTATTCTCATGCCTGTCCGTTTGCAAGGATAATGGAAGAGGGATTAGCAGCCAGACTGGTGCAGGTTGGTATTCGCACAATGAACACCCATCAGAAAGAGCAAGTGAAGAGATTTGGTGTTGAGGTGATAGAAATGAAGGATTGGAATGCGGATATCAGGTTTCAGCTAGATGGTCCGGTCTACCTTTCACTGGATATGGATGTGGTTGATCCTGCCTTTGCTCCAGGTCTTTCACATCACGAGCCGGGTGGGTTTACATCGCGGGAACTCATTTCGATTCTTCAACATGTGAAAGGCAATATAGTGGGTGCCGATCTGGTTGAGTTTAATCCCACAAGGGACCAATCCGGAATTACTGCCATGCTGGCTGCGAAATTATATAAAGAGCTGCTTGATTTGTTGTTGAAATCATAGGCAAATCACATTATGCCCAAAGACCTGTTCTCCGGTCACGCGAAAGAATATGCTGCCTTTCGGCCCGTGTATCCCAAGGCACTTTATGACTTCATTTTCAAGCAGGTAAAAAATTTTGATTCCGCCTGGGACTGCGGAACGGGCAATGGTCAGGTTGCCCGGGTGCTTGCAACCAGATTTCGAGATGTTCATGCAACGGATATCAGCAAAAAACAACTTGAAAATGCTTGGCAGGAAAAGAATATTCAATATCATCTTTGTGGCGCTGAGAAGACAAATTTTAGTAACCATACGTTTGATCTGATCACCGTTGGTCAGGCCATTCACTGGTTTGACCTTGACAAGTTCTACCACGAAGTAGATCGTGTTTCAAAGGATGGCTGTGTGCTGGCTGCGTTTGGCTACAGCCCCGTCCGGTTTACAAAGACTTTTAACGAACTACTGGATCATTTTTATTATCATATCATCTATGAATACTGGGATACCGAGAGGAAAATGGTGGAAGACCATTATCAGTCGCTGAAATTTCCATTTGAGGAAATTGCGTCTCCTGATTTTACGATATCGTTGAGTTGGACATTGGATGACTTGTATGGATATCTGTCAACCTGGTCTTCCGTTCAAAAATTTATTCAGTTGAAAGCATACAATCCCCTTGATGAATTTATGGAGAAGGCAAAACCACTGTGGCGAACGGAACGGGAATCTGTTTATTTTCCTCTATTTTTAAGACTTGGTCGCGTAAACTAAATAACCATATGATCAGGCTCTTCAGTTTAGCCTTGGGATTGCTTCTATTGGGAGCCTGCACCCGGGACCGTTATGATCTAATCATCCGAAATGCCATTGTCATTGATGGTTCAGGTGGCAAGCAGCTTAAGGCCGATGTTGCCGTCAACCAGGATACCATAGCGGCAATTGGTGATTTGTCCAGCGCGACCGGGGCCAAAGAAATAGACGCGACCGGTCTCGTATTATCACCCGGCTTCATCGATTCCCACAGTCACCACGACCGTGGTATGTTTGAAAAACGCGACATGATTGCGCTGACCAGTCAGGGGGTGACCACCATGATTGTGGGTCAGGATGGGGGGAGTCAGTTTCCCATGTCAACTTTTTTTAGTCGGCTGGACAGCACACCTGTGGCATTAAACGTGGGTTCCTATACGGGCCACAATAGTCTCCGGAGAATGGTTCTTGGTGAAAAATTTCAACGCGTCTCGACCGATGAGGAAGTCGATCGAATGATCCAGCTTTTAAAAGAAGATCTGAATGCCGGTTCGCTGGGCCTCTCGACCGGCCTGGAGTATGACCCTGGCATATACTCAACGCAAGAAGAAGTTGTTGAATTGGCAAAAGCACTAAACCCATCCAGGGCCAGATACATCAGCCACATCCGAAGCGAAGACCGGGCGCTGTGGCAAGCCCTCAACGAGATAATTAATGTGGGCAAGGTGGCCCGGGTTCCGGTGCAGATATCGCACGCAAAACTGGCAATGAAAAGCTTGTGGGGGCAGGCCGACAAAATGATTTTGAAGCTTGATTCCGCAAGAGCGGTTGGGATTGATATTACAGCCGATCTTTATCCTTATCGCTACTGGCAATCTTCCATGAGGGCTGTATTTTTTCCGGATAGAAATTTCAAGGACAGGAAAGCGGCCATTTTTGCCCTCGAGGAGCTCACGACTCCGCAAGATGTCATTCTCAACAACTATTCCCCCGAGCCGGGCTATGCGGGAAAGACCCTTGCCGAGATAGCTGCCATCAGAAAGAAAGACCCTGTTCAAACCTTATTGGACCTGGTCGATGAAGTTGAAAAAGTAAAAGGTGACGAAAGTATTATTGCCGCCAGCATGACCGAAGATGACATCATGAAAATCATGAAATGGCCATATACAAATATTTGTTCCGATGGAAACAGTGACGGGTTGCACCCACGCGGGCACGGCTCGTTTACCAAAATATTGCGTTTCTATGTCAACGAGACTAAAACACTGACCCTTGAGGATGCGATTCATAAAATGACCAAACAGGCTGCGGATAATCTGAACCTTAAAGGAAGGGGGGAAATTCGGACCGGGAACTATGCGGATTTAGTTTTGTTTGACGCGGCCAGCATAGCGGATCGAGCCACCAACGAGCAGCCACACGCGCTTTCTGCGGGAATAAGCAGGGTCATTGTCAACGGTGTAGAAGTTTTCGTGGAGGGAGGTGCCACAAACTCGTATCCAGGACGAGTGATACGAAGAACCAACTGAATTCATTTTATATATCATCGCAATTAGGTAGTTATTTTAAAAACCTTCACCATGAAAAATGCAATTGTCTGCTTCATTCTGTTCATCTCATTATTTTCTTGCAAGAAAGACGAATACGATTTAATCATTCGCGGTGGAACGGTTTATGACGGATCCGGTAGCGCGGGCAAGGTGGCTGACATCGGTATCAATGCCGATACCATTGTCATCATTGGTGACCTTTCCAAGGCTGTTGCAAAAAAAGAGATCAATGCTGCGGGCCTTGCAGTAGCTCCGGGATTCATAAACATGCTGAGTTGGGCTGTCGAGTCGTTGATTTTGGATGGGAATTCCCAAAGTGATATTCGCCAGGGTGTAACCCTTGAAGTATTTGGCGAGGGCGCATCCATGGGCCCGATCAATGAGAAAATGCGCAATGGCATGTTGGATGACATGAGGCGCAATCCGGATTACACTTATGATATCGATTGGACCACGCTGGATGAGTATTTGCAATCTCTTGAAAAAAGAGGAATTGCTCCGAATGTAGCTTCGTTTGTTGGCGCCACCACCGTTAGGATTCATGAGCTTAACTATGACAATCGGTTACCCAATGCAGACGAATTGAAAAGGATGAAGGATCTTGTGCGTAAGGCCATGGAGGATGGTGCACTGGGAGTGGGTTCATCATTGATTTACGCCCCTGCCAACTACTCCAGTACAGAAGAGCTGATCGCCCTTTGTAAGGTAGCGGCCGAATATGGCGGTATGTACATCACCCATATGCGCAGCGAGGGCAATGGCATATTTGGTGCCGTGGATGAAACGATAAGAATTGCCAGGGAAGCTGGCCTCCCTGCCGAGATTTACCACTTGAAAATGGCCGGGCAAGCCAATTGGAACAAGCTTGATTCAGTCCTTGCCATGATAGACCAGGCAAACAAGGCAGGGGTGAAAATCACAGCCGATATGTATACCTATCAGGCTGGGGCCACTGGCCTTGATGCGGCCATGCCACCCTGGCTGCAAGAAGGAGGACTCAATCAGTGGATAAAAAAGATGAAGAACCCCAAATTCCGCAAGATGGCATTGGATGAGATGAAAAAGCCGTCCGACAAGTGGGAAAACCTGCTGCTCATGTCGGGTAGCCCCGATAATGTGTTGCTGCTTGGATTTAATAATGATTCGCTGCGGCAATTCACGGGCAAGACGCTGGCGGAAGTGGCTGCAATTTATGGAAAGTCCCCCGAAGAGACGGCTATGGACCTGGTCGCTGCCGATAGCTCGCGCGTGGGCACCGCCTATTTTATGATGAGTGAGGACAACGTAAAGCGCCAGATCGCGCTGCCTTACCTCAGTTTTGGATCGGATGCGGGATCACCTACAGCGGAAGGCGTGTTCCTGAAATCCAACGAACATCCTAGAGCTTATGGAAATTTTGCCCGCTTATTGGGAAAGTATGTTCGGGATGAAAAAGTAATTCCATTGGAAGAGGCGATCAGGAAACTGACTTCGTTGCCAGCCAGCAACCTGAAAATAAAAAAACGTGGTTCACTCAAGCCTGGATATTTCGCAGATGTCGTTGCTTTTGATCCCGAGAAAATTCAGGACCATGCTACCTTTGAACAACCTCACCAATACAGCACAGGTATGGTACATGTGTTTGTCAATGGTCAACAAGTATTGGCCGATGGTGAGCACACGGGCGCAAGGCCAGGCAGGGTGGTCAGAGGCCCAGGATGGAAGGGTGAGCATTAAGGGTGAATTATACTTTCGTATACTTAATGTATCAACTATGGGGTTTTGACCTTTAAGTACTCGTAATCGGAGAATTTCTGATGAGAATATACAGCAATATTGGATGAAGTTACCGAGTAATATGGTTTATTGATGGTAATCCAATCGGCCTTACCGTTCATAAATATGACCTCAACCTCGTCACCTTTAAAGCCAACCTTAAGACATGGGCAAGGAGCGTTTGACGGATTAACATTCTGTAACGTTGAAGGCTCACCGAGAATTGATTTGACCTGTTCTAATTTAGCTCCGGCTATATTCGAAATATCAATTGAATATGGATTTGAATTAGTTGGAGCAACCAATTCTACTTTTTTATCCTTGCCAGGGGAGCAGGCAAAAACTAACAACCAAAGGCTAATGAACGACTGATTCACGAAACTTTGATAATTAGAGTACATCTGTGAGATTTTCATTCTTATCAAATACAGATTTTGCAAACGGACACAGGGGAAATATTTTAACTTGCTTTTCCCTGGCATTGGTAACTGCAGTGTTTAGCAGTTGCAGCCTATGCTGTTGCCTTTAATATTTCGCTGACTTCCGTATTGTCAATAATAATTAATTGCGATCCTGCTTTGGAGTAAGTCAATTCAGCAAGCCGTTTGCCGTTTTCACTGGCGAAGAAAGAACCTTTTGAATTTGTTTGCTCGTGCTGGATATCCATAAAGTTTGTTCCCGCTTATTTAGCGTAGGCTACGCTTCGCATTTCCCGAATCACGGTCACTTTAATCTGCCCAGGATACTGCATGTCGCGCTCTATTTTCTGAGAGATATCAAAACTGAGCTGGCTTGCGCGCTCATCGGTTGCTTTTTCGGCATCTACGATCACACGCAATTCCCGACCGGCTTGAATCGCGTAACATTTTTCAACACCCTCAAAGCTCAATCCCACATCTTCCAATTCGCGCAGGCGTTTGATGTATTGTTCCATCACCTCTCTCCTTGCGCCCGGGCGAGCCCCGCTGATGGCGTCACAGGCCTGTACGATTGGAGACAAAATACCCGTCATTTCGATTTCATCGTGGTGGGCACCAATGGCATTGCAAACTACAGGATGCTCTTTGTGTTTTTGGGCCAGCTCCATACCTACTATAGCATGCGGCTTTTCAAGTTCCTCGGGCCATACCTTGCCGATATCATGCAGCAAACCAGCCCGCTTGGCTTGTTTCACGTTAAGGCCAAGCTCGGCTGCCATGATGGCGCAAAGATTGGCTACCTCGCGGGAGTGTTGCAGCAAATTTTGTCCGTATGAGGACCTGAACCGCATGCGCCCCACCATCTTCACCAATTCAGGATGAAGGCCATGAATGCCAAGATCGATGACGGTACGTTCTCCGGTTTCAACAATTTCATCGTCAATGTTCTTTGAAGTTTTCGCCACAATCTCTTCGATGCGGGCCGGGTGAATACGGCCATCCTGTACCAGGCGATGGAGCGACAAACGGGCAATTTCCCTTCTCACGGGATCAAACCCTGAAATGATAATGGCCTCGGGCGTATCGTCCACGATAATTTCTACACCAGTAGCGGCCTCCAAAGCACGAATGTTCCGGCCTTCACGGCCAATGATCTTGCCCTTGACGTCATCGCTTTCAATATTGAAAATGGAAACACAGTTTTCGATGGCGTGCTCAGTAGCAGTTCGTTGAATGGTCTCTACCACAATTTTGCGTGCTTCTTTGGTAGCCGTGAGTTTGGCCTGCTCCATAATGTCTTTAATAAAGGAGCTGGCTTTGGTTTGTGCTTCTTCCTTGAGTGATTCGACCAGTTGGTCTCTTGCCTGGTCTGCGGTCAGCTTGGAGATATTTTCAAGGATGGCAACCTTTTGCTGGTTAAACTTATCGAGTTCCTCTTTTCTCTTTCTTACGTGTTCCAATTGTGCGGCCAGGTTCTCTTTCTCTTCGTTGGCCTCTGCTTCCTTGCGTTTGAGCTGCTCTAATTCCCTGGAGATTTGAGCTTCCCGCTGTTTTATTTTTTGCTCATTGCTGATGATCTGGTTCTTTTTGCGGTTTGCTTCCTCCTCAAACTCCTGTTTCATTTTGAGGAGTTTCTCTTTTGCCTCGATAATTTTATCTTTTTTGATGTTCTCGGCTTGCAGCTCCGCTTCCCGAACCATCGACTTGAACTTTTCATCCAAATCAATCTGCTTTCTGGCCATTTTTTTCCGGTAGTACAGATTGCCAAACAGCAGGCTTAGTACGACAGTGGCGGAGGCGCTAATGATTGCCAGTATAGGTAGTTCCATGGTGCAAACGGTTAAGTGTTGAATTACACCCGGAGAATCTGTAATGAGGGGAAAAAGAAGGGTTAAATCCCTTGTGAAACGAGTTGGTTGAGGTGGCTTATTTTCTCCACCACAGTTTGGTCGATGGCCTCCAAATTTTTCTCGTCAGCCATTTTATCTACGAGACAGTCAAACGCAACCATTGCCAGCAGATCCTGCTTATCATTTATTCCGAACTGCCCCCGGTAATGCTTTATTTTTTCATTGATCAATTTTCCAGCCGCTCTTATTTTTTCTTCTTCTGCCAACTTTACTTTCATTGGGTACTCGCGGTCGGCAATTTTGATCTTTATTGAAAGTTCTTCCATTAACTACCGGTTATCTGCTCAGGTGAGCTATGCATTTATCGATTTCTCTGATATACTCGTCCACTTTCTTTTTCAACTCCGAATTACTTCCGTCTTCCGGGTCTATATAATCCACAATTTTAGTGATTTTAATCTGATTTTTAAAATTCGAGATTTGCTCATCCCGGGCCTTGATGCTGGTTTTTAATTCGTGATTTTCAAGCTTTAGGCTGCGCAACTCGTCTTTCAATGTTTTGTGATCGTTGAGCAAAACCAAAATTTTTCGCTCTAACCCGTTGAGGTTAGTTTTTAATATTTCCTGATCCATCTGAGTTTTTTAAATCTGGGCTTCAATAGGTTGTTATTGCAGCGGGTTTATTTTCTTATTAGGGCGCCCATTTTTTGCTCAAAAGCGCCCATCAATTTGTTCATTGTCCTGTCTATCTCTTCATCCGTAAGCGTTTTAGATGTATCCAATAAGATAAACCCTAACGCATACGCTTTTTTGCCCTCAGGAATGTTTTTCCCCTCATAAACGTCAAACGCAATCAATTCCTTGATTAATTTTTTCTCCGTGGCAAGCACCAAATCCTTGATTTCAGCAAAGGTAACTTGCCGATCAAGTACCAAGGACAGGTCTCTTCTTACTTCAGGATACTTTGCAACTTCTTCTATCACTAACTTAGGGCTTGCCGACTTGAAAAGCAAGGAGGCATCGAGATCAGCATAAAATATTTCCTGCTTGAGCCCAAATTCCTTTGCAATGGCGGATTTGACTTTACCAACTTTTCCCACTGTATTTTTTCCCTGTGTCAATTGCATCCCGTAATCGAACAGCGGATCGGTAAGCTTGTCTTCCTTCACATTCGTGAGATTCGATTTTTGCAAAATATTCGTAACCTGCTGTGCCAGATCAAAATAAGTTGTCCTGGCAGTTTTGGCCTGCCAGTTTTCCATGCGCACATTTCCAGTCATATACATGGCCAGTCGTTCTTGCTCCTGGTAGCCCGCATCGTCTTTCCAATAGACCTTCCCAAATTCAAAAAGTTTTAAATCCTTTTGACGTCTGTTAATGTTATGCACGCATACTTCCAGTCCCGTAAAAAGCATTGTCTGGCGGAGCATACCTTGCTCTTCGCTGAGTTTATTGAGCATCAGTACTGGTTGACCAGGAAAGGACAGGTCGTGTTCTCTATAATAGGCCTCGTTGGTGAGTGAGTTGGTTAAGATTTCATAAAAGCCATTGGCCACCAACATCTCTCCTATGGTGCGCCTGAATATATTGATATCATTTACTGGAAAATCCGCAATGTAACTGGCTCCGGTACTAGCGGCCAGTTCAATGTTGTCAAGTCCATAAATTCTTAAAATTTCTTCAATGATATCGGCTTCCTGGAGCACGTCAACGCGATAGGGGGGTACTGATGCCTTAAATCCTTTATCTGTTGTATCCAGAACTTCAATATCAAGACCTTCGAGAATACTCAGTATCTTTTCACGCGGTATGTCCTTGCCGATAAGGCGGGTAACATGGCTATACTTCACCTCGATGATCTTGTTTTCTATTGGGTTGGGATATACATCTATTATTTCGGAGGAAATGGTGCCGCCAGCAAGCTCCTTCATCAGCAATGCCGCGCGCTTAATAGCGTAAACGTTGAGATTGGGATCTGTGCCGCGTTCGAAGCGAAATGACGCATCCGTTTTCAGTTGGTGATGAATTCCGGTTTTTCGGATGTAGTTGGGATTCCAATAGGCACCCTCCAGAAAAATTTTGGTCGTTTTTTCGGTTACCCCGGATTCTACTCCGCCAAAAACACCTGCAATACACATGCCTTCCTTCGCATTACAAACCATCAGGTCACTTGCCGCCAGGGTACGTTCTTTTTCATCCAGCGTTCTAAACTTCGTGCCTGCTGGCAGGGTTTTGATCACTATTTTCCCCCCGGTAATCTCATCGGCATCGTAGGCATGTAAGGGCTGACCAAGTTCATGACAAACGAAGTTGGTAACGTCAACAATGTTATTGATTGGGGAAAGCCCAATAGCCTTCAGTCTGTTTTTTAACCAATCGGGCGATTCAGAAACTTTAATACCAGACAGCGTAACGCCCGAAAAACGCGGACACCCTATGGTATCCTCAACGGTCACAGGAATTGTCAGCGTTGTATTGTCGGCTTTAAATTTTTCAACGGATGGCCACTTCAGCAATGAGTGTTTGAGTGCCTTGAGGTCGCGGGCCACACCGATATGAGACGCAGCGTCCGCGCGGTTGGGCGTGAGACCGATTTCAAAAACAAAATCACTCTCGACAGGGAAATGATCGGTAACAGGCGAACCGTTGGCCAATGTGGTTTTCAAAACCAGGATACCATCGTGGCCTTCGCCCAATCCAATTTCATCCTCCGCACAAATCATTCCTTCGGAATTTTCTCCCCTGATTTTAGCCTTTTTAATTAGGAAAGGCTCGGCATTGGTAGGATACAGGGTTGTGCCGGGGGTGGCCACCACCACTTTTTGGCCTTGCGCAACATTAGAAGCACCACAAACGATTTGCGAGGGTGTGACTCCACCAATATCCACGGTGGTTACCCAGAGTTTGTCCGCATTGGGGTGTTTGGTGCATGTTAATACTTCGCCAATGACTAAACCCTTTAAACCACCTGGTATCGATTCGAATGGCTCAATACCTTCAACCTCCAGCCCGGTCGAGGTGAGTATTTTACCCAACTCATCCGGGCTCTCAGTAATGTCAATGTAATTGCGGAGCCAGTTATAGGAAATCTTCATGAAGTCACAAAAAGTGAACTTCAAAAATAGTTAAAAAGAACGGCACCCATAGCCTTTTATGTTAGGCAATTTGGCTGTTAACCATTGGCTTGGCTGCCTATCAGTGGTAGACTTTCTCTCCGGCTCTTATGGCGACCTTGAGCACATTTTCCCTGGGTGGGAATGGGCAGGAGAAATTGTCCGAATAGGCACAGTAAGGATTATAAGCCTTGTTAAAGTCGAGAAGCAACGAGCTGCTGCCGGGTACCTTCTTGATGTCCAGATAGCGGCCGGCCCCATACGTTTCACGGGCACTGGTCTCGTCTGCAAATGCAAGAAATAAGCTCCCCCGGTTTGGTCCGGGTTCCATCACCTCAAGGATCAGAAGCTGGGTGGTCATCCCATCCAGGGCAAAGGTTGCATAAGCATATTCGAGGTATTTGGTTTCCAGACCGTCATTGGTGGGTAGAAGAATTACTTTTTTATTGTCAATAACTTTCAGGCTGGCACTAACCCGGTATTTCGGGTCCACATCGAAGTAGTTCAGTCCCTTAAATTCATCTCTGGTGTTGGCAAAAGGAGCGCCTTCGTTTAACATGAGCTTGTCTTTCTCTTCCCGGTATTGCTCGATTTCATTCAGGTAATTCTCGCTGGACTGTCCGCCCTGAAGGGTGTACATGATGAAGCCAGTAATGGCAACAATGAAGACAACCGGTACCAGTTTGTTGAGTTTCATTCCTAAGGCGCTGCGACTAATTCCGGCTCGGTGGTTTCCGCAAAGTATTTGTCGTAAATCTTGAAGAAAGCCGGGATGGCGTGATCAGAAAAACTGCTTGGGCCATTGGCCAGCACACAAATCGCAATTCTTTTTTTAGGGTGAACAGCTACTTCACTTCTGTATCCATTTACATATCCACCGTGATACGCGATGGTATCACTTTTAAAATTCAGAACCCTCCAGCCAAGTCCGTAGTACGACCTTTTAATTCTGCTCCAGCGATTAAAGTTCCGGTTTTTTGCGGTTGCCCTAACCTCAGGTTCGAAAAGTTGGGCAACGGTTTCGCCTTTAATGACGTCCGCTTCGTTTCCAAGTACCGCAAGCATCCATTTGGCCATGTCTGTAATGCTGGCGTTGATGCCGCCTGCTGGTGCAGTATTGTAGTAGGTGCTGGAAATCGGAATTGGTTTCCATTTGCGGCCCCTGAAGAGGTGCGGCAGGGCCGTGTTTGCATTGTTAGTAATTCCCTCGTAGCTAACCGAGGCATTGGCCATGTGCAATGGCCCGAAAATTCTCGCTTTCAGCTCGTGGGCGAAAGAGTTACCCGTTGCCGCTGCCACCACATCATCGACCAGGCTATAGGCCACGTTTTGGTAGGTGTATATTTTGCCCGGTTGACTGACTAAGTCAACTGTCTTCAGCTCATTAATCAAAGCCGAATGTTCCCATCCTTCCTCAATCAGGTTGGTATACGTATGATAGGGGAGGCCGGTGGATTGAGATAAAACATGCCGGATGGTTAGCTGCTGCGTATGTTCGGGTGATTTTAATTCGAATTCCGGAAGAAATTTTGTGACTGGATCATCCCACGAAAACACGCTGTCCTCAACCATGGATCCGATCAACACAGCAGTCAGGCATTTAGAAACTGAAGCCAGTCGGAACACGGTGTGCGTGTCTACCGGATCCTGAGTGTCCACGCTTCTCACGCCAAATCCCTTTAAGTAGATGATGGATGAGTCCGAGATAATGGCCACAGTTGCTCCAGGGGTGCCAGATAGTTCCAGCGATTCCTGAATGTAGGCCTCATATTCGCTCAGGAGATCATCAAATGGTGTTATGGCAATTACGGGCTCAATGATTCGTTCCTGCACCTCCTCTTCGACCGGGGTTTTTGGCGTGGTATAAAAAATAAACCCAACGAAAGCAGTAATTGAAATGGCCAGGATGATGAGAAGTCGCTTCATTACTTAATAATCATAATATGCCTTCATCTGCAAAGCTAAAGTATTTTTGCCCAGCAATGATGAGATGATCCAGCAGTTGAACCTCCAGGACTTTACCTGCCTCCTTCAACTTTTTTGTTAGCGCGATATCGCTTTGGCTGGCGGTGAGGTTGCCCGAAGGGTGGTTGTGAACTACAATGACTCCGCTCGCCAGTTCTTCAAGTGCCAGCTTGTAGATTATCTTCGGATCGGCCACGGTGCCAGATACCCCGCCTTCACTTATTCGTTTTTTCTTTATAACCCGATTGGCCCTGTTCATCAGGAGCACCCAAAATTCTTCGTGGGCCAGGTCCATCAGATCACCTTTTATTAACGAAAAGGCATCATGAGAGCTGGCGATCTTAGGTTTCTCCTCCGTCTCAGATTCTTTTCTCCTGCGGCCCAATTCCATCGCAGCTACAATAGCGATCGCCTTGGCTTCACCTATTCCTTTGCATTTAATAAGGTCTTTGACGCTCAGTTTGGCCAAATCATGGAGATTATTGTCTACGGCTTGAAGGACCAGCTTAGAAACCTCAACAGCGCTCAAGTTCCCTGTTCCTGAACCGATCAAAAGGGCAATCAGTTCCGCGTCAGACAGTGCGGCTTTACCTTTTAAAAGCAGCTTTTCCCGCGGCCGGTCCTCAGCCGCCCAGCTTTTTATCCCCAGGGCTTTGGTCTCTCTGCTCATAGGTAATGGCTGAAATGCTTACAAATATTGAACTTATAGCAATAAAAAACCCTCCCCTTTATCGTTTTACCGAGACCGGGAAGGGAAAAGTATATTATTTTCAGATCGATTTAGGCGAGCGAGTTGACGTGCCTGGTAAGTCTCGATTTTTGATTGGCAGCCTTTTTCCAGTGAATGATATTCTTTTTGGCCAGCTTATCGATAAGAGACGACACTTCCTTAAGGAGCTCCTGAGCTTCAGATTTGGACGTAGAGGCCACTAGTTTCTTTGTGGCCGTACGAGCGGTTTTGTGCTGATACCGGTTGCGAACACGCTTTTTCTCGTTAGCCCTGATCCTTTTCTCTGCTGATTTGTGATTTGCCATAAGTCTTTTTACAAACGGACTGCAAAGGTAAGATCATTCACCATAATTGCAAAATTGGAAACTGCTCATTTTGGCTGGATTTTGCCTTCAAATAGAAGCCAGGCGTCCGGGTCAAGCAAGACGGCCTGAGGCCTTTTTTTCACCAAATAGGTAAATTCGGCTTCTTTTTCACCCATTTGAGCCACCCTCACTTCTGTCGCGCCATTTCCATCGGTGATGGCCACGTCAACAGCCAGGAAAAACGGGGTCTCCTGATTTTGCCGTAGCAGAAGTTTCACTTGTTTCTTTTTGGCGTCATAGGTCCATGTTCCCGAAAGAATCGGATGCCCGGCTTTTCGCAGCCATTGATCGAAAAATAACTTCAATGATTTGCCCGAGGCCTTTTCCATGATCGCCCTAAAATCTGACGTCATGGCCGTGCTGTGCTGGTAGGTCCCATAATAGTCCTTAATACCCTTCCAAAATGACTCATCGCCAACTTCTTTGCGCAGCATATGCAAAAACCAACCACCCTTTTGGTATGTGTTTGTATTCAATACCCGGTTGATGTCCGCCAACGTGGTATCGATCACCGGTGCTGGATTGGTTTTGTAATACCGAACAACTTCTTCGCGTTGTTTTTGCATTCGGTCGACCAGTTGATCCTTCCCGTACGCGGACTCGTAATACAGATTGGTAAAATAGGTAGCAAATCCCTCACTTAACCAAACATGATACCAGTCCTTTTCGGATGCCGCATCACCAAACCATTGGTGCGCAATTTCATGTGCGATTAAATCTTCGTGTTCATTTTTCCCTGTCACTGAATTTTCAAAATAAAATATATTGCTTGCGTTTTCCATCCCACCGAATCGTGTTGTTGATTGTACGTTGGCCAATTTTCGATAAGGAAATGGTCCTATATTTTTGACAAAATAATCAGTGATCTGCGTGGCCACCTTAAAGTCTGAAAAACCCTGCATTTGATTTTGCGGATAAACCCACGTTTCGATGGGTATGCCGTCAATTTCACCCGATATCTCTGTGGCAAAACGCGCCACGCCAATGACCATCACTTTTGTCGGGATGGGTTTCTCCTCTTTCCAATGTGCCTGGGTCCTTTTCCCTGGCAGAGATTTTTTTTCGATCAAAACCCCGTTGGCGATGGATTGATAGTGATCGGGCGCAGTAATTATAAATTCGCAGCTTGCCTTATCGTATGGGTGGTCAATGGTTGGAATCCAATGATGTGCGCGGTTGGGCCAGTTGTCGCCAAAGAAAGTCCGGTCTCCAAATTTGTTGGTGCTGATCACCAGCCCGTCTGCAGGGATGCCGCTATATCGGATCTGCAGGATAATTTTTTCTCCCCTGCGCGGTAAAGAATTCAGCGACACCATGACCCGGTCGTTTTCGTGAGCATACTTTAACGGCTTTTCCAGGTGCATCATCGAACTGATCTTCATGCCATAGCCGTCTTCCCCTTTTCCTGTGAGGTCAAGATGAAAGTTGAGTTCCGGGTTCTTAACTAAAATCGTAACTTCCGCCACACCGTCAATGATGTTGGTGCTGTCGTTGAGCTCGATGGTAAACTTATAGTGCTGAATGTCTATGGAATAATTTCTGGGATATGGATCTGCCGAGAACGAAGTAAGGGTAGTGACCCAGGCAAAAGAAATGGAACAAATTAATTTAATCATCAAACAATTTTTTTAGCATTACAGTGATCACAATACGAAAATTGATATGGCTTGGTTTGACAGCTCCGTGCTTTGGTTTTGTTTGGGGATTTTTTGCTCATAAGCAAATCAATCGGCTTGCAGTTTACACACTGCCGGCTGAAATGATCGGATTTTATAAAAAAAATATCACTTATCTCTCTGAGGAATCGGTGAGACCGGATAAACGAAGATACGCTGTCAAAGACGAGGCCCCGAGGCACTATATAGATTTGGATGAGTATGGTGACAGCGCGTCCGCCAAATTGCCGCTATACTGGCACGATGCCGTGGTTAAATATGGTGAGGAGTCCTTGATGGAACGCGGAGTTGTGCCCTGGCACATTCCGAAGATGTATGAGCGTTTGAAAGACGCATTTTTACTTAGGGATCCAGAGAAGATATTGACTTTCTCAGCGGAATTAGGTCATTATGTGGCCGATGCCAACGTACCGCTCCACACCACCAGCAATTACGATGGGCAGAAGTCCGGGCAAACGGGCTTGCACGCATTTTGGGAGTCAAGGCTGCCGGAATTATTCTTTCAAGAGTATGATTTTTTTGTCGGGAAGGCGAACTATGTCGAAAATGTAGCCCAGCGATCCTGGCAGGCGGTAGGCCGTGCGCATTTGGCGTTGGATTCGGTACTTCGCATAGAGAAAGAGTTGCAGGCGTCCGATGGTTCCCGGAAATATAATTTTGAGAGCAGGGGAAAACAGACCGTGAAGGTAATTTCTCAGGAGTATTCGAAGACTTACCACACAGCCCTTCATGGAATGGTTGAGCGACAAATGAGGGCAAGTATAAAAATGGTTGGTGACCTGTGGTATTCTGCATGGGTAGATGCAGGCCAGCCGGATTTGAAGGAACTTATTGACTACAAACCATCGCAGGAGGAAAAGGAAAGGCGAAAAAGAGAACTGGAAGAATGGAAAAAAATCCGCTATCAGGTAAGAAGCGAACAAGTAGATAACAACTAGTTAACATCAAGTGACGATCGTGGAAAGAATTCGCGGTCATCCAGAACTCGTTTGTTAATTTTTCCCCATTTGCGTGATATGGCTTTTTGACCGGCCCATTTAATGACCTTTCGTCAACCACTGATTGACTAAAGACGTTTTAATACGTAGGTTTATAAAACCGTCAATTTTTTATGTACTGGATTATTACTCACTATTGGATTTCAGCAATGGTAGCAATTGCTTTAGTGGGTGGAATATGGCTGTTGCTTGACAGTCTGGGTATGAGCCGAAAAAAAACCTACCCAACACCCAAGCGCAGGGTATTGCTCAAAGACTGGAGTCCAAAAAAATCAGGATCGCCTTTACTCATCCGACTGCCGAAATTAGGCTAGGTCGGAAAGGTGTGAAATGGGCTTATTTTTTTAGGTTTATTGGGACAACTAACTCTCAAGAGATTGGATATTGCCTCATGTTGCCTGGGCTCAGCTTTACCTGGTCATGTCGGTTGGCGCAATAAAGCGCGCAAAAGGTTGTAATATTCTTGAAAATTGTAAAAATTAGGCAACCTAATCCTATCTGCTTATGAGCTTTTTTAATAATCCGAATAGAATTCCTGAAAGTTACGGACTCCGCATCGCTGCTGGTTTAATTGGCTTTTTCCTTGTTATGAAATTGGTTGGCCTGAGTCACCATGTCGAGCTGCGTTTG
This sequence comes from uncultured Ohtaekwangia sp., assembly GCA_964655635.1. GTDB lineage: Bacteria > Bacteroidota > Bacteroidia > Cytophagales > Cyclobacteriaceae > ELB16-189. The sequence continues at coordinate 41,860 of CAZZNH010000007.1, forward strand.
CTAAACCTGTTCATTCTCACCGGAGGGGTTTATGTTGCTTTGAAGAAGTTCAAGCAGACACATTCAGACAGGCTCAATTACTTCCGGGGGCTCATCACGGGCGTGGCAACGTCTGCTGTCGGGTCGTTGGTTTTTGCTTTTTTTCTCTTTCTCTATATGCAGTTGGATTCAGACATGATGCAATTCATCATTGAGAATGAGCCTATGGGAAGGTACATGAACCCCTACATCGCCTCGTTTATAGTGGCATTAGAGGGCGTATTCTCTGGTTTGTTGGTCACGTTCATTCTGATCAACTATGTTAGTACCGATGAGGTGAATCAGTCCTAGGCAACCAGGTTTCCGTGATCCGGTAATTCATAAACCGATTGTTGTTCAGGGGAACCCTTCCTCACTGCAGATGAAGGTGTATATTTGTGGCCTTTAATCTGGGCTGCCTTGGATATTATCATTTTCACTTTTTTTGGTTTGGTTGGCATTCAGCTGGCGTATATCACGGCCCTACTGATCGCGTTTTTGAAACGGAAGGCATGGGCCACGGTTGACCCAATTCCCGTTTCAGTGATCGTATGCGCGCATGATGAGGAGCAAAACTTGAGGGAGTTGATTCCTTTGCTTTTACAACAAGATCATCACGATTTTGAAGTCATTTGTGTAGAGGACAGAAGCAATGATGAAAGTTTTGAATTCTTGTACGAGGTGGCCAAGCAAAATAAAAAACTCAAGTTGGTGCCTGTTAAAAGCAAACCGGAGCATGTCAATGGCAAGAAATTTGCCCTTACATTGGGCATCAAGGCCGCAAAGCATGATTGGGTGCTCCTGACCGATGCAGACTGCCGTCCCAACAGCAACCGATGGATAAGTGAAATGAGTAGTCAATTTACAGATGATACACAGATAGTACTCGGCTATTCCCCTTACCAAAGCACGGAGGGTTTTCTTAATTCGTTTATCAGATTTGAGGGGCTGCTTACAGCCATTCAATACATTGGGATGGCCATTCTGGGTAGACCCTACATGGGTGTCGGGAGAAATCTTGCCTACAGAAAAAAGTTATTTTTAGATCACAAAGGTTTCAGTACCCACCTGGCCGTTACAGGAGGTGATGACGATCTTTTGGTCAACCAATTAAGCAACCGCAAGAATACTGCGATCAAAATTGGACCTGAGTCGAAAGTCTACTCCAAGCCCAAAACATCCTGGGGAGAATTTTATATTCAAAAAATCAGGCATCTGTCAGTTGGCAGGTATTACCGCCTGACTGACAAACTGATTCTTGGCCTGTTCCATTGTTCATGGATCGGCACGTGGTTGCTATTTATTCCGGCTTTGATTTTTTCTGAGGCGGTTTATCTGGTGATAGCCGCATTTGCGCTGCGGATCATATTGGTGGCCGTATTGGCCCATATATCCTCGCGCAAGTTGGGTGACAAGTTCAGGACATGGTATGTTCCTTTTTTAGATTTTATTTTCACCATTTATTATCTTGTCACCGGCCTGGTGTCGTTACACACTAATAATGTCAGATGGAAGAAGACCTGAACAGCAGATTTTCGCAAAAGGCACTTGAAGATTTCAAGTTGATTGACATGGCCGTAGACGGTGATGAGAAAGCCTACGCAAAGCTGCTCACCAGGTATAAACGTCCCGTTTATCATATGATTTTAAAGATGGTGAGGAATGTTGATGATGCGGAAGATCTTACCATTGAATCTTTTGCCAAGGCTTTTAAAAGCCTCCACCGCTTCAAAAAGGATTTCACGTTCAGTACCTGGTTGTTTCGCATTGCAACGAACAACACCATCGATTTTATCCGAAAAAAGAAACTCAATACCCTGAGTATCAGCAACACCTATACCGATGACGATGGTCAGTCGGTGTCTATTGAAGTAGAGGACGTAAACCTGAATCCCCAGGAGGAGGCCATCAGGTCACAAAAAGCGGAGTTAATTCAGGTTTTTGTAGATATGCTGCCCGCTAAATATCAAAAATTGGTGCGTCTCAGGTATTTCAGCGAGCTGTCTTATGAAGAAATTGCCCAGGAGTTGGAAGCGCCATTGGGCACTGTCAAGGCACAACTTCATCGTGCGAGGGAGTTGATGTACGATCTCGTGAAGAACAAGAAGGAACATATCTAGTTATTGCCTACCGTAAAAGATTGGCTTCTATTGGGATAAAGCAACCGAAGCTCCTTTAATAGTTTTCTTTTCAAATGAGGCGGCAACCATATTGTCAACGGCTTCCCTGATTGCCTCGAACTGCGGATGATAATTGTTGTTGAGCATAATCAAGGTTTTTTTTGCATCGATGTACCGAACAATAATGGTTTTGTAGCCGGGGTTATCACCATTGTGCCAAACAACGTTCCCGGCCGAGGAATTCTCAATGATTTCCCATCCAAATCCATAATGAGAAAGGGTGCCATCATTCAGCGTGGCCGGAGCAAATGCCTCGGTCAAGTTAGCCCCGCTTGTGAGCCTATCCGTATACAACGCCTGATCCCATTTCAATAGGTCCTCCGCGGTTGAACTCACCCTGCCCGGTCCTTTTCGCGCCCCGAGCCAGATCGTGTAATTGGATGATGGAAATGAATCAGCGCGCACATATCTTTCTTTCTCAGGGACATAAATATGTCCATAGGCGAGGTTTTGAATGTCAAGCTTTTCAATGTTGCTCCTGATGGCCGTTGAAGTCATCTCCAATGGTTCAAAAATTCCTTCGCTGCAATATTTTACAAAGTCGACTCCAGAGGCAGCCTCTACAATGCTGCCCAGAAATACATAACCCGTGTTGCTGTATTCATACTTTTCACCGGGCTCAAATTTTTTCGGTGGATTATATTTTTTGAGATATTGAAGGATATCGGGATTGGAGGCCACTTTACTTTTGTCCCAATACTTATCCATTACCGCCTGGTAATCCGGGAGACCCGAGGTATGGTTGAGCAGATGACGGATCGCAATTCCTTTGTAGTTGACGTCCGGCAAATATTTTTCTATTGGATCATCAAAGTTCAGCTTGCCTTCTTGCTTCAGCAGCATGATGGCCATGGCGGTAAATTGTTTTGAAACGGAGGCCAATTCAAATATATCGCTCGTTTCAACGGGAGACTTTGTTTCGAAATCCCGATAGCCGAATGCCTGATGATAAATTATATTTCCACTATCAGCGAAGAGCACAACCCCGCTAAAATCAGGAATTGCTGAAAAAACCGAGTCGAGTTGTGCAGCAATAGGCTTCCTGGACACCCCTGTTGTTTTTGTTTGGCAGGCAGCCAAGCCTAATGTTATGATTAAAAGGAGTACCGATGGTTTTGTCATCACTTCATTCTATTTTTGGAAAATTGAATAACGGCCAAATCAAAGCCAATTGCAAGACCCGACCATACTATTAAAATATTTTCCGCGTTTAACGGCCGTGCAACAGACTCAGTTCGGGAAACTTGGCCCATTGTACACCGAGTGGAATAGAAAGATCAACGTGATCTCTCGCAAAGACACAGACAACTTATATACCGCGCACATTTTACATTCGCTGGGGATTGCCAAAGTGATTCAATTCAAAGCGTCTTCGAAAATTTTGGACGTGGGAACTGGAGGAGGTTTTCCGGGGATACCACTCGCTGTTTTATTTCCTGATGTTCAGTTTCATTTGGTCGATTCAATTGGAAAAAAGATCACCGTGGTCAACTCCATTGCTCAATCGCTTGGGCTCAGGAATGTGACGGGGGAAAAAACGCGGGTTGAGGAGATCAAAGGCAGGAAGTATGATTTTGTGGTGAGCCGGGCCGTTACCCGGATGCGGGAGTTTCATGGTTGGGTGGGGGATAAAATCAGCAATCAATCCGTCCATGATCTTGACAACGGGATACTGTATTTAAAGGGTGGTGACCTCAATGAAGAAATGGCGGAGTTAAAGAGGCCTTATTCTTTGTATAATCTTTCAGATTATTTCTCCGAGGATTTTTTTGAAACGAAAAAGATTGTTTATGTACCTGTGGCGTAGCCGCCACCATTGACCACTTATAGTTTAAAACCAGACAGCGTTCCTGTCACAATTTCGCCAACAATGGCGCTGTTAACCGTTAGCTCCACTACGTCATTTTGGTTTAACTTGAGAATGGTACTTTCGAAATAGTTGACAATGCTGGAGATCGGATAGCCCAGTTGTCGCTTTACGTCAATTAACTGCACGGGCCCGGCAACGGGTGTTACCCGAATCTGCATCGCAATTCCGCCAAGGGGTGACGTGCCGCTAACCGTAAACTGGTATATCCCATTTTCAGGAGTGATAAAACTGTTGCCGGTGACGACAGAGAAGTCGTCAAAATCCTCAGCTTGTACAGTTACGACCTGCGTTGTGGCTGCACTATGCGTGTGGTTATAATTAACCTTAAATGCATAGGTATTGGAAATCCTGGCGGAAAGGGCTGCATCTGCCGCATCCACATAACTTTTTGTCGCTGCGTCCTGCGGGTTACCCGGGTTGGCCAGGTTAGTGATTGCATTACCTCCTGCACTTGGGTTTTGGAGAATTACCTGATTGAGGTTTTGAATTTCGTTGGTGGGATCAGCATCTGCATCATTGATTGAAAACGAACCTCCGCCTGTCGCTCCGACTGAAGTTAATGTTACTGTCGTGCCACTCCTTGTTATGGTCTGTGCTTCATTTGTTGCACTTGCATCCGCATCGTCAACACTAAACGAGCCACCACCAATTCCAGCCACCTGGGTCATCGTGACGATCGCCCCTGACCGCGTAATTGACTGTGCCTCATTGGTGTTGCTGTCATCATTCAGGACAAAGGAACCTCCGCCAGAGCCGCCCACATTCGAGAGTGAAATAGTAGCGCCCACTTTGGTCAGGGTTTGTGCCTCATTGGTGGGATTGGCATCCGCATCATCAACGCTTACGGTCCCGCCACCTACTCCCGAAACATTAGAAAGCAAAATATTGCTGCCTGCTCGCGAAAGAGATTGGGCTTCATTGGTGGGACTGGAATCCGCGTCCGCAATGTCAACATTTACTGTGTTGCCACCGCTTATGGTCAGGCTGCGCGTGTTTGGATCTATCGATTGAACGGATAGAGATTGCAACTCGTTGGTTGGACTATCATCGTTAAGCGTGGCGGAGCCCCCACCCGAACTTAGGGTTAAAATACTCCCGCTTTTGCTCAGCACTTGAATTTCGTTGGTTGGGTTGTTATCCCCGTCAACGTGCGCATCCACATAGGCCTTTGTAGCGGCATCTGAAGCGGCTGCAGGAGCTCCCAAATTCGTGATGGTGTTATTGGCAGCGTTGTTGCCTTGCGCAAGTACGCCCGCCAGATTTTGGCCACCGCCCGCCAACCCGCTCAGGTCAGCCTCCCTGGTTCCGCCAGCGTCTGTGATGCGCAGCTTGTTGTCAGTGCCGAAAGAAAATGATGATACGGTTTCGTTAAGCGGATCGTTATCCCTGTCACCCAGATTCGTAATCATGTTATTGTTGATTGCAATGCCCTGCCCTGCCTGGTAGCCATTGCCGGATCTTTCCGCGTAAAGGGCAAAAGGCACGCTCATCAGTTGCTGGCTCCCCATCAATTTGAAATTACGCCCGCCATTTTCGTCAAGCTCAATCTGCAACCATTTTTTCCCGGTAGTCCAACCGATAAAATTAAATGAGTTTGTTTCGGGAGTTCCATGACCGATCACAAGCGTGAACAGGCCGAAGCTATTCGTCCGCACTTCATGGACCTCCGCATACTCTGCTTCTCCTTCGGCACTTCCGTTGAGTACGCTTATTCTGATAGAAATTTCTTTTTGGGCGATAGGATGTCCGTCAAGGCCGCGAGCCACGCCCTGGTAGTTGATGCCTTGCGGGGCCTGAGCAAATACTTGCGCACAAGTGACAGTAAGCAACGCTATGGCATAGTTTAACTTCATGTCAGTTCGAAACTTTAATGGCACTGAAATTACCACTCGCCCCGCCTTTCAACAGAACCTTAAATACATACAGCCCCTGGCTCAAATCCGTCAATGAGACCACGTTATCTGCCTTTGGCGAGACGGTTTCCATCACTCGTCCCCAAAGGTCAATGATCTGCACGGATTGAATTTGATCATCACATCCTCGCGGTTCCACTATAATGAATTCTTTAGCTGGATTGGGGTAGTAGGTAAATTCTACTCCAATGCACGGCTCACGGTCCACGGGTTGTAAAAAACCTTGCGTGATGACGCTGGCAGAGGACGTAAGGGTAGTGATCAACGGCTCACCGATGGAAATCGTAAATGAGGAATTTCCCATGGGCAATTCGAAGCCGCTGGCATTGGGCACACTCGGTGTGCCGAATTGGGCATTTGCAAACCAGGGAGAGATCACAGCCAACCAAGCGATAAAAATTGATCTCATAACTTATTATAGCTTAGCAACTTACAACAAATACTTAAATTTTCACATAAAGTGTAATATTTGCTGCGAATCAGATCGATTTTCGGCCCTGAATGAAGCTTCTGCCGGATTAGGTACCTTGACCCAGGTACATGCCAGCGAGGGTAGCCCCCAGGCAAAGGGCCAGGCTTAGGCCGATGTATAACAACCCCGTGCCAGTTTGACCGTGTTGCAGGAGGGCCAGGGTTTCGCCCGAAAAAGCGGAAAAAGTGCTAAAACCGCCACAAAATCCAACTATCCAAAAAAGTTTTGCTGAGGGTGAAAGGAGGTCTCGCGTATTGGCACCCCCGATTAACAAACCCAAAACAAGGCAGGCAAGCAAATTGGCGACAAGGGTGCCATAGGGCAACAGGGGAGAAAAGAATGAATTGACCCATCTGCCAATCCCATACCGCAGGGTGCTACCCAATCCACCCCCTAAAAAAACCAAAAAGACTTCTTTCATTTTCAATACAGGAAAGCATCGTCAAACTACAGAATAAGCTGGATTTGATAAAAAGATTCGCGTGTAGGTTATTCCAGCGATTCTGAAATAACTGCGTCAGGATCCTGCAATTTAGCCATCTCATGAGCACCCAGGTTTAATTCCTGGGCAATTACCGAACGTGTTGGCCGGAACAAAATGAACAGCACCAGGATGAGCGGCAAAATGACAAGAAACATGACATGCGCGGTAATCAGCGCTGCCAGGGAAACGAAAAGTCCTGGAATCTCAAGGAACGCGGATCGGATCAAGTTGGCGGCAAAATACTTTTTCATTTTTACCTTCAACGGCATCTCAGGGTTTACACGCTTGAGCAATACGCGGAAAACAATGTAGCCGGCTGCCAGGCTGAGCGGAATAATAACCATGATAATTTTCTGCAACGACACCGCGAGCGCATTGTTTTCTGCGCCAACATTTCCCTGAACAATCAGCACATAAGCAATCAATGCGAATATGGTGATGGCAGCGAGTTGTGCGTAGTAGATCAGGTTGATGGTTCTGAAGTATTCTCTCGATCTTATTTCCCTGGGCATCATCAATCTTTTTTATTGTCAATAATCATTTTGTCCATCGTGTTGTAAACAATTTGTTTTAACTTGGCTGTTTGTTTGAGATCAATACCCACGGTGGAAATCTCTTCCCCTACAATTATTTTGATGGTGCCGGGCTCAATATGAAATTTATTGGGGGGCATCAACTTCCCGGCATTTAAAACTACGATTGGGAGAACGGGTTTTTGTGTTTCAATGGCGATTCTGAATGCGCCATCATAAAAGGGTTGCAATCTATCCTGGGTTCTGTTTTGAGTCCCTTCGGGAAAAATTAAAATGGAAATTCCCATAGCAAGGACATCTTTCAGGTGCTCCATACTTTTTCGCCTGCTTTCGTTGCTCGATCGATCTACAATGACGCATGCAGATTGAGCAATCCACCCAAACACTGGAATTCGCTTTAACTCCTTTTTGGCCAGCGGCCGGAATTGGGTGGGGATAGTAAGTGAGATGCCCGGCAAATCCAGGTAAGAAGTGTGATTGCAAACGTAGATGTAGGCGCTATCTGATTTTATGTTTTGAAGTCCGGAAATTTTATACGGAATAAAATTCAGTTTGCTAAATGTCCACGACCATACCTTCAGAAATTTATAGCCAAGTGCACCGGCCTTATCACCAAAAACAAAGGGTATGAGGATTCCGGGCAGATAGATTATCATAAACACCGAAAAAACCAGCAGCACCCATAGAAGGTACAATTTTAACAGTATCGAACGGATCAACTTCAACTCAGATTTTTTTTGATGTGGGCCCTGATTAGGAATGAAACAAAACTACTATTTCTTTTTTAACAGGGCCATGTAAAAGCCGTCAAAACCCGCTGAGGGCCAGACATGTTTTTGATCCATCAATTGAAATTCTTTTTCGCGGCTCAAAAATAATTCTACCTGCTTTTCATTTTCAGAAGGTAAGATACTGCATGTGGAATAGACCATCATACCTCCCGACTTGACCATCCATGAATAACCGAGGAGAATTTCTTGTTGCAATGTCTTCACTTTAGAGATGTATTCCTGCGAAAGTTTCCATTTGGCGTCCGGGTTACGTTTGAGCACACCAAGACCAGAACACGGGACATCCAGCAGCACCCTGTCTGCTGAGTTGGTCAGTCGTTTAATGCTTTTGGTGTTTTCTATTATTTTGGTTTCAATATTGTTGGCCCCCGCTCTGCGGGCCCTTTTTTTCAGCTCATCCAATTTCCAGCCCTCGGTATCCATAGCGACAATTCGACCCTTGTTTTGCATCAGGGCAGCCAGATGCAGTGTTTTACCCCCCGCGCCAGCGCAGGCATCAATTACCCGCATGCCTGCCTCTGCGCGCAAAAAGGGAGCAATCAATTGCGACCCTGCATCCTGAACCTCGAAGAGTCCCGCCTTGAACGATCTGCTTCCAAAAACATTCATCCTCCTGGAGAGCAGCAACGCTTCGGGGAAGCCCTCATGAGTTGTAGTTTCGATCCCCTCTTCGTTCAATCGCTGCTGAATGTCAAGCTTTGCAGCCCTCAGTAGGTTTGCCCGGAGGACCACCTCCGCTTCGTTGTTCAAGCTTTTTATCTCCTGCGCCCATTGGGTTGGCAATTCACCTGCACCCAGGTCGTGGAGCCAGTCTGGGATTGACTCCTTTACAGGCAAGGGATATACTTTGAGCAGGTTGGCGCTTATCGTGTTGGGATCAACTCCATCAAAGGTGCTCCATCGTGGTAAATCGACTTTTTTCCAAACCAGCCACGTGCCAAGAAGTTTCCAATATTCGTTGTCAGTTGTCCCGGAAACCTCTTTGAGAAACCGATACCATCTAACAATATCATAGGCCGTCTCCGCGATAAATCGCCTGTCTCTGGCTCCCCACTTTGGATTTTGTTTGAGGGTTTTCTCAATTACCTTGTCAGCGTATCGGTTTTCCTCAAAAATTATTTTCAGGATGTTGACGACTGCTTCGCAAAGGTTTTTATAGAGTTTCACTGGAATCGTGATGGGGATATTACGGAGTTACGCTAACGACTCACGTTTCTTCGTTTGAACAACACCCTGGGTAATTTCATTCCGAGCATCAAAGAAACCCAGCCCAGGAGAACAACGTGCTCGATATAGCTACCGCCTACATTGGGCAGAGAACCCCGGACGCGGGGAAGGTAAGTCAGGAAGAAAATACCCCAAACAAAGTATTGAAAAACGACTACCGCGATATTGAATTTTTTCTCAGTGACAACTCCTCGTTCGAGTCGATCAGCCAAAATAGGTAAAGCAAATATGAGTGAATACGCCAAAAAGCCACCTGCCACACGATACAAAATAAGCGGGGTTTCCGAAATATATACGAACGATAAAAGCTCCAACAAGTGAATGCCATGCACCAACGCGAAGATATGGAAGGGCTTTTTTGACAACCAGTTGTAGATGTCGGCTGGCCGGTTGGCCAGAAAGATGATGCTAAAGGTGAAAAGCGAAAACCGACCGCTAAATCTTGTAGTAGCCTGCAAGCCCTCGATGGTGACTCCATAATTGATTACGCCCAAAAGGGCAACACCAACTTCGATGATCAGGCAAATGAGAATGGCGTTGCGTGTGGTCATACTTAGTCGTGCAGATCTTCCAACGATTGGATCAAATTATCAATTTCATCTTCCGTATTATAATAATGGGGAGAAATTCTTAGTGCCCAATCAACTTTTTTTGATTGGAAATCAATTTGTGCATTTGAACGGTGGCTTGATGAAGTATTGATGTTTATCGATCGAAGATAGTCAACCACTTCCTGAGGTTGCTTCCCGGGAATTTCCACCGTAATGATACTTGACTGCGATGGACCTATGTCCAGCACCCTCAGTTCGATAGAAGTGAGTTTGTTGCGCAGTATTTCGCACAGGGCTTTATTTCTCGCCTGAATATTCTCAAGACCAATATCCAGCGCATAGTTTATTGCTGATTTGCTCCCCAGGACCAGTGCATAGGGAAGTTCCCATTCTTCAAATCTTTTGGCGGTCATGCTTACTTCGTAGGTGTCCGGACTGGTCCAGTTAGCGCCCCGCATATCTACAAATAGCGGTGCCAATTTCCTTTCAAGAATTTTGTCAGATACATAAAGAAACCCGGCACCGCGGGGACCCCGTAAAAATTTTCTCATGGTAGCGCTTAAAAAATCACATCCGATTCTTTGAACATCCACCGGCAGCTGACCAACGCTCTGACAAGCATCCAATAGGTATGGAACGTTATTTTCGTTACACAATTTGCCGACCGCTTCTGCTGGCTGGATCAACCCCGTGTTGGTTGGAACATGGGTGAGGGAAACCAATTTAGGTTGACTTTTTTTGATCAAGTCTTCCATGCTGTTGAGATCAACCCCACCTGTTGGCAGACTCCTGGCGCGAAGCAGTTTGATCCCGAAGCGATCTTGCAGGGATAAAAGTGCTATCTGATTTGAAATATAATCTTCGTTGGCAATCAGCACCGTATCTCCGCGCTCAAGCGATACCGAGGACAAGGCAAGCGCAAATGAACTTGTCGCACTGGAGGTGAATGCGATATTTTTTGATGCAGTGTTTAAAAGATCGCCAGCGTTTTTATAAAACCCCTGGATTTCTTCTGCCATCGCATCGGCAGCTTCGTACCCTCCGTTAGCTGCCTCAAAAGATAAATAATCTTGCATAGCTTTTGTAACAGACAGCGGTGGAAGTGACGCCCCAGCATTGTTAAAGTGTGTTTTATGATGACAGCCCGGGGTCTCCTTTCTGATTTTTTCTAAGTCCATGCGTAACTAAATCGGTTGTTGTGTAGATCGGATAAATGTCTTGGATAAAACCCGATTAATCAAAAGTTTAAATAAATTTATTGTGTTCAAGAGATGAAACACCTTATTCGAAAATTGCTCCTCATTGTTGGCGGACTGCTCTCCGGGGTTTGCGTGGCGCAAGAAATAAATTTTTCCGTTTGTGAAAATTGTTGGGACCCGGATTCTTTGGGCAATCACCGGGTATCCGTTCAGGTTCAGGACTATGGTCCGGCCGTCAAAGTAGTTATTCCATGGAGGAGGCGGGACTTCAATCCCCAGGAGAAAGATATCATTGTGACTACGGGTGTTGGCGAACAAGTAAACAACGTGGCGTTGGGACAAATCAACAGGGAGTACGGTGAAATATATTTCGAGCCCATAGCGGGAGCAGGCGAGTATTTTGTTTACTACATGAGATATGTCAGCGGTGGCCGATCTAACTATCCAACCATCACTTATCCGCGTTTTGAGCCCTCCGCAGACAAAGCGTGGTTGGCAAAAATAAAAACTTCAAAACCTGCCTTAGCGGGTTCGATTCAATCCATAGACGAGTTGAACAGCTTTTATCCCATGGAAGTAATCGCGACCCAAGCTGAAACGAAGAGGTTGCTTGAAAAAAATGGAGGCAGTTTCATAATTTTTCCTGAAGACAGATTACACCCCATAAAAATGCAGCGTGATTTACCCTATCGCTGGATAAACCAGGGAGTACAAAATAAGTTTTCGGACCGGGTGGCGAGAGGGGAAAATTTTACTTTTCAATTGGGGTTGTATGCCGTTAAAGGGAACGTCAACGATGTAAAAGTTACGTTTTCTGATTTAAAATCAGCGAACGGGAATGTCATCCCCTCATCAGTCATGTCTTGCCTTAATTCAGGCGGTGTTGGGTGGGATGGAAAGTCATTCATGAAAAAGATTGGTGTTAAGAAAGGCGAGGTGCAGGCTTTTTGGTGCCTGGTGAATATTCCGGTTGAAACAAAACCCGGTATTTATCAGGGTTTGGTTGCAGTTAGTTCGGGTACTGAATCCACTTCAATCGAGATTATTCTCACGATAACTGATCAAGTTTTGTCGGATGGAGGCGTAAGCGAGCCATGGAAGCAGACACGGCTGACTTGGTTGAATTCCCGGCTTGCCATGAACAATGAAGTTATTGCGCCATACAAGGCTATCACTATATCAGACCAAACCATTTCAATATTAGGAAGAGAAGTTGAACTGGATGGATATGGCCTTCCGGCTCAGGTGACCGGCTATTTTGACCAAAGCATGACCTCGTTGAATGGTGCGGGCAAGCGGCTATTGAAAAGAGGATTTTCATTTAAGCTCAACGTCAATGGCACGGAGGCCATCACCTGGAAAAACAATGGCTTGCGTTTTTTGGAAAAATCGAATGGCCTCGTGAGCTGGGTGACTAACAATGAATCGGTCGACCTCATCATGAAGGTCGAGGGCCAAATTGAATTTGACGGCTTTGTCTCTTACTCCATTGTTCTTACGGCAAAAAACGACCTCAACCTGGGAGAAGCACGGCTGGAAATTCCTTTTTACCGATCGGCCACACCCTACTTTATGGGACTGGGTGAGCGTGGGGGATTACGTCAACCGTATATCAATTGGATTTGGGACGTAGCCAACAAAAACCAGGATGGCGGCTGGATTGGAGATGTGAATGGAGGAATTCATTTTTCGCTAAGAGATGAAAATTATGTGCGGCCCCTCAATACCAATTTTTATCTGCAAAAGCCACTGGTGCTTCCTTCTTCGTGGGGCAACGGTGGAAAGGGGGGGATCACCATTGAGGATTCAGACGATATAACATTGGTCAGGGCATACAGCGGATCGCGACAAATGAAAAAAGGAGACGTGTTACACTTCGATTTTAATTTGTTGATTACCCCATTTCACACCATTGATACCGATTTTCAATGGGATACCCGGTTCTATCATAGCTACAGTCCCGTTGATTCTGTCGTGGCAAAAAAAGCTACCGTGGCCAACATCCATCACGCCAATGCCATCAATCCCTACATCAATTACCCATTCATTCGCTGGAGAGAAATGAAGTCCTACATTGACGAGGCGCACTCCAAACAGGTCAAAGTCAAGATATATAACACGATTCGCGAATTATCGAATAGGGCTTTTGAAACATTTCCGATGCGAAGCTTGGGAACGGAAATTTATTCATCAGGACCGGGCGGTGGATTTTCCTGGTTGCAAGAGCACCTGGCTGACGATTACATCGCAGCGTGGTTTGTTCCTGAATTAAAGGATGCAGCTATCATTAATAGTGGGATGAGCCGCTGGCATAATTATTATGTGGAAGGAATGAACTGGCTGGTGAAGAACGTGGGCATCGATGGCATTTACCTTGATGACGTGGCGTTTGACCGCACCACCATGAAACGGATCAGAAGGGTGTTGTCGAATGAGCGCGGCCCAGGAATTGTTGACTTACATTCGGCCAATCAGTTCAACAAACGGGATGGATTTAATAACAGTGCGAACCTGTACATGGAACACTTTCCCTACTTGAACCGGTTGTGGTTTGGTGAATATTTTGACTACGACATGGATCCTGACTTCTGGCTGGTCGAAGTTTCAGGAATCCCGTTCGGATTGATGGGAGAAATGTTGGAGAAAGGTGGCAATAAATGGAGAGGTATGGTTTATGGGATGACCAATCGTTTGCCCTGGGGAGGTAACGATCCATCCAGGATCTGGCAATTCTGGGATGAGTTTGGCATGCAGGGCACAGAAATGATCGGCTATTGGGTGGATGATAATCCTGTTAAAACAAATCATGAGAAAGTTAAAGCAACTATTTACCGAAAAGATAATGCAACGCTGGTTGCGGTAGCCAGTTGGGCAGATACGGACGTTGAGGTAAAGCTGGAAATTGATTGGAGGGAGTTGGGATTGAGGCCGGGCAGTGGGATGGACTTTCCAGCAGTTGAAGATTTTCAAGAGCACCAAGTATTAAAGGTGACGGACTCGTTCGTGATCCCAAAAGGTAGAGGCAACTTGATTGTGCTTAGATAATCGTAGTTTTGGTTCCCATAATTTGATGCCACCCGTTAACCCGACACCGACATGAAAAAATTATTGACCGTTTTGCTGGCAATCGTCTTTGGTGCAGCATCCGCACAGTATAAATATGGATTAACGCCAACCAATTACACTCAATACGTGGAGAGTGTAGCCATGAATGCCGACAACGAATTGGTTGACCTGGAGAAGGTTATTCCAGGACTTGCGCTTGATATCCGGTATGCCACGACCAATAATTTTACAGGAGAAGTCATTTACAAATTGGCAAAGGCGTATGCCAGAAAACCGGTTGCTCATGCCCTGGCGAATGTTCAATCTGATTTGAAAAAACGTGGCCTGGAGCTAAAAATTCATGACGGATACCGGCCGTATGCCGCAACGGTTAAGTTTTATGAAGTTTATGGTGATACCACTTTTGTAGCTTCCCCTTATCGTGGGTCTCGCCACAACAGAGGGTGCGCGATCGATTTGACAGTGATCTACAGTAAAACGAAGAAGGAATTAAAAATGCCAACACCTTACGATTCTTTTCAAGAGGAAGCATTTCCGGATTATCCGCTCAAAGATCAGGAGGCGACAAAGAACAGGGATATGCTTATCAGGGCAATGGAGGCGAGAGGATTTAAAGTATACGACTCCGAATGGTGGCACTTTGACTTTGTAGGGTGGGAAAAATTTGACGTACTGGATATCGATTTTGAAGAATTAGCTAACCGATGATTTATGACAATTCAGGAAGCCCAGCAACTGGTAGATCAATGGATCAAAACAAAAGGCGTCATGTATTTTAATGAGCTTACCAATACGGCCATTCTTGCCGAAGAGGTGGGTGAGGTTGCTCGCATCATGGCACGCAGGTATGGGGAACAGTCGGAAAAAGAATCGGACAAAGCTCATGATTTGGGCGATGAACTGGCAGATGTACTATGGGTTTTGATATGTATCGCCAATCAGACTGGAGTTGATCTCACTGAAGCCTTTCAAAAGAACATGACCAAGAAATCCAGCCGTGACGGTGAACGTCACGCGAAAAATCCAAAACTAAAGCAGGGCTAACTTTCCCCTTTTAAGGACGGGGATAACAGGATACTGATCGGGTGTGAGACAGAATTCGATGTCTTTATGAATGTTAAGCCGGCTCAGTCTCTTGACATGGGACGAGTTGCTGAGAAATTTAACCATGTCGTTCCTGGCCGCAAGGTAGAGTTCCTGTGCTACCAGCGGGGCATCGCAATCGGGCTCGATGTGCTTCTTTAGCTTATCTACCAGTGCACCAGCAAACAGGCTGTCTTCGAGATTGACTTTTCCCTTCCATCCGGCACAAACAATCAGAATGTTTTTGTCAGACATCAGCAAAAATCGGGATATGGCAGAGAGATTGAGGAAAGAACCGATGAGTACCTGTCTTGCCCTCTTCGACTTCTCGATTGCCAGGGTGCCATTGGTCGTGGTGAACGCGATCTTCAGACCTTTGATATTTTCATCCATGTATTCGAAAGGAGAATTTCCTTTATCAAAGCCGGGAATTTTCTTCCCGTTGCGTTCTCCCGATATCACGTAGCCTTTCAATCTCATGCGTTCGCATTCATTTTCATCGGCTATAGGAACAATACTTTCAACACCGTGGGCAAAGGCCGTAACCATACAACTCGTAGCCCGGAGAATGTCAACAACAACCACTACCTTATCAGACACATCGTAGAGGTGGATGAGTTCAGGACTGAGACAAACGTCAATTGTTTTCATTTCGTCTTAAACCACGATGGTTGGGATGCAAATGAATATCAGATATTGTAATTTTTTCACATGAATCATAGTTTAGACCAATGGTAATTTATGCACTTCGGCTTTGAGGTTACGACCGCGAACGGAAATAAAAATCTCAGATCCGGGACCCGAATGAGCCAGCGTTACATAACCCAAACCAATTCCGATTCCGAGCATGGGTGACATTGTCCCGGAAGTGACTCTACCGATAACTTCACCGTTTGCATTTTTTATTTCGTAGTCATGACGTGGTATTCCTTTGTCGACCATTTTAAAGCCAACCAGTTTACGTTTCACACCCTCTTCTTTCTGCTTTTTCAGACTCGGTGAATTGGTGAAATCTTTTGTGAACTTTGTAATCCATCCCAGTCCCGCTTCCAGGGGAGAAGTGGTGTGGTCAATGTCATTGCCGTACAGGCAAAAGCCTTTCTCCAGCCGTAGCGTATCCCTTGCGCCCAGACCTATCGGCTTTATATGCTCATCTTTACCAGCCTCAAAAATTGCGTTCCAAACTTTAACTGCATTGTCTTTATGCACATAAATTTCAAAACCTCCAGACCCGGTATATCCGGTATTGCTCATGATCACCTCCTTCGCACCTCCGAATTCACCAACGGCAAAGTGATAGTACTTGATGGCCGATAAATCTGTCTTAGTCAGTTTTTGAAGCACACTAACTGCCTTTGGCCCTTGCACGGCAAACAAGCAGATGTCCTCGGAAACATTTTTCATTTCGGCACCTTCTGTATTGTGTTTTGCAATCCAGTTCCAGTCCTTGTCGATGTTTCCTGCGTTAACTACCAACAGGTAGTCATTGTCTTTGATTTTATAAACGATCAAATCATCTATTATTCCGCCATCGTTATCGGGTAGACATGAATATTGCGCTTGCCCATCAACCAGTTTGCTGGCGTCATTGCTGGTAACGCGTTGAATAAGGTCAAGGGCCTTGGGTCCTTTCAAGGTAAACTCGCCCATGTGCGACACATCAAAAACACCAACACCTTCTCTCACCGTCATATGCTCTTCAATGTCAGATGTGTACCTCACAGGCATATTAAAACCGGCAAACGGCACCATTTTAGCGCCTAACTTTTCGTGAATATCATTTAGTGGAATCTTTTTTACTTCGTCCATGGCGTTTCAGTTAACCCGACAAAACTAAAAGAATCTTCGAGAACTTACTGAATTACTTGAGCAAAGGCGCTTTGATTGTCTGTCAGGAATTTTCTAAGGGACGCGGCTGACATCAGAGGTCGCAGGCGCTCAAGTGCACTCTGGGCATACTCGCTGAAACCGACTGCTGCCGCCTCCAGGCTATACGCTTTTAGCAATTTTACAGAATGAGGATTGGCATGCAGCGCCTCCGTCAAAATGGAGTAGGCCAGGAGGTTATCATTCGCCTTTTGTTTGTAGTAATTGGCAGCGGCAATGACTGCGTTTTCCTGGTAGGGGTTGGCGCTGGCAAGCCACCGGAATTGTCGGGCGGTCTTGGCAGAGTCTTCGTCTGACTCATGCACTAAAGTTTTAAAGTATACCTCATTGCTCTTCCTGTGCCCGACAAATTTGATGGATTCATTTTTTAATTTATTGGAAAGCAATGCCAGGTTGCCCTGCGCGGCAATCAATTCTAGTTCGAAATGAATTATTTCGTTGTAGAGATTACGGTCTGACAGTTGCAGTCCTTCGATTTTCCGAAATGCACTCACGGCTGCGCCCACTTCATCCAATTCAAAAAGCCGCTCGCTTCGAGTCAATATAGCCCTCGCCTTTAGATCATCGGCAACGATCTGATTTAATGCCTGATCAAATTGTATTGAATCGTAAACAGGAACTTTATAGTTGGCAAAAAGAAACTTTTCGATGTCGCTCAATCGTGCCATTGAATTTCGGTTGGCCCCAAGGCCCTTAATCATGCTCGTTGCAAATTCAACATAAGTAGAGTCGCCACCCGCCCGTAGACTGTCCCATCGTATAGTGGCTTCACTCAAATGTCCGGCTTCCGTCAATGACAAGGCAACAACGGGGAGGGTGTTATCCAATACATAATTTATGAATGATGCAGCATCTGTTGGTGCCCGGTTCTCTAAGCTCCACATGGCCAAAATTGAATTGTACCTGTCCTGATCGTTGCTGTAAATGGTCACTTCTTCAAGGAGCGAAAAAGCCATTCCGGTTTGGCCGTTGGCATACAGTGCCAGGGAGGAGGCAAACAACAACGCTTCGCGATAATCTTCGTTTACCGGATTTTTTCCGATACTAATTACCTGGTTAATAAGGGAGCTATCCAGTTCGTTCAAATGATTAAGCAGATAGTTGTTGATCATGCTTGCCGAAAACAAATTTAATTCACCTTCAAACTCGGTCTCAATGCCCATGTCAATTTTTGTGCCCTGAATGTTGGCAAAGGCCAATGCGTTACTTTTTGTACCCTGGTTTTCGGAGGCAATCAATGTGAAAAGTGAGTCGGCATTAACGGAAAGATTGTTTTTGGCGGCCACTCCGATAAAGTTCGTTTCCGCGACTTCACGGGTTCCCGAAGAACGGGTTGCCTGCTGCAGGTAATGCAATGATGAGTCGGGTAGGTTGAGTTTGGAATAGATTATGCCGAGCGTATTTTTGATAGGGCCACTATCCGGGAAGTGTTTCAGTGCATCATTGAGCGTAAGGCGCGCTGACAGCCACTCCCTGTTGCGTTGGTAGGTTTGACTGAGATTAAGGAATGAAAATTCTGTTGGTCTTCTTTGGCTGGCCCTGTCGTAATAATTACGTTCCTTAATCGTGTTGTAATTTCTTTTGGCTTCAATATTGGCAATCGCATAGTTAGAATGATGATTTAAAAAGCCATAGGTACTGGCTTGCTGGTAAAAGGCTTCTGCGTATCGATTATCTCCCAACGTTTGATACAGATCTCCCGCTGCGTTGTAGTATCCGCTAAAGGCGTGCTGCACGGGAGTTTGCCATGTATTGTAAAATACGAATGCAAGGGTTGCGATAATACCACCAAACCGGAAAGTGAAATAGGGCATGTTGGTGGGCTTGTACAACACTTTATATACCGGCAAATTCTTCGCCAGCATGGCAATAAAATTAGAAATGACGTAGGTGAGAAAAATAATACCATAACCCAGGTGCGCGTATATGATGGCATCGTTGATGGTGACCAGCGCGGAATCGTTGGCCGTTCCGATAAAGTAACCTATTGTTGCAAAACAAGCTGCCCCAAGACTGAGGAACAAATAAACGCCAAACGGATCTGCTTCAATGATATGCTCATATTGAGGTTGGCGGTGCCGAAAACCCCAGATACCCAGAATTCCTGATATGCTTATCAGGAGGTAAAAATCGATGTACATGAAATCCCATTCAATAGCGCCAATCTTATGCGCATAGGCAAGCGCCAGATTGATCATGTAAACAACACTAATAATCAAAAAATGATTGAGGCTTTTGCTTTGCCGGGTTGCCTGACTGGCAACGTAAACGAATGACGCCAGTATTTCATGGGCCACCATCAAAATGAAGATGATGCTTAGTACGATGCCACTCGCCACACCCGTGACCGACAGATGGAGCAACGGATAGTCGACTGTGGCAAAATTGACGATGGCTATTCCAACGAGGATGGTAATGGACGCGAACAATATCAGCCTTGGGAAAAACGAAGTGAAAGGTCTGAAAAACTGGAAATAAAAACTCGGCAACGAATAGAGCACGAGTAAACAAATCGTAAATAGTTTGTTGGGCTGTCCAAACATGGCGATGATCTCCATACGCAACCCGACAATGAAGAGGATAAAAAGCCCCATGCCAAGTAAGTACCAGAACCTGCGCAGGGTAGTAACGATGGTGAGCATCATCACCATTCCGGCCGTGAGGATGAATAGGAAAATATATCCTGCTGTTGGATTCGGTTTTAGGTGTTCTCCGAGTTGCTGTTCGAAGATGATGTAGTTATCACCGTGAACGGTAAGTTCCAGAAGTCCTTGCTGGAAGGAGTGCACCGGAATTTGCACCAGCTCCTGCTCTTCCACATTGAACCAGGTGAGGGCAGGGGCCGGTGCCTGAAACCACGAATACCAAAAGAACAGTAGCGCAAAGGTGAATGCGCCTGCAATGGATAGCCCGATACGCTGATACACTTTAGCCCAAGATTTCCAAAACTGAATACTGTGCATCCCCGCTTGTTATTTGGGTCGCAAACTACAGAGCCCCAGGTGAAAATGAAAGCATGGCTTTAAGTTCGAAGGCAACATTTAGCTAGATTTACATTTAAATAATTTGAACCATGGGCGAGGAAATAAAAGTCAGGCCGGCTGAAGAGGCAGATCAGGACGCCATTTGGGAAATTGTCAAAGAAGTAATAGCGGAGGGGAGCACGTATGTTTTTTACCCGGATTCATCCCGGCAGAAAATGCTGAGCTATTGGCTAGCCTTGGATAAAAAAGTTTACGTGGTCATATGGAAAGAGCAGATAGTGGCAACTTTTACGATTAAACCTAACCTGCCTGACCGCGCATCGCATGTAGCCAATGCCTCATACATGGTAAGTCCGCAACATGCCGGTAAAGGGATTGGTGAATTTATTGGCAGGTATTCACTTGATGAAGCCAGGAGGCTGGGCTATAAGGCCATGCAGTTTAATATTGTGATTAAGTCAAATGAAAAGGCTGTGAATCTTTGGAAGAAGATCGGATTCCGGATTATCGGGGAAGTCCCTAATGCTTTTCAGCACCCGAAACTCGGGATGACCAATGCGTACATCATGTATCAGGAGTTGTAAATGCTACTCAATCACTTTCGGCACGCAAAAGAAATTGTCATCTTTGCTGGGAGCATTTGACAATACTTGTTCTTTTGTAAGTTGGTTCTTCACCTCATCCTCCCTCAGCGAATTTATTTCGTGCGACATGGTAGTAAGAGGTTCGATACCCTCGGTATCGACTTCATTTAACTTTTCAACGAAATCCACCATCCTGGTCATTTCGTCAAGCATTCTGGGGACGTCCTTTTCATTGATTTCCAACCTGGCCAGGTGTGCAATTTTCTCCAAGGTGTCTCTGTTAATTTTCATCTGGTAAAATTCCCGGGTTTTGCTTCCTTAATTCTGAGTCTATGACGTTATACACCTTCTCTTTCAGGGTTGCCATATCCGCAAGGGTCAAACCCTTCACATCAATGGGTTCATGAAATATTAGTTTAGTTGGCGTCCAATTTAACAACATGGGTTCTACCGGCAAAAGTATCCAATTGTGCGGAATCGAGACCGGCACAATTGGAATTTGTTTTTCTATCGCAGCGCGAAAGGCTCCGTCTTTCAGTTTAACCATTTTCGGGGGGTTGTCTGTGTAAATGCCACCCTCAATAAAAATGGTGAGGCTTTTTCCTTCGTCCAATGCATCGAGAGATTTCATCATGGTG
The DNA here is from genome assembly GCA_964655635.1 of uncultured Ohtaekwangia sp. Lineage (GTDB taxonomy): Bacteria > Bacteroidota > Bacteroidia > Cytophagales > Cyclobacteriaceae > ELB16-189. Next base: position 63,340 of record CAZZNH010000007.1, read on the forward strand.
GAATACATGCTTTTCAATTTTGTGCGGTCCACGGTTATATGGAGATTTTTATACATCCACCCGAAAACAGGAACGGACTCCATCTCGCTTTTCCCAACAAAAATAGTATTGTGCTTGTTGAGCCCCATTGTTGGAATATCGATGAATGAAAAATGATTCGCGGCAAAAATGTACTGTTTCTTTGGGTCGAGCTTGGTTCGGTATTCAACCTTGTAGGGAATACCGATCAGCAAGAAAAGTGATTTGGCCCACCATCGATTGAAAACGCCAACCAGGTGAAATTGCCTGGGAAAGAAAATGGGTATCAGCAGCGGAATGAAGAAGACTGCGAACAATAACCCAAATACCAGCATTCCATAAAAGGTGTAAATTTTTTTTAGAAATGACATGGCAGAAACAACATTCGATTCCTTAATAACCAATAAATATAAAAAATGCCGCGTATTGCGCGGCATTAAAATTAAGTGGAGTAAAAAAACTATTTCACGTTAGGAATTGCTTTCGGAATCAGAATAATCTCCGTTTGCCTCCCGTCAATATAATTGACACCACGTTCATCAAAGTAGGCATCTTCTTCCAACATTACCCGAATGTCCTTCTTCCACTCAGGTATGGCAACGGTGCAATTCAATTCAATAGAGTAAGCGGTATTCAGATGAAGCGGATAGTCTCCTGTCACGGGGACTCCACCCTGGCTGTCCCACATACCTAAGGTCGTACCCGCTGCGTGACCATGGTAGCCAATCGGATGGGTGTAGATAGAAGGGGTTATGCCCTCAGAAATGGCTTGCTTGCGCGATTCGGCTAAAACCTGATTTCCAGTTTTTCCTTCCTTAAAGTTGTTGGTGAAAATATCCTGCAACCGGTTGCCTTTTTTAAATGCTTCTTTCAAATAAGTGGGTGCATCCGTTTCCCCTGCCTTCAAGACGTAGGCGTGTTCTTGCGTGTCTGTGTTCAATCGCAAATAGGTGATCCCAAAGTCCACGTGGAGGAAATCCCCTGGCCGGATAACACCATCTTCATTGGGTCCATTTCTTTGAATGTCAACGCTGGGATGAAACCAGGTGTCTAACTTCAGGGTTTTGATTTGTTCGCGGTACCACCAAACAAGGTCATCGGTCGTAGTTACGCCCGGCTGTATCACTTTGTCTGAAAATCCTTCCGCAATGATTTGGTGAGCGATGCGGCAAATTTGCGGATATATTTCCATCTCTAATTTTGACCTGGTCTCCAGCCACGCCACTGCCAGTTTTTCTGCGGAGACCACATTGGTTTGAAGCTTTTTTGGAAGCACCTTTATCAGGTTGTCATAGTCATTGGAAGTTAAGCCATCGGTATGGCCCCAGTTGGCAGCTTTGTTGACACCAATTTTCTTTGGATTTCTTTCTTCAATGATTTTGCCCAGTCGAACCCATTGATCGGGTTGCTCCTCGGGATTCCATGCCCTCTTAAATACTTTGCCCACGTCATACCTGGCCACAGCAAGGTATTCCATTTCGTTTCCCTTGTCGAACATCACCAGCATAGTCGTTCTGCGAGCGGCCATCCATGTTGATGGCAACAATGTTTTGATTACAGGATCTTCATTGTATTCTCTTGAAATGATGACCCACAAGTCAAATCCCTCCCTCTTCATCAATCCAGGCAGGAGGTTGCGGAGCCGATCATCAAGAAGTTCATCAATCACCTTCGATTGTTCCCGTTGGGAGAGAATGGCCGGGTATTGTGCATATGTATATAAGAAAAAAAAGCACAAGAGTGTGCTGAGCAAGTTTCGTTTCATTATTTTTTTGGATTGATTGTTTTTTGCGAATGGCGTTTTTTAACCAGTAATGAAGTCGGTTCCATTTATAATCTTAAATGATTTTTGGAATAATTCCTACGAATTGTATTTCAGGACACAGCGTTGGTCCTTAAGGAGCACAGCTGCGTGATCAACGGCTATGTTGGATTTTGCATCATCCATTTGTTCTCTCATCGCATTTTTAATATCCTTTATTCGCATCGATTCAATGAATCTTTTCACATCTTCTTTGTCTTCAAGAATTAGTTTTGGCACAAGCGTTGGATTATTGCTGTCGTCTTTCGCCACCATGGTGAAAAACGAAGAGTTGGTATGTTTGACATGACCGGTCTTAATATTTTGAGAAACTACCCTGATACCAACCACCAGCGAGGTGCGACCAACGTAGTTGACGGATGCGTGCATGGAAACCAATTCGCCCACCTCCACGGGTTCCAGGAATTCAACTTTGTCCACCGACACGGTCACGCAATATGTGCCTGCGTGCTTGCTGGCGGTGGCATAGGCAACCTTGTCCATCAATGAAAGTAATGTGCCGCCATGAATTTTTCCGCCAAAATTAGCGTAAGAAGGGATCATTAATTCGGTGATCGTGGTTTGAGAGTCCTTCACCGGTCGTGCATCTATAGGCATGGGATTCGGTATTAGAAAGTAAGATATGAAGTTTGGTACAAAATGGCACCTCTATCCCAGCGGTTACGACACGATACTTGGGTCCCTGGATAACTTTTCGAAACGAACCACCATGGCCGTTGCTGTCAATGTAAGACCGATCGACAATCCAATCCATATCCCTTTGGCGCCCATGTTGAGGGGGAATGCAAGCCAGTAACCCAGCGGCAGCGCGATGATCCAATAGGCGACAAAGATCAAAACCGATGGAATTTTTACATCTTGAAGGCCTCGTAGGGCGCCTGCGGTTACCACCTGAGTTCCATCCGACAACTGAAAAAATGCGGCCATGATCAATAGCATGGAAGTCAATTCAATGACGGCATGGTCATCGATATATAACGTGGGTAAAAAGAACCGGCCGGACACGAACAGGAATGCCCACAACGCCATCACAACGATGGCCATCCAAATCATGGTAAACGCTGATGCCCGCAGATTTCTTTTGTCGTGCTGCCCGAGAAAATTCCCCACCCTGATGGTAGCCGCTGCGCCAAGTCCGGATGTCGTCATATAGCTGATCGTTGCGAGATTGATGGCGATCTGATGTGCAGCCAGGGCTGTAGTGCCGATCCATCCCATCATAATGGCTGAGAAACCAAAGGCAGCAGCCTCAAAAATGAATTGTGAACCGGCAGGGATGCCGATGTGGAGCATTTTTTTGATAAGCGCTTTGGAATAATCACCGAGCGCAAAGCCGGCCCGATAGGCAACAAAACGTTTTCCGTAATAAACGTAAGCCAACATCGCCAGGGCCATGATCGTTCGGGAAATCAATGTTGCCCATCCGGCTCCGTTAAGCCCCAGTTCAGGAAATCCGTATTTACCAAAAATCAACCCATAGTTCAGGATGATATTTAAAAGATTACTGCCGATCACAATGATCATGGCCATACGCGTACGTTGAAGGCCTTCCGCGAACTGCCTGTAGGATTGAAAAACCATGGTGGGGATAATGGAGATGCCTACAATGCTAAGGTATGGAATCGCTAACTCCACCACATCCTTCGGCTGGCCCATAAAACCCATAAAAGGTTCAACGGAAAAAATTAACAGTACAAGAACAACTCCGGTAAGGAGATTAATTAGTGAGCCGTTTCGAAGGGTCGCACTAATCTTGGTAAAATCACGGGCCCCCTCCGCCTGGGCAACGAGTGGTGTGATGGCGTAAGAGACGCCTACTCCAAAAAACAATGGAATGGAGAAAAATATATTGGCGAAAGAGCTCGCAGCGAGGGGAGTTGCACCCGTCCATCCAACCATTACGCTGTCGGCCACACCGGTCATCACTTGCCCTAGCATACTCAGCATTACGGGGTAGGCGAGCAGAAAATTGGGGCGCACATGGGGCAGGTAAGATCTTAAGGCAGACATCGGGCGAATTATAAATTCTTAAGTCTGCTGAGTTTCAGCAATCCGATCACGCTGAGGCTATCGGTGATATCGCCTTTGAGGACCATGTCAAGGGCTTTCGTCAGCGGCAGTTTTTTTATTTGCATGTCAGCTTCTGATTGCTCTCTTTCCAATTTCCCTTCCGTCAATCCTTCGGCAAGAAATACGTAGCCAACTTCATCGGACACGGAATTAGACAAGTGGACTCTGGCAATCTCCGACCAACTGTCGGCTGTCATTCCGGTTTCTTCGCGAAGCTCTCTCTTGGCGGATTCCAGCGTGTCGATGTCCAGCGGGCCCCCACCTTCTGGTATTTCCCAAGACCATGCGTTTAACGTATAACGATATTGTCCTACCAGCCAGGTATTGTTTTCTTCATCAACCGGGATGATACCAATGGCTTTGTTCTTAAAATGAACTTTCCCGTATATGCCCCGTCCGCCACCCGGGTTAATTACCTGATGTTCATCAAGCTTGATCCATGGATTGTCATAAACTTCTTCAACTGAAATCGTTTTCCACTTACTTGCTGTTGATGAGTCCATCATTGAAATACATTAGTTCACAAAACTATTCTTTTTATGAGAATAAGTATCTTGCGCTGTGCTCAAGTCTGCCCATACGTCAAACTTAATCGAAGCCGGATGTGATGAAGTTGGCCGTGGTTGTTTGGCTGGGCCGGTGGTCGCGGCTGCCGTCATTTTGCCAAAGGTATACAAACACGAGCTGCTCACTGATTCAAAGCAGTTGTCCAGAGAAGAAAGAATTCAGCTAAGAGATGAAATTCAACGCGATGCATTAGCCTGGGCTGTGGCGGAGGTTGATAACCACGAGATTGATAAGACAAATATTCTTAAAGCATCTTTTAAAGCCATGCACCTGGCTTTGGATAAGCTTTCTATAAAACCCGAATTGCTTTTAATTGATGGCAATCGATTTCAACCCTATGGTGATTTAAAATTTGAATGTATTGTAAAAGGCGATGCCGCCTATTTGAGTATAGCAGCTGCCTCCGTGCTGGCAAAAACCCACCGGGATGATTTGATGCTGAAACTTTCTGAGCAATACCCGGGTTATGCCTGGGAAACCAACGTGGGTTATCCGACAGAGGAGCATCGGGATGGGATCAGAAACCTGGGGATAACGCCATTTCATAGAAGATCTTTTCAATTGCTCCCCACACAGTTGGAATTATTTACTTAATGTGCTGAAGAATTTATGTGTTTGATTTTCATCTCAGTCAAAAATCATCCGAAGTATAAATTAATTATCGCGGCCAACAGGGATGAGTTTTATAGCAGAAAGACAACACCTGCTGCCTATTGGTCGGACTATCCGGAAGTACTGGGTGGGCGTGACCTTGAGGCCCATGGAACATGGATGGCAGTAACCAGGGATGGCAAAATTGGGATGGTTACAAACTATCGTGATTTGAAAAATCTTAACCCAGCAGCACCGTCTCGCGGACATCTCGTTGCTGATTATTTGACCAACGGAGACGATGCAGCGGCTTATCTGAAAGAGGTGCATTTGCGAGCCGATCAGTATAATGGATTTAATCTGGTGGTGGGGAAATTGGATGACCTCTATTATTATTCCAATTATCAATCGAAAATAAGACAGCTTTCCGATGGTCTTTACGGGTTGAGTAATCACCTGTTAGATACACCATGGCCGAAGGTGGTGAAGGGAAAAGAAGCCATTCAATCCATTGTTGATCAAGACGATTTTTCGGCCGATGATTTATTCGAGGCGATGAGGGATGAACAGACTGCGAGTGATGATCAGCTTCCCGACACTGGCCTCGAACTGGGCAGGGAGCGAGCACTTTCTGCCATGTTTATTAAAACGCCAAATTATGGATCAAGGTGTTCGACAGTGGTGACTGTTGATTATGAGGATGAAATCAGCTTTTCGGAAAGAGTGTATGATTTGACCACATTCAGTTTTAAGCAGCAGCAATTTAAGTGGAGGAGGGTTGAGTAACTATCTTATTACTAATCTGGTGTAGGTTCCAGTTGATCCTTTCAATGTGTACACACCGGCAGCAAGCCCTCGCGTGTCAATTTGATAGCTGCCCTCAATTAAAAGCACCAATTGGCCAAGGCTATTAAAAAGGGCAAATGAGCCAGTGTAGTTTAATAGTGCAATTTGCGATTGATGTACAGGATTTGGATACACCACAAGTTGATCTGGTTGTTCCATATTGACTTTCACAATCTTCGAAAAGGTGAAGGCACCATCGTAGTCCGTTTGCTTCAGTCGGTAATAACTAATTCCCTTTAGGGGCTTTTCGTCAACGTAGTTATAGATGATATCATGATTACTGGAGCCAGCGCCCTTCATCGTGGCGAGGGTCGCAAATTCCATTCCTGAAGTTGAGCGTTCCACGGCAAAAAAATCATTATTCAGTTCCGTCACGGTTTTCCAACTCACGCTTACGTTTCCTTGGACAGGAATTGCATTAAACTCGGTTAGTACGATGGGGAGTGGGTTAGTGAACGATGTTGACGCAAGGGTAAAGGGACTAAAGGAACTTACCGCAGCCGAAGTTGTAACGGTCCCACTCGTTGCATTTCCAGTTGTGCCGCCATTTCCGTGGTTTGTCCAGGATGCGCCATTCCATCGCGCAACCCTGATGTCAGTAAGGTCGCCAATATATGGGGCTGTGCAATCCGGGGAGTTCCAGCTAAGCGTAACATTTACATTGGACGTGCCAATGCTGCGATCCAATATCCAGTACTCGCATGCGCTTAACGTAACAAAACTGGGATCATACGTAGACGGTCCTCCAAACGCCTGAGCTACTTTGAAATATTCCGCGTTAAATGCGTCCGTTGCCAATGCGGGAGCAGAAATGGCTATGCTGCGAAATATTCCATTGTCTCCTGTTGGAAAGACAAACGCAGTATTTCCAATTTTTCGTATAGGCCCGTCAACATGGCTTGCATTCGAGGGGGTTCCGGATATTGCACTGCCTGAATTTAGTGTTAACAAATTCGTTGTGCTCGAGAGGATAATGCCATTTGTAAAGTCCAGATTTGTTGTAACGGTAACGGGTACATTTAATGTTAGGCTGCTTGCTGAGTTCATCCTGAGCCTTGTGAAGGTGGGGGCGAATGCGGCATTGCCAGTAAGAAATCTGGGTGAACTACCGTCAAATTCTGCGGTACCTCCGTTATTACCAAAAGTAATTGCCGTTGCGGTGCCAAGCGTGGAAATATTACCGGCAAAAGTGGATAGGTTGGTGTATGCGGGCTCAAGTGCCCCTGCTCCAGCCTGGCGAATAAATGTCACGTCTCCATTGTAGTCATCACCCGCTGTGTTACCCAGTCTCCAGGCGCCTGTCCCCTGATTGGTAAACGTGGAGGCGGTTCCTGATGCAAAAATATTTCCTCCAAACGTTTGGTTTGTCACTGTGCCGGTTTGGGTGAACAGATTGACTGAACCATTGAATGTATTGGACCTCAGCCTGACCTGTGGCGCTGTGAAATTTACACTTGAATTGAACACGCAACCGTCACCAACTCCAGTTCCTCCGAGATTAATGATTGAGGTTCCTCCAGCAGCTATCGCCTGACTGAGGGCTACACCATTTTGGGTAACCCTTAAAAGCGTTATTGTTGATGCGCCCAAAACTGAGCCGGCAATGAACTGACCAGTGGGCTGCAAGATTATCGACCCAAAAGAAGTTGATCCAAAAATAATATCGCCAGTTGAGCTTGCTGTTGAATTAAATTGAATTGTACTCTCAAAGGTATGGTTGTGTTGAAATGTTGCATTGCTTTCACCAAACTGAATATTGCCGGTGAGCGTAATATTGGCGACAACCGGACCATGAAAAACGGAAGTTCCGCTCGAGCCATTGTTGTTCCGGCCAACAAAAAAACCTCCAGCTGTGGAGCTCGATATTGTGGTGGTGCCATAGAACTCATTGCCAAATGAAGACCGAGCAATAATAAAATTATTGTTGCCGTTGTGCGTAAATGTAGCATTGTAAAATATGTCACCATTGGTGTTGCCCATTCTCCAGCGGTCTGCACCCGAAATGCTGGTAAAAGAAACCGGCCCATAAAAAGTGTTTCCCCCACTGCACTCGCTTGAGCTCGTCCCTGTCTTTGTAAAAGATGCGTTGCCATAGAACACAGAATTACTAAACGTAGAACTGGAGCAGGATACCGTGGTGACAATTCCATTGGTTGCATTCCCTATTTGGATACCGTTGTAGTTTACGGTCTTGTTTACTGCCGGATCAGAGACTGTATAATTAGACCCGGCTACGCTGGTAATGATGGAACCAGCCGAATACGTATCTGTTGTGCTGGTCCCGTCACCAGCTACACTCAAATTATTTCCCATTAAATCCAGGGTTCCGTTTGTATAAGTGATGCTTCGCGTGTTAATACTTACCATAGTGCGCAAGCCGGGACTGGTGGGCGAGGAATTGTTGACGGTTAGGTTATAAAAAGTCTCGCCACCCGCTTCCGTTGTACTAATGGTCTGGGTTCCCGCGGTGCCGTTGAAAACAATTCTGCTGGTCCCCTCTACAAACGGATTCGCATCCGAGCTGCTGATATTCCAATTGCCTGCAACCGAAATGGTGCTGGTGCCACCGCTGGTATTGATTATGGCGGTTCCCGGCACAAGCATGTTGCCTGTCACGTTTAATGTGAGATTGTTGATCAATGTGGCTCCTCCGGTAATGGCGGAAAGGTTGCCGCCCACGTTCACTATGCCCACAGCAGCTCCACCGCCAAGAATGCTACCTGGGTTGCTATTTAGATTGCCGCCTATATCCACTGTTTCTGCCACGGGAAATGAAATCGATCCAGTGTTGCTCAGCGTAAAATCACCTCCAAAGGATTTGACCCCGGTTGTATTGCTAAAGCTCAGTGGTCCATTTAGGGAGGTCGAACCGCTGACGGTTAGGTTGCCCCGACCCAAATTAAGGCTTCCCCCGGTTGAGAGAAGCAGATCGCCAGCAACTGTCAGGTTTCCGGTTGCTGAGCTTGTCGCTCCAATGGTTGTTGAACCATTGAGGGTCAGCGAATTGCTCAAACTAACGGTAGCGGCCGCGGTAAATTCGATTGAGCCACTGTTATTTATTGTGCAGGCGCCAACAAATGTTTTTGTGCCGGCTGCGTTGTTGAATGTCACATTTCCATTGATTGTTGTTGGCCCAACAATCGCCATCGTTACCCTTCCGATGGTGGGATTAGATCCAGCGTTTACTGTAAATGAGTTTACGCCAATCAACGTTCCCGTTGATCCGCTTGTGCCACCGAGTGAAGATGTCCCTGACATGATCAGGTTGTTAATCAGAATGAGGGAAATTCCTCCGGCTGAAAAGTCAACTGCTCCACCATTCGCGATGGTCACATCCCCATTTAGGGTTTTTGATCCCCCGGAGCTCCCAAAAACCAAACGACCCTGCAAGTTGGTCGTGCCTGAGATTGTCATGTTAATTCCTGAAACCGTCCCGTCCGCCCCGGTCAGCGAAAGTAGACTCCCCGCTACGTTCAGGCTCCTTGATGCTGAACCATTGGTCGTTGAACCCGTACCAGAAAAAGTCAGATTGCCAGCCACGGAAATAGTGACACTGTTCGTATTAAAGTTTAACGTACCGGCAATTTGCAGATTAACGCATGACTGACTGGTTGTGGCGTTGATCACATCACCTGACAAGATAATCACATCATCAGTGGCCAGCGGCACAACACCACCATTCCAAGATGTCCCGACATTCCAGTTACCGCCCCCTGTCCCGTTGGATTGAATGGTGGCCGCCAGCAAGTTTTGAAAGCCAACAATAAACAGGATCGGAACCAACAGGTGATGAATTTTAAAGCCAGGACATGGCCTGCGAGAGGGAAGCAAAGACAACTGACCATTTGAAGCAGCCAAAAATCCCTTTACCATGATGATGCTTGTAAAAAAGTATCTCAAATCTAACCAATATTATGAGATTGATAGCAATGGTGACGAAGGTGTAGGATCCCTCATTTTTGGCCATACCTCATCGGGTAACATTTAGTAGCCAAACCCGTCTATATTTGAACATCATTTGTTAACGTTGAGGGCTTTTAATTTTCGTTCATGACCAAAATCATTGAAACAAGCGGAATTTCGCGTATATATAAAATGGGCAACAATATTGTTAGAGCCCTGCAGGAAATTTCGATCACGATAAACAAAGGCGAGTACGTTGCTTTTATGGGACCTTCCGGATCCGGGAAATCTACCCTGATGAACATTATCGGCTGCCTTGACACACCAACGACCGGTTCTTACGTGCTCAACGGGCAATTGGTGAGTGACATGACCGAAAATGAGTTGGCGGAAATTCGGAACAAGGAGATAGGATTCGTATTTCAAACCTTCAATTTGTTGCCAAGAGCGTCCGCGTTGGAAAATGTTGCGTTGCCGTTAATTTATGCAGGCTACAGCAGGTTTGACCGGGAGGAGAAAGCGATGGAAGCACTTGAGAATGTCAGCTTGGCTGATCGTTACCACCATCGACCCAATGAATTATCGGGTGGACAGCGGCAACGGGTTGCCATCGCCCGGGCGCTGGTCAATGATCCTTCCATTATTCTGGCAGATGAGCCAACCGGCAACCTGGACTCAAAAACATCTTACAGCATCATGGCATTGTTCCAGGAACTGCACGACAAGGGCCACACGATCATCATGGTAACTCATGAAGACGATATTGCTCACTATGCGCATCGCATTATTCGACTGAAAGATGGCCTCGTTGAGTGGGACCGGAAAAATGAGCAGATAACGCGCAGTGAAATGGAAAAAGTTTGAGCTGCTGATCTCGAAAAAAAATATCAATGAAAATTTATACGAAGACCGGAGATAAAGGAGATACTTCGCTTTTTGGCGGCAAACGCGTTTCTAAAGGGGAGCTTCGCATTGAATCGTACGGCACAATAGATGAACTTAATTCTTTTATTGGTCTGCTTAGGGATCAGGATGTAAACAAGGAAAGAAAGAAAATTCTTATTGAAATTCAGGATCGGCTTTTCACAATCGGTTCCCTTCTTGCCACGGAGCCCGGGAACACCAAAGTGAAAGTTCCCGCTTTGTTGCCAACTGACGTTGAGTTTTTAGAGAAAGAAATTGACAATATGGAGTCTGCACTGTCTCCCATGAAGTCTTTTGTACTTCCCGGAGGCCATCCATCCGTATCCTATGGTCACATTACGCGGACCGTGTGCCGGAGGGCGGAGCGCCTAGTTATCCGTTTGCATGAATCTGAAAAGATAGATTCGCTGATCATCACCTACCTGAATCGCCTTTCAGATTATTTATTTGTGTTGTGCAGGAAGATGACGAAGGAGCTCAAGGTTGATGAAACTCCGTGGAACGCCAGAATGTAGAAGCTAGAAACCTTGCAGGTGATGTGCCACAAGGGGTTTTCCTTCCTCGTCAATAATTTGCATCCAGCCTTTGTAGCGCTTTGAAATATTTTCTTCTTTTGATTTCGTTTGATCGAAAGGATTGTTGTACTGGATTACTTCAACTTTGCAGTAAGGGCCTTCGCATTTTCCGGTCGACCTTATTTCTGAAAAAAGTTCATCCGCCATTTCTACAACGGGGGCATCATGATACGGGCCGGAGCGGATGGCGGCAATTTTTTGCAAGGAGTGAATCAGTTGGCCTTTGGTCTCTCCATAAAATTCCATCCAGTACACCAATACGAATCCTTTCCTTTGGATTTCTTCCAGTGGTATCCAACCCTGATAGCTCTGGCTGAAGACAAGGACGTGCTGATCTCGCTGCTGGTCGAAGGTAAGGTAAAAACGGTTGTCCGATGTGAGGAAAAAGGAGTCAGATCCCAAAAGCAGCGGCTGGATTGAAGGGCCAGTAATTGTTGATGTCATTAACGTGTCGGGTTCCTGGTCAGCGTCAGCAGCCATCAAAGGTGGGCCTGGCAAAATTTTCCCCTTGAAATCGCCATGGGGTACTTCGTAAAACGTGAATCCGCCTGAGGGCAGATAAATCATGTTCCCATTGGGCATCAATTTCCTCAACGAATCACCTGGAGCGATAAAGCCGCCCTGGTCCCGTTGCGCCATGACCGGAAATATGGCGATGGTAACAAGCCAAATGGAATTGAGCACTACGCTCGCGAAAAAAATTGGTGACATAAGGACTAAATGCTGAGAACCAGGTCACAACAAATATGCCTTAATCTTTCAAAAATATATTTTTTAAATTTCGGCTAACGATTGTTAGGTAAAATACAGGGTAAAAAAGTATCTTGCGCCCAATCATAATAATTCATTCAGATGGTAGATGTTGAGAGAATTTCCATTCAAAGGATAGCAAAAACGCGGATCGGTGAAGTTGATTTTGAAAATATTCCTTTTGGTAAGGTTTATTCCGATCACATGTTTTTGGCTGATTACAAAGATGGCCAATGGGGCAACCTTCGCGTCATTCCTTACGGCTATATGCCAATTAGTCCTGCAACGCCAGCTATCCACTACGGTCAATCTATTTTTGAAGGATTGAAGGCTTACAAGAATGAAAAAAATGAGGCGTTGGTTTTTCGTCCCTTGTCAAACTGGGAGAGAATGAACGTTTCAGCGGAGAGGATGTGCATGCCTGCGATTCCGGAGGAGCTGTTTATGGATGGGATGAATACACTGCTTGAATTGGATCGGGAGTGGATACCTTCTACAACCGGCAGCTCACTTTACATCCGTCCCTTTATGTTCGCAGCAGACGAATACATAGGGATAAGACCATCGGACAATTTTACTTTCATGATAATCACTTGCCCGGTGGGCGCCTACTATTCAACACCGGTCAAGGTAAGAATAGAAAAACACTATACCCGGGCGGTACAGGGTGGAACAGGATACGCCAAGGCTGGCGGAAACTATGCCGGAGCACTTTATCCGGCCAAGCTTGCTCAACAGGAAGGGTATCACCAACTAATCTGGACAGACGGAAAAGAGCATAAATACATTGAAGAATCCGGGACAATGAATGTCATGTTCATGATCAATGATACATTGGTAACACCTGGCCTTGGCGACTCCATTCTTCGGGGCATCACCAGGGACAGTGTGATTTCGCTGGCCAAACAATGGGGCGTCAAAGTAGAAGAACGCAAAGTGAGTGTCGATGAGTTGGTAGCGGGGCTAAAAGACGGATCAGTAAAAGAAGCATTTGGAGCAGGAACCGCTGCAACCATTGCCCACATTGAATTGATCGGCCATGAGGGCGAAGACTACTATTTGCCGGCAATAGAAAAAAGGGAGTTCTCGAATAAAGTTTTTAAAGAGCTTGACCTCATGAAACGTGGTGTCACTCCGGATCCCTTTGGCTGGATTTACAAAGTGTAGTTGTAAATTTCCTAATGATCGACTTCAGATTTGGTTGGCCAATCAAGATCTTCACATTATTTATTCATCAGCGGTAAGTTAATTAGTTAAGCTGTTTGTTTAAATTTAGAAATGATGTTGAAGGTCATGGCTTTCATGCTGATTTCGTTTTTATGTGGCAGCCTTCTTGCACAGCCCCAACTTGTTTTGTTGAAAAAGGATAGGGTAATCACGCGGTTTGAAGAGGGGGAGTATATCCGTTTTCAGCGAAAAGATGACGGTGGATTTATTAGAGCTTTGATCGTAGGCATTCATTCGGGTTATTTTATTGTTTCCACAGATACCATCTACACCTACAACATTGCCAGGATTGATCTACGGAAAAAAGTTACAACCAACATCAAGGGGGCTTCAATTGGTAAAGGGTTAATAACAGCCGGAGTGGCACTGGCACTCATCGACCTGTTTAATACGGTGGTTATTCGTGATGAGCCCTTCGGTATTGACAACCGGGTTGCGGGCGTTTCGGTTGGTCTAATCGGGGTGGGAGGTTTGATGCAGTTGGTAAACAACAACTTCTTCAAAATTGGACGCCATAAAAAGGTTGCGACCCTTAATCTTCGCGCAGCCGCTCCCAACTGAGCTATTTCATTATCTTTGCCACAAAACAATTTTGAACTATGACTATAGAACAGTTGAAAGACTGTAAAGCCAGGGTAACGGCTTTGAGGAGGTATCTTTGACTACGATCGCAAGATCAACGAGATTAAAGACGAAGAATTAATCACCCACCAGGCAGATTTTTGGAATAACCCGAAGCAGGCGGAGGCTTTGATGAAAAACATTCGTGCAAAAAAAGTATGGACGGATGAATTTGACGAGGTGAACAAGTTGCTCGGGGATCTGGAGGTACTGTATGAATTTCACGAAGCTGGGGATGTGACAGAAGAGGAGCTTGACAAGGAGTACATCAAAACATTTAATGCCATTGAGGACCTTGAGTTCAAGCGCATGCTGAACAAAGAAGAGGACCAGCTCAGTGCCATGATCGAGATCAATCCGGGAGCAGGTGGCACAGAGAGTATGGACTGGGCCGATATTCTCAATCGCATGTACATCATGTGGGGAGAGAAGTCGGGTTACAATGTAAAACAGGTAAGCTACCAGGCGGGTGAGGTGGCGGGAATAAAATCCGCAACGCTCGAGATCGATGGCCCATTTGCCTATGGCAAACTCAAATCTGAATTAGGGGTTCACCGCCTGGTGCGTATTTCGCCATTTGATTCCAACCAGAGAAGACACACTTCGTTCGCTTCCGTTTTTGTGTACCCGGTGGTGGACGAGACAATCAATATAGAAATCAATCCCGCGGATATTGAACTGCACACTTCGCGCTCGGGTGGGGCGGGTGGACAAAACGTGAATAAAGTAGAAACAAAAGTACAGTTGACGCATAAGCCAACCGGTATTGTAATCGTTTGCCAGGTTGAGCGGTCACAACATGCCAATCGCGAAAAGGCAATGCAAATGCTGAAATCAAGATTGTATCAGCTGGAAATAGAAAAACGAAACTCTGAGCGGGATCGTATTGAGGCGGGCAAGATGAAGATTGATTTTGGGTCCCAGATTCGAAACTACGTCCTTCATCCTTACAAGCTTGTAAAGGATGCGCGCACCGGTGTGGAGAGGCATGATGCCCAGAATGTTTTGGACGGGGATCTTGATGACTATATCAAGGCGTATCTTTTAGGTGCCCAGGAAGCCAGCACCAAATCATGAGTCAGGAAAATCCAGCACCACACAGCTATTCCATTCAGTTTTGGTTGTTGTGCACCAGTTCGCTCATGTTTTTCGCCAGCTTCAACATGATTATTCCTGAGCTGCCATCCTATCTTTCGAGCCTAGGAGGGGCGGAATACAAGGGGCTGATTATTTCACTGTTTACAATTACTGCCATGCTATCGCGTCCGTTCAGCGGAAAACTGGCAGACAGCGTGGGAAGGGTGCCCATCATGATGGTGGGTTCAGTAGTTTGTTTTATTTGCAGCGGATTGTATCCCATCCTGACCGGTGTCATCGGATTTTTCATACTCCGTCTTGTTCACGGATTTTCAACCGGCTTCACACCTACCGGGCAGACGACATACCTGTCCGACATCGTGCCTTCGAAAAGAAGGGGCGAAGCCATGGGTTTTTTGGGCACCGCGGGAACGGTGGGAATGGCGGGTGGCCCTGCGCTGGGAGGTGCAATCACCAACCAGTTTTCGCAGGAGGCGATGTTTTATTGCTCATCCTTTTTTGCATTGAGTTCTATTTTGATTTTGGCAGGTATTAAAGAGACGCTCGAAAACAAAAAGAAATTTTCACCTGCGCTCCTCAAGGTACAACGTCAGGATATATTTGAGCCGCGGGTATTGCGCCCTTGCCTGGTTATGGTGCTGTGCGCGTTTTCTTTCGGGGCGGTATATACAGTGATCCCGGATTTTGGCGAGTTCGTGGGGATAAAGAATAAAGGACTCTTGTTTACCTATTTCACCGTTGCCTCTTTGCTGGTTCGATTCATGGGTGGCAAGGCATCCGACTATTATGGCAGAGCCCAGGTGCTGAAGGTATCAACTGTCCTGCTTACCGTTGCGATGATCATCATAGGCACAGCGGAGACTAGCGCGATGCTCATATTGGGCGTCTCAGTTTATGGATTGGCCCATGGTATCACTTCTCCAACCTTACTGGCATGGGCTTCGGACCTTGGTGATAGCCAATACAAAGGCAGGGCATTGTCCTCCATTTATATTTTCATGGAATTGGGGATAGGCCTTGGCGCTTTTATTTCCGGATTTATTTATGGCAATGATGCTGCCAATTTCATTTTTACCTTTTTCGCTTGCGCATTGCTAAGCAGTTCAGCGTTTATATATTTAATCACAAGGCGTATTCCCATGAGCGCAACAGCCTAATGAAGAAATCAAACAAGGCTCTCCCATTTTTGATAGTGGCGGCTCTCGAGCTTTCTGCCGTTGCGTTTGATATGCAAATTTTGCAATGGGTATTCAAGCCGCTGATTATGATTACACTGGCGTACTATTATTATGTTTCGATCGGTCATTTGAATTTGGCGTTGTCCAGGTCGCTTATTGGCGCCATTTTGCTTTCATGGGTAGGGGATATCGCGTTGATGTTTCAGGGCAGAGAAATCTATTTCATTATCGGACTGGGGTCGTTCCTGATTGCCCATCTATGTTACCTGGTGACCTATCGTCAACATATGTCGGATTTACGCACCACCCGTTTGTCAGGGATTCAGCAATTCAGATTCGCGTTGCCGGTCGTTCTGGCCGGCACCGGATTGATAACTATTCTCTATCCACATCTTGGTGCGCTGAAAATTCCCGTGGTGGTTTATGCGTTTGTGTTGATCGTCATGGTCCTGCAGGCCTTGTTTCGATTTGGCCGTACCAATCAGCAGAGTTTTTGGTTCGTGTTTATTGGTGCAGTTTTTTTTATGATTTCAGATGCCACGATCGCGATCAATAAATTTTTGACGGGCTTTGATTTGGCGGGTCTGCTCATCATGAGTACCTATGTACTTGCCCAGTTCCTTATCATTCGCGGTCTTGTCTCGCACGCGGCCAGTCACCCGGAGCACTAGAAAATCGGAAACATAACCAAAGTCAGATTCTTGCTTGCGCTCAGAATGGTTTGATAATTGGTGAGGGGGTCCGCTAAACTGCGGTGTGCCTAGCCTTGAATTCGCCTCACCTTTCCGCTTCCGGATGAGTTGGCGTTTACGTGGTTGGGATTCCCCTTGTAGGCAACACTACCACTTCCCGTAATTCTGGCGTTCAATTC
This sequence comes from uncultured Ohtaekwangia sp., assembly GCA_964655635.1. Classification (GTDB taxonomy): domain Bacteria; phylum Bacteroidota; class Bacteroidia; order Cytophagales; family Cyclobacteriaceae; genus ELB16-189. The sequence continues at coordinate 80,401 of CAZZNH010000007.1, forward strand.
GCTTTTAACGTTGATCTCCACATCACCCGAACCGGAGATACTTATTTCGCAACGTTCAGTTTCCAATTCAGCTGCGAGTACCTTACCTGACCCGGAAATATCGGCTCTTACGGCCTGGGCCTTCCCCGATGCCAGCACTTTGCCCGAGCCGGATAAATTGAATTTTGCCGTACCGCTAATCGCGTTCGCTATGTAAATTTTGCCTGATCCACTTACACTGCTGCTCAACTCATCGCAGGTTCCCTTTACTTTCAAATCGCCCGATCCCGAAACACCAGCTCTCAAATCACCGGTTAGATTAGCCTGCAATTCCATGTAGCCTGATCCACTTACTTTTAAATCGAGGTTGCGACCTTTGATGGGCGTCTCTGCGAGCAGTTTGCCCGATCCGCTCACAAATAGCCCTTCAATATCCTCAACGATAACGTACACATTGATTTTATCGCGGGAATCCATTCTCCAGCTAAACCACCGATGGGCGTCCTCGTTTCCGATGACCAACCTGCTTCCCTTTACTGTCGTTTCAATTTCTCTTAGAGTTTCACTGTCACCTTCCAGCACCACTTTTTGTGGACTGCCTTGTCTCAGGTAAAGATTGCCAGAAACACGATAGGATATTTCAGTGAATGTGGGGACATCCCTTGTCTCCTTTGTTTGGGCCATGGCGACACCTGAAACGAATACGGTGCTGAAAAATAAAGTGATGAATGTTTTCATTTTTTAGTGATTAATTTGAGCAACGGGCTGCCTACGGTACCGCATATTGATACCCTACTAAGACTCCAAAAGTATCAATAAGGTTGCACGTGGCGCGTACATTATGCCTGCGTTGAGTTGAATTGAATAAAATCCTGTGCGAATGGACATATTTTCGTATCAAACTGTTCAAAACAAAGGCATGAGCACGTACAAGGAGAAGGGGAGCAAATTTCTCGCTTTTGCGTTCCCGGTTAAGTCTGAGGCGCATGCAAAAACACACATTGATCAATTGCGAAAGGAATATCATGATGCAAGACACCATTGCTTCGCATGGGTCATTGGGGCAGACCGTTCCCAGTTCCGGGCGTCCGATGATGGGGAGCCGAATCACACAGCAGGTGATCCGATACTGGGTCAAATTAGATCAAGAAACCTGACCAACGTATTGGTCGTGGTAGTTAGGTATTTCGGAGGTGTGAAGTTGGGCATGAGCGGACTGATCGCTGCCTACCGGACAGCCGCGCATGAAGCGCTTGAAAAAGCCGGAATTACAGAGAAAGAAATAACCCAGGAATTGTCCATCAGGTATGAATATGCGTATACCCCTGAAGTGATGCGATTAATAAAGGACTTCGAATTAACGATAGTCAGGCAGGATTATCAACGTGATTGTTATATCAGTGCGAAGATAAAATTGATGTTGAAAGAAGTTTTTTTGGAAAAGACATCCGTATTGATTGCCACGGGAACTGATTTAGAAATTGAATGGTCAAACGTAACCTTATGAAAATGAAATCATTTTATCTTCTACTTGCTGTCTCCGCGCTTCCCTTTGTCTCGTCAGCGCAATCATCGGTGGCGGAAAAATTGTATGTGTGTACGCCATGTGGCTATAGCTGCGATTCTATCGTTCATAAAAGCCCCGGTACATGTTCTTCCTGTGGAATGGCTTATGTGGAGAAGGCAACTGTTCACTTTGATAATATTTCATTTGCCCAGATGTGTGAGCGACTGAAAAGGAATAAAAATTTGCTCTTGCTGGATGTTCGGTCAGTCGGAGAATTCACTGGACAAAACGAAGCCGTACATTCATATGGACATTTGAAAGGTGCTGTTAATATCAATGTGACAGACTTATCTGGCCGATTGAGTGAATTGGATCCTTACCGGGACAAGGAGGTCATTGTGTATTGCAGTCACAGTCACCGAAGCCCGCAGGCGTCATACATCATGAACACCCATGGATTTACCAACGTAGCCAATGTGATCGGGGGAGTATCGATCCTGGAAAGAGACTTTGGCGACAACGAGTGTGTGAGTCAGCTTTTCGTCAAGCATGGCGCTAATTAACCTTTGAACCAATTGGACTTGGCGTGCCTGAATAAGGTTAGGATGTAACATAAAAGTGAAATAAAAAAATGCCCCGAGTTATGGATCGGGGCCGGGTAGTGGGAAAAATAACGGTTTTTATTTTAACCTAACCTGTAAACTACCCATGTAGGCATTGTCGCTGTTCGATATTTCAATCCGGTATACACCGGGAGATAGTTTTTTCTTCGGCTTGTATTCCATTTTCACCTGTTTGGTTTCCTTTAGGTAAATCATGTGGCTGTTATCGGCTGTCAAAATCGGGCTTTCATCCACTCCAACCAACGCGATCGTTCCATCAGTGGGTGTTAACAAGCGGCCGCTGGGATCGGTAATTTTGAATTGTAAGTTGTCCGTGGAGTTGGAAGCGGGAACCAAAAAATTGACATCAAGTTTTTTGGTCTTTTTGGCTGACACCGTCAGTTTGTTTTTCTTGAATGCTTCAACACGGATGTCGTCAAGGGATGCGATTCGCATTTGATTGAGCTCTGCCATCAGGTTGTTGTTTTTTCCCTGCAGGTCGGCCACCATTTTGTTTAATGACTCCCTCTCCTTATTTGAGGCATTCAGCGAATTGGTCAATGACGCAATTTGTGATTCCAGGTCTGATTTAATTTTCTGGATGTCCGCCAATTGCTGTTTGTACTGTTTTAGTGAGGCGTTCTCTTTTTTCATTTTGGCCAATTCGCCTTCTTTCATGGCGACTTGAGAGGATGCCTTGTTTAACATTTTGTCGAGGTCAGAATTTTTTCCCTGAAGCGAGGCGATGGATTGTTTTAATTTTACTATCTCTTTGTCCAATGAAAGTTTTTCGGAAAGAATTTTCTCGGACTTCAGTTTTTCATTGTCTAAACCTGCTTCCAATGACTTGTTGTTTTCATAGAAGGAAACAAGGCCTACCAATGACAGGGCCAGTAGGAAGGTCACTGTAGCGGCAATTATTTTCGGGTTCTGAATCGCGTTTTTCATTTTTGTTTGTTTTTTTACTCAAAAGAACGACACCGACATAAGTACCCTGTTAATGCGGTATTAAAATGTGATTAAAAAAAGGCTTGCCCTCTAGGATCGTGTCGGCATAACAACCTTGATGGTTGTGCCTTTGTTGAGGGTTGAGCTGATGTCCAGAGTTGCTTTGTGCATTTTAAGGATGGCGTCAACAAGCGACAGGCCAATGCCGTGCCCCTTGGCTTTCAGGGCGTTTTTCCCTCTTTGAAAGGGTTCCAGAATGATTTTTAGGTCATCTTCCGCAATTCCGATCCCCTCGTCAACAAACAATAAGACAAGTTTCTTTTGCTCTGGTCTGAGGGCAATTTCCACTTTGTGATGATCTGAATATTTGCAACCATTCTCCATGATGTTGGAAAGGGCAGTTTTAAGGAGCTGAGCGTCTCCCGAGACCGTAAGGCTATTGTCGTCCAGGTCCTCGCTTAAGGAAATATCAATCGTGTAATCAGGGTGGTGTTTGAGAAGCTCTTCCCGTGTTTGCCACAACAACTCGTCTACCCGAAGGTTTGAAAAGACCTTATCCTGCTCCGAATTGCTTGTTTGTGCCAGCAGGAGCAGGCGATTGGATATGCTATTCAGGTTTTTGATGTCATCGAGAATAGAGCGAACCGAGTTTTGATACTCTTCGGGACTTCTCTGCTTCATCAGCAGCACCTCAAGCTGACCTGTGATCGCGGTGAGCGGAGTTCTCAATTCGTGTGAGGCGTTGGCAATAAAATTCTTCTGTACTTTGAACGCGCGCTCCAGTCGATCGAGCATTTCGTTGAAAGTGTGTGCCAGTTGTGCTATCTCATCAGTTCCGTTCCCTTCGTCCACCCGTAAATTGAGGCTGGTAATTGAAATATCCTTCACATTGGCCACCACCCTTGAAATGGGTTGCAGGGCCCGCCCCGCGTAGATATATCCGGCAAAAGATACCACGATGATGCTTGCGAAAACGACAATGATGAGAATCAGTCTCAGGTTTTGCAATTTGTTCAGGCCATAGATATCAACCGCTCCGGTGATTACCACAAAACGGTCATACTGATCGGAATATAGAAACCCCAGAACTTCATAATCCCCCTGCGCAAACCGGACCTGGTCTTCGAGCCTGATTCTGTCCAACAATTTTTCGCTTACCTTAATTTCATTTTGCTCATCGGTGCTGAAAAGCACTTCGTTCTTAAAATTATAAATGATGATCTTTTCTTTTGGAAGGCTTAGTGGATTGTCCCTTTCTATCCTGCGGAGCAAGGTTGCATTCACCTCTTCCACTTCAATGAGCAGTTTGGCTGTGCCGATCGCCTTGTTCATCAACCGATTGTAGAAATCATCCTGCCGGTAGTCGGCCGAAGAATAGTAAATGGAAAATGAGGCGAAGGTGATAATAATGGCAACGATCACGATGAAAAGCAGGGTGAGCTTATTCCTAATTTTCATCCTTATTCGTCCGTTAGCATGTAACCCATTCCAACCTTGGTCTGAATGAGCTTATGGGGGAAATCTTTGTCAATTTTCTTCCGAAGAATATTCACATATACGTCCACCACATTGGTTCCCGTGTCAAAGTTGATGTCCCAGACTTTCTCAGAGATGTCAACGCGAGACACTACCCGGCCCTTGTTTCGGATGAAATATTCCAGCAAGCTGTATTCCTTCGCTGTCAATTCTATGGTTCTGCCCCCCCGAATGGCAATTTTTTTGTTAAGGTCAAGCTCGAGGTCTGCAACCTTGAGTCTGTTGGCCACTTCGGAAACTGTGAAAGCCCTTCTGGTTAGGGCCTTTATTCTCACGAGTAGTTCTTTAAACTCAAAGGGTTTTACCAGATAGTCATCCGCACCCGATTCAAATCCTGTTACTTTATCATCTGTTGTGCCCAGGGCAGTCAGCATAATAATGGGTACACCGGATTTGATGCTTTTGATTTTTTTGCAAAGCTCCAGTCCATTCACATAGGGGATAATAATATCAAGGATAATAATGTTGTACGTGTTTGCCAGGGCCAACTTCTCACCCATCTGCCCATCGTAGGCAACATCCACTTCGCAGTCGTGCTCTTCCAGGCCACTTTTAATAAATGCCGAAACTTTGGGCTCGTCTTCCACCACCAATACCCGTAGTTTATCCATTCTCGAAAGTTAATTAATGATCCTGCTATTTATAACTATTCCGGTCTCTTATAAATTATCTATTTTGCGAAAAACCGTTTTTATGTTTGGTCATCGCAAGGCTGCCCTTGGATTCATTTTTGTCACCCTGTTGATCGATGTTACGGGCTTCGGCATCATTATCCCCGTGATGCCCAAACTTATTCAAGAACTAACCGGAGGATCTTTGGCTCAGGCGTCAAGCTACGGTGGCTGGCTATTGTTTGCCTATGCATTCATGCAATTCAACTGTTCTCCTATTGTAGGCAATCTAAGCGATCAATTTGGGCGAAGGCCGATTCTGCTTGCGTCTCTTTTTGGTTTTGGTATTGACTATATGTTCATGGCTTTTGCACCTACGCTGGCCTGGTTATTTGTTGGCCGAATTGTAGCCGGTGTCATGGGCGCCAGTTTTACAACAGCATCAGCCTATATTGCCGATGTAAGCACACCGGAGAAGAGGGCACAAAATTTTGGCATCATCGGAGCCGCTTTCGGACTGGGATTTATTATTGGTCCGCTCATCGGGGGCCTTGTTGGCGTGTATGGGACCCGAATTCCATTTTTCGTTGCCGCTGGACTGACCACCCTCAACTGGCTCTACGGATTTTTCATACTTCCGGAATCGCTTTCTGCGGACAACAGACGAAAATTTGAATGGAAGCGCGCCAACCCAGTAGGGTCATTAATTAGTTTGAAAAAATTTCCGATCATTATGGGATTGATTGTTTCGCTGATCCTCGTGTACATCTCGTCTCACGCGGTGCAGACGAATTGGTCGTACTACACCATCGAACGCTTTCAATGGGACGAACGCATGATTGGCATTTCGCTGGCCGTTGTAGGGATCGTTTTTGCTATCGTTCAAGGGGGGTTGCTAAAATTCATTATCCCTAAATTAGGGAATGAACGAAGCGTCTATGTTGGGCTGGGTCTTTATGCATCCGGATACTTCCTTTACGCGATGGCAACACAAAGCTGGATGATGTTTGCCGTAACCATTCCTTATTGCCTTGGTGGAATTGCCGGACCTGCCTTGCAAGGAATTATTTCAAACCAGGTTCCAGCCAACGCGCAGGGCGAACTGCAGGGTGCATTGACCAGTTTAATGAGCGTGACCATGATTTTTGGACCATTGCTCATGACGCAAATATTTTATTTTTTTACCAACATCAATGCTCCGGTTTATTTGCCAGGCGCGCCTATGATTTTGGGAGGTGTGCTTACTGTGATCAGCGCGCTGTTGGCAAGGAGAAGTTTGAAGAGAGGTCTTGTGGCCAGGAAGGCCTAGCCCGTTTCTTAAATTCATCAGCCGGTATATGGTTAGCACCTGACTATCGCGGCATTTGGCAATGCAAGTTTGGTGACGGGTGACATTATCACTTCAGTAAAACCAGTTTAACTACCGTTCAACTAACCAGGGTTTTAGGCTTGATCAATTTTACCTAGATTTATCCAATACCTAAATTATTATGATCGCCAGATACTTCAACCTTGCTATTGCTTGTACCGCGTTGTTGCTCATTACCTGTACGAGGCAGCCCAAAAACGAAAAAACAAAGTCAGGTTCTACTTATGAAGAGTTGGTTCAGTTCTTTAATGACTGGCGTGAGTTTGAATCTCCGGAAATGATCGATGGAGTCCCAGACTACTCGGAAGCGGCTATGAAAAAACAGTATGCAGACCTTCCTGGTTGGAAAGAGCGACTTGCAGCTTTCGATACTACAGGGTGGTCCATCAAAAATCAAATCGATTGGTATTTGATTTGGGCTGAAATGAACGGCCTGGACTTTGAGCATCGCGTAAAACAACCGTGGAAAAGAGACCCTGCATTTTATGTTTGGTTCTATCCATACCCGACAGATGTGCCTGAACGTGAGGGACCAAATATGTTTGGCGCTGTTGAGTTGCCAAAGTACAAGCAACCACTTTCCGCTGAAGACGCTGCTGAAATAACAGCTCGTTTCAAAAAGGCACCGGCTGTATTTGAATCCGCAAAAGTAAACCTTACCGGAAATGGAAAAGACTTGTGGAGATTAGGTGCTCGATCCATTCGCGAACAAAGCGATGAGTTTGCCTCTTTTGCTGAAAAAATGAAGGACGCTTACCCGGCACTTGCTGCTGCGTCATTAGAAGCGAAGGAAGCTTCGGATCAGTTGGCCGAATGGCTGGACGAACAGGCACCCTCGAAATCGGGAACCTCCGGGGTAGGAAAAGACAGCTATACATGGAACCTTAAGAATGTACACTTGCTCCCGTATTCCTGGGAAGATGAGGTGTTGCTGATGGATAGGGAATTGAAGCGCGCCCATGCCGCACTGAGATTTGAAGAGCACCAAAACAGGAACTTGCCTAAATTGGAAAAGGCGAGCAATGCTCAGCAGTTTGATAAGATGCTAGAGGATGCCCACCAGGAGTTGATGAAATTTTATAAGGAGCAGGAAATTATTACCATGAAAGAGTACATGGAACCTGCCATGCGTGAACAGATCATGACGTTCGCACCTGCGGAGGGGATTCGCGGATTTTTTCATGAAATACATTACCGCGATCCCATGCCTTTGAATTGTCATTTTTTCCATTGGATAGAATTGGCGCGTATTCGCGAAGAGCCTAACGAAAGTCCCATACGGCAAAAAGCATCTCTGTATAATATTTTTGATGCACGTTCCGAGGGAATGGCTACGGCCATGGAAGAGTTAATGATGAATGCAGGTCTTTACAAGAACCGGCCAAGAGGAAGAGAACTTGTTCATATCATGCTGGCACAGCGTGCCGCAAGAGGGTTGGGTGGATTGTATCAGCATGGTTTGGAAATGGATTTTGATGCTGCCACCAAATATGCATCCAGGTGGGTGCCGTGGGGTCTCCTCCCTGCCGATGGTGGAACCATTCAACACGAAGAACATTTTTATTTGCAGCAGCCAGCGTACGGTACCAGCTATGTGATCGGAAAACTTGAGATTGACAAATTGATTGCTGAGTATGCACGTCAGCGAAATGGAAAGTTTGTAATGAAGGAGTTCATGGATGAATTCAGCCGGGTGGGTGAGATTCCCATATCACTGGTATATTGGCAGATGACTGGCGACAAGTCGATGCTAAATGCGGCAATTAAACCGTAGGTAATTGTTCAATAGTATTTCCCTGTATCCAGGTTTCTCTTGATTGCATGGAATGGTTTAACAACCCCATGCATGGCAATGTATACGCCATCAGTCAACAGTTGGGCGGCTCCTATCGCAGCACCGATATTAACCGGAGCATCAGAGTTGGTAAATTGCTCTGGCCTCATGGCCCCGGTAATAATGATCAGTTTATTCTTCACGCTTTGATCCAGGAAAGTGGCCGTCTCCATCATCGTGTCGGTGCCGTGCGTAACTATAATTTTGTTACATGTTTGTTTGTTGATCAGCGTTGCCAATAATTTTCTATCGTCATCATTTATTTCCAGGCTATCCTTTTGAAAGGCCGTCACGATCTCGTACTCAAAGGAAGGATTTAACTTTTCGAGTACGCGTTTTGTAGCCGGTTCTCCAAATTCAAAAGCCCAGCCTTTGGTCGTATGTGGATAGTCTTTGTCAATTGTTCCCCCTGTTTGGATAAAAATGATTTTCACGAATCCTTAAGTTATGTTACTTGAGCTGGTACCATTATTTGCGTACCACCTTTAGGTTAGAGAAATAGGCATCAGTGCCCGATCCAATCCATAAGCCAATGGGTCCAACTTGATCGGGTCCGTACTTCAGATCATTAATGAGCAGCACCGGTTGATCGGAGTTGTTGACATAGAGTTTCGCAGAAAGGCCTTCGACCTCAATCTTGATTTTAGTCCATATACCCGGTTGCAAATCCACATAGGACTCATATACGCCCGGATTTTCCTTTCTGAGCCTGTACCAGGGATAATCCGGGTGAGAAATATACTGTGTTGAATGATTTCGTCTCAGTTGGTCATCTGCTCTTCCGTTGGTAGGCCGAATGTAAATGCATTCAAAATGGTTTTCGTCCTGCATTCGAAATGCGATGCCGGCAAAACCCCGGGAACCCTCTGGTGCGTTATCACCCGGTTGGCTGGCAAGTTCAACTTCGATGATCCCATTGTGGAAGTTACTTCCCTCCACGATGGCTATCATCTCTCGTCCACCATCCTGATTGTCAGCTGCCGGAATTATTCGAACCGCACTTTTTCGCTTAAACTCACTTGCGGAAAGCGTAATGCCGTAACCACTTAGTCCAGTTATGTTCTTTAACGGATAACTCTGTGCTTGCGCACCAGCAAGCTGCCAGGACAGAATCAATACGTGTAAAATGATTAACACTTTCATGCAGTTGGATATTTGTTTTTCACGAAGTTGTTGACAATACCGCCTTCAAAACAAGTTTGTTCAGCGATGATTCCGTTTGTGACTTGATTGAATATTTTTTATGGCCTTTTATAAACTGATTTTCCTCCAACGAATGTTTGAATAATTTTCGCTTCCCTGATCTTATCGGGAGGAATTTTGGTAATGTCCTGATCGATGATCACAAAGTCAGCCAACTTACCCGGCTCCAGGGTGCCCTTGATATTTTCATCAAAAGAAGCGTAAGCTGCGCTACTGGTGTACGCCATCAGTGCTTCCTCCACCGTTACTTTTTGCTCGGGTACCCATCCCTCCGGATTCTTGTTGTCGAGTGTCCTGCGCGTAACTGCCGCATATATTCCTTGAAGCGGAATGGGCGGGGCAACAAACCAATCGCTGCCAAAAACAACCTTGGCCTTTGCATCTAACAAAGACCTGAATGCATAGGTGGTTTTGATGCGTTCGGGGCCGATGGTTTTCTCGGCCCAACGGCCGTCATCAATCGCATGGTAAGGTTGCACACTGGGAATCACATTTAAAGGAGCAAGCCGCTCAAAATCTGAAGGCTTGAAGTGTTGCGCATGTTCTATTCGAAATCGCCTGTCTCTTTTGCCATTCTCCTTTTCTACCTGCTCGTAAATGTTGAGCAATGTGTTGATCGCTTTGTCACCGATCGCATGCACGATCAGGTGAAGGCCAGCCTTGTCTGCGCCTGAAATCCACTCGTACAATTGATCGCGGCTGTTGACAAAAAAGCCGGAATCCAAAGGCGCATCTGTGTAAGGATCAAAAAAAGCGGCAGTATGGGACCCGAGGGAGCCATCCACAAAGCCTTTAAGTCCTCCAATTTTCAACCACTTGTCGCCACGACCTTCGTTGTTAACTTTCTCAGCCAGTGTTTCCCATTCGTCTAAGCGCATCATGGCATAGATTCTGGTGATCAGTTTGCCGTCTCTATGTGCTTGTTCCAATGCGGGCATGTATCCCGCCATGTGGTGCACTGAAGTTACTCCGTGGGAGGCCACGTAATTCATTGCCTCAGCAAGTGCCTTAGCTACTTGTTCGTCAGTGGGAGGAGGCACTTTGTCGCCAACGATTGACGCAGCCTTGTCCTTGAATACTCCTGTAAGATTTCCTTTTTTGTCGCGCACGATGGTTCCCCCGCTTACGTTCTTTACCGATTTGTCAACACCTGCGGCCTTCAGTGCTGCCGAATTCGCCAGCGACATATGCCCGTCCAGCCGGGTTACCCACACGGGATGATTGGGGGTGTATTTATCTATCCATTCTTTTGTGGGGAGTTCACCTCCCCAGTTTTCATGATCCCAATCGCCACCTAATATCCAGGTACCGGGTTCTTGTGATTCGGCATAGGCCTTTATTCGCATGGCAAATTCTTCGGGCGTCCGCGCATCCCGCAACTGCACGGAAGACAGGTTAAAACCGCCAGTCAAAAAGTGAACATGGCAATCGATGAATCCGGGTGTGATGAATTGTCCGGATCCATCCATGACAGTTGTCTCTTCGGCTTTGTGCTTGTCGATTTCTTCATTGGAGCCAATGGCCAGAATGGTGTCTCCGCGCACTGCAAGGGCCTGGGCATAGGGATGTTCCTCATCACCTGTCCAGATTGTGGCGTTGGTTACGATCAGGTCGGCTGGCGGTGGGGTCTTGCTGCAGGATAAAATGGACATGGTGGCGATCAAAATCGCTAAAAATTTGGCGCACAGGTGGCTTTGGGGTTGATTTCCAGTATGATTAGCAAATATTAAGTCTTTGGGAGTTGAGTAGATCTGGTCCATGGTTGGTTAAATAGCGGGTTCAAAATTTCAATGACCATTAACCTCGGTAAAGTTTGGTAAGGTACTTAGGTCGTAATTCGGAATTAATTTAATCAAAATCGGGGGTTTATGAAGTTTTGCACCAATGCCTTGTGGCTGTCTTTTCAATTATGAATAAATAGGCTAAATTCAAACCTCACATTTAATTAACCTCTTATGAACTTTTCGGAGATTCTCAATCTTTTTCGCCAGGGAAAAGCCGGAGCGAAAAGTCACATGAAAAACCTGATTGAAATGGCTGCTGTTGACGGCCATTTTGATGACATTGAATACGACTTACTCAGGGCCATCGCGAAACGCAATGGTATTTCCGAGGGACAGTTAAAATCAATCAAGGCCAATCCGGGTGGCATTAAGTTTGAAGTACCCACAGATCAGCGGGAAAAATTCCATCAGCTTTATGATCTTGTCCACATGATGACCATTGACAACAGCGTACATCAGGAAGAAGCAAAACTGTGCAACTTGTTTGCAATAAAATTTGGCTATCCGAAAGACAAAGTGAACGACTTAATTGCAGCCGTTCAGGGGAACATAAAACATGGTCAAGACCATGAAGAAACGATGCGAAGGGTTACACTCATGCTCAACTGACAGCGATTCCGCGTTTGTCTTGTTTATCCAGCGTTTAAAGTTTGATCGGTTACCCGTTTCCGGGACCCTGACTGGAGGCAGTTCCTCAAATTTGCATGGTCAAAATTGGAATTAATTTTGCTGGAAGGAGGTCAACGTTCCATCGTGAATTGCATAGCTTAGCAAAATGGTCAGATATATATTTTTTGTCACAGGATTAATCACCACACAAATTGCATTTGCACAGTTCAAAAATATTAGGCTGGCCGAACAGACCTCAGGGGGTAAACCGATGGTGGAACCCAGTATCACCATCAACCTAAAGGATGCTAAAAATATTGTGGCAGCTTACAGTCTCGACAAAATCAAATTCACAAAGGATGGGGGGCTTAATTGGACGGAAGTGACAGTTTCCTCTCCATATGGCGTCTATGGGGACGTGGTTTTGGAGTCGGATCCCAAAGGAGGTATTCATTTTTTTCATTTGTCAGATCCCAGTGGCGAAGGAAGAAGCAATGAAGTTTGGTTAGACAGAATTGTTGGTCACAAATCGGATGATGGCGGGATAACCTGGGATGGAGGAAAATCTATAGGGCACAATCCACCCAAGGATCAGGATAAACCGTGGGTGGCGATTCATCCCCGAAAAGGCAATATGATCGTAACCTGGACCCAGTTTGATAAATATGGTTCCACTGACACATCGTGTCAGTCAAATATCATGTTCAGCACTTCCACCAACGGAGGGAAAAAATGGAGTGATGCTATTCAGTTGAATCAATTGCCTGGAGATTGTATCGATAGTGACAACACTGCGGAAGGCGCAGTGCCGGCCATCGGGCTTGACGGGAAGATATTTGTCATATGGTCCAATGGTGGTACGATTTACCTGGATCGCTCGTATGATGATGGAAAAATGTGGCTTAGAAATGACCTCCCTATCGCAACGCAAGAGGGAGGTTGGGATATGACAATCCCGGGATTAGGCAGATGTAATGGAATGCCGGTAATTAGAGTCGACAACAGCACCAGCAAATTTCATGGGGCGCTTTACGCCATATGGGCCGATCAGGGGAATGGTGAAAACGATACAGACATCTGGTTTATGCGCTCGACCAACAATGGCGATAATTGGACAGCTCCTGCAAGAATCAATAAAGAGGAAACTTCTTCCCATCAGTTTTTGCCCTGGATGGCCGTGGATCAAACTACCGGGTACATATACGTTGTGTACTATGATCGGAGAGCTTATGATGACAACCGTACCGATGTTTACCTGGCCTATTCATCCGATGGAGGGTATTCATTTAATGAGGTACAGATCAGCGAATCCCCTTTTATTCCAACAGAAGATAAGTTTTTTGGAGATTACACCAACATTGCCGCGCACAACGGAATTATTACACCCATATGGGCTCGCATGGATGATGGCAAGACCAGTATATGGACCGCCATTATAAAACAGGAAGATCTTATTAAAAAGCCGGAACCGGCAACGAAGAAAAAATAGTCGGCAGCGTTTAGTTTTCTGCTCGCACTTTTTCGCTTACTTCTTTGAAGATGCCCACAAATGACGAGGATGGTTGCGCGCCAGATACTCCGTATTTATTGTTAATTATATAGAAGGGCACCCCACTGATCCCCCTTTGCTGATTCAATTGCTCCAGGTATTCCACTTCAACAAGTCCCTCATCGGATGTCAACAGTTGCCTTGCTTTGGCTTCATCAAGGCCGGCTTGGGCAACAACGCTAATCAAATTTTCCGTTTGAGTAAGATCGACACCATTTTCAAAATATGCTTTCATCAAGGCTTCCTTAACGGCCAATTGATTGCCTTCCTGTTTTGCTAACCAGATAAGGCGATGCGCGTCACGCGTGTTCAGAGATTTTTGCTGTCGTGAATAGTTAAACTGAATACCCTCTTCTGCGGCCACGCGTGTAACGTTTGCAGTGAGCTCCTCATAGCGCTCGTCACTGCCAAATTTTTTTGTGAGGTATTCGCGCTGATTTTTTCCCTCTTTTGGCATGGAGGGATTAAGTTCAAAAGGCAAGTAGTTGACTTCAAACTCAATTTCATCCTTCAGCGCAATCATAGCTTTCTCCAACCTTCTTTTTCCGATATAACACCAGGGACAGACCACATCCGAAACGACATCCACCGTTATTTTTTGCATCTTTTTTAATTTGTCTGGTCAACAAGCATTTCGGTCCAAATAGTTTCATCCTGTGGCCAGGGTGGCTATTTATAAACCTTTGTCGTATTTTTGTGTTCTCAAATTGCAAAACATCAAAAAAATGGTTGAAGAAAAGGTAAAATTCAAAGTAAAAGACATTAATCTGGCCGATTGGGGCAGAAAAGAGATCGAATTGGCAGAAGCTGAAATGCCTGGTTTGATGGCCATCCGCGAGGAATACGGTCCAAAACAACCTCTTAAAGGTGCCCGCATTGCTGGCTGCCTTCATATGACCATTCAAACTGCAGTTCTTATAGAAACGCTTACCGCGTTGGGGGCAGAAGTATCATGGTCTTCATGCAACATATTTTCAACGCAGGATCATGCGGCAGCAGCTATTGCAAAAGCTGGAATTCCCGTGTATGCGTGGAAGGGGATGAATGAGAAGGAATTTGACTGGTGCATTGAGCAAACGCTGCATGCATTTGAGGGTGATAAGCCGCTAAACATGATCTTGGATGATGGTGGCGACCTAACCAATATGGTGTTGGACCGTTTCCCGGAACTTGTGCCGGCCATTAAAGGTATTTCTGAGGAGACCACGACAGGCGTACATCGCTTGATTGAAAGAATGGAAAAAGGCACGTTGCCACTTCCAGCGATCAACGTGAATGACTCGGTTACAAAATCTAAGTTTGACAACAAATACGGTTGCAAGGAATCTCTGGTAGACTCCATCAGAAGGGCAACCGATGTGATGATTGCGGGTAAGGTAGCAGTCGTAGCTGGCTATGGTGATGTTGGAAAAGGATCTGCTGCTTCATTAAGAGGAGCAGGCGCCCGTGTCATTGTTACAGAAATCGATCCGATCTGTGCGTTGCAGGCTGCGATGGATGGATACGCGGTGAAGAAGATGGACAATGCAGTGAAAGAAGCTGACATTGTGGTTACCGCAACCGGTAACTTCAACATCCTGGTGGATCGTCATTTCAAGAGCATGAAAGACAAAACCATCGTTTGCAACATTGGTCACTTCGACAATGAAATTGATGTAGCCTGGTTGAACAAGAATGCAAAAAAGGATACCATCAAACCTCAGGTTGATTTATACACACTGGAGAGCGGAAGTCAGATTATCCTCCTTGCAGAGGGTCGTTTGGTAAATCTGGGTTGTGCGATGGGTCATCCTTCCTTTGTAATGTCCAATTCGTTCAGCAACCAGACGTTGGCGCAAATCGAGTTGTGGAACAACACCAACAAGTATGAAAACAAAGTCTACATGCTGCCGAAGCACTTGGACGAGAAGGTGGCTGCTTTGCACCTGAAAAAAATTGGCGTGGAGTTGGATGTCCTTAGCAATGAGCAGGCGAAGTACATCGGAGTAACCCCTAAAGGGCCGTTTAAGCCGGATTACTATCGCTATTAAGCAGTGGTTAAGCAATAGAAAATGCCATGTAAACTACATGGCATTTTTTTTGACTTTATTTTTTGAATCGTTTATAGAAAATCATCAAACCCGTGCCTGCTCCCATAAACAGAAACGCGGGAAAAACCGCCTCACCTTCGTTGCCGGGAAATACATAGTAGTTGAGCAAAAAGGCAACTAGAAAGCCCAGCCCGCCACAAAACAGGATCAGACCCCATTTGATTACCCCCATCATGTAGAGGTCATTGTCGAAGTAATGAGGATCCTTGTCTTTTTCAAGTAAGGCCATTCTTTCTTTGTGCCTCAGCGTACTGGAGATGTAAATGCTCGCGACAACGAGGATTACGACACAGAATATAATGAGCGCGAAAACTATTGCTTCCATAATCTTTTAAATTTATCAAAAAGTATGACGTAAGCCATTGCACTGTCGGTTACAGCCTATTCATGTAACCTCCGGGTAGGAACTTTTCGTCACACCTAATATACATGAACGATGATCTGGCCTTAATCAGGGAATACCTGGCAACGCAGTCCTCCAATGCCTGCTTCCACCTTGTTTCAAGGCACGAGCGGTCTGTTTTTGGCATGTGTTACAAGATATTGCGAAATCGGGAGGAGGCTGAGGAGGCGGCACAGGACTCGTTTCTGAAATTTTTTGATTCATTGCCAAAGCTGAGGGAGATCCAAAAATTCAAGTCATGGCTACTCAGTATTGCCTATCGTACAGCGATAGACTTATACAGGAAACGAAAACCGGCATCTTCCAATATTGAAAATGTGGAGGAGGTGAAGACAATGGAAAGTAAAGACCCGGAGTTGATTTATCAGCATATCAACAGCAGTGAGCTGATGCAACAACTTTTTGCCAGTATGGGCGAACAAGATGCATCGATATTGACCTTGTTCTACCAGGACGATTTGCCTGTCAAGGAAATCGCCAAAGTGCTCAACCTAACTGAGAGCAATGTAAAAATCAGGCTTATGAGGACCCGCGATATACTTCGCATGAAAATGCAAGGACTTTATAACAGGGAATTAAAAAAATAGACCATGAACCACCTGACCAATGAGGATTTTTGGGATTTGACCCACGGCATTACCGGCACTGATGAGTGGAACAAACTCAATGCCCATTTACAATCCTGTAACGAGTGCCAATCTGCTCATCGAATACTACTAAAAGTTGAGATGGATGTCAGGTCGACACCTGACATCCCTTCGGGATTTGCCCTGCGGGTATCAGCTGCGGTGAGACGGGCAGAAAATGGCAGATTATTTAATAGGCCTGTCTTCCACTTGTTTCGATGGACGCTGATCACTTCAATACTTGTTTGTATAATAAGTTTGATGGGTTTGATTAACAGTGTGAAAGAGCAGTTGACAAGGTTTGTTGATTTTTATTATGAACTCATTCCAGAGAATGCGCCCTATTATTTCATCGCAGTCATCGTTTTTCTATCGATTTGGCTTGCAGATAAGTTATTCGGAAAACTTAAAAGGGTTTGATTTTCAAAAGATTGCAATACGTGTAACTCGACAGCAACTACATCTCGTCACATTCAATAAAACGAGATATGCGACATTACATCTTACTATTTTCAGTGCTCGCTTTTCAAACGGTGGCACAAAACCCGGGAAAGCAATGGCAATCCTATGCTGATCCTGCGATGGTAGGTTTTTCGATTGATCGGCTCAATGAAGCAAAACAATTTTATGATGACTCCACTGCCTTTGGGGCTGCACTTATTGTTCACAAAGGCAACATCGTGACATCTTGGGGAGCTACAACACAGCGCTTTTTACTGGCCTCTGTACGCAAAAGTCTACTGCACGCTCTCCTAGGTCGTACTGTTGGTGAGGGCAAGTTGAACATTGAAAGCTCACTTGCAGAATTGGGTATTGATGACATTACGCCATTGACCAGTCAGGAAAAACAGGCAAAGGTGAAACACTTATTGTCCATCACATCTGGGGTGTACCTACCTGCCGCATTTGAAGACAGGGGTTGGCAGGAGAGGAAACCGGTTCGGGGCAGCCATGCACCCGGAACTTTTTGGTACTACAACAACTGGGATTTCAATGCCCTGTGCACCATTTATGAAAAGGCGTCTGGGAAGAAAATTTTCGATGCGTTTGAAAATGAAATAGCGATACCGCTTGGTATGGAGGATTATCGAACGGAGGATGGCGTATATGATTACATACCTGAGTCGCGGCATCCCGCCTACCTTTTTAAAATGAGCAGTCGCGATTTGGCCAGGTTTGGTTTGCTCTACCTGAATAAGGGTCAATGGAACGAGACACAAATAGTCTCTGAAAATTGGATTTCGATGAGCACGAGGGAGGATCCTGAGGCCAGCGAGAATGGATACGGGTATGGTTATTTATGGTGGACTACGCCTATTCATGGTATGCGTGTCTTCGCGGCACACGGGGCAGGAACACAAGTGGTGTATGTGGTTCCGAGTTTAGATCTGGTTGTTGTGCTTCTTACCAATACTTACGTTGGCAACTCAACCTCAGATGACCACGCGGTCAAATTACTGACGAAAATCATGAACGCTAAAAGTTTAAAAGCGACAATGAAACCCAATCTGATTCCGATGCAATGGCCAAAGCAGCCAACAGCGAAGGTGGTTTCTGGCGAAGTTAAACCGAATATTTTTGGGGAATACAAACATCCAAGGTATGGCGAGTTTACCATAGTGCAGGAAAAGTCTGGTGTTGTGCTTGCGGTGAGACCAGGTCGATTCAATTTGAAATTGATCGGTGACAACGAATACTTTATTGAAGATATGAACCTCAGGGCCAAATTCGTTGAAGCAAAGGATGAAGCCCAAAAGAAAACGTGTGGAATGGGTCGAGGTGATTCAGGTCCCCAGCTAACCTTTTACTACTAGTGCCCGAATGGCCGACTTGCATCTGATGCCCTTCGCTAATTATTAGTCGATATACTTTTTTTGAAGCCCGTGTAATTGTAAATTGCATGGGCTTCATATTTTTTAAACTATACACAAGATGAAACATTTTTTAATCTTGGTTGCCGTTGCCTTCTTGTTTAGCGCCAGAGCTATTCCCGACAAACGGCCAGAGCTGGTCTGCATCAAGAACAGTAAATCCAAAAACACTTGTTATTACAATTTCAAAATGGATGGCGTGGAGTACAATTACATGGATGTGGGATGTAAGTACACCAGGGCGCAGCTATTGGAAAAAGTGGAGGACGGGAAGGTTGCATTGGCCAGGGAATGGAAAGTGCCTTGCCACTAGTTCAGATTAAGAGCGGGTTTTACCTGCCCGCGGTGGCAGGTGGTGCAGTTAATGGTTGGGTTTTCTGATTTTAAACCTTTTACATTTTTTAGCAGATCCCTCGTTTGTGCCGCCAGGGCCCACATTTCCCTGGCAATTTGCTTTTCCGGTTTTTCCTCGGAACTAAAATCTCTGGTATTGTGACAATGACCACAGCTAACTCCCAGCGACTGGCTGTATGCAACATCCATAATGGCAAGCAGCCTGCCCGCAGGCGCGCCCTTGAAGATTTTAATATTTTTAAACACTGAGTCGGCAGGCATCCCTTCTTTACCTTTAATTGATTCCTTAATTCTTTGGATGTGCAGGGCCCTGTCGGCCTTAACGGAATCGGCCTGTTGCTTCTCTTTTAGAATATGATTGTCGGTGAGGGAAGTAAGGGTCAGCACCGTAACGGCCATGAATGATCCCATGACAAAGAGTGTCCAATTTTTCATGTTATTAAAAACTAAGGTTGCCCAAGGATACATTATATGATGGCTTTTCCCCCGATCACAGGCACCGTGTTTTGTAAACCGTGCTTATTAATTGGCCAACTGGGTGCTGGATTGAGCACCTTTCAAAACAGGCAGTACATTTTTGTAACTCCGGCTGACCCTAAGCTCGTGACCCGAAGAGGTAATGAGTTTGTGGTCCTCGTTGGTCATTGGAATTAACTGCTGAACCCGGTCGATCCTGACGATGTAAGACCGGTGAATACGTACAAATTCTGATGGTGCCAATTGTGCCGCATATTGCTTAAGGGTTCCGGTGACAACAGACTTGCCATTGTCGGTGTGGATTTCCACATAGGAGCCTGACGCGCTCAGGTGAGTGATTTGTGTCAAGGGAATAAATTCCGTTCGCCCTTTGTGCCTGACAATGAGGCTTCCGCTCAGGTCTCCTGACTGATTTCGCACGAGGGGAGCTATTTCCTTTGACGTTTTAGCGATATAGATGAGTTGCCTGATCAACACGAATAGAATAACCGCCAGTCCAAAAAGAAAATGAAAACCGTACCGGTTGGATACGGTTGCTTTCCAAACCCTTGGCCAGGGCCAATTTGGAGAATTGTTGAAAAAAATGTGCCACAGCAGGCCTTCAATGGAGGAGGCAATCAGTGCGATGAAAAGAATTGATAAAGCAATGAATATTGTTGCCCTGAACTCTTTATTAAAATGTACAAATGCGTTGGTGGCGGCTTTGCTGATAACAGGGATCCAAATGATCCATTGTCCCCAACTCATGACCTGATTGAAAAAGTAATAGGACCACCACCGCTCCGAATCATTGGAATCATACCGAAGGGAGACTTGAATAAGGCCGATAATAGCTGCCGCACATATTCCGGACAGGATCAGGGCCAGATAACCTCGCAAATTCCAATGGATGGGATTGGTGAGAAAAGACTGGCGAAGCCCGAAAGGAAATCGGTTGATCATGGATACCAAAGATAGATATTATATCCCCGCGAGGACATGATAACAAAAGAGGCTGTCTTTTGGACAGCCTCTTTTTAATCGGGTAGCATTTTTTTTAAAACCTCACATTCACAGCGAGGTTTACCAATGTTCCCAACTGACTGAAATGATACCCATCATAAGTCATGCGGGAATAACGCTGATTAAATGTAATCAGGTTGGATTCAACCTGCAATTGCGCTGGGTCGGCAAGTAAGGCCTCTCCAGTGGGACCATCGGCCACAAACTCCCATTCGGGTAATACATTTAGCAAGTTATTCAGACTCAGGGTGAGGTTAACTTTTTCTGAGGCAGAGTAGTTGATACTCAGATCAGTCACAACCTTAGGAATAAATTCTGTCCTTAAATCTGAGTTCAAACCCTGTTGTTTAAATGTTGTTTTTCCAAAATAGGTGTTGTTCAATGAGAATATGAACTTATTTACCGTGTAATCTACACCAAGTATCCATTTCGTTTTAGGACGTGAGGTAAAGAACAAAGCTTCTTGTGTCGCGTCCACAACCGACTGACCAGAGGCACTAACGAACGCTGGATTATTTACAGCACCATCCCTTTCATTTTGAATGGTGTAGTTTCCGGCAAGGTTAAATCGCATATTGCCGGTTTTGTAGTTTGCGACAACATCGATACCAGAAGTACGGGTGTCAATGGCGTTCACAAAGAAACTGATGTCAGACAATCCCTGGAAAGCGGGCCCGGCTGGAGGTACAATCTCATTGCTCAATACAATTCTATCCTTTACCTGAATGTTGTAGTAATCCACGGTCAGGTTGAAGTCTTCGCTTATCCGGGATCCAACACCCACGGTAAGGTTGGTAGATTTTTCAGCATCCAATTGTGGAATGTTCAGCAGGTTGGCCTCTCTCGACACATTGCTAACCAAGCCACCCACCTGAATACCCTGACCAGGAATAAAGCTATACTGTGCTTTTTGGGTGTAGATCTGGTGAAGTGTGGGCGCCCTGAATCCAGTGGAAACAGAACCTCTTAGGGTGATCTTGTCATCCATGAATTTATAACGCGAACTTAATTTCCAGACAAACGCACTTCCAAAGTCGCTATAGTTTTCAACACGTGCAG
The DNA here is from genome assembly GCA_964655635.1 of uncultured Ohtaekwangia sp. GTDB lineage: Bacteria > Bacteroidota > Bacteroidia > Cytophagales > Cyclobacteriaceae > ELB16-189. The sequence continues at coordinate 101,814 of CAZZNH010000007.1, forward strand.
TTCCATTCAATAGAAAATCTTTGGTTACGTCAAAAGCTACATCAAAATAGCCACCAAAGTTATAACGGGTGAACCTGCCTGAGTTCTCAGGGCGGTTTCCTGCAAATGAGTCAGCGCCACCGCCATCATATGATGACAGTTCTCCTTCGATCACGGTAAAAGTTTCAGACCTAAACTCTGATCCGAAAGCAATGCCCAGTTGGCTGGAGATCACGCGGGAGATATCAATGTTACCTACCGAATGAGCGAAGGCCGTGCCTCCGGGATCAAATGATATCTGGCTATTCTCCCGGTAAAGATTTGTTCCCTGAAGTATTTCCACGCCTTCGTCTGTTCCCACTGTTCCGTCACCATCTGCATCAAATGGGGTAACGTTGACTGTTCCATCGCCATTCACATCACCAAGATAGGTGGGCGGTGACAACACGGTATTTCGGTTATGAGAATTGGTGACGCGATAAGTCTGACGGTTGCCACCGGTTGTAAAACTTACGTCATATATCCAGTCGTTCCTTTTTGATCTAAATCCGATCGTTCCGTTGTAGTCGTTCAGGTCTCCATCGAAAGTTGGCACGTATCCTACATATTCACCATTTGGCCCGTTGGGAAAAAAGTCTGCCAGGTACGGAAAATCTGCCAGTGTTCTCCAGTAAGGGGTTCTGTAGTTGGCAAAGCTGTTTACTTTTTTGTACACGTAAGCTGCATTGGCATACACGCTGGTGTTCTCGTTTACGTCAAGGCCACCATTCATCAGGAATTTTGATGCGGTTGTTTCCGGAGAGCCGTTGATATTACCTGCGTCAGGTTTAAACGCCAAAAAAGATTGCACGTCAGCAAGGTTAGCGCCAAAGTCCCCCGCTTCACCAGCTGCATCCACTTTGCCTGGTCTGTTGGCAAGATTCACTTTCGAAAGGTCGACTGTGTAGTTTAGAAAGCCACGCCCGTTGCCAAGGCTGGTTCCATTGTTCAAGCTCATGCCCACGGTCTCGCCATCGCCCTCGCCTGTGATTCCCGTTCTTAAGGTTACGGAGCCTCCGTCTGTTCCATCCTTCAATACGATGTTCATTACACCCGCGATGGCGTCAGAGCCATATTGCGCAGACGCACCATCCCTTAGAATCTCCACACGTTTGATTGCATCTGTTGGAATGGCTGAAATATCCGCACCGGTTTCACCACGTCCCGGAGATGTTTGTGTGTACAGGAGCGCACTTAGGTTTTTCCGTTTTCCGTTAATAAGGATCAATGTCCTGCTAGGTCCCATATTTCTGATTTCATAGGGGTCCAGCAAGGAAGTCGCATCGTTCACCGGGGTTTGCACCGTATTAAAAGATGGCACCCGGTATTGCAATGCCTTGTCGAATGTCATCTGACCGGTGGAAGTCAATGCGGTATTGGTCAGGATATCTACAGGCAATGGTGTATCAACCTCCGACCTGGGTTGAGTCCTCGATCCCACCACAATCACCGCACCCAACTGGGTTACGTCTTCTGCAAGGGTCACGCTTAGGTTCCGGCTTTCTCCCGCAGTTAGGGTTACATTTTGTGTTTGAGAGATGTAGCCGATGTAGCTGATGGTGATTTGATACGTGCCAGGTGCAAGCGATAATATATACTTGCCGTCTGCATCAGTAATGGTTCCAGTGTTGGATCCGGCACTCACCGTAGCGCCAACTACCGGCCCGTCACTGCTATTTACCGTTCCTGAAATAGTTTGAGCTTGAGTGAACGCGGGGAGGGCAAAAAGAAGTAAAAGAGCGTAAATGTTTTTTATCAAACGCATATCTTTAAATGTTTAATGAAAATTTATTTTTTGTTAAACAGCTCGTTACCTGAATGCATAGGGTTCTAATTTTGCGATGACAGCCCAGTGCGGTCGGGATAACATTCCTTAGGCCGCTGGTTCTAAACCAGCGGCCTAACTTTTTTATGTGGTATTCTGTATCATAGGTATATTTTTTTTTACGGTTTAAAGGTTAGAACTAGGGTATTGTCGTTTAGCGAGTAGGTGAGCGGTGTCGTATAGCTGATGTTTTTGATCACGTTCTCCAGCGATTCGTTTTCAAACGTTCCGTTTATTCTCCAGTTTTCCTCCGGTGCATTGACCACTGTGATGGTGACACCATACCAGCGCTCGAGCGTTTCTAGAACCTCATCGATTCCGGCTGCCTTGAACTTTATGATTCCATCTTTCCATGCCAACACCTCGGCCTTGTTGAATTCGAACGAGATGATCCTTGCATCATCGTTATTATAAAGCGCACCCTCACCCGGCTCAAGCGTTAAATGATCGGTTAAAGGATCTTTCAGGCTGGCCACCAATACGCTTCCGGTAACAAGAAAAATTTCAGTTTGGCTACCACCTGGATATGATTTGATATTGAATGAGGTACCCAACGCAGTGGTCATCACACCTCCTGAGACAACAGAAAAAGGATTAATCGTATCTCTCGCAACTTCAAAGAACCCCTCACCAATCAGGGAAACCTTTCTTTGCTTTAGCAAATGATTTTGTTCGTATTTCAGGTAGCTGTCACCATTTAATTTCACTTTCGTGCCATCGGGTAAGGTGAAGGTTAATTTTCGTCCCTTGGGGACCGATTTCTCAACCACAATTTGCGAAGCCTTAGATTTGAAGTAATTGACATACGTAAACGCTGCCGCAGTAATTCCGATGATCAGGGCGACTGAGGCCGCAATTTTCATCCATTGACTAAGAAATCTTGTGTTCCTGATTTTTTGACCGCCCTTGATTCGGTTTTTGAACCGTTCCACATCCTGTTCAAGGTTTTCTGCGTCTGGCTGAACTGACTTGATAGAGAATGAAGTCAGGATACTCAACGCTTCCTTGACCTGGGGTTGCTTGTCCGGGTTTCTTGAAATCCACTCCGTCCAAAATTTCTTATCGGTTTCACTCTGCCCCAGCGCGAATGCCTGAAACGACTCGTCTTGCAGGAAATCCTCGACACCGTATTCCTTGTACTTCATATGATATAGTCTTTGCTGTGGATGATTTGTACTCATTTTATTTTACCAAATTTTAAAAGTTACCGTTAACAAGCTGTTGATCAAGTGTTTACGTTAACCGCCAGTCATCAGAAATTCAGAGCCGATGCAATCAACAACGCGGGGATCATTTGTTTGCGGAGTTCCCGCAGCGCAGTAGAGAACAGGTTTCTCACCGACTGGTTGGAAATGGCGGTCACTTCAGCGATTTCTTCGTAATTGAGCCCGCTGTAGAATCGAAGAAAGACCACCTCTTTCTGTCGGTTTGTCAGTGCAGCCATCGCGGCTTTGATTTTAATCCCTGTTTCGCTGCTTATCTCGTCATTGATGATGATATCTTCCTGCGACAAGACCATTTCGGGCAGGTTGTCCCCGGTTTTTGAATCGACTTGTTTGCCATACCGCATAGCGTCAAGAATAATGTTGCGGAGGGATCTTAACAGGTAGGGCTTTGGTTTAATGATATCAGCGTAGGAATCTCTCGACCAAAGTTGAACAAACAGATCCTGTATGCAGTCGCGCGTGACGTCCTCGTTTCCGGAAATGCGAAGCCCGTAATTAAGAAGGTCGGCATAATAATATTTATAAATTTCCAGTAAGGCAGGTTCTTTGTCTTCTTTTAAGGCTATCCACAGGTTATTCAAAATCAGGTCAGATTTTAAGCTGGTAATGATGCATTCAAAATGGCGGTCAAAATTTTGGTTTTGATGAGGTCGTCACCTCAAGATAATAAATTTCAGAAAGTAAATCGCACCTGTGTAAAAATGCGGGTGCCATCGATCCCGAACTGGGTTGTTTTCCAGGGATACTTAAACCTGCCGACAAAATCGACATTACGGTCTGTGGTTACACTTAGTTCGTCCGGGTAGACGTTGAATATATTGTTGCTGCCGAGGGTAATATGCAACGATTTTCCGAACTGATAGGAAAGGGAAATATCGGTCAGCGTTTTACCTCCATAGGTCCTGTCGTCCTCCGTGTTGGACGAGTGCCGATAGGTGACCGCGCCAAAATACATGGAGCTGAGGCGGGCGCTGAATTTGTTCACTTTGTAATTGATTGTCGCCAGCATTTTTTGTCTCGGTCTCCACGTTTCCATTCTGGAAATGTCTTCCCTGGAAAAAATGTATGGACTAAGGTTGTTGCTTTCGATAAAGTCCGGCAGGTTGATTGACTTCACCCGGGTGTGATTGAAATTTCCAGCCACAATTCCGGAGACCACCCCTTTGCCCACACTGATGTCATCCAGATTGAAGACCACATCGATCCCGTGGGTTTCCGTATCGACTGCGTTGAGGAAGAAGCCGGCAGAGCTGGTATTCACGCTGTTCAGTACCACGTCAATTGGCGATGAGGGGTCACCTGTGCTCGTTACCTGTCCGGATAGTACAATTCGGTCTTTGATATCGATTTGATAGAGATCCACAGCAACGCCCATGTTCTTATTAAGCCGATAGGTAATTCCGGACCCAATATTGAAAGATGTTTCGGGAGTCAACTTTGGAATACCCAGTGCGCGCAGGGCCGGGTTATTATTGTCCAGGATTCCATTTTGAACAATGCCGTTGGTGGTGAGGGTCGTGGTGATGGCCGTATAATAAATTTGATGAAGGGCCGGAGCACGGAAGCCGCTGCTGACTGCACCCCTGAGGTTGAGCTTGTCTTTGATTAACACGAGCCTTGAATTCAATTTCCAACTTACATTGCTTCCAAAGTCGCTGTAATTTTCAAAACGCATAGCCGATCCCAGCAGCAATCGTTGTGAAAATTCTGTGGTAATTTCTGAATAGGCGCCAATATTGCTCCTGAAATTTTTTGATGCATTTTCTGGCGTAAACCCTGGAAATGACTCGGACCCCGTTCTGTCGGTGGGGTCATTGGGTGTTCCATCTGCATAGGAGATATACTGCCCTTCTTCTGTTTCAAATGTTTCATTTCTGTTTTCGGCACCAAAGGCAACGGTGATTGCCTTGATGCCAAGGGGTCGGAAGGTTTTAATAATATCGATATTGTTGACCAGGTGCGTAAACTGGTGCGCACCATTGTAAAAATCGGTGGGACTTGCTGCTCCGAATGACTGATTGAAAGAATTGACGATGAAATAATCAATTCGGCTTCGTCCGATGGTAGAGCTAAAGTCAAAATCCCAGTCATCGAAAGTTGTCTTGAGCCCGAGCGTCAGCGTTTGGTCTTTAATCTCCGGGGCAATCTCCGGCAGGAAGAACTCTTTGCCTGGATAAACGGCCTCGAACCCGGTAACCCAATAAGGTACCCGCGTAAATTGTGGTGCAGACCCGTTTCTGCTCATATGACTTCCGAATGCATAGATTTTGGTATCCGAATGTTCCGACAAAGTGTAACCCGTGTTCATGACCACGTTGGTAATGGTCATATCAGGAAGTCCCACCTGGGTGCCTGCTTTTGGATTTCTGGCCAGAAACGACCGGTAGTCATCCAGGGAATAAATAGAGGTTCCCCAATAAGCGGCCTCATCTTCCGCGCTGGTGATGTCGCCCGCGCGTTGTGTTCTGTTTTGGTTAAAATAGTTAAATGTGAAATTGGCATAGCCTCTTTTTGCGATGTCAACTCCGAAGCCAGTTTCAACCTGAGATTGCTGGCCATCACCCAGGGTTGTAGAACTAAAGTTGTAGTTGATAAAGGGGTCAGATTTCTTTTTAAGTACCAGGTTGATCACACCAGCTACCGCATCTGATCCGTATTGGGCTGCAGCGCCATCGCGCAATACTTCCACGTGATCGATTGCAGCTGTAGGGATGGACTTCATATCAACACCTACTTCTCCGCGGCCGGGAGTTACGTAACTGTAAACGAGGGCACTGGGGTTTTTCCTTTTTCCGTTCAATAACACCAGCGTTCGGCTTGAATAAAGACCTTTCAGATCGGACGTGTTAAAATGGGCACCCGCATCGGAAATAGGTTGCTGAGTTGAATTATAGGCTGGCAATTGAAACATCAGTTGTTGGTCAAGGACGGCAAAGCCGGTCTCGGCCAAACTTTCACCAGACACGTTGTCCACGGGAACGGGTGAGTCAAGTTGCAAAAGCGGAAACGTGCGTGTTCCCGTAATCACGACTCCATTTAATTCGCTCTTTTCTGCCAAAGTAAAATTCACTTCGACACAATATTCGTTGGTTGCGAAAATCTCGATGATTTCCTTTTGGTAGCCTACATAACTTCCCTCCAGGCTGTATTTTCCCTGTGGAAGCACCAGGCTATAGTTGCCTTCGAAATCCGTGGTTGCTCCTTTGTCACTTTCGATCACCTTGATGGCGGCACCGGAAAGGGGGATGCCTTCAGTATTGGTGATCCGCCCCGTGATCAATGGCATTTCGGGATTCACCTCCACCAACTGGGGGCTGGCTTCCTTGCTGCGTATGGTAATGTTGTCGTTGATTTGCTTAAAACTCCAACCCGTTTTATTGGCGATTTTTAGAAGAATGCTGGCAACTGTAACCGTGTCATCTTTTGTGGTGAGGCGTGCAGCGTTGTCAATGATTTTTTGCTGGTAGACGAACTTGTATTTGGTTTGTTCCTCGATGTAGTTAAAAACTTCCGTCAACGGGGCATTGTTGAAATTCACATGAATGCGGGCTTGCTCCACGCTGATTGACTCCTGTGCAAACGACAGGGTACAAGGGCAAAGAAAAAACACGATTAAAATAATGTAGCTGGCAGGACGGTCGGGGTGCATAAAATCACGCTTCGCGATGCTATTTATCCGATAGTAAATTAGTTATTTTTTACTATAGAAATCGCGCATGGCGAATGAGGTTGTCATACGCGTAAGGTATTCTTTGGAAAACAACACATTGCGCCAACTAGTGTTTAATAGCCGCAATGGCAAAATGCATTCCAGGTATGGCTTCCGAATGGTTGACAGGTTCAAAATTGACCTGGAATCCCGTTTTGGCCAGCAAATCTGCCCAGGTTCGTTTTGAAAATAATCCTTCTTGTGCCACATCATGGGCTACGGTAACCTGCCCGTCTTCGTTCTTCATGATGTACGTCAGAATGGTTTCAACCATTGCATCATCGGGATTTGCATCATGAGTCCACTCCAGGTACCTGATTCCTCTGGTCGCATCATCATGCCCACCATGGCTGGTGGATGGTTGGAACGTCTCCTCGAAAAAATCAGGCACTATCAATAGTAACCCTCCCACTTTAAGGTGACGATGTGCCACCCTGAATACCTTTTCAAGATCGTCTACATATTTGATGTACATGATGGCGTCATGAATGAAGACCAGATCAAATTGGCGATTGAGATTGAGGGTTCTCATATCTCCTATTTCGTGGCGACATTCAGGATTTAATTTTTTGCTGATCGCAATCATCGCGGGCGAAACGTCTGTGAGCACAAGGTCAAAATGTTTCTTGAGGTGAAAGGCGTTGTTTCCGCCACCGCTCCCCATTTCAAGTGCGTCCTGAACATCTGTTTTGTATTTTCTAATGATTTCAAGGTAAAGACGCGCTTCTTCCTCGTAATCTTCGGGTGCGGATAAAAGGTGCCACCATCCGGCAAGTTCATTATATAACTTCATACAGATCAAAAACTGATCTCAAAATAAACATCAATAACAATTCGTACATATATTCGTATATTATTTACAAATATTAATTAAATGGGTATACAATTAGGAAGCCTGGAAGAGACCATATTGTTGCTGGTGCTGATAAAGGATACCGATGGCGCTTATGGCGTATCGTTGGCGGAAACCTATAAAAACAAAATGAAGCGGTCGATTTCCATTCCTGCCGTGCACACGGTGCTTAGGAGATTGGAGGACAAGGGTTTGGTCAAATCCACACTGGGCGAGTCATCACCGACACGCGGTGGCAAAAGAAAACGAATGTATTCAATCACCAAATCCGGCTATCGCATGCTCACCGAAGTGAAAGAAAGCAGAACCAATTTATGGAGCATGGCTCCCGCAATAAACTTTACCAGGTAGTCATGCAGAAGTCAATTCCACCGCGCTGGGCCGACAGACTTTTGGAGTGGTATTGTGATCCCCGACTCCTGGATGAAATTCAGGGCGACCTGCACGAAGCTTTTTATATGCGGGTGCAAACCATGGGCGATTTAAAAGCCAGGTGGTTATTTATTAAAGAAGTACTCATCTCCCTTCGGTGGAGCAACAGAAAATCAAAACAACCATCAAGCCATTTTTCCATGCTCAATAATTATTTCAAAATCGCGTACAGAAATTTTAGCCGACAAAAGCTATACAGCTTTATCAATGTGTTGGGGTTGGCCCTGGGTATTGCCTGCGTGTTACTCCTGACGTTATTTGTACTCAACGAGAAAAATTACGATAGCTTTCACAACAATGCGGATCGCATTTACCGCATCGTTCAGCGGATGACGGAGTCCGATGGATCGGTGATAGAGCATTCTGCGAGTCTGCCCTGGGCCGTGGGCCCCGCATTGCAGACGGACCATCCTGACGCTACCAATGTGCGGCTATACAAGGCCTGGCAAAAATCACCGCTCATTAAATACGAGGGACAGGAAAAGGGTTTTTATGAAAAAGAAGTGTTTTTTGTAGACACCACGTTCTTCGATATTTTTTCTTTCGAATTGATTCAGGGAAACCCTCGCACCGCGCTCAAAGAACCCCAGTCTGTCGTACTGACAGAATCCACCGCGGTAAAATATTTCGGTACAGAAGATCCGCTTGGCAAAACCCTGAAGTTAGAGAACAGCCTTGAACTGACCGTGACCGGCATAGCCCAAGATACGCCACCTAATTCCCACTTCCATTTCGACTTTCTTATTCCACTGCTCAACATTGGAGATATCTTTAAAGCTACCGGCAATTCATGGGGCTGGACGGGCTGGTATTGGAATCCGGTGCACACGTATGTGTTATTACCTGAGCGCTATTCCGCTGCTGACTTCAATCTGGAGCTCCAAAAGTTTGTGACGAAAAATTTTCCCGATGGGCTCAGCGAGCAAAACGAATTGTACCTGCAACCATTAAGCGATATTCACCTTCGGTCGAATTTATACCAGGAAATTGAGCCAGGCAGAAGCGAAATGTCCGTTCAAATAGCCATTTCCATTGGTGCATTTATTTTGTTAATCGCATCCATTAATTTCGTCAACCTGACCACGGCTCGGTCCACCCAACGAGCCAGGGAAGTGGGGATGCGCAAAGTGATGGGATCGACCCGCGGCAAACTGGTGGTGCAGTTCTTTAGCGAATCTGTTTTGCTCTGCCTTTTTTCATTTGTTATCAGCATCGGCCTCATCATATTGTTTTTGCCTGCGTTTGAAACGTTGGTAAATGCGCACCTGAATCTCGCGCAGTTGGTTACCGCAAAGCTGGTGGTGGTCGTATTAGGTTGTGTGTTGTTGCTTGGTTTGGTGGCCGGACTTTATCCCGCCATATTGTTGTCATCTTATCAGCCCGTCAAAATTCTTAAGTCAACTGCCGGGAGCGGTGCCGGGGGATTCGCAACCTTTTTTCGCAAGTCGCTGGTCGTGCTGCAGTTTGCCATCTCGGTGGTGCTCGTGGTGAGCACGGTCGTTATCTATCAACAACACCGTTTTCTCACAAAGAAAAAGCTGGGATTCGAAAAAGATGAAATTGTCATGATCCCTATTCAGGGAACGGTCATCAAGGACAAAAGAGTGGAATTCAAAAATGAGCTGAAGAAAAATTCACAAGTAGTGGCGGCTTGCGCCATCTCCGATATCCTGGGGCGAGATGTACCCAACCGCCCATTTGGTATTACCGGTTATGATGTACCACAAGACCTGCCTGGCTTATTTACGGATCATGATTTTGTAAAAACTTTTGGAGTCAGCATGTCGGGGGGGAGAGATTTTAAGGAGGAAAATGAGAACGATAAAAATACGTTCCTCATCAACAAGGCCATGCTTGCGATGTTGAAAAATAAGGAATGGGAAAACCAGCCCATCCGTTGGGGCAACCAGGACCGGCCCGTCATCGGGTTGGTGGAGGATTTTCACTTTGCTGATTTAAGGCAAAACATCAAACCGCTTTTTATTGGCTTTTCCGATTCATTTCTTGGATACATTGCCGTGCGGGTGAAGAGAGGAGATGTTATGGCGACCATCAAAGCATTGGATAACACCTGGCGTGTTTTCGAGCCGGAGCGGCCGTTTGTGCCCTTCTTTCTCAACGATGAGTTGAATCAGTTGTACAAGTCGGAAAAAAATATGGGGGAGGTGGTGAGTACCTTTTCCCTATTAGCCATTGCGATAGCATGTCTTGGACTTTTTGGGTTGGCGACTTACACGGTCAACCTGCGCCTGAAGGAGATCGGCATCCGGAAGGTGCTGGGGGCCGGTATGGAAAATATTGTGACGTTGATCACGAAAGACTTTTTGTTGCTGGTGTTGTTGGCCAATGCAATTGCCTGGCCACTGGCGTGGTATTCCATGGACAGGTGGTTGGACACATTTGTTTATCGCACACCCGTATCGTGGTGGATATTTGCCCTTGTGGCGTTTTCAACGTTGTTGGCTGCGCTATTCACTACCGGAATGCAGTCTTTACGGGCAGCGTCAATGAATCCTACGGAGATAATTAAGGAGGAGTAAAGCAACTGGTTTTCTTAGATTGACTGGACGGGCGGTATTAGTCAATTGACAAAAATCGAAAAGGACTCAAAATAAGCCCGGTTTCTCCAGTAACATACTTCTGGCAGTTTTTGAGTGTTCAATCATCACGAGACCTTCGATATTAAATTGGGATTCTCTATATTCATGGCCGCTTCGCAGATTTGGCTTTACAATGACTGAACATGATAAAGTAGTTGTTCGAATGAGGGCTGCCGACCTCATGCAACTGGTGGCGTCACGCAATCGCATAGAATTCGAGAAACAATCCACTGTTTTCATCCAGTCCTTAGATCATGAGACCGATCCTGAGGTAATCGGCCTGTTGCGATTTGTGAAAGGGATCGTCCTGTTCATGCAGAACAAGTATGACGGTGCCATTGAGTATTTTGAACAAATTCTTGACCAGGGCACCCGGAAGAATGACCTGCGCGGAATTGCTCACATGGGCCTGGGCCTTACGTATCGCAGTACCGGTGACATTGATGAAGCGGTCACGCACCTGACGGACGCTATAGAATTAATAGACCGCAAAGGTGTGTTTCGGCTGTTTCTGGCTTATTGCTACCAATCGCTGGGCGATGTCAATGCGACCATCGATGAGCACAAGGTGGCCATTGACTTCTTCGAGCGCGCCTTTGAAGTATCTAAAGGAATTGACCCGTCTATTTCAACTTTCAGGTACCATATGGGGTTGGGGGGATGTTTTCAAAAAATGAAAGCGTATGAGAAAAGCAAAATGCATCTCGTGAAAGCCCTGGAGGTTGCCGATCTGCCACCAACTATTGTTTCAAGAATTGAAAACGACCTCGGTGTTCTACATCTTGAATTGGAGGAATACCATGAGGCGGAAAAATACCTGAAGCGTAGCCTGATCATCAGGGAGGAACATGGATTGGAAGATGCAGCCTGTACGACCATGACTGCGCTGGCGGAAGTCTATTTAAATCAGCAGAAGCATGATGAGGTGCTGAAGCTCGTAGACCGCTGCAATGTTTTGGTTGACAAACACCAAACGAAAGCAAAAAAGTTAAAGTTACTACATGTGATGGCCCGGGTTCATGCGCAAACTGGGAATTACCAACAATCTGCTCAGTGTTACGAACAATACTTTAAAATATACAACGAGCTCAAGAGTGAGCAGGAGCGCAATATTTTCAAATTCAAGAATGAGCAGATCGAGAGACAAAGGGTGATCATTCAGGAAAAACACAACCAACTGGCCGCCACCCTGGAGGAGATCAAAAGGCTCAAGGTCGATCGCAAGGCAAATTTATTTAGCTGGGGTACCATCATTATTCTTTTTATCCTTTCCGAACTCGTACTTGATCCCATGATTGAGAGCTATTCGTACAACAACCTGCTTGGTTTGCTGGCAAAAGCTTCGATAGCCCTGTTATTTAAACCCCTCGATGGTTTGTACGAGAAGATTTTGTGGGAGCGAACCATGCGGAAGGTTGATTGATACTTTCTTGCCATTGGCTTTCAGCCAACGAGGGTTGCAATCGCGAAGCGAATGGAATTTATTTAGGAAGAGTATGATTCTCGATTGGCTGCGCTTGATCAATTTTCCATGGGGCTTCTGTTTGGGGCCACTCGTGATTAAGAGCGTTATATCGTAAAGGTTTTTAATCCCGAAGGGATTAAATATTTATAGAAAATGAAATGCAGGTATCCGACCCCGAAGGGGTCGCATCCAAACACAGGCATTGTTATCACCTGATCCATTCGAATAAATAATCAGGTTGATATTCAATTTTATAGTCCCGAAGAAATTCCAGGTATTCTTCTCTAAAAGTTTTGATTCGATGATGTTCTTTTTGATTATGGATATAAGTGATTACACGGTCCAATTCCATGTGACTGTATGAAAATGCTCCGTAACCTTCTTGCCACTGAAAATTGCCGGAAATAAACTTTTTCTCGTTGATGAACTTATTGCTTGACTTTTTAACCTCTCTAACAAGATCCGCCAGGAGGCAAGAGGGGCGTATACCAATCAAAAAATGAACATGGTCTGGCATACCGTTAATGGCCAGAAGCTTTGTTCTTTGTTTTGTATAATGCCGGCAATGTATTTATAAAGCTCTTCTTCCCATTCGGTAGCGATCAGGTTTTGGCGACTTTTTACGGCAAATACAATTTGGATATATAGTTGAGAAAAGGTTCCTGGCATAGTGATGATGCGACCCCTTCAGGGTCGGTTTGAATTTAGAACGTTATCTATAAACATGTGACCCTTTCAGGGTCATTGGTCAAAGCATTCAGAGATCTTAATTCAAATCTAGTGAAAGGTTGGGTGGAAACGTCAGGTTATAATAGGCCGCTGAAGTGTTCAAAATAGAAAAAGCCATCATATTCGATGGCTTTTTTTGCTCTCCCTCTTGGACCTGCCTGCGGCAGGCAGGCTTGAACCAAGGACCCTCTGATTAAATAGGGGAGCATAACTACCAATGGCTTCAAAGACTACGTTTTTATGCATCGATAATAATCAATTGATAGATTTTTTAATGGGTTTTCAATAATTAAAAATCCTTCTTTATACTAATCAGTCTTGTTTGTCAAATGAAGGTTCAATACTTAGGATTCTATCCCTAATTGCAATTGTGAATGGTGGGATGAAGAATGGCGAGGGCAAACCACCTTCGTAAGCATATCGCCATTTTTCAAACGCGCTACTAAATATTCTTAAATTTTCTTTCAAATCCGTATTTAAGTTTTGATCGTCCTTTTGAGCAGCGGCCAGTACTCCTGTCGAATCCTCCTTAAGAACTTTTTGATAATTAGCTTCAACTATTATTCTATTCTCTTCTTTCAATGCATTGAATAGATATAATAGTGGGTGGCCCCATATTTTATTGCCTGTCTCAATTCTATATAAACATTTAAGATAAATTTCAGCTGCAAACGCGCTACAAACAACTTGAGGAAATGCCAATCGCATAAACCTTGAATCTTGCCGTACATGATTAGCCATGTGACCTGCAAGGAATCCATAAGCGGAATGAAAACCATTGGCCAATTGAAACATTGATTTTGGAGTGTCTTCAACCTTATTCAGAACAATCCTTTTGAACTCAGGCTTTTCCATAAAAAGCAAAGAAATACAAAAGTATGTTTAAAATTAAAGTCTTTTTGAAAATTGACAGAGAGAAGAAAGTCACCAATAGACTGAATCATATTCCTTTGTTAGGTTAGCTTGTCAGAAGAACTCTCGTTTATAATCCTTTTCTTGGTTCACTCCTTGGATCTTAGCGAATACCATGATAGCCATACCATTTTAGCCAAGGGCTACTTACTGAGTTTGGATTTGTGAGCTAATCTGAAGGAGTGACTTACGAGTGTTGCTAATCGTGTTACCACTCAATATTAAAAATTAAAGGTTGCTGAGATCAGCAACCTTTAACTCTTTGATTATCAAGCTCTCCCTCTTGGACTTGAACCAAGGACCCTCTGATTAACAGTCAGATGCTCTAACCAGCTGAGCTAAGGGAGATTCTGCCCTAAAACGGGAGTGCAATATTAAGGGATCAGCCCAAAAACCCCAAGTATGCCCCTGATCTTTTTGAAAATCGCCTTTATTTAGATTTTCTGAAGTCCAACGGAGGCTCGCGGTCGCCCACCAGCGACTCATATTTAAAGTCTTTTCCCCGTTTGTTGTCAAATTCTTCTTTCGCTTTCACGATAAGCGCTGGGTTCATCACCAGGTCAACCCCGGTCATGGCCATCACCTTGGCGGCATTGATCATCCCTTTCATGCCAATGCCCATTCCGTTGGCGGCCACAGCCTGCCAACTGTGGGCAGATGTGCCAGGCACCCAGGTGGCCGTTCCCAATCCAACGGTGGGCACCAGCCAACTGATGTCGCCCACATCGGTGGAGGCTGGGAAGAAGCCAACTTTAAAAGGTTCTATCTGTTCAGCCTCGGCAACCGGAGGTACCTTGTAATCAAAGCTCTTCTGCAGTGTTTTGGCAAATTCAATTTCATCAGCTGAATACTTTACGCCACCCACTTTAGTGAGGTTGGCATGTTGCAGCTTCGAGAGCGTTTCATTGGGAAGCAGGTTGTATATACCTGAAATCACTTCGATTTTTACGGAGGTTTCGGTCCCGCTGGCGCCTGCCTCCGCGGCTTTCACCACCCGCTTCCACAGGTCCTTTACCTGATCTACCTCAGGGCTTCGAATGATGTATTCCACCTCAGCATAGTCCGGAACTACGTTTGGTGCTTCGCCTCCTTTCTTGATTACGTAGTGGATGCGCGATTCCTGTGGCACGTGTTCGCGCATAAGGTTCACCATGTAGTTCATGGCTTCAACACCATCCAGTGCCGACCGTCCGCGGTGGGGAGCAGCGGCAGCGTGGGCAGATTTACCATAGAATCGAAACATACCCTGCATTACCGCGAGGCAAGTTTGCGCATTGGCATTGTTTTGACTGGATGGGTGCCAGTTGATCACTGCATCAACGCCATCCAATAGTCCGGCTCTGGCGATGTATACTTTGGCCGCGCCACCTTCCTCGGCCGGTGTTCCGTAAAGTTTTACGGTTCCAGATTTTTTGCTTTGCGTCAGCCAGTTTTTCAAAGCAATGGCCGATGCACTTGAGGCGGTGCCAAATAAATTATGACCACATCCGTGCCCGCTTCCACCTTCCACCACGGGTGTTTTTGTTGGTACGGCTTGCTGCGATAGACCCGGCAATGCATCATACTCAGCCAAAATTCCAATGACCGGCTTTCCAGAACCATACGTGGCTACAAACGCGGTGGGCATTCCTGCCACGCCTTTGTCTATTTTGAATCCCTCGGCTTGCAATAGATTTTGCAGGGCGGCCGCACTTTGGTCTTCCAAAAATCCAAGCTCTGCATATCCCCAGATCGCCTTGGCTACTTCCGTATATTTTGAGAAGTTTTTGTCCAGGTCATTGATGACAACTTGTTTTTCCTTGTCGAATTGGGCGTTGGCAATAAAGCTTGCAAGACAGAGGAAGAGCAGGATTACTTTTTTCATAGCAAGATGGTTTACTGCGTAAAGATTTAGAATCCAATGCAGAAATTAAAAGGCTCTTACACGGAAGGTAGCTGAGCTATTCATCTCAAAGGCACAGAGGCGCAAAGAATTTAATCTCCGCGCCTCTGTGTCTCCGCGGTTGATTAGGGATTAATCTTTCTCTAAAAAAGGGTACCTGTAATCGGTAGGAGTAACAAACGTTTCCTTGATGGTGCGCATGGAGGTCCATCGCAACAAGTTCATTTTGGCTCCCGCCTTGTCGTTGGTTCCCGATCCGCGCGAGCCACCAAATGGCTGCTGGGCAACCACCGCACCGGTTGGTTTGTCATTTACATAAAAGTTACCGGCAGCATTGGTCAATTTTCTCGTTGCCAACTCTATCGCATAACGGTCTCTAGCAATGATAGAACCTGTCAATGCGTAGGGCGAGGTCTGATCCACCAGTTCCAGTGTCTGCTCGTAGTTCTCTGAATGGTAAACATAAATGGTCACCACCGGACCAAAAATCTCTTCGCACATGGTGGTAGAGGATGGATCTTTGGTTTCAATAACCGTTGGTTCAATAAAGTATCCTTTTGACTTGTCGTATTTGCCTCCGGCAACGATCTCGTTTTGTGGATTCTTTTTAGCCTGATCGATATATCCGGAAATTTTATCAAATGATTTTTCATCGATGACCGCGTTGATGAAGTTGCCAAAGTCTTCTGTCGGCCCCATCTTCATGGACTTGAGGTCATCCATCAGGTATTTTTTTACATCCGGCCAGAGGTTGGAGGGGATGTAGCACCGTGAAGCAGCCGAACATTTTTGTCCCTGGTATTCAAAAGCACCTCGGCTGATGGCGGTAGAAACTTCTTTTGGATTGGCGCTTTTGTGTACCATGATAAAATCCTTGCCGCCAGTTTCACCCACAATGCGGGGATACGATTTGTATTTAAAAATATTTTCACCAATGGTTTTCCAAATGGTTTGAAATACTTTCGTGCTACCTGTAAAATGAATTCCACCAAAATCCTTGTGATTGAAGATGACATCTCCCGTGGTTGGTCCATCCGTGTAAATAAGGTTGATCACCCCATCGGGAAGTCCTGCTTCTTTTAATATTTGCATGACCACGTTGGCAGAATAGACCTGCGTGTAGGCCGGTTTCCAAACAACTGTGTTACCCATCATGGCAGCACTGGTAGGCAGGTTGACACCGATGGCGGTAAAGTTGAAAGGAGTAAGCGCAAAAATAAATCCTTCGAGCGGCCGGTACTCCATGCGGTTCCAAACGCCTGCAGACGAGGCAGGTTGATCGCGATAGATTTCCGTCATAAAGTGGACGTTGTATCGCAGGAAGTCAATGGACTCACAGGAGGCATCGATCTCTGCCTGAAATGCATTCTTGGATTGACCCAGCATGGTCGCTGCATTGAGTTTGTGGCGATAAGGGCCAGCGATTAAATCAGCAGCCTTTAAGAAAATACCTGCGCGGTGTTCCCAACTGAGGTTAGCCCAAAGTTCTTTCGCGCCCATGGCGGCAGCGATGGCCTGCTCCACATGACTTTTATCTCCCTCGTGAAAATGACCGAGGATGTGCTTATGGTCATGCGGGGGAGACATGGAAATTGTTTTTCCCGTACGCACTTCATCGCCACCGATATACATGGGAACATCTACTTTCTGTGCGCGGGCTTCCTCCAGCGCTTTTTTCAACAGCGATCTTTCTTTGGTGCCGGGTGCATATTGAATGATGGGTTCGTTCTTGGGTGCAGGTGCGTTAAAAAAACCGTTGGCCATAATTAATAGTCTATTTTATTGATTCAACTTGAGAACAATTTCCGCGTCAGTACGGAGGGTTGCAAAGGTAATCATTTTTGATACGATTACAGGATGGATTTGAGCTCAATTAGATCTGAAATTTCATGTTTCATGATCGTCTTGTGCTCCTTTTTTGTGGGATTGAAATAGATGCTATCAATGGATGCGTTGGTAGCTCCTTTGATATCGGTATTTAAATTGTCCCCGATCATTATGGCTTCATTGTGCCGAAAATTATTCATCGATAACGCGTATTCAAATATTTCACGGGCAGGTTTTTTATGGCCCACTTTCTCAGAGGTTATGACATGGTGGAAATAGTCTGAAATTCCGGAAGAGGCAAGTTTTACGGATTGGATTTCGTCAAAACCGTTGGTGATAATCAGCAGGCGGTATTTTTTTTCCAGGTAATCAAGAATGGATTTGGCGTTGGGAACCAAATTCTTTTTGGTGGGAGACAACGCGACATACTCACTGGACATGGTGAGCGAAAGTTTGTAGTCATCCACGCCCAGCGCCAATAATATCCGGTTGAAGCGTTGGTAGCGGATCACATCTCTTTGAATGATGCCAAGGTCGTATTGATCCCACATCAGGGTGTTCATCTCCATGAACGCATCGAGCAACGATTCAAATGAGTCTATTCCCCGTTGTTTGAGGTTGTTCTTTTCATATAGTTCCAAAAGTGCCTCGGCACAGTTGGCATCATAATCCCAAAGTGTGTGATCGAGATCAAAGATCACACATTTATAAATAGAGTCGTTCAAGGCTTGGATGCTGTTAAGGATCTTATGTTGAGTTTGTTCAATGCCAGTTCGCGGTTGGAGTAGAGCGTGTCGTACACCTGTTGATCTTTTTGAAGGATTGGGTCGCGGCTGATGAATTGCAGAATTTGTTTGATGATGTCAAAGACTTCGTCCTTCACCTGGTAAAATACCCACTGGTTGAATTTTCGGATGGAAAGGATGTCTGAATTTTTGAGATACACCAAATGACGTGAGGTTTTGGTCTGGGTGAAATCGAGAATGCGCTCCAGGTCACTGATGCACATTTCCCCATTGTTCATGATCAGGTTGAGAATTCGGAGCCTTGAAGTGTCGGAGCACGAAAGAAAAATCTGAGCGCCCAGGTCGATGTTAAAATGTTTTAACCTCATACCGTTGGTGGAATTATTGCGGTTGAAGATCGGTTTTTATGAGGCCTCAAGTTACTATAAAAACATCAATGTAAATGCCCCGTTTAAAGATTAGGCCGAATTCCCTTCAATCCCTATCTTTGACCAATTTGATTTTTATGCAGGGTGTTAACTTCCGTTGGATAATCTTTCTGCTGGGGATGGTGTTGAGCGTGTCATCGGTGGACACGTTTGCGCAAAGCAAAAAAAGAGTCATACAATTGTCCGGGGTCATTCTGAGTGAGGACAGTGTTTCGGGATTGCCCGGTGTTCACATATATGTGCCGAAGGCAGGGCGGGGAACCACGTCTAACCG
This sequence comes from uncultured Ohtaekwangia sp., assembly GCA_964655635.1. Classification (GTDB taxonomy): domain Bacteria; phylum Bacteroidota; class Bacteroidia; order Cytophagales; family Cyclobacteriaceae; genus ELB16-189. Next base: position 120,740 of record CAZZNH010000007.1, read on the forward strand.
GACTGGATATTTTTCTATGCCTGTACTGGAGGGCGACAGCGTGGTGATCAGTTCGGTAGGATACAACAGAAGACATTACATTGTTCCGAATTCAATCTCTGAGTACCTCACAATCATTATTGAGATGGTGCCTGATGTTACCTTCCTGAAGGAAGTAGAAATTATGCCGTTTCCCACTGAGGAAGTGTTTAAGGAGGCTGTGCTTGCGCTCAATATTCCCATGGACAACGGTGTAGATCCGCGTGCCATGAATGCTGAATTACTGGCGTTGATGTTAAGAACAACTCCGATGGACGGGCAAGCCAACTACCGATATTATATGGACCAATACACGGGCTCCATCAACGATCGTTTTCAGCCACGGGTCAATCCGTTTCTCAACCCATTCAACTGGGCGAGATTTTTTCGCGATCTGAAAAAGGATAAGAATTAAATTTTTGATTCCTGTAGACCAAGGTAAACTCCATTGGTCCAACCGAATCCATCCTGGTTGGGATATTCACCGCCACCTCCTGCATCGCCACTTCCAGTTACATCGTACTTCTCCATCATCTTGCCCGTGCTTTTAAAAACGCGGTCGTTCGTTTCCAGCCACGCTTTTTTAATTTTCGAAGCCAATGCAATTTGGTTGTAGTTTTTGCACCCCATGAATGTTATCCATTGCAATGGAGCCCAACCGTTAGGCGCATCCCATTGTTGTCCGGTTTGCTCCAGGGTTGTTAAAAGACCTCCTGATTTTAAAAACTTATTTTCAATGTGCAGGCAAACGTCCCGGGCCTGTTCTTCAGTAGCCACTTTAAAAAACAATGGAAAAGCTCCCGCCAATGTGTATGCACTTGTTCTTCGTTGAGCGACAAAGTCGTAGTCGAAATAGAATTTTTCATTTTCACTCCAACAATATTTTTGAATGGCTATTCGTCTCTTTTCGGCCAGTTGTTTGAAACGGTTACCCATCTCCTGGTTTCCTGCCATGTCATTTATTTTCGACAGCATCTCTTCATGAAACATGAGGAGGCAGTTGAGATCGACAGGAATAATGTCAGTGGTATGAATTGAACTGAACGAGTTGGGTTCTCTGAACCACCGACTGCTGAAATCCCATCCCGACTCAGCGGCCGCGCGAATGTGCCTGAATAAATGTTCTGGATTTTGCGAACCATGAGCGAGTTCGACATCTTCTTTATATGCCTCCGGCCGGGGTGTATTGTTTTCGTCCCAATACCGGTTAAGGATTGATCCATCAGGCAACAGCACAACGCGCTCACTTGCCACCTTCGTTTTTGAAAGATCTTTTTTCCCCTTCATCCAAAAGGCATACTCCTTTTCTAGAGCTGGCAAATATTTCACCAACAGCTCATCACCCTTTTCCTTGCTTAACAACTTGACAGCAATAGAAAAGAATGGCGGTTGGGAGCGGCCCAGGTAATAGGTTCTGTTGCCGTTGGGAATGTATCCAATGGCGTCAATCAGGTGAGTAAAGTTGTCGACCATGTTTTGTATCAGGTCAACACGGCCAGACGCCCTCAGCCCGAGCATGGTAAAGTACGAATCCCAGTAATAAATTTCTCCGAAGCGACCGCCCGGTACGATGTAGGGACGGGGGAGCGGAATCAACGAACTGTTTTTGTCACCTTTCGGCTGACGAGTAAGCACGGCCCACAGGTTTTTGATGTGTTGGCTGGGCGTGCCCTTGAGGTCGCTTTCAAACGCTGCAGCATATGGCTGGGGAGTCTCGAAGTTGGCAGCTACGAATTGCTCCAGACTAAATCCACTGCCTTCTTTTTCGTTTTCATAGTTTGCCCGGATTTGAGTCAGGCTTTTTTTCGGTCGGCAATCAGGAAATGTTTTGCTGTCGGCAAACACAGGTTTCATTTGCACGTCCCTGAACAGATTTCCCAGTGTATGAATTTGCAGCTCTTCGCTTTGCATCAGACTTGTTGACTAATTGAGTACCTAGTGTCCGCCAGAGGAATTAAATTTAACTTCTGCGTCTGATTTATTTTGAAGTCGGTTAAAGAAAAATAACAAAACCATCAATATTCCAATGGGTACCAGTGAGAAGTAAAATGCGGTTTCACCTCCAAAGGCCTCAAAAATATTTCCCGTAATGATGGAGCCGGTCGTTCCTCCCAAAGCAGAAAATATCACAATCAGTCCGGACATAGGACCGTGCTGCGCTTTGGGCAGGTTACTCAAGATGACGGAGTTGATGGCGGGGTAAATAGGGGAGAGAAACAAACCAATAACGGGGAAGACGAATGCGCCCAACGGTGCAGTACTCCAGCCAGTCACCGGACCATGTTCGGTTTGTGCCAGCGGTATGGCAAACAACACCAGGACACTGGCACCCAAAAGGCAGGCAATTAGCACATTGAACCAATGAATTTTTCTTAACAGCACGCCAGCAGCAAAACGCCCGATGGCGGTGGATGCGGCAAGGATGCTGGCCATCTGAATACTCAGCGTGGTGGGTAACGCCAAAACCTTGCTGTTGAAAGTTGGAAGCCAACTCATGATACTTTGTTCAATCAGCACATAAATGAAAGCGCTCACAACAAAAACCAGCACAAGAGGTTTAGCTGCCAGCTTGATCATTTCCAAAAACTCTCCGACCACAGATCGTTGTACGGCTTCGGTCTTTACGGTGGATTCATTCAGCGGTGCACTTAACAGTAGCAGAAACGCCACCAGCGAAATGCCTGCCAGTAAATAATAGACTTTGAACCACTCAGCAGATTCAGGATTGTCATCGCTGACAAAAAATGCGAAAATAAAATAACCTGTTAAAATGCCAATCATGAAAAATGATTCGATGAAGTTCATAAAACTGGCGTGATCTTTCTTGTTGTCAGTGACGATACCAATGGTGGCGTACACGGAAACCTTGATAAGGGCAAAGCTGGTCCCCGTTGCAGCAAACAAAACTTTGGTCATCAAAAAACTATTCAACGATGGCATCAGCAAACAAACCAGGGTAATCAGACCAAGCGCGATAAGCATTGTGTTTTTATAGCCTATGCGAATGATGTAGGAGGCAATGAGAAATGAAACGAGTGCGATGCTTAAGTCTTTGAATGCCTCCAGCACACTGGCTGCCGATTCCGATACACCATAATTACTTTGTACCTGCAGGATTACCGTGCCCACACTGTTGAGCAGGATGGCAAACACAAAATAATTAAGAAAGAGGGAGAGTTTTATTTTCCAGTTTTGCATTGATCCGAATGATAGCCTTAGTAAATCTATCATTTTTTGCTTTTGAATCAATGGTATGCGCGTGATCAGCACACGAAAGGACGGTAGCCCAATGTTGAGCACATCAAGCTACCGTTTTCACACGGCATATTTGTATCAACCTCCGCGCAAAATGCGGACCCGCAAACGATTACGGAGTGGTTTTTAGTTTATTCCAATTTGAATCTGCCTTGCCCACCAATTCTTTATGATTTCCCTGAATCCATAACTGCTGCGCATCAACTTCGTTGTCGTAGAGGAACAAATACAACTTTCCGTCTTTCACAATGTATTTGTTTGGATTCACCCTGAACTTGGCGCCCACTGCGATACCAAAAGCACAATATCCTCCGTATTCAGGCAAATACTTAGCCGGGTTCTTGTCAAAGGATTTTTTCTGATCTCCGGTGGTGAAATAATAGTTCACCCCATCATGTGTTGACTTGAATTCCTTTAAACCCACTTGTGCCAGCCCCAGTTCAATATATGACACGGGACTGTATCCCTGCAGCGCGATCTTGCTGTCATCCACGTTGTACTGCGTCTTCAATGTTTGCGCTATCACCCATTGACCCGCCAGCAGACATACAGCAATTATTAATAGATTTTTCATTTTTTTCGATTTTTAGTTTTGAAAATATTTTTCGTCCACAACTTTGCCGTCCTTCCACTCTCTGCGAATGACCTCGTCCCAATACACGGTGCTGCCGTCTTTCATGCCCAGATTGATGATGAATTCGGACATGGAAATGTTGTCCTCTACGGCTGACCTGACTACTTTAATGCCGTTTACGGATTGGATATTGCTCAAGAATCCTTCCAGCATTTTTCGTTTCTCGGCCTTACCTTTTACCACATCCCCTTTCACTTCCTTGGTGATGATATCCGTATGGAAGAACTTATCAACCGCATCAATGATCCGTCCTTGCGATACCATGTCATCCATTTCTTTTACTTGTGATTTAATGTTCATGACTTGATTATTTGGTTAAACATGTCGCAAAAGTATGCCGTGCATTCATGCTGATGCGTACAAAAAAGCGACAACGAATTGTACTTTACAGATGGACCTGCGAGGGAATATGCCCCGCTTGCAGTTTGTAAAAGGTTGAAAAATGTTGGGGCTCCTTAAATCCCAAATAGTAGGCAACTTCCTTTACCGGCATGCCGCAACTCAGCAGGTCCGTGCCCTCTGCAATCAATTTTTTGTTGATCAGATCTTTCACGGACATGCTGATTTCGGCCTGCACTTTTCTTGCCAATGTGCGTTGCGACATAAATAGTTGATCGGCATAAAACGAAGCCCTGTGCTCCGTGCGATAATATTTGTCAACGAGTGCGAGAAGGTCGGGTACGACCTGTTGTTTTGTCCTGATGTCGAATCGATCTCTGAATATCTCTGGCGTTACATTTTTCCTTTGATAGAAAAACCGGCTGAAGTAAGCCGGGTCGTCAAACCCGAGGCCGTATGCAATCTCCTTGATCGGTTTGAGAGTAAAGATCAGCTCCCGCTGCGCTTCCAGTAGTCGCTGTCGGAGAGCCAAATCTTTCAAAGTCAAATGAAGTTTCGACTTCACCACATGTTGGGCCAGCCCGGGAGGCAACTTGGCCTCCGCAAGGATTTCGCCAACAGTTGCTGTCTTCCTTGCAAATCGGCTGACGTGCTCGTTAAGATCGAACAACAGGTTCAGTTCATCAGGCGTGGCATTGAAAGGGTCTTGTTGTTTCCATGTATCAAGGTACTGTCCAGGCGCAGGTCATGAGCTGCGTGGAGTTTTACGCGAGGCTTGATGTGGCCAACGGCAACCAAATGTTTAAAAAGATACCGGTAATGTGAAACTGGCGCCCTCCAATGGGTGACCGGCAGCGACTCCGTCCTAAGATCCCCACCAGTAACTTTGAAGTATTGCCCAGGCTCAAGAAAGAGGATGGTTTCAGACGTGTAGGCATAAGACTCAAAGTCGACCTCATACTTCCCGAAGCCGCCTTTTAACCAGATCAACGTATGTTGCTCAAGTCGGTTTACTTTATTGCTGGCCATGATTCAGGCAGCAATATAATGGTGCGATATCCTGTTGTTTTGATTACCGCGCGACATTACCATGGATTTCCGTTTCAGCAGGCAACAATCACCTGACCCAAGTACAAAATAGTAGCAGGTGCTCAGAAATTTTTTAGCGTCACTTCTTGAAAGTCAGTAGGGGGGCCTTCGTCAGGAATGCAATCTTTCTGGTGACTCCCTTTCCCAGCAGTTTTTCGAAAAATGAAAGTTCGTGGGTGAACATGGCAACTACATCTATTTTGTTCTTGCTGACAAAATCGTCAATTCCGAGGACAGGGTCTTCGGCATTTGACACTGCGAATGAAAGAAGGTTGTATTTTGTCACGTTTCTTAAGTCGTTCAGCATGCTCGTAGCATCGAAAGCTTTTTGTTCTCTCGGGGAGGTAATGTGCAGGATGTGAATATACGCATTGAATTTTCGCGCAAACGACACTATCCTTTTCAGTTCTGGTTTTATGTTTAGCATATCTGTTGCATAGGCAATGTTAACGATCTCCTTAAACGATCCAAGTTCAGGTACAGCGAGAACGGGAACCCTGCTCTTGTTGATCACCGATGCTGCATTGCTTCCGAGTAAAAACTTTTTGAGACCGGTGGCTCCCCTGGTACCCAGGACTATCAGATCGACCTTATGCCTAGTGGCGTAATTACTGACGATTTTTTCAACCGGATATCCGGGTATGATTTCAGCATGAATCTTCGGAAGTTTAGGGTAGTCTGATTTAAGTTCTTTAATGAGGTAGCCTATCTCATTTCGTGCGATGTCAATCATTGCATCTTCGAGGTCCTTCACTTTGAGTGAGCTTCGTGGTGGACCATCCAAATGAACCACATTGAGAAGCGTGATTTCGGCCTTCAACTCCACACTCAGGTCAAGGGCATACTTGATGGCGACTTTGGATGGTCGAGAAAAGTCAGTGGGAATCAGAATTTCATGCTGATGGAGGTTTATTGATTTAATGAATTAAAAATGTCGCTTCGATCATCGCATGGGCAAGCTTGGTTACCCGGTAATGATACGGTGATTACCGCTGGTCACTTATGACGAAAGTTCACTGGTGGAATGATAAATGTCATTATAGGATCTCATCGCAATCGGGAGCGTGGGTTTCAGGCAGTCGAGAGATTAAAATTGTTCGCAAATTTTACGACCTTAGAGTTATGGCCACCCTTTACATCAAAAATATGGTTTGCAACCGCTGTATCATGGTGGTGAAACAAACGCTGGAGGCACAGGGACTGCACCCCGAACAGGTGGTGTTGGGTGAGGTAAAGTTGAAAGAGGAGGAACTTTCAAGGGATCAGTTGGCGACCTTGGACCACGCGCTGATGGACCTGGGTTTTGAGCGAATAGATGACCATAAGGCACGCCTCATCGAGTCCATAAAAAACAAGGTGATCCAACTGGTTCACCACGGTGATCCCGCTGAAAGAAAGTTTAATTGGTCGACTATCTTGTCCGAGGAACTTCACTACGAATACAACTACCTCAGCAATTTATTTTCTTCGGTAGTCGGCATTACGTTGGAGCAGTATATCATCAGGCAGAAAATAGAACGAACCAAGGAACTGCTTTTCTATGATGAGCTCAGCCTGAGCGAAATTGCCAACAAACTGGGTTACAGCAGCGTGGCCCACTTATCCGCACAATTTAAAAAAGTGACCGGCCTTACGCCCTCCGATTTGAAGAAATCCAGGGCGATCGATCAGCAGCGCAAACCGCTGGATGGCGTTTCCTGAAAATTCTGTAACACTTTCCAGTCTTGGTATAGCACGAATACACCATCTCCTTCGGTCCTTTGATGTATCAAAATTCAAATGAAATGGACCCGTCTAACGTATTTTTTATCAAAGGAATGGTTTGCGATCGCTGCGTTTCAGTCATCAAAAGTGGCATTCATTCGATGGGCTTTGGCGTTGAAAGAATTAGCCTTGGTAAAATCTCTCTCGCCAGCCCGCCTGATGAGGCCGGAGTAGTTGCGATAAAGGAATTTTTAGCTGATCATGGATTTGAGCTCATTAGCGACCGGGAAACCCGAATCATCAATAGGGTAAAGTCTCTTGTCACGGAAATTTTTTCTCAACATGGTGGGTTGAATAGCAAGGCGAAATTTTCAACCATGATCAGTGAATCCTTAAACATGAATTATGATACAATCAGCGAGGTGTTTTCATCGTCAGAGGGGATGACACTGGAACAATATATTATCCACAAAAGACTTGAAAAAGTGAAGGAGCTGATGGTATATACAGATAGTAGCCTGACGGAAATTGCACACCTGATGGGGTTCAGCAGTGTCAATCACCTGTCCAGGCAATTTAAAGAGCTGACAGGGATGCCACCTTCTTTATTTAAGTCCCTGCGTGCTGAAAAGAGGAAACTTTCAGAACAAGTCCCGAAGGTTGTTCAATAAATTATGTAACGGATATTAGGAATAGTATAAACCTAATTGGGTGTTTGAATTGTTACCATTACAAACAAATTCAAAAGCAAAGACATGAACACAATTGAGATCACTGACGAAACATTTGAAACCTCAGTTTTAAAATCCGATAAACCGGTACTTGTTGATTTTGGCGCTGAATGGTGTCCGCCTTGCCGTGCCATGGAACCCGTTTTGAAGGAACTGGCCCAGGAAACCAACGGAAAGGCCTATATAGGGAAACTTGATGTGGACGCGAATCCGATCATCTCCGGAAAATATGGTATTCGGAATTTGCCTACCCTAATGGTATTTAAGGCGGGAGAGCCGGTGTTGAAAATGGTAGGTGCGGCCCCCAAGCATGTTATAAGCCAAAAGCTTGACGCATTTCTGTAAGGGTTGGAATCCTGTAAATACTATCGACAACTATGTAAAACCGGGCCGATACAATGACAGTATACTTGCATGTAGTTCGGAAGGAAACTTTTAAAAATTAGAATGATGACAACAACTAGTGTAGCACCAGAAAAAAACGTGAAGGGCAAGACCATTCGCGGCTCGTTTCCGGTTCTTGAAATGACCTGCGCGGCCTGCGCAGTGAGTGTGGAATCCATGCTTAAGTCAGTAAATGGTGTGAGGGATGCTGGTGTGAATTTTGCCAATCAGTCCGCCTGGGTTGAGTATGACGAGACAGTTGCCACACCCACCGATCTTCAAAACGTGGTGCGTTCCATTGGTTACGATTTGGTGGTTGATGTTGAGGATCCGCAGGCGGTCAAAGAGGAGGCGCAGCAGAAGCATTATCGGGAGGTTAAGAACAGAACCATCTGGTCTTCGATTTTGGCGCTGCCCGTGGTTATTATTGGGATGTTTTACATGGACCTGCCTTATGGCAATTATATCTCCATGATCTTCGCGGCTCCGGTCGTATTTTACTTTGGCAGGAATTATTTCGTCAACGCCTTCAAACAGGCCAAGTTTGGCAAGTCGAATATGGACACCCTGGTGGCCCTGTCGACAGGAATTGCATTCTTGTTTAGCGCGTTTAACACTTTCTTTCCTGAGTTCTGGCATGCTCGCGGTGTACACCCCCATGTGTATTACGAAGCAGCCGCGGTTGTTATTGCCTTTATTTCCTTGGGAAAATTGTTGGAGGAAAAAGCAAAATCAAACACGTCATCAGCCATTAAAAAATTAATGGGTTTGCAGCCCAAGACGGTACGTGCCATAGTTGCTGGAGTGGAACAAGAAATACCCATCGCTGCGGTCAAAGTAGGCCACGTGATCGTTGTAAGACCGGGAGAAAAGATTCCAGTGGATGGAAAAGTGCTATCAGGATCTTCATTTGTTGATGAGAGTATGATTTCAGGCGAGCCAGTGCCTGTTGAGAAAAATGGAGGAGAATCTGTTTTTGCTGGAACGATCAATCAGAAGGGTAGCTTCCAGTTTGAAGCACAGAAAGTAGGAGGTGATACCATTCTTGCGCAAATAATAAAGATGGTTCAAGAGGCTCAGGGTAGCAAGGCTCCCGTGCAAAAACTGGTGGATAAAATAGCGGGCATATTCGTTCCTATTGTTATCGGAATTGCCATTCTAACTTTCATTACCTGGATGGTGATCGGTGGCAACAATGCTTTCACACACGCGCTCCTTACTTCGGTCACCGTGTTGGTAATTGCTTGTCCTTGTGCACTTGGCTTAGCCACTCCAACAGCCATTATGGTAGGTGTTGGCAAGGGAGCGGAGAATAATATTTTAATTAAAGATGCAGAGAGCCTTGAATTGGCTCACCAAGTGAACGCCATAATCCTTGATAAAACAGGAACAATCACGGAAGGCAAGCCCCTGGTGACCGACTTGATTTGGGATGTGAAAGTGAACTCAGACCTGGAGAGCATACTTTACGCCATAGAAGCTCAATCGGAACATCCGCTGGCGGATGCGGTTGTCAACCACCTCAAAGAAAAAGGCGTTCGCGGAGTCGAACTCGAAAGTTTTGAAAGTATAACCGGGAGGGGCGTGCGCGCCAATCGCAATGGGCTTTCTTACTTTGTTGGCAACAGAAAATTGATTGATGAGAATAAGGTATCGATCAGTAAGGCTGTGGTAGACAAGGCATCCCAGTTGCAGTCTCTGGCAAAAACCGTAGTCTATTTCTTCAATTGTGAAGAGGTGCTGGCCGTTATTGCCATTGCAGATAAAATCAAGGCCACATCTGCTACAGCTATAAACACACTGCAAGAGAAGGGAATTGACGTGTACATGTTGACCGGAGACAACGAACAAACCGCCAGGGCAGTCTCGCAACAGGTTGGCTTAAAACATTTCAAGGCGGAAGTGCTTCCTTCAGATAAGGCAGCGTTTGTCAAACAATTGCAGGCCGAAGGAAAGGTGGTGGCCATGGTCGGGGATGGCATCAATGACTCACACGCACTGGCGCAGGCCGATGTAAGCATTGCCATGGGCAAAGGATCAGACATAGCCATGGATGTGGCGAAAATGACGTTGATTACATCCGACTTGCAATCCATCCCGAAGGCGCTTAACCTATCTACGAAAACGGTAAGGGGGATCAAACAGAATTTGTTCTGGGCATTTATTTACAATGTAATTGGGATTCCTATCGCAGCCGGTATACTGTATCCATTCAATGGGTTCTTGCTTGATCCAATGATCGCTGGGGCGGCCATGGCGATGAGTTCAGTGAGTGTAGTGGGCAATAGTTTGAGGTTGAAATTTGCAAAAATTTGACCTCATCGTTGATATAATTTACCCTCCTGATTATGCAACAGTTAATTTTAACGACCGTTTAAGCGGACATGAATTGAACAACGTTTATGAAAATCATCTTACCTTTGATGGTCGCTGTAATGACCATAAAATTGAGCCAGGCTCAAACCCATCATACTGAAAATTCAATTGCGAGGATATGGCATGGATGGACAACAAAAGCCAATGCCAACGCCTTCGAGCGTGTGCTGGTAGATGAGGCAATTCCGGGTATTGAAAAAAACAAACCCGCTGGATACAAGGGAATACAGTTGTTGAAGCGCGATGTGGGCAATGAAATTGAATTCACAACAATCATGATGTTCGATTCCATCGAATCGGTGAAAGAATTTGCGGGCGAGGATTATGAGACTGCTCATATTGATCCAAAAGTAAAACCACTCTTGCTGCGTTACGACAGGAAGTCGACTCATCATACCGTGCTTCTTCAAAAGAAGTAAGATATAACTACTTGGATCTAAAAAAGCCTGGCGATAGCCGGGCTTTTTTGTTTGTAAACTATATAAACACTACCTGCTTAAATACAAATCAAGGGTAAAACCTACCCCGTTCTTTGCTTCATAAACAAATCAAAAATTATGAAGACAAAATCATTAATAAATTATCTTCTTGTGATGGCAATGGGGGCAGCTGTTATAGCCTGTTCTACAAAAGCCAATACCGCTGAGAAGGCTCCGGAGGAAATGTCAAAACTTCCCGTAGATGTTCGTGTAGTTGAGGCAATGCCTCTTACACAGGACGAAGTGGTGGCAGGATCAGTTCTGCCGAACAGAGAGGTAATAATCACGAGTGAAGTTTCAAAAAAGATTGTTGCTATCCTGTTTACGGATGGAAGCCATGTGACCAAAGGTCAATTGCTATATAAATTAGATGATGCTGATATTTTAGCTCGCTTAAACCAAGCACAAGCTGAGCTAAGTCTTGCCAAATTGAATGAGTTACGTTTGTCTGAACTCTTAAAAAATGAGTCGGTTAGGCAGGAGGAATATGATGTGGCTTTCAGTAAGCTTCAATCATTGCAAGCTGCAGAAGATTTGCTGAAGGTTGATCTTTCCAAGACCGCCATTCGTGCTCCCTTCTCTGGTTTTATTGGCATTACCAAACTTCAAATTGGTGCGTTGGCTGGCGCAGGTACCCCACTGGTAACCCTGCAAGAATCAGGAAATGTAAAAATCCAATTCAGCATCCCTGAAAAGTATGCTGCTTCTGTAAAACCGGGTAAACAAATCACTTTCATTACCTCGTTGAGCGATCAAAAGCAATATGCCATAATCAGTGCGATTGAACCAGGGGTTGATCCTTTAAGCAGAAATATTATTGTTCACGCGGTAGCTGGAAACATGGGCGGTTCGCTAAAACCTGGTATGTCTGCTAAAATATTTTATAGCATATCCAATGAAGGGCAACTTGGGATGGCACTTCCAACAGAGTCGCTTATCCCCGGTGCAAATGGTTACAGTGTATTTGTTGTAAAGCAAGGTTTGGCCAGAATGACTCCGGTTTCGATATGGAATCGCAAGGAAGCTGAAGCGATTATTTCTTCTGGGTTAAATAATGGTGATACCGTAATGGTATCTAATATCCTGCGCACCGGTGAGGGCACTCCTGTGCAAGTTGTATCCACTAAATAATAACATTATGAGCTTACCATCATTAAGTATTAAAAAGCCCGTGCTGGCCGGGGTGTTCTCCGCTATCATCGTGGTTATGGGAATTGTCGGATGGAAATATTTAGGTGTTCGGGAATTTCCGTTAACAGAACCACCAGTAATCGCAGTGATTACTTTTTATCCAGGGGCAAGCCCCGATGTGATTGCTTCTAAAATCTCAAAACCTTTGGAAGAATCAATTGCTGAAGCCAACGGCTTACGTACCATCTCTTCAGAGTCTCGTGAGCAAGTGAGTATTATTTCTGTCGAGTTCAACCGCGATGTGAATTTGGAGGATGCCTTAAACGATGTTCGTGATAAAGTGTCCAAGTCAAAAAATCAATTACCTGCGGATGTTGATCCTCCCATTGTGGAGAAAGCCAGTTCACCAGATAACCTGGTGGCCTTCCTTGAAGTAGAGAGCGATACAAAGGATATCAAGGAAGTAAGCCATCTAGCCTCTACTGTAATTAAGGAGCGTATGCAATCCATTCCTGGTATTCAAAGGGTGCAGATTGTGGGTGAACACAAATATGCTATGCGCTTGCGCTTTGATCCCATCAAACTAGCATCTTATCAACTTACTCCTGAGGATATTCGGCTGGCACTGATGCGCGAGAACATTGATTTACCCTCAGGGAGAATCGAAGGACAAACCAGCGAGCTAAGTGTACGAGCGTTAGGTCGCCTTACCACGACAGAAGAGTTTAACAATATGATAGTTAAACAAACAGGTGCTTCTGTCATTCGATTAAAAGATGTGGGTTACGCAGAGCTAGGTGAAATGAACGAACGGAATGCAATTGTTAATACCACGGATAAGGCAGATCGCATTGGTGTAGGTGTAGCCATTCAAATACAACGTGGCGCAAATGCCATCGAAGTGGTGGATGAGTTTTACAAACGCCTGGAGCTATTGCGTAGGGAAATATCATCGGAGTACAGATTGATTGTCGGTTTTGACTACACGAAACCTGTTCGCGAGTCTATCCATGAAGTAGAGGAAACTTTGTTTATCGCCTTTGGGTTGGTAGTGCTTATCATCTTCTTATTTCTTCGCGACTGGCGCTCTACAATCATTCCCGTATTAGCGATTCCGGTATCGATCCTGTCAGCATTCTTTATCATGTATGTGGCAGGCTTTTCCATCAACGTGTTAACGTTATTGGGTCTTGTGCTGGCGATTGGCCTCGTGGTGGATGATGCTATCGTGGTGCTGGAAAATATTTACAAAAAAGTAGAAGAAGGTATGGCGCCTGTTCAGGCTGCTTTTGCCGGATCTAAAGAAATTTATTTTGCGGTAATATCGACTACCATCACATTGGCCGCTGTGTTTTTGCCCATCATTTTTATGGGTGGTATCAGCGGACAGCTCTTCAAAGAATTTGCGATTGTGGTATCCGGTTCAGTATTGGTGTCTGCCTTTGTTGCGCTTACACTTTCGCCTATGTTAAGTGCATATTTATTAAAGAAACATGACAAGCCAAATTGGCTGCACCGCGTTACTGAGCCATTCTTTCTAAAATTGAATGGAGGCTACGCCTACCTACTCGGTGGTTTTATGAAGCACCGATACCTGGCATGGGTGTTTGTCGTAGGAATGGCAGGCTTGATTTATCACCTTGGCAACAAACTTCCGTCAGAACTGGCGCCTATTGAGGACCGGTCTAATATGATGTTGATTGCCATTGCCCCCGAAGGAGTATCCTATGATTTCATGAAAAAGAACATGAAGGAGGTTGGACATTATGTTAATGATAACACCGAGGGACTTTATCAGACCTACTCGATGGTGGCGATTTCTTTCATTCCCGCTCCGGCACCTGTGAATGTGGCGGTGCAGAGCATCTATCTAAAAGATCCCAAGGAAAGAAAAGCAACTGCGCAGCAATTATACTATCAGTATGGCGCAGCCTCGGGTCAGTTTAGAAATATTTTGTTGTTTCCCTATATGCCGCCAACCATCGGAACGCGATATGGTGGCGGCCAACCGGTACAATTTGTATTACAAGCTTCTAACCTGGATAGTCTGTCCAGTATACTTCCCAGGTTTTTAGCGGCAGCTCGTCAAAGTCAGAAATTGATGTTTGTAGATAGCGATCTCAAAATCAATAAACCTGAATTGCAAATCAATATCGATCGCGAAAAAGCGGCCTTGATGGGCGTATCGATTGAGGAAGTGGCGAGAGCGCTTCAACTTTCTTTTTCGGGTCAGCGATACGGATACTTTTTGCAAAATGACCGCCAGTATGAGGTGATCGGACAGGTAGAGCGCAACAACCGCAACGACATTAGCGACCTCAGGTCCATTTATGTGAAGTCTTCCAACAATCAAATGATTTCGTTGGATAACCTCGTCACCATTAACGAGGGGATCAGTCCTGCGGCCATCTATCGATACGATCAGTTTACCTCGGCAACTATTTCAGCTGGTCTGGCTCCTGGAGTGAGTCTCGAAGATGGGATTAAGGAAATGGAAAGGATCAAAGCCGAAGTGCTAGAAGAAACTTTCAAGAATACCTTGGCAGGTCAGTCAAGGGATTTTGTAGAGAGCCAGGGCAACCTAACGTTTACACTCATCCTTGCATTGCTGATGATCTACATGATTTTGGCTGCGCAGTTTGAGAGCTTGCGCGATCCTCTTATCATCATGCTCACCGTGCCCATGGCAATAGCCGGTGCATTGATCAGTTTGGATTGGTTTAGTCAGAGTCTTAACGTGTTCAGTCAGATCGGAATCATCACGCTTATCGGATTGATCACCAAGAATGGGATTCTCATTGTGGAATTCGCCAATCATCTAAAGGATACCGGCTTATCAAAATTTGAAGCGGCAAAATTAGCCGCAGAGCAACGGTTCCGTCCCATTTTGATGACTTCATTGGCAATGATTTTTGGAGCGTTGCCTATTGCATTGACCAGCAACAGCAGGCAATCGTTGGGAATTGTCATCGCTGGAGGATTAATCTTCGCTGGCGTGCTTACCCTGTTTGTGATACCGGGCGTGTATTCTTACCTCTCGTCATCAAAGAGAAAGCCTGAAGTGGCGGAAGAAGCCCTTTTTGTGTAGATCTAAATTATTAATTCTAATTACCATGAAAAAAAATATAGAACACTGGATGGCCGGGCTCTTGATGCTCACCATCGTGACCTTAGTCCGGGCGCAGGAGCTTAAAATTTCGCTGACGGAAGCCCTGACCATCGCAGGAGAGAATAACAAGTCTTTGAAGGTTCAATACCTTGAAGAAAAATTGGCGGAGGAATCGGTCAGAAACAGCAAAGGTAACCTTATGCCTTCATTGTCGGTCAATGGCAACTACGCTTACTATTTTGACCGTCAGGTAATTTTCATGCCCGGTTCATTTGTGGGAAACGAGGCCAATCCCGTTGTTGATGTTGCAGTGGGCGGAAGGAATACAGTCAACACATCCTTATTGTTTCAACAGCCAATTGTATCTGAAGCCGCCCGCAGGCAGGTTCAAGGTTCTAAGGTTGCGCTGGATATGCAACGTCAGATATCACGAGATCAGAAGGCGCAGTTGAATGTGTTGGTTACTTCAACCTATTTAAAGGCCCTGCTCATCCGCGAAAGCCTAAAGTTGAACGAACAAAGCCTTGAACGAAACCTGAAATCTCTGGATGACTCGCGCGCGTTGTTGCGGCAGGGCAAAAATCTAAAAATCGATACCCTTCGGAATTTTATTACGGTTGAGAACTTGCGAACGACTGTGACCTATTTGGCCAGTCAATATCAGGTGACCCTGCTTCAACTGAAACAAATCATGGGTGTTGACCACGAGGTGAACGTTGAATTGGTGGATAGTTTAAGAAAGGACAATTCCACTCAATATTTCCATATCGATGATCACAGTGCCGATGAAATACTATCGCACCGCCCTGACATTCAACACAAAAAATTGTCCGTGGAGCACCGTAAAATTTTGTCGCGCCAAAGCCAGGCAATGCGGCTGCCCCAACTTTCCCTGATAGGGTCTTATCAGCTACAAGCACAGGCGGATAACCGTCAATTTGAAACATATCGCTGGCCACGGACTTCTTTCCTTGGACTCCAGGCCAGTATACCCATTTTCTCAGGAAATAAGATCAACTCAGGCATCAGGCAAACAGCGCTTCGGGCACAGGCAAGTCACATAGAATGGCAAGATGCTACTGAGCGGGCAAAAACTGAGGTAGCCACTCTTGAGAGTAAATTGACAGAAGTGATTCAGCGCCTGAGTCTTCTTGAGAAGACGATAGAGGCAGCTGAAATGAATTATAAAATAGTTTATGATCGTTACCAAAATGGACTCAGCTCCAGGCTGGAGTTGACGGACGCTGAATTCTCGCTATCGGAGACCAAAATGAATCAATTACAGGCCATTTATAACGTAAGAATTGCGAAATTAGAAATGGACAGAGCGCTGGGGCTACTGTCCAACTAATTCGGAAATGGAGATTGAAGTTGCTATACTAATGGCCGATTTATCGGGGTATACCGCCATGACTGATGTTCATGGCGGTGCTTCCGCAGCCAAAGTAGTTGATAAGTATATGCAGTTGGTTGAAAACGCGCGTTTTGGAAATTGCCGGGTAGTTCAGCGAATCGGGGATCAGGTGGTAATGATTTCTGATGAGCCGCTTGATCTGGCCATAACTTCGCAACGACTAAACAAGCTAACCCTTGAAGAGAACGATTTTTTGGGCGTCCATGCCGGCCTTCATTTTGGAAAACTTTTCAGACAAGATGATAATTTGTTCGGTTCGACCATTAATGTAACCTCCAGGATAATGACCCTTGCGCATCGGGGACAAGTTTTATGTTCTGCCGAATTTGTAGACAAAATCAAACCCCAATTCGCAATGAATATCAGATCAATGGGCTGGTTCAAACTGAAAAATATCGCAAAAGAGATCGAGTTATTTGAGTTGCCTAATCTGATAGAATCTCATCCGAACCTCCCTATTGATCCTGTGTGCCATATGCATGTGGACCCGGAGAAAAGCTCTTATTCAATTTTGAGGGGAGGCAGGAACTACTACTTCTGCAGCAAACATTGTCTTAAACTTTTTAAGGCCGATTTAAGCTCGGGATCCAAGCAATTTCCACCGTTGTAAATCATATAAATCCTTCCGGGTTAAGTGTAACGAGCGGAACATGTTGCAAGGGTACCTTTAGGTATTCAAAAAAGCGCAACAAGTCATGAAGGTATTACAACAAAAAGTTCTGCTGGTTCTTGGTCTTGTAGTGGCCACCATATGTTTCGCGATTATTTTTTAAGCCCATGAATCAACTACAGATTAAAAGGATCACGCGGCCTGCGAAAGACGCGGTAACATTATGGTTTGACGTCAATAGCGAGTTGTCAAATTATAAACCCGGACAATTCTTGACCCTGTCCTGTTCAATAGGTGACGGGATGGAATCCCGGAGCTATTCCATCAACACATCACCGTATGAAGACAAGGAAATTGCCGTGACCATTCGTCAGATTCCCGGGGGAAAATTTTCGAACTACATGGCAAAAAATGCCTTCGAGGGGATGGCAATCGGTGTTGATGGCCCAAACGGTGCGTTTACACTGGTTCCGGTTTGGTCCAACAAAAGATATTACGTGTTTTTCGCAGGCGGAAGTGGCATCACACCCATCTTTTCAATGATCCGTTCTCTGCTGTACAACGAGCCTCAGTCACGCGCAGTGCTCCTGTACGCCAATCAAGATTATGAGAGAATAATTTTTAGGGAGGAAATTAGGGAACTACAACAAGTATTTGATGAAAGACTGTCAGTTTATCATGCACTTTCCAGACCTGATGAGGTTCCCATCGATTTTGATGTTTTTTTCAAAGGAAGATTAAATAGGCTGGTTGTAAAAAAGATTGTGAAACAGGTGATGGCTGAATCAGCCATTCCGCTCCGATTCTATTTATGTGGCCCTCATGATTTTATGGGAATGATTATTGAAGCCCTTGCTACGCTAGGGGTGGAGCCGTCAGTCATTCACAAGGAAAATTTTTATACCCCACCTCAAACGTCAGGTATTGACTTTGATTCGCTACCTGCTACCGAAGTCATCATTCGATGGAATAGTGAGGATGGGTTGGTTCAGGTGAGATCGGGTGAATCAATTTTAACGGCCGCATTGAAGGCAGGTGTAGGATTACCTCACTCTTGCAGAGCCGGTCAATGCGGGACGTGCCGGTCATGGCTGATTTCGGGTGAAGTGGAAATGAGAACAAATCATATTTTAACGGAACCGGAAATAAGGGAAGGACAAGTCTTACTATGTGAAGGATTTCCAACTTCAAATCATGTGGTGATCAGTTCCAACTCACCGGCTCACGTGGGCGTGCAGCCAGAATCCAGGCTATCTGGAATTATGTAACCACTTCCCGTAATTATACAAAGCCAAACATGTTGCATTGCGTTTAACTGATCAAAAGAACATACGATGACTACCATTAACTTAATAATCCCTGACATGATCACACCTTACAGTCAAATGACGGTAGTTGATTCAATCATGTTTCTTGGAGGAACTGTCAGGAACGTATTACCCACCCTGGCCGAGATTGAGTTGAGTGATTATTTAAGAAAAGAAGATGTCGTTCGGGTTATTGAGGAGGCCGGCTTTGAAGTTGTTGAGCAATAAATTTTAAACAAACAATAATGGAAACAATTAAATTGACAATCCCAAACATGAAAAGCCCGCACTGCCAGATGACTGTGAGCAACGCAATCAAGGCAATAGGAGGCGAGATAAAAAAGTTGGCTCCTGCGGAGGCCGAGGTTGAATTGACCAATGGATTAACTAAAAAAGATGTAGTCAGTGCCGTTGAGAAGGCCGGCTATGTGGTAGTAAATGACTAATATTGAAATACAAACGAAATGGAAACGATCAAATTTAAGACAACGATAAAATGTTCAGGATGCATTGCCAAGGCTACGCCCTACCTCAACGAAGCTTTCGGTGAGGACAATTGGGAAGTGGATATCACCGACCCATCCAAAGTCCTCACGGTATTGGGCGAACAAGACGAGGCCAAAATCACGGCTGCCGTTGAGAAGGCAGGATACAAGGCAGAACGACTGGGATAGATCCCTGGAGTAACCACTCAAATGAAAGCTGATTTTTTTGGAAAGTCAGCTTTTTTTATTGGCGTAGTATCGATCGGATAAAAGTGAAATCGGCAAGCCAATCAAAAACATATGGATCAGCAGTTGGTTCACCGCCACCGTTCCAGGAGAGGCATTCGGCACATTGGACAGGGGCACCACTACGAGGTTCATCATCAGTAAAACAAAAACACCATACACCATACCAACCAGTGTTTTATCCCGTGTGAAAAATTTTATTCTGGGGTAGGCCACAAAAAAGAGAACGGTCCAGCCGTAAGCGATGGTAAAATGGAAGAAGAGTCCCAGCCATGCCGTGCCGCTGCCGCCCGCAAATGCTTCTTTCCCCAACACTCCGCTGGCGACATAGCGGAAGACCGCATCCGGCATGATTCCTTTCGGGATATACGCGGCAACTGAGGCCGCTATGGCGTCCACTGCTCCCACGATAAAACCTCCGATTAATATGGCTTTAAAAAAGCTTCCTTTGGTTGTCGCACTTGACAAATCATCTTTCATGGCTTATGGTATTCGCAGCGTTGATCAAAAAAAAACCTGGTACCAAATATTCGAAATAATGTGATTCCCAAAAACAGAGCGCGTCAGAAATTTGTAATTCACCGTATGTTTCCCCACCCATTCCGCGTGATTCTGTCTAGAAGCTTACTTTATAACTGATGGTGGGCAGCATACCCAATTGTTTGCTTTCATAAATCGATCGTGAAGCCCTCACGTAGTATTCTCCCAACGCGGTTTGGTTATTAAGAATATTTTGGGCGTCAAATTTCAGTTCTGTTGTTGTGTGCTTTCGATTTCTTCTCAGACCAACCGACAAGTCTGCGCGAAAGATGTCGTCACCCTTTCTCGAAAAGGGATTAAGCTCATCGATCACTTCTGTGTTTGCAGCGATGGAAGCAGGAAGGTTGATGGGTGAATACCGTTTTCCGCCAATAAGTGCGATTTTGGTATTCACAAAGAATACTCTGTTCCTGGATGGTTCGCCAACTTTAAATTCTTTTCCGCCAATAAGATTGGCTACATAATTATTGTCAAAAGCGGATTTTCTTTCGACACCAGATTTGGTGGTGTAAAGGGAGCGAAACAGGGATATGGTGTTCATGTAATAGAAACCATTGTGAAGATAACGCTCCAGCGTTAGCTCAACTCCGTAATTTCTACCCTTGCCTTCATTCACCAGTTGCCGCGTGGTATATCCTTCGGTGCTGTTAAGTAAAGAAAAAGAAGTGGTGTCTGTGTCTTCTACAGGCACATCATAAAGGTGTTGATAATAGGCTTCTAACTTCAGGTGAGTGTTGGCGCCAAGTTGATTGTCGTAGCCTGCCACAAAGTGAGCAGCTTTTGTGATTTCAAGATTTTTATTCGGTTGGGTAAATGTTCCATCATTGGCAAATTGTTTGGCCAGGTAGGTAGACATGCCTTCCAGTTTGCTGTGTATCCCGACTCCGGTATTGAATGATTGCTTTTCGTTGAATTGCCACTTCAGGGCAAGCCTGGGCTCCACAGAATAATTATTGTTGAGGGCCAATTGCAAAAAGTGCACACCGTTAATCACAGTCAATTCCTCATTGATACGGTATTTCCAGCTTGCAAATCCTTGAAAAGTCGCGGAGCTGCCTTTATCCAAAAGTTGGCTGGTCAATTGGTTTCGCTGAAAATCCCATTCGCCCACTTTCATATCAAAATTGAGCCTGGTCAAAATCACACCTGATTCAATTTTGTGCCTTGCATTGAGTTTGTAATTGAACGTGCTGGAGGCGATAAGTGAGGATTTGGAAATGGTCCCATCCTCTATGGTATAAAAAAGATTGGCGTCATTCGGGATGGCAAAGCGGAATGAGTTGTCCGAGCCCGTAGCTGCCAGCGCGCTTCTCAGGTACATGTTGTCATTAAGCTGGAAGCTATGGGTAGCGCCAAAGACACCCATTTTGTTTTTGCCGTTGAATTTACCGGTAGTCAGGTTCTCATCGTTCTCGTCTTTTTCCTCCGTATCGATACTACTCATTCCGCCCAATCCAAAAAGTGCAAAGGTGTGCTTGTTATTTACAGGCAATTGAATTTTGAAAGAAAGATCCTGATACCGTGGCACCCCTCCAAAATCTACCACTCCGGCACGGTCAAGCAGATCGAGTGCGGAATAGCGATAGTTGGCGATATAAGACCCGCGACTGCCTTGTCGGATGGGACCTTCGGCCGTCATATCAAGACCAAGCGTACTGATAGCCCCCGTATATTCCTGGCGTTCGTTATTGCCACTTTTTAATTTCATGTCAAATACACCTGAAGTCGCGTCTCCATATTCCGGTGCAAAAGCCCCCGTAAAAAAATCCGAATTGCTGAGCATCTTACTGCTCAATGCATTGATGGGACCACCGGTTGATCCTTCGCCTGCAAAGTGATTGGGATTGGGAATGGCGATTCCCTCCAGGCGCCATAAGATTCCTTTTGGAGAGTTGCCTCGCACGATGATATCGTTGTTACCTTCCGCGTTGCCGTTCACCCCGGCAAAGGCCACGACCATCCTGGCCGGATCGTCAAATGAGCCCGCATAACGCGAGGTCTCTTCCACAGAAAAAGTGTGGGCGCTGATGACAGCCATTTCATTGAGCGCCTCACCACGGGGAATATCTGCCTTGATTACTATTTCATCCAGCGTATTGACCGATTCTGCCAGTGTAATGTGTAGTATTTCTTCTTTGGCTGAACTAAGCAGCAAATTTGGAATCGTCCGCTCTTCATAGCCTATAGAAGATATTTTTAGGGTAACCCTCCCTACAGGAACACCTTGAATTCTGAAACGACCTTCCAGGTCGGTGGCTCCGCCCATAATAGGGTCAGAACCAACAACGACAACGGTGGCTCCAATCAAAGGCATCTGGCTATCCTGGTCCAGAATGGTGCCCCTGATTGGTCTGGTTAACCTGCTGCGAACGGACGGGTAAGGTGAAAAAAAGAAATGAAAATAATACTGAAGTAACAATTCTTGAGGCCATGGAAGCGAGTTTCTTTTGGTTTTGTTCCTAGGACAACCAACCCTGGAGACACCCCTATGGCTCATGAATTTTTTTTGTACTCAAGCTTTTAATCTATTTTGTTTTTCGAATTGCCCCGTTCGCTAACAACACCACGCAGAAAGGCGGCATCTCACATTGATACCTGTTGATCAATTCAATCAAATTGGGAACCAACATAGGCACTGCATGAATGACGTGACCGGCTTCATCGTAAGAAACAAAGAAGACAGAAACTCCTCTATCTCTTTTCTCCAGTTCCATGATCAACTCCTGGTAACTGCTTACATAGTCAGTGTTAAACCTGTCGTCTTCAATTATTTCATCAACATGGGAGGATTGACCATACCCTGCACATTGAAGCAATAGTAATCCAATAATTAAGCACCACAGTTTGATCATTGTTTGTTGTTTGTAACCATTCGTCATGGACATTTAACTAAAACTGGTGCAGATAACTCATTTTAAAAATCCCTTGTTGCTCCAACGACCGTGTATCGCTGATCATACTTTCCCTGCTGTTCATTACCAGATAGAAATAGGAAAGCGGCTTGAACTCCCATGCGAAGCGAATATTGTACGACTCCAGGTTATTGGAATTGCGTTGGTATAAACCTACCAGTTGAACTCTTGGATTAAGTGCCAAACGCCCTTGAATCGTGTACAACGTCACTTCTTCATTACCGGCTTCGCTGCCCACGTTTGAGAACCAATTTTGATTGACACTGGCCTTTACAGAAATGTGTGGCAGAGGAATAACGGCAATGGACGCATCGAGCGAACGCAATTGACCGTTGTAATAATTTCCAAAATCATATTGCACGGCATGTGATACTTTTCTTGACGGATCGCTGCCGGCACTCAGCGAAAACCGGTTGTAGATATATTCTCCGGAGGATATCAATATCCCCAACGGGCGGAAATCCGTTAGCAAGTTCTGGTAAAAGGCGCTGGCGCTAAATCCGTAATATCCTCCTGCTTGTGTTTCAATCCAAAATGGCGTGGCTTTTAACTCCCTTTCGATCAGTTGACCGGTCGATGTCCTGTGAAAGTAATTGGCTGATAAGCCGGGTTGAAAGGACCGAATGATTTTGGGAAACGGAATATTTTTTCCCCGAAGGTTTGCAACAACTCCCGGTGTAGTTCCAACTACATCGGTTCTTGACACAAACCCTAATTCGGGTTGAAAATCTTTAGTTAATAAAGTTTGGGTCCACCATCCGACAATTTTGTTGGAAGTGTAATTGTATTGCGCATACGCACCAAGCCCACTTGAATTCTTTGCTGACGATGATGCGGACACCAACACATTAAGTGATTGGGCCGCATCGAATCGGAAAAAACCATCGACACCGGCCAATAGGTTGGAATTTGCATCCTGGTTTTTTAAGGTCATGATGGTACCCAGCCTCGTTTTGGTATTTAGATTTCTTGAGTATCGCCCAACAAAAATATTGGCACCTGGCAGCGTATCCAGTGAGCCTTGCCTGATGCCCATGACGCCCAGACTTTGTTTAACAGTTCTGCTGACCACGCGCAAACCCGCATCGACAGATAATGGATTGCCGGTTTCGCTTAGCCCAACCCTTCTGCTGAAGAATGGTAAAAACTGCATGCTGCCTCCCACTTTTCCGCTCACTACATTGGGGCTAAAGAGACTCGCATTCTCCAGAAAGAACTGGCGCTTCTCCGGAAATAGAATTGAGAACCTGCTCACGTTATTAACCTGCACGTCCGCATCGGCTTGCGCAAAATCCGTATTGATGGTGAGATCAGCGGTTGTGCTTGTGTTTGCGACCCATTTTATTTCTCCACCTGTCTTTACTTTGAGTTCGTCATTTTCAGTTCCGTCACTTTTCGTTTGATTGTTGTAGTTGATCAGGGCATAGGGATTGACCTGAACGTTGGTACCCGGTAGCGGAGGTTGAATGTCAGCCAAAAGTCCCGCATACTCCATCCTGTTAAAGCCAAAAGAACGAGGATAAGGTGACCAGACGGCAATTTCGTTTGAGGCGCGTCTTAATCTCAAAAAATTAATTTCCCATTCCTGCGAATTGGCAGCAATATCTTTGCGATAACGGAGTGTTTTCCACGGAATTTCAAACTCCGCATACCATCCCTGGTCTGCGATGGTGGTGCGCACTTTCCAAAGGCCGCTCCAGTCGGAGTCGAAAAAGATGTCATCGAAGGACAAATAGTCTTTTTGTGTACCATAAGGATTGGTGGCGAAGCTCATGCTATTCCGCTTGTCCCCGAATCCATTGATGGCGATGGCGAATGTATCATGGGCACGCCAGTTAAAATCCCGCATCATATCCGGTACCCGGATTGCTTTTTTACCAAGGCTGTCGGCACAAAAGACTCCTATATATAGGTAGCGGTCGGAGTACAGCACTTTGACAGAAGTGAAATGGTCTGATGGCGCGCCCTGATAGGGTTCAATTTGAGTAAAGTTACTGACCCCATCGGCCTCGTTCCACGATGGCTCTGCTAGAATTCCATCTACTTTTATTTCTCCGTTAGCGGGGATCGCCTTTACGTTTTGCAAGACGGCAGGTGGGGAAAAAATTTGTTGTGCGTCCGTGTGAGTGTGAATTAGCGAAATGAAGGTAAGCGCGATCAGGTAAATCTTTTTCATGGCGTTGTTAATCTTTTTGCCAAAACTATTTTTAGAGAACCTGCGCTTCAACCTGAATCTTGCGCTCCAAAGTTTTACGGAAAAAGATTTGGCAGGCCATCGCAAGAATCAGGTTGCTGAAAGGGGAGGATTTGTCAAGTCAGGTCATTTAACCTGCACCCACGCTGAAAAAATCAAAAAAATTGTGAGACGGAAGGTAACATTAATCGTAATATTACGATTAATGGACTGGGCACCAACAGAGGCCCTTACACCTGATTTTTACTTGAGCAGGCAATATGGTTGAATCAATCGCTTGGGCTGAAACCCGCAATGAGCTGAGAAAATTTATCTATCGCAGGGTAAAAGATAAAGCCATTTCAGAGGACATCGTACAGGATGTATTTCTGAAGGTGCACTCAAAGCTTTGGCAGTTGAAGGATGCCAAAAAGATGATGGGCTGGATCTATCAGATCACCAGGAATACCATTGTGGAGCATTTCAGAAGTCAGTCAAAGGTCGTATTTGCGACAGAACCCACCAGTGAACACCAACCCCTTAATGATTGCGCTGCGGCCTGCCTCGTGGAAATTATGGATTCATTGCCCGAGAAATATAGGGAAGTGCTGAAATTGGCAGAGATCGGAAATATGTCGCAGATTGAACTGGCCAATAAATTGAACATCTCCTATTCCGGGGCCAAGTCGCGGGTTCAGCGCGCCCGACAAATGTTGAAGGCTGAGATCGATAAGCATTACGTCATAAAGACAGACGGCTATGGAAATGTGATTGTTTGCAAGAATCGCCTCCCCTGTAATTGTCAGATGGGGCATTAACCCTTTGAAATGTTCAGCGATGTCGGGATTTAGTTTGAAAGATCGAGCTAATTTGAATGTGCTGTCAACGCGCTTGCGTCTTTTTCGCTTTTCTCCGTCTTTATAATAAAAATGCTTTAGTCATGAGAAAAACCATTTTGTATTTCACCGTTGTTTTTTATTCGCTCCTCTCCACGGTCTCAGTTGGCCAGAAAATTAAGAATTCTGAGCAGCGCAAGCTCACTCCTGCGAGGGGTCATTACAAACAATTGGAAGTTTTTAGTCCCAAGCCAACACCGGGTTCAGAAGAACTCGACAAGCGGAAATTCATCGAGGATGCGGCCACGATCGAGCGCAGG
Organism: uncultured Ohtaekwangia sp.; assembly: GCA_964655635.1. Lineage (GTDB taxonomy): Bacteria > Bacteroidota > Bacteroidia > Cytophagales > Cyclobacteriaceae > ELB16-189. The sequence continues at coordinate 146,832 of CAZZNH010000007.1, forward strand.
CTTAGTCTAAAACCCATTTATTTGGAAAATGTGAGCCTGGACGATTTCAAAATACCAGATCCTCCGGCCAACAGTTCTGAGCAAACGCGTTCTGAAATCAATTATTTATTGTCGCTTCAAAAATACAGAACGGACGAGGACATCAGGTCCAGCCTTTATATGGCTGATGTATTCTACAGCCTGCGCGTGATGCCCGGTGATTCTACGTACGACAGGTATAGAAGGAACCTATTTCATATTGGTCGATCCATCGGATCCTGGTTTAATCCGGAAACGCTTCCCGTTACGGCTGATTTTATGGCCAGGGTATGGCGCGATGCGAGTTTTTTTATTTGGTCTTATAAATTCAAGTACGCCCGCATCCGACCTTATGTGATTGACTCAAATTTGAAAAACCTGCAAGAGACCGATTGGCCCGCTTACCCCAGCGGACATGCATCTAACTCTTATGTTAACGCTTACATTTATCAGGAACTCGCTCCGCAATTCACAGATTATTTTATTAAGGATGCTTATGATATGGCGCACTCAAGGGAAATAATTGGTGTCCACTATCCCAGTGATTCTGAGTCTGCCAGGATTTTTGCAAGGCAATTTGTCAACAAACTTTTCGAGAATGAAAAGTTTCGCGCAGATTTTGAGCAGGTAAAACAGGAGTGGGCGATCAAGGCGAGGGAAGATTTTGAAAGGCCGTAATGAGGCTGTATCAACATGATTGAAGAGGCAACAGGGTATCCGTTGCCTTTTTTATTTCACAGGATACTAAAAAGGATACCCAGTAGAGCGGCCGTTAAGATCACAAGCGGCTCAGAAAGTTTTTTGAATTTGGTAAGTACCGCCATGGTGACGAGTGCTATGCCAATGGTGGGAATATCGTGAAGTGTTCTGCTGGCGAGCACCAGCACGGCTCCAGCGATGGCACCTATGGCGGCAGCGGTAACACCATCAACAAAAGCTTTAATAGAGGGATTTTTTCCATACTTTTTAAAATAGGGCGCAGGGATGACCGTGAATAGATAGCATGGAATAAAAGTTGCGATCGCTGCGACACTAGCCCCCGGCACTCCTGCAATGAGATAGCCGATAAATCCAACGGTGATTACAATGGGGCCGGGTGTTATCATCGCCACGGCCACTGCGTCCACAAATTGCTGCTCAGTCAGCCACTGATGTTCATTAACCACTCCGCCATACAGGAATGGTACAATTGCCAGCCCACTACCAAAGACAAAAGCACCGGCCTTCGTGAAGAACCAGGCTATTTGCCAAAGCCGGGAGTCGGTTGTGACGATTTGGAGTTGTAATAAATAGATGGGCAGCAATCCGTTCGCCTTTGCGCCCAACCATGCAGGAGGGGATTTAGCAAACCAAACAACTACTCCCGATAATAGGATCAACCACAATATTTCTTGCTCGGCAATAAACGTGACGATGGCCATAACACCAAAAATGATCCAAAGCAGTCGGCTGGTTCCAAGATTTTTGGTGGTGAGTTTGTAACTGCTGATTGCGATAATACCGATTACTGCCGCCCCTACTCCGTAAAATATCGCCTGCATCCATGGAAGCCCACCGTATGCCGTGTAGGCAAAACCCAAACCAAGGACCATGATAAATGAGGGTAATACAAAGGCAAGACCTGCCAGCGTGGCACCCAGCAGCCGGTAATGAACAAAACCAAGATAAATAGATAATTGTGCCGCCAGCGGGCCCGGTGCAAGTTGCGAAAGAGCTAGTCCCTCTTTGTAATCATCATGGCTGATCCATTTTTTATTTTCAACGAGATCCCGGTGCATGTATCCAACCAGCGCAACAGGACCTCCAAACCCCAAAGTTCCGAGTTTTAAAAAGTAGAGGATCAAATTATTCAGCGTGTAACTCGGCAATTATTTTGTCTTTTATTGGGGTGACCATGTATGCTTTTCATCCTGAACATATTTTGCCCAGCTGTACAACGCATCATAAATTTTCATACCGAGGCTAAGTTGCTCGTGATCGTCTTTGATGTTGTAGGAAAGGCCCGCAGAGATTGACCATAAACCCGCTGCCTCGGGCGCAAGATCAAACCGATCCGTATCGGCTCCCCTGACAATGACGGCAATTTGTTGCAGGGCGGGGTCATGAAGTTGGTGCTTTTTAAGGATATAATCAAAGGTGCAAAATTCACCCTCGTGCGAATATTCGGCCCCGACAACATCAAATGGTATGGCGCCCAGCTCTTTTGATCTCGCGACTACTTCGCTAGCGGGTACGAAAATAAATGTTGCTTCACCATCTATAAAATTCTTGATAAGCCACGGGCAAGCAATGCGGTCTATCTTAGGACGTTCGCGTGTAATCCAGTTCATGCCACCTCGGTTTGATCACAATGTTAACTAACACGTACTACTCCGGATAGTATTGATTTTACTTTTTTGAAGGCTTTTGACCATTATCAGAAAAAGAATCAGGCGTCATAATAATCTTTAGTCGATTCCGGTTAAATTGATTTCGAATTCAAAGTTGGTTAAATGGATAGGGTAGACTAACATGGATGTTAAGGAATATAAATCCAGGAAGAAGATAGGAATTGTAGCGCACAGTTATGAAGGTGGCTCGCTTTGTTTTATCACAGCTTGCCGGGAGGGAGCGGTACTTCTGGGTCCTCACATGCATCCCAATATTATACTCAGTGCAATTCCTATGGGCCTCAGTATGCCTGCCTGGGAAGCGGATGACTATAAAGCGATAGAGCCCTGGTTTGTCGATGGCCTGGAACAGGTGGCAAAAGGCGGAGCTGATTTTTTTATTTGCCCTGACAATACAGCTCACATTGTTTGGGAAAAAATTATCGACAAACTTCCAATTCCGGGCCTGCACATTGCCGATGTAGTTTGTTACGAAATAAAGGTAAATGGTTGGAAGAAGATTGGACTGCTGGGAACAAAATGGACCATGACTGGCCCCGTTTATGAAAATGCCTTTGCAAAAAGGGGTTTGGAAAAGATAATCCCCAGCCCGTCCGCCATAGAGGAAATCAACCGGTGCATCTTTGACGAACTTTGCCAGGGAATATTTAAGGAAGAATCGGTCACCATGCTCGTCAACCACATCCACGCGCTCAAAAGGAGCGGGGCTGAATGTGTTGTCCTTGGGTGCACGGAATTTCCGCTGGTAATTACTCCGGAGAATTCTCCATTGCCAATTCTGGATTCTACACGGTTATTGGCAAAGTATGCGGTGAAACTTTCACTGCGCAATGGAGAGCTTGTCAAGAAAGGCTGGATAGACCCGACACAATGAGGACACTCAACCTATTCAAATGAATTGGATCACGCGCGAGCAACCCAAGATCGATCGCATCGCCTGTCCCTGGCTCATCAAGCGATTTATTGACCAAGAGGCAAAAATTTATTACGTGCCTTTCAAAGAAGTCATTGCAAAGGCTAAAGAACTTGACGCAATTCCTTTTGATGTTCCTGGTGTGGAGTATACTCACTATAAAGACCAGTGTACGTTCGACTACTTCGTGAGTAAACATAAAATTGATGATCCCGCGGTTCATATCATTGCGCGAGTAGTGCGGGCTGCGGATACCGACCGCCATGACCTTGCAGCGGAAGCAGCGGGGCTCTGGGCTATCTCAGCCGGGCTTTCGTTTAATATCAATAATGATCACGAACTGCTGGAGGCAGGTATGGTGATATATGATGCGCTGTATAGTTGGGCAAAGCATTTGCACAAGCAAAGACATACTCAAAATCCAGTGGAAGGATTGTTGATTGAAGTGTACAGAAAATTTCTGCGTGAAAAGAAAACCAAAAAAATACCCCATTGGGCTGCCGAATTGAAAGAAATAATACAGGATCAGATGGATACCGATATGAGCCTGAGCTTGCAGGAGGTTTCCAGAAGCTTGCAGGTTCATCCTTCTTACCTTTCGCGCGAGTTTTCAAAATATTTTAATGACCTGAGTTTTGGTGAATACATCAGAAAGTTAAGAATTGAAAAGGCCATCACCCTTTTACAAACAACCGGTTATTCGTTGGCCGAGATCGCCCTCATCACAGGCTTTTCGGATCAAAGTCATTTTACGCGGATTTTTAAGAAACATACCGGCTTGCCACCAAGCCAATACAAAAAGAAGCGACTAAAAAAATAAGCGTCACCTTCTGTCAGAAGTAAATTTCATCCCAAAGGTAAATACCGTCCAATCCTATTTGCCAGACTTTTTCCTTTTTTGCCAAACGGTTATTTAAAGTTTGGCGATATGAGCAATGTTTCTACCATTATCCTTTCACGTTCTGATGTTTCGGCTTTGCTTTCTGTCGAAGATTGCATCAATGCCGTGGAGCAGGCCTTTAAACTCTACGCAGAGGGTAAGGCTTCACCTCCGGGCATCTTGGGAATTCATGCCACCTATGGCGGGTTTCACACCAAAGCAGGGCTGTTAAACCTTGGAAGAAATTACTTTGTGGCAAAAACAAATGCAAACTTTCCCGGTAACAGGAAAAAACACAACCTCCCAACCATCCAGGGAGTCGTTGTTGTCGCTGATGCTGAGGATGGTCGTTTGCTGGCCCTGATGGATTCCATCGAGCTCACCATCCTGAGGACGGGTGCGGCCACAGCCGTGGCCGCCAAATATTTATCAAAGCGCGATGCGAAGACCTTGACGATATGCGGATGTGGTGAGCAGGGGAGAATCTCTTTAAAAATGTTGCAGAAAGTAAGGCCACTGCAAAAAGTGTTTGCATTCGATATCGACCCCGCCATCTCAAAAAGGTTTGCCGGGGAATTCAATACCTCGGGTTCGTTGAACGTAGAAGCGGTGAGCGACCTGGTGTCTGCAGTAAGATCCAGTGACATTTGTGTAACGTGCACGCCTTCCCATAAACCATTTATTAGTCGAGAATTTGTGTCCCCGGGAACGTTCATAGCCGCGGTGGGAGCCGACAACGAGGAGAAGCTGGAGATTGAACCATCCCTGTTGGCTTCTTGCAAATTGGTGACCGACCTGACCGGTCAATGCGTTGCCATTGGAGAGTTGCACCATGCGATTGATGCTGGTGTGCTGACTGTGGATGATGTCTATGCGGAACTGGGTGAAGTGGTTGCCGGGAAAAAGCAAGGCAGATCTTCGGATGACGAAATTATTCTCTTTGACAGCACCGGAATGGCCCTTCAGGATGTGGCGGCTGCGGCTATTGTTTATGAGAAGGCGATGACAGCAGGCAAGTTTATGATGCATGATTTTGGCAATTAATTCCATCCACGCAAAGTAGTTTTCGCCTAGTGGGATGAGAAGACGATCATCACCGCAGGTAAATAGTTTATTGTCAATAATTCACAGTAACAATTTCAGGCTGGTTCACCCTTTAGTGTGCAAGAAATGAAAACCGGGTAAGCTATCAAAAAGCGTTCAGGTGGCCTCCAATAATTATATCGTCATTTATGTCGAGGCCCTTCCTGCCATTAACTAACCATTTAGAAGTCTTTCTATTGAATCCCGATAGTTCCTTCCCACAGGTATTGACGCATTGCCAATTCCTATTTCTTCGGCTGTAAAGAACGTAACTTTATTTAGGGAGATAATGAACGACCGGTGAATCCTTGCAAAATCTTTTGGAGGCAACAAACCTTCAATTTCGTGCGTTGGCATTTTGACTGTGTAGGTATTTGATTCTGTAACGATTTTAACATATTCCCGCTGACTTTCGATGTACAGGATTTCTCGTAATGATATTTTCACCTTTTTCTTTTGCATAGAAACAAAGAAAAATGGTTTACCCTCTTGTTCATCAGGAATAGGTTGTCTTTGGTTAGTCCTCACTTTATTTACAGCAACCAAAAATCGGTCGAACTCAATAGGTTTGAGCAGATAATCGGTAACATTGAGTGTAAACCCTTCTACAGCATATTGATGATACGCAGTGGTGACAATTACCGCAGGAGGGTGACTCAATGACTTAAGAAATGCGGTTCCTTTCAGGCGGGGTAAGTGAATATCCAGGAATATCAAGTCGACCTCATGGGTAAGCAAAAACTCAGACGCCATGAAAGCATCCTTAAATGAGCCTCGCAAGTCGAGAAATGGCACTTTGGCGATATAATCGATTAATAGCTTGATCGCTAGTGGTTCATCTTCCACTATGATGCACTTAATCCTTGACATGGCTGGCTAAGTCTATTTTCAATGTCGCCTCAAAGGAATTGATCGTTTTACTCACATCCAAATTGTAATTTTTGTATAACAGATCGAGCTGACGCCTGAGATTGTTTAGACCGATGTTCTCAGTTAGTTCACGCGAAGATACTTCACCGATCGAATTTTCAACTTTTAAGAGGAGTTGCTGTTTAGTCACCGACAGGTAGATGAAAACAAATGGAAGGCTTATTGTTTCCGAAACCCCGTGTTTGAATGCGTTTTCTATCAATGGTATAAGTAGCAAGGGTGAAATCTGCTGGTCTTTATCGTCAATGGACTTTTGAAAATCGATTTTCAACTCATGATAGCGAATTTTTTCCAACTCAATATAGTTTTGGATGATTTGCAGTTCCTGCTCAATGGAAACAAAGCTACTACCCGTCTCATAAAGCATATATCTCAGAATCTTGGACAATCGCATGATTGATTCAGGGGCAAGGTCCGACTGGTCACGCGCTAGTGAATAGATATTATTCAACGTGTTAAAAAGAAAATGGGGATTGGTCTGGGATTTTAGAAAGTTTAACTCAGCTTCCTGCTTTTCAATTCTGAGCTGAAGAGCCATTCGCTTTAGGTTGATATAACCATAAATGTGTTTGCACAAGCCGAAAAAAAAGATAGACCCTACTGCGTACGACATCAATGTTTCAAGTCTCTTCCAAAAAGTCATTTCAGCCAGCTCCGAATATACCCCAATCATCAGGCCCAACTCACGCCATATAAAGAAGACAAAAGGATACAGCACAATGTGAACTACCATTAGCAATAGAAACCAGTGAAGCTTGCGCAGGCTAAAAAATCCCAGGCTGAATTCAAATAGAAAGTAATTGACAATGATTATGTAACTGGTGAGCCAGGCATTGTTGATGATGATTTCATTGGTCCTTTCCGGATAAACCATAAGGCCCCCGATGATGCGAATTGCACAATATGCCAGCCCCACCCAGAGGTAAAACTTCATTTTTTGTTTCGTAACAAGGCTGGTTTGCATAAGGGTTTGAAAATAGTGAAAATCAGGCTGTTTCCAACTGAGGCCGTAGTGCGTAAGCAATTTGTCCCACCCGGTGATGCGGCCGTAGACGTTCCCGCTTTTTTGGTAGACGTTGATCAGTTGACTATATACTTAACACAAAACGCTCGGAGTATTTGCCGTTACTTGAGCAAGAGTCTTTTGATAAAACTTGTTTTAAGAAAAACACTATTAAATGGGTATTGAAGTAAATTCATCCAAACAACACGCTGCCAAGGTTCTTGGCATTGCCTATCTAAGCACCTTCGTGATCGTTGTATATGCAAACTTCGGCATATATGACCCACTTCATGTGGCAGGTGACGCAGGCGAAACGGCCCGGAGGATTGCCGATAATAAGCACCTTTTCCGTTTTGGTATTGTGCTTGACCTGATTTATGCCATTGGCTTTACCGTTTTGATTTCCAGCCTTTATACGATCCTGATCGATACCAACCGAAGAATAGCGCTGGTTGCCACTTTATGGCAGTTGGTTTATGTGGTTGCCTGGGTGGTCATAACGCTCAAGTTTTATGATGCGCTTCGATTAGCAAGTAGGGTAAAGTACCTGAGTGTATTTGGTGATGAACATTTATATTCCCTGGCGAGGCTGTTTCTATCGGGACGGTTTGACCGTTATTACGGTGTGCTTTTGTTTTATGCCCTGGGGTCAACCCTGTTTAACTACTTGTGGTATAAGTCTGGGTACGTTCCCCGTTGGCTCGCCTTATATGGAATGATAGCCTGTGCCTGGTGTGCGATTTGTGCGATGGCTTATCTGATTTACCCTGATCTCGAAAAAATACTTCACCTATGGCTTTATGATACGCCAATGGCCTTGTTTGATATAACGTTGAGCGTGTGGCTTCTTACCCAGGGACTAAAGAATGTTAACTAACACATCGTTCCGGTACTCAATCTCTGGTCACATGGATTACACAGGCAAAGCGATGTTATTACTTTTTGTTTGGGGCACCATATTGACGATTCATGGCCAAAACACAGACCAAGAATTCTAAACGCGCGAAATGGAAACAACGATGTCCTCACCAAAACGACTTGCCCACTATGCGGGATTTAGTTATCTGTTCTTAGTAATTACCGCGCCAATTGCGCATCTCTATGTCCCATCGTTGATCTTGGATAGGAGTAGTAGCACAATTACGGCCCAAAATCTTTTGGAGCATGAGGTTCTCTTTCGAGTGGGTACTGTACTCAACCTCCTGGGATTGATATCTTTCATTCTCGTTGCCTTGTTTCTTTACCAATTATTCCGCCCGGTTCATGAATTTTTAGCTCGCCTGATGCGCACTTTTGTGCTGGTAGCCATTCCGATACCGTTCATGCTAGCCATTCTAAAAATGGCTGCACTACTTATTTTGAAAAGTGATGTTTATGGGTCTTTTGATCCGGGACAAATTAAGGATTTTGCTTTAATGCTTTTCAGGATTGGCGACTATGGCGGATACATGGAGCAACTATTCTGGGGCCTATGGCTATTCCCCTTTGGCATGCTGGTGTATCGCTCCGGGTTCATTCCAAAATTTCTGGGAATCTGGCTGATAGCAAATGGATTTGCCTATGTGGGGCTTTCAATTCTTTTCATTCTAGTACCACAATTCCTCTCCTCAGTTTCTACCTGGACGTTTCCCTTCTTGTTGGGTGAGGTTTTCATGATGCTCTGGTTAGTGATTTGGGGAATAAAAATAGAAAATGCAGGGTTGAGGTGATCATGTGAATAAAGGTCTTGCAGTCATCCACTTTGGCTGCAAAAAAAAGCCCTCCCGCTTTTGCGGGAAGGCCTTGATCGGTCGGGGTGAGAAGATTTGAACTTCCGGCCCTCCCGACTCTGTCGGGATGCGCTAACCGTGCTGCTTTTCTGGTAAAGTGCAACGAAGGCCCATGGTGTTGATCAATGCTTCGGTATTTAGTTCCGATTTACTAAAGAACAAAAGCCCAGGCTGTCGCCTGGGCTTTCGTCTTGTCGGGGTGAGAAGATTCGAACTTCCGGCCCTCCCGACACTGTCGGGATGCGCTAACCGTGCTGCTTTCTGGTAAAGTGCAACGAAGGCCATGGTGTTGATCAATGCTTGGGTATTTAGTTCCCGATTTACTAAAGAACAAAAGCCCAGGCTGTCGCCTGGGCTTTCGTCTTGTCGGGGTGAGAAGATTCGAACTTCCGGCCCCCACGTCCCTAACGTGGTGCGCTAACCGGGCTGCGCTACACCCCGAATCCATCGGTCAGAAAATATTCCGACCATTTTTGGCGAATGTAGGTTTTATTCCTCGTTCGCTTTAGTCGAAGCTCAAATTTGATTGCCTCAGACTTGTCAAGTCGTGGCGTCACTCCTTACCAAAATTGAGGTGCAATATTAATAAATCTTTACAGACTGCGGAATGAATTATTTGTTCGTTTTCCGTTATAATTAAGAATTAAGAGAACTTTGCCGCCAGATTTTGGACTGTGATTAGAACCCTATATATATTAATTATCTTTTTGTCCTGCTCTGCGACTGCATTGGCCCAACTCAGCCCTGAGCGCGCTGCACAGGCGAGGATGGCCAAGGCAAAATGGACAAAAGCGGAGCAGTCCATAAAAAAAGCCATCAGGAAGGACCCTGTTAATCCGGAGGCAAAATTGGTCTATTCCCAATGGTATTTCTCACCCGGCAATCCTGATTTTCAAATCGACTCTGCTTATAAATATGCCTTATCATCAATCGATGATTATTCGCTGGCTGACATACGCCAGCGTGAGCGAATGCTTCGGTTTCCCCTGGATAGTATAATATTGACCAATCACCGGCAACAAATTGACAGTGCCGCATTCGAACGGGCCAAAGAGATCAACACTGAACAGTCGTATATTTCATTTCTCGATCAATTTACATTTGCGCGCCAGCGTGCCAATGCCCTTGAACTAAGGGATGAGGTGGCGTTCCTGGACGCACTGAAAATTAATTCCTACCAAAGTTTTGATCACTACCTCTCAAAATATCCAAACTCACACAGGGCCGTGGAGGCCAAAGACCGGTATGAAAAACTGTTGTTCGAAGAAAAGACCCGCGATGGAAAACTAAAAAGTTACCAGGAGTTTTATGCGGAGTATGCAGCCAGCCCTTACCGAGACCAGGTGGCAAGGCAAATTTTTGAAATCAGCACCGCCTCCGGTATCCTGGAAGATTACCTCGGGTTTATAGCCAACTATAATTCTACCCCTCATGCAAAAACCGCAGCCAACATTGCCTACCATATCGCGCGGCAGCTCGGTCAACAGATACCCAATCAAATTCTTACAGACTCGCTTCGCAGGGTGATCCAAACAGAAGACGAATATTGGGTTCCCTATTTAAAGAATGGAAAATTTGGTTTCATGAACCAAAATGGAAAGGAAACCATCCCCGCGAAATTTGAGCATATATCCAGCGACTACCTGTGCGGTAATGTAACTGACGATTTCCTGATCACCTCGGACGGGGTGGTCGCCCGATCTGGAAAATTGTTGATGATGGGCAAGGTTGAAGGTGTGATTGACCTTGGTTTCGGCATATTGTTGGTCGAAATGGGAAAATGCAATAAAATTTTACACAAGTCAGGATTCACATTGACCAGCGATTGCGTTGACGAGGCAAGAATCATTTCCAATCAGTTTTTGGCGGCAAGAAAAAAAAGCAGTTGGAGCCTTTATTCATTGGCGGGCCGGATCATTGTGGATGAAAAATTTGAAGATATTCAATCGGAGGAGGATCTGGTCGTCCTCGTACGCAATGGAAAAAAAATATTGTGCACCGTTGATCAGCTTGCCAGGGCGGCAGATAAAAACCCATTGCCCGACAGGATGGTTTTTGATGATGTCAGGAAGCTGAGCACAAATAAAATTCTGGTGAGGAATGGTTCACTGGAAGGTGTGGTGAATTCGGATTTGAAATTTGAAATTCCCCTCGACAGGCAAATATTGACACTTACATCATTTGGCTTCACCAAGCGGGTTCTTGACAAAGTGACGACCGTGGGTTTATCCAACGTAATTGACAATGAAGAGTTCAAAGATATCAAGCCCTATCTCAATTGGCTTGGATTATATAAGTCTGAGGGAGCCAAACTGTATAGCCTCACATCATCGAGGATGATTGAGGAAAATCTGGATAGTTTGTGGTTTACCAACCGGCTGGCCATGGCGAGAAAAGCTGACTCAGTGAAAGTATTTTTTCATACTGGTAGAAGGATGACCTTCCCCCGGTCAAACAGGGTATATTTTGTAAAAAGCCCGGACTCCATCAGGTACTTTTATCTTGAGGAAAAGACGAAAAAACAATTATATGAAGTGGAGACAGGAATCAGAAGATTTGTGATAGAGTTCGATTATCTGGAAGACATTGGATACAATTTGTTTCTTTTCGAACACAAAGGGAAAAAGGGCTTGATGGGTTTGGATGGCAAACCAGTCTTGCCCGCTGAGTACGATGCGATCGTGCGATCATCAGAGCGCCAGTTGTCCCTTCTGAGGGATAGGAAATTTGGAATATACGATTTGAGGACCAGGAGGCTGGTCAAGGCAAGCTACGAGCGAAATTTATCCTTCTTTAATGAATCCATCTTAATAGCCTATAAAGACGGCTTTTACGGTTTTATCGATCGGGAGGATAAGCCGATTTCCAATTTTGAATTCGATGAAATAAAACCCTGGAGCGACTCTGCTGCCTTTGTGAAAAAAGATTTCCGATGGATGGTATATAAAGTGTTCGAAAAAAAATTCCTGCATCAACAGATCAAAGACTACGAATTGATAAAAGATGATGATACCGAGCGGATTGCCATTATCCACCAGGAAAATGAGTATGGAGTTTTGAGCAATAGGCGGGGAATAATAATTCCCGCTACGTTTAGTGATGTGCTTAATCTGGGGACCTCGGAAAAGCCCTTGTATTTTACGGAGAAGAATGTCGAGGAGGCAAGGATATTTGTGGTGATCTATTATGATGAGCAGGGTAAGCAAATCCGAAGGCAAATTTATGAGTCCGATGAGTATGACCGGATATACTGCCGATAGATTTAACAGTTCGTCATTGTTTGATTGAAAATAAGTACTAGCATTTTTTATACCTTGCCTCTTTAATTTTTTGCCTATGAAGTTTTTTATTTCACTTTTTATCCTTGCTGTGGGTTTCAATGGATATGCCCAGCCAAAGCCTTCGTTCCCCGATCGTCCCAGGTTGGTAGTGGGAATTGTGGTTGACCAAATGCGCCAGGAGTATATTTACCGATATGGGCCCAAGTTTGGAGAGGGTGGATTTAAACGACTGATCAACGAGGGGTTCATGCTCACCAATGCGCATTATAATTACGTACCAACGCTGACAGGACCGGGCCATGCGTCCATTTACACGGGAGCAACACCGGCCATACATGGGATTATCGCCAACGATTGGTATGACAAGAGTCTCCGGAAAAAAGTCAATTGCGTCAATGATGACAATCAAAAGATTGTAGGAAGCGACAAAGGAAAAGGAAATGTCTCTCCCTGGAGGCTGCAGGGAACAACCGTGACTGATGAATTGGAAATGGCCACACAAAGACGATCCAAAGTCGTGGGTATTTCCATCAAGGACCGGAGCGCAGTTCTGCCTGCCGGACACACGCCAGATGGCGCCTACTGGTACGATGATATCACCGGCAAGTTTATTTCAAGCACTTATTATAAGCCAGCCCTGCCTACCTGGCTTGAACGGTTTAATGCCCGGGGTCTTGCCGATAAATACCTGAATGAAACCTGGACCACGGTGTATCCCATCGAGCAATATAAAGAAAGTGGACCCGATGATTCCCCGTATGAGGCTGTGCTGGTCGATGACTGGGTTGTGAAAGGAAAAGAGAAGGCGGTATTTCCTTATGACCTGAAGGCCCTGAGGAAATTGAATCCCGGGTTTGAATTGCTCACATCCACGCCTTATGGCAACGAACTGCTTAAAGAATTGGCGTTTGCTGCACTTGAAGGAGAAGAAATGGGGAAAGACGAATGGACCGATTTTCTTGCCATCTCATTTTCATCACCTGATTTGTTGGGTCATGCCGTTGGCCCGAATGCGGTGGAGTTGGAAGATATGTACATAAGATTGGACAAAACACTCGAAGAACTCTTAAATCGGTTGGATAAGGATTTTGGCAAAGACCAATATACAGTGTTCCTCACCGCTGATCACGCGGTAGTGGATGTAAGACAATACCTGAGCGACCTAAAGATAATTCCTTCAACGTACCAACCGGTTGATTTTGCCAAGGGCCTGGAAGAATATCTGTCAAGTTATTTTCCAGGTAAAAAATTGATTGAAAATATCAGCAACAATCAGGTCTTTTTTAATCACGAAGTGTTTAACGATGATCCCAAATCTTCCGGTGTGGAGTATTTGGTGGCGTCAGAATTGGTTCGCAATTATTTGCTAAGCCTTGAAGTAGTGAGTGATGTATTCACCAAGTCTACCCTACATGCGGGCAATTTTGACGAACAGGGATTGAAAGGTAGTGTGAAGAGAGGATTCCACGCTAAACGTTCTGGTGACATTGCATTCGTAACAGAATCAGGCTGGACCAGCAGCACAAGACCTCACATGACCACGCATGGATCAGCCTATACTTACGATTCGCATGTCCCGGTTATTTTTTACGGTTATGGCGTTAGTCGCGGTACGTCTGCCAACTACCACGCCATCACAGACATCGCGCCAACCATTTCCACCATCTTGAAAATTAAATTTCCCAGCGGTTCGATTGGACAGCCTATAGCTGAGTTATTGAAATAATACGATGCTACAATAAAACTAAATAGCCTCTCAGGTGAGAGGCTATTTGGTTTTAGAGATTATGATTTCTGACTCAGGCCCCCGCAAATATTCCAAACAGCCCCATCATGTTGAGTAATACCAGCAAAATAACCGTTGGACATACAAAGCGGATGAAGAATACAAAGGCCTTGGATGCCATGTTGCCCGCCTTAAATGAAGGGGAACCGTTGTCAAGTTCACTGACAATATTTTCAATAGGCAATTTCCACGCCACATAGAGGCACGTGGTCAGCGCAACGACCACAATAAAAAATGTCCCGAAGAAATAATCCACTATGTTTTGAAATCCGATAATGGCGTCCGTCCAGGGAAGGGTGACGCTGAGGTTGGTGAAGGTATCACTGGCCCCATGGGAAAGTGCGGAAGGTACGCCAAACAGGAATGCAGCAATTCCTACCACCCATGCTGATTTCTTGCGGCTCCATTTTTTCTCATCTATAAAATAGGATGCAGGCACCTCAAGCATGGAGATGGATGAAGTAAGGGCTGCAACCATCAACAACAAAAAGAACAATGCGCCAATTACGTTTCCTCCCGGCATGGTGCTAAAGATATCAGGCAACACCTGGAACACAAGGGTCGGCCCGGCCTCTGGAGACTTTCCGAAGGCAAAGACAGCCGGGAAAATCATGAACCCAGAAAGTAATGCAATTCCGGTATCCATCAATCCAACATACACGCCACTTTCGACCAGGTTGGAACCTTTCGGCAAATACGAACCATAGGTAATCATGATACCCCACCCGATGCTCATGGAGAAGAAAGCCTGACCCAGCGCTGCGAGTATACTGTTAGGGGTGATTTTAGAAAAGTCCGGTTTTAAATAAAACTCAACGCCAGCCATTGCCCCCTCCAACAGTAAACTTCTGATGGCAACGACAAATATTAAAATGAAAAGAATGGGCATTAATATTTTAGCCGCTTTTTCAATTCCTCCGGAAACACCTCCAAGCACAATAAGAATAGTCACGAGCATAAACGCGCCAAGCAAACTAATGGATGCCATGCCGTTGGCAGCGAATGCTTCAAACCCTGCCGTTGCTCCAACCAAAGATTTATAGATGTATCCGATGGTCCAGCCCGCTATCACCCCATAGTACGACAATACGAAGAAGCTTACACCCAGGGCAAGAATAGCCCCAGCACCCATCCAAAGTGAATTGGCCCCGGTGTCCTTAAAAGCGCCAATGGTGCTTTTTTTTGTAAAACGCCCAAGTCCCATTTCAGTGAACAAGAGTGGAACACCAATGAGCAATACGCACAATATATATATCAACACGAAGGCACCGCCTCCATTTTGTCCTGTGATGTACGGAAACCGCCAAATGTTACCCAATCCCACAGCTGATCCAGCCGCGGCCATAATGAAACCAAACTTCGAGCCCCATTGGCCTCGGTTATCAGATGAAACGTTCATTGTTCGCTATTTAAGGTTTAGATTAAGTTTTGTGAATCAGCCAATTTTGAAAAAAAATCCAACTAATCAAACTTAACTGGTACAGGTAAGCCCATTATCGTCTCTGTGGAAGAGATTATGGCAATATACTGGAACAACTACTCCAAATGGGAACGGCCCCTGTGGTCCCTCTGCTCAACCAAGGAGGTTGAACTGATTCAGGATAACTACAATAATGACCAAAGGACAGACGAACCGGATGAAGAAAGTCCACACCTGAGCTGCTGTCAATCCCATTACCTTATTGCTGGTGAATGCCGGTGTGCCTTCATTGAGTTCAGCAATGATTCTCTGAGGCCCAAGTATCCACCCCGTGTAGAGGCATACGAACAGTGCCACGATCACGATGAAAAATGAGCCCCAAATGAAATCCATGATATCCATAAAGCTGGTGATGGTCAACCCTGAGAATTGAATACTCATGTTGGATAACGTATCATTAGCTCCTTTCGACAAGGCTGAGGGAATTCCTACTGCGATGGCAGCTATCGACACGGCCCAAGCGGCCTTTTTTCTGCTCCATTTCTTTTCATCAATGAGCCATGAACCTGGCACTTCAATCATAGAGATCGTAGAAGTGAGGGCTGCGATGCACAACAGCAAAAAGAAAAATGCACCAAAAATATTACCGCCTGGCATCTCACTAAATATATGGGGCAGTATCTGGAACACTAATGTAGGGCCCTGATTGGGCTCCATACCAAAAGCAAATACGGCTGGAAATACCATCAATCCTCCCATGAGGGCGACACCTGTATCCAACACCCCAATCCAAAGTGCGCTCTTTATAATACTTTCATTTTTGGACAAGTATGACCCATACGTGATCATAATGCCCCAGCCAATCGACATGGAAAAGAAACATTGGCTCAGGGCTTTGAGGAAAGTTGAACCATTTATCTTTGAAAAATCAGGAATAAGGTAATACTCAACACCTGCCATGGCTCCTTCCAGCGTCACGCTTCTGATAATGACAACAAACACTAGTATGAAAAGTATCGGCATCAGAATTTTAGACGCCTTTTCAATTCCTTTGGCAATGTCCTTTGTTACGATCAACAGATTAAGTCCGATAAAGCCTAGAAAAAGTGGGATCACGATAAATGGGTTGGCTTGAAATTCGGCAAACGAAAGTTCAACACCGACTAGTGATGTGTAGATATAACCAATGGTCCACCCAGCGATCACTCCGTAATAGCTGGTGACAAAAAAACTGACACACAGTGAGAGAATAGCACCCAGTACCCAAAAGTTGTTGCTGCCTGTATCCCTGAATGCCCCAATCGGATTTTTGCCCGTCATCCGACCGAGCGCGATTTCATTGAACAAAAGTGGAATACCAATGGCCAACACGCAGCATAGGTAAATGAATACGAATGCACCGCCACCGTTTTCACCGGTCAGGTAGGGGAAGCGCCAGATATTGCCAAGGCCAACAGCCGAGCCGGCTGCTGCCATTATGAATCCAAACTTGGATCCGAACTGACCTCTGTTGGCCATAGTACTTTGGGGGTTAACGGGGGCGAAGATTGAAAATAAAATCCTGACTTTGATTCAGGACAATGGAATTATTTTTTTGGCCCTCAACTTTGGATTTGACTGGCAAGAACAGCTAGCCCATCGGTAAAGGAGTGAGGCTGGTAGTTAAGTTCTCTTTTTGCCTTAGTGATGTTAAATCCTGTTCGCAATGGCCTTGCCGCAGCTTGTTTGAAATTCGTTGAATCGGTCGGCTTAATCAGTCCTTTATCCAACGAAAAAAAAATTGCGGTACGCATGGCGATGTCATACGGTGTCATCATCTCCTCCCCGGAAATGTGGTAGATGCCCCTGGCCTTTTTCGTGGCGACCAGGTAACAACCCATAGCGAGATCTTCAGCCAATGTTGGCGTTCTCCACTGGTCATTGACCACATGGATGGTCTTTCCGTTTTCCAGACTCTTCTTTACCCACAACACAATGTTTGAGCGACTGAGGTCTGAAGTAATGCCATAAACCAGTACGGTTCTGACAATCGACCACTCAAGATTACTTTGCCTGATGATTTCCTCTCCGGCCAGTTTACTTTCGCCATAAAAATTAACGGGCCCTGGTTTTTCATTTTCATCCAGCGGGCCGTGGCTCCCATCAAAAATAAAATCAGTGGAAACATGCGCCAGCCTGGCGTTGGCTTTTTCACATGCTTTCGTCAGGTACTCAACCGCAGTGACATTGGCCTTCCAGCATGCATCGCGTTGAGTTTCACAGTCATCAACCTGCGTCATGGCCGCGGTGTTAATTACTACATCGGGATGCGTCTTCAGAATTACATCATCTACTTCATTTTGATTGGTGATATCCAGGAGCTGAAACTGACCGGCATTCAATGAAAAAGACAGCGGCCTTCTTGCAGTCGCGATCAGGCTAACGGATTTGTCAGCATCCAAAAGTGAAACCAACTTTTGACCAAGAAGGCCATTCCCGCCCGTTACCAGTATCTTCATTTATTGATTGGCCGGAAATTCATATCCGTACTCTTTGGTGATTTTCTTTTTTGGCATTTCCTCCACCGTTACTGAAAACCTGACATCCTGCCTCGGGCGATCGGCTCCGTCTTTTTCTACTTTGGCAATCTTATCGATCACGTCAAGCCCCTTAATTATTTTCCCAAACACTGTGTACTCGTTGTCGAGGTGAGGGGCGCCACCTACTGAAGTATAGGCATCGATTTTTTCCTGCGATATCTCTTTTCTCAGTTTCAAACCAGTCTCTCTTTCAATACGGGGAATAAGCCCGTTGATTCTGTTTTGATACGCCTGCATGTCGCCTGCGTAGTAAAGCGCGCTAAGGGAATCATACAATGACCTGTTTTCTTCTTTTTGTAAAAGTTGCTGAAGGCCAGCGTTCAACTTTCCCTGGTCAATGGTTAATTGGTCGATGCCCGTTTTGGGTATTACGGTCCCCTGAACGATGTAGAACTGGCTTCCACTTGAGGCTTTCGAGGGATTCTGTTGATCGCCAAGCCGGGCTGCGGACAGGGCTCCTTTCTCGTGAAAAAATTTAGAATTGATTTCGGCATCCACCGTATAACCTGGACCGCCCGATCCCAATCGCTGCCCCGGCTGACTTTTTTTTGAATCCGGGTCACCACCCTGAATCATAAATCCCTCGATGACGCGATGAAACAAGAGGCTATCGTAAAAATGTTCCTGGGCGAGCTTGATAAAATTTTCTTTATGTTTTGGTGTTTCGTCATAAAGGATGGCGACCATGTCACCCATGTCCGTTTTGATCGTGACCACGAAATCTTTTTTCTGGGCACAACTGCTGAATAGAACAAAAACGCTTAGGGCAATAAATGAAGTAAGTCGATTCATAGTGAGGTAAAAATTTTGAGCTTCAAAAATAAGTAAAGGGTTGGACTTGGCAATTTGTGCTACGGACTCAGGATCGCAGAAAGCTGCAATGAAAGGTTCATGAAGATCATTTTGGCACTTCCGTTGCGCTCAAGGTAATAGGCCGAGGCTGACATCAGCTGGTTGGCTTTTTCAATTTTTATGACGTCAAGCACTTTACTAAAGTCCTGTATGAATTTCAATTCCGGGCCCTGGGTTCTGTTGATGGACGTTGACCCAGCGATAAAGATCAACGCTTCCCGCATCATGCCAATGCTATAATAAAACATGTTGCGTTGGTTGAGCTTGTCAAGTTGGTGAAACTCGTCAGCCATGCGCACCAGGTCGGCATAACTTTTTTTGAAGCACGCCCGCATCCAATTGGCGAAAAAATCCTGGCTGATATCCTCTTCATTCTCAGTGAGCCTTAGGGCCATATTCAAATCGCCATCAGCCAATTGCAAAATATTACTCCTTTCGGTCTCAGTGGAGCTGGTATTTTGCTGCAGGTACTGATCAATGTCTTCATCGGACAGCAGTGGAACCTGAATAAGTTGAGTCCGTGAGGTGATGGTAGGCAACAGTTGGTCGGCAGCATTAGTCACCAAAAAGAAAAAAGTATTTTGTGGGGGCTCCTCCAGGATTTTCAGAATGCCGTTGGCCGCGGAGCCGTGCATGTACTCGGGCTGCCAGATGACCATGATTTTATAGGCACTCTCGAATGGCTTTAGCGATAGAGTTTTGATGATCTCCCGACTTTCTTCCCTGGAGATCAATGCCTGTTTGTTTTCGCCACCGTAAAAGTTGGTCCAGTCGTCAAGCTTTCCGAATGGTTGTTCCGTCAAAAAATTGCGCCAGGCCTTAGTGATTTCAGCTTTAAACCGATCTGAGTCCTTATCATTTTTGACATTGCTCAAGGGAAACACAAAATGAAGATCGGGGTGAATGTATTTCTGATTTTTGGCGCAAGCCGGGCAAACACCACATGCGTCATCCGGCCTTCGGTCGGTGCATTGAATGTAGTTGGCATAAGCCAACGCGAGTGGCAGATTCAGTGCGCCTTCCTTGCCGGAGATCAACTGGGCATGGGCCATTTTATTGGCCTGCACGGACTGAATTAACTTTTCTTTGATAGGAAATAGTCCCGGTATGTCAGCGAATTTCATTCTTTCACTACTTTTTTCTCCCACACGCGATTGCCAGCGGTCGCTTCAAAAAGATGTCGAAGGATCTTTTTATCAGGTTCCCCCAGCGTTTTTCCTCTTCGTTCAAACACTTTTTCCGCGGTCTCCAGCATCTTATTCACCTGAAAGGTGGTGAACCCAGCCGCGCCACCCCAGGCGAAGGAAGGAATAAATGTTCTGGGAAAGCCATCTCCAAATATATTGCACCCAACGCCCACAACTGTTCCGGTGTTAAACATCGTGTTGATTCCGCACTTGCTGTGATCGCCCATGATCAATCCACAAAACTGCAGGCCGGTATCTTTAAAGCCTCCTTTTTTATAGTTCCAGATCTTTACGTTTTCATAATTGTTTTTGAGATTGGAAGTATTGGTGTCAGCACCCAGATTGCACCACTCACCAATCACGGAGTTTCCTAAAAACCCATCGTGGCCCTTGTTGCTAAATCCAAAAATTACCGCGTTGGCAATTTCTCCGCCCACCTTTGAATAGGGGCCTACTGTAGAATCTCCCCTGATCTTGGCGCCCATATTCACATGTGAGCCCTCACACAATGCGAATGGCCCCTTGATCAAAGCACCTTCCTGTATTTGTGCATTCTTCCCGATGTAGATGGGTCCATGCTCAGCATTGAGAACTGCCGCCTTTATTATTGCGCCTTTCTCAATAAAAATATCTTTGCCTATTTCACCGTAGATTTTCGTGTGCGCATCGTTAATGGGTTCCGATTTTTTTCCTTGCGTAATCAGGTCAAAATCAGCTTTGATTTCATTTGCGTTGAACTGAAAAATTTTCCACACCTGATCAATTAACGTGATTCCGCTTTTATACTCGATCACTTTCACATGATCAAAAGAGGGGCTTTCTGTCCGGGCCGCCAATAAGACGCCATCTTTTGAAAGGGCTTCTTCTTTTTTTAGTTCGGTGATGACCTTCACCAATTGGTTATCAGGGCAAATAGCTCCGTTTATGAGTAAATTGCCATCTGTACTTTTGAGTGGGTATTTTTCGGCCAAATAATCAACGGTGTGAAAAGACGCCCTGGTGTTGAAATGTAATTCCCACTTTTCCCTGATGGTAAGAATGCCCACCCTTATTTCTCCAACGGGGCGAGACAGCGTAAAGGGGGCGAGGTCTTGCCTTAATGAGGGGTCATCAAAAAGAATGAGGTTCATTTTGTAAAAATAGGATGCCCACCAGAATGATCAGCACATTACCAGATTTAAAAAGCGACCCGGGGTAAAAAAAGAAAGGTCTCCAATGAGACCTTTCAATGCTGTATCTGAAATAACAATTATTTCTTGCTGTACTTCTTTTGGAATTTCTCCACGCGGCCTGCCGTGTCCATAAACATCTTTTTGCCGGTGTAAAAAGGATGGGAAGCCGAGCTCACCTCGACCTTGATTACGGGGTATTCCTTGCCATCAGTCCACTTATCTTTCTCATCTGAGGTGGCTGTAGAGCGGGTTAAAAACTTAAAATCGCATGAAGTATCCCAAAAGATCACTTCATTATAGGCTGGATGAATATCCTTTTTCATAGCTGTTTTTTCTAACGGACTGCAAAAATAAGCATCTGACCTCTATAAACAAGCCCCCAATGTGCCAATATTTGTTGAGCAACCAAAATGGTTGTATTTTGGTTCTTAATTGAAAGTTTATGGCCAGTATAACCATCAAAAACATTCCTGAAGACCTGGTTTCCAGGTTGAAAAAAAAGGCTAAAAGCAGCCAGAGGAGTCTAAATGGAGAGATAATTATAGCGTTAATGGGCTACCTCAATAAGGTGTCCAGGCCTGATCCGGAAGAAATTGTCCGCATGGCAAGGGAGTTCAGGGCTAAAGCAAAGGGAACGCTTACCGAGGAGGAGATTCGGGCAGCCATCAATGAAGGCAGGCCTTGATTGTAGTTGATACCCATATAATCTCCTACCTGCTTTTTCCTATGGAAAAGAACAAGATTGTGGAGGAACTACAGTTAAAGGATGGATTGTGGGTGGCGCCTTCACTTTGGCAAAGTGAATTCAGAAATGTGACAGCGCTTTTTTTTAGAAAAAAAATAATAACATTTGAGGATGGCCTTGAGGCGATTAGCAAAGCAGAATTAATCATGAGTGGATTTGAAATGCAGGTTAAGTCAAATGTTGTTTTTCAACTCGTAAAGGAGTCTAGCTGTTCGTCATACGATTGTGAATTTGTTGCACTTGCCCTGGAGCTGCAAACTGCTTTGATTACCTACGACAAAAAAATATTGTCAGCATTTAAATCCATAGCACAAACCCCCGAACAGTTTCTTTCCTAAGACATGAGATTAGCTCTTTTATCTTTGCTTATCATACCATTCGGTGCGCTGCAAGCTCAAAGCTCGAATGCTCCGGTTAACGAAGATTATTATCATTGGATTGATCGGTACGAGACCAAGGCTGGTCGGGTGGTTCCGGAGGTTTTTACTACCGTCAAGCCATATAAGCGCGATGCCATCATTTCCTTTGCAGATTCCGTCAATTCCAGGGACAACGTTTTTACATCTGTATCCGACCAATTCAACTACCAGTACTTCCGCAATGACAGTTGGGAGTGGAGCAGATCCGAAGTAAACGAAAGTAAAAAACCGGTTCTTCGTCATTTGTATAAGAAGAAATCGGATTTGCTATTTTCTGATTTGCCAGAGTTTGATATACATGTCAATCCTGTGGTGTACGCAAGCATTGGTCATGACGGACAAGCTGGTGAGTCGATATTTACCAATTCGCGCGGTGTGGAAATCAGGGGAATGATCGATCGCAAGGTGGGATTTTATACTTTCCTTACCGACAACCAGGCAAAATTGCCATCTTATGTGCGGGCAGGGATTCGCCAAAACCCGGTAGTGCCACACGAGGGTTTTTGGAAGTCATTCAAGGATGATGGCGTTGATTTTTTTCAGGCGCGTGCATACATCGATTTCAATGTGAGCAAACATATTTATATGCAGTTTGGTCACGACAAAACGTTTATCGGCAACGGATATCGCTCGCTGATTTTTTCAGATTATGCACCGCCAACCCTTTTCCTTCGAACCAATGTGAAAGTCTGGAAGCTTAATTATTTATTTCAGTTGAACCGGGTGGCGGCAGACGCGCCCGGTTCCGCTGGCGGCTCGGGTGGGGGAAAGCGAAGATACCCGGAAAAGTTCATGGCGTTTCATCACGCCAGCATCAACATCGGCAAAAAATTTAACCTGGGCGTGTTTGAGTCTGTGGTGTTTAGTCCAAAGGACAGCCTGAATAACAACACCTTCGATTTGGGTTACCTCAATCCGGTGATATTTTACCGCGCAATTGAACAACAGTTTGGCAGCAGCGACAATGTGATACTTGGGATGGATTTTAAATGGATGGTTGCCAAGCGGATTTCAGTCTACGGCCAGGTGGTCCTTGACGAATTTCTGTTGGACAGATTAAAAGAAGGTCTTGGATGGTGGGCCAATAAATTTGCGATACAGGGCGGCATCAAATATATAGACGCGGGAGGAATTAACAATCTGGACCTTCAACTGGAAACAAATGTGGTTAGACCGTATACTTATTCCCACAGTACACAATACGGAAGCTACACCAATTATCGTCAGCCATTTGCCCATCCTCTGGGTGCCAACTTTAATGAACTTATTGGCATCGTTCGTTACCAGCCAAAGCCCAGACTTAACCTGGTGGGTAAGTTAATTTATGCTGAAGTGGGCCGAGACAGCACCAACTCCAACTGGGGTAGCGACCTGCTCAAGAGCAACGGGACCCGGGAAAGAGAATTTGGAAATTTCATCGGACAAGGTGTAAGCACCAAAATAGCTTATGTGGATTTCACGGCATCCTATATGATAAAACATAACCTTTTTGTTGACTTAAAACTGATTCGCAGGGATGAAAGCGCCCCTGCTATTTCCGTAACGAACAATACTACCATAACTTCCTTAGCTTTGCGCTGGAACATAGGTCAGCGCCTGTACGACTTTTAGTTTTAGATGAAGACTTTTTTACGCATCCTTAGTTATACACCAAACATTGCAAGCCGGTTGGTTTGGTTTTTCATTTTTTCAATTTTGGGGATCATTTTTGGTGCTTTCAATATCGTTTTGGTGATCCCAATGCTGCAGGTGTTGTTCAGCCGCAATGTGGGCACTCCGGTTCCTGATCTGCCGGATTTCAGTTTTTCATCCGATTACCTGGTGGGCGTATTCAATCACTATTTCCGCTATATTATTCAGGAATATGGTTCATTGAACGCCCTCCTCTTTGTATGTGGTCTTATCGTGTTGTGTGTCTTTTTTGCCAATGTCTTTCGGTTCCTTGAGCGGGTGGTGGCCACCAAGATCCGGGTCGATCTTGTAAGAAATATCCGACTTGATATTTTCAACAATGTATCGAGACTTCACATCGGATTTTTTAACAGCGAGCGCAAAGGTGATTTGATTTCCAGATTCACCAACGATGTGCAGGAAGTGGAAACGGCAGTTATGAACAGCCTCAAAGCAGTGCTGAAAGAACCCATTACCATCATTGTTTACTTTGCCATTTTATTTACCATATCTGCCAAGCTTACCTTCTTCACGCTGATCGTGTTGCCTGTGATGGGCGGAGCGTTGGCAGAGATTATCAAAAGACTGAAAAAGCAGGCGCGGCAGAGCCAGGAATCGCTGGGCAGAATTGTAAACATTCTTGACGAAACTTTTGGCGGAATGAGGGTAGTGAAGGCGTTTAATGCCAGAAATTTTATTCTTACCAAGATGGAGGAGGAGTCCGATTATTACAGGAAGGTGAACAAGTCCATGGCTTATAAGAATGAGTTGGCTTCGCCCGTTTCGGAGGTCCTCGGTGTCATGATCGTGGCCGCCATTATTTTCTTTGGAGGCAATATGGTACTGAGCGAAAACTCAACTTTGGCCCCGGACGTGTTCCTGGGATTTCTGGCGATATTCTCTATGATCATTCAACCGGCCAAGGCCTTCTCAAACGGGATCACCGCATTGCAAAAAGGTACCGCCTCAGCGAACAGAATATTTGAAACCATCGACACGGAGCCGGTTATTAAAAGTGCGCCAGATGCCATAACACTGGAGCATTTTCAAAAAGAAATAGCGTTCGACAATGTCTCGTTTGCCTATAACTCCGACTATGTGTTGAAGGATATCAGCCTGATCATTCCAAAAGGTAAAATGGTTGCCCTGGTGGGGCCGTCCGGTGGAGGAAAATCGACCCTGGCTGACCTGGTGCCTAGATTTTATGACCCCACTTCAGGAGAAGTCAAAATTGATGGGCATTCACTGAAAAAATATAATGTCAGTTCGCTTCGGCAGCAGCTGGGTATTGTAACGCAAGAGTCTATCCTGTTTAATGATACCATATTTAACAATATTGCTTTTGGTATGCCGGGCGCAACCCAAGAGCAGGTAATTGAAGCTGCAAAAGTGGCCAACGCCCATGAGTTTATTATGCAAACTGAAGAGGGTTATCAAACTTCGATTGGTGAGCGAGGCTCCAAATTATCCGGGGGACAAAGGCAACGGTTAAGTATTGCCAGGGCCGTGTTGAAAAATCCTCCTATTTTGATTTTGGATGAGGCCACCAGCGCGTTGGATACGGAATCTGAAAAATTGGTACAGGAAGCCTTGTTTAATCTGATGAAAAACAGGACCTCAATCGTGATTGCACATCGGTTAAGTACCATTCAGCATGCCGATGAGATCATCGTGATTCAGGATGGACGGATTGTGGAGCGGGGCTCGCATGAGCAACTGACACGGCTTGACGGAGTCTACCGGAAATTGAGCGATTTCCAAAATGGCGATAATTAACATATGGGGACTCGCGCTGCCATGCTCCTGATCGACCGCTGACAATGCAAGGTTTTCAACGATATTGCATTTTTGGTTTATCTTAAAAAGCCTAAGTTTGTTAACTAACGTGCGCGGAATGAATAAAAGACGGGTTATCTTCTTCGTGATTTTTGGGGTATATCATCTCATCATCCTGCTATTCACCAGTTACATTGATGCGCAAAAACAAGACTTGGGTGTGCTAACACGCATGTATGGTTCTCTGCACCTGTTCAAATACGGAGCGATCCTGGGTCTGCTGCTTTTCGCCACCGATTTTATATGGAGTTGGAGATTTACTAAATCGGTTGTTAAAGAACAGGAAGCGATGAAGTTTGAAATCAACAACCTCAAGGCCAAGGTATACGATCTGCAGGAGGCCGGAAAACCGCAACCCGTAAATGATCCCAAAGAAGAAGCCGACTAGGTATGGATGCCAAAAGTATTATCAAAGGCGAGTTGAGTCAGGCTTCGTTAACGCTGAATAATTTTCTGCAATCAGAGACAGCCATTGAATCAATCGAGGCAGCTGCAGCAAAAATGAGTGCCGCGATTAAATCGGGGAATAAAATTATTTCTTGCGGCAATGGGGGATCGCATTGTGATGCTGTCCATTTTACTGAAGAGTTGTCCGGAAGATTCCGCAACGACCGCAAAGCTTTGCCAGCCCTATCCATATCCGATGCTGCCCACATTACCTGCGTAAGCAATGACTATGGTTTTGAATTTATTTTTTCAAGGTTTTTGGAAGCGTTGGGCAATAAGGGCGATGTATTGCTGGCCATCAGTACCAGTGGCCATTCTGCCAACGTGATCAACGCTGCCAAAACTGCAAGGGAAAAGGGAATGACCGTGGTGGCACTGACGGGAAAAGGTGGTGGAAAATTATCTGATCTTGCAGATATAACCATTGATGTGCCACATGACGGCTTTGCCGATCGCATTCAGGAAGTGCACATCAAGGTGATACATATCCTTATACTCCTGATTGAAAAGCAGAGCGCGTAGATCACCTATCAAATGCCTTTTTTTTGCGTTTGCCTTGCCTTCCCGTGCACTTAAAATTATAGGTCCTCTATGAATTGAGGTTGAAAAATCCTATAATCACGCTTGGCAATCCTTTCGTTTCAATGGTAGCAAAAACCTATGGAAGTGCGGTGCATGGCGTAGATGCGCAGACCATTACAGTGGAGGTGAATATTTCTCAGGGTAATAAGTTCTGGATGAGCGGACTCCCTGACAGCGCGGTAAAGGAAAGTCAGCACCGGGTAGAGTCCTCCCTGAAAAGTTTGAAATATCACATGCCGCGAACTAAAGTGGTGGTAAATCTGGCGCCCGCAGATATTCGCAAGGAAGGATCTGCCTATGACCTGCCCATCGCGCTGGGAATACTCCAGGCCTCTGGTCAGATAAGTTCTGAAAAATTGGAACATTATGTGATCATGGGCGAATTGGCGCTGGATGGGATCTTGCGACCAATAAAAGGGGCATTGCCCATTGCTATTCAGTCCCGGAAAGAGTCGTTCAAAGGATTCGTCTTACCTAAGGCCAATGCACGTGAGGCTGCCATTGTAAACAACCTCAACGTGTATGGTGTGGAAACGCTTCAGGAGGCCATTGACTTTTTTACAGAAAAGAAAAAAATTGATCCGTTAATTGTAGACACGCGAGAAGTATTTAACGAACAGCTTAATACCTACGACAGTGACTTTCGCGATGTGCAGGGCCAGGAGAACATCAAACGGGCGCTGGAGATCGCTGCCGCAGGCGGGCACAATGCCATCATGATCGGTCCGCCTGGGGCAGGAAAAACCATGCTGGCAAAACGACTTCCTTCCATACTTCCTCCCCTCACGCTGAATGAAGCCCTGGAGACCACCAAGATTCATTCCGTGGCCGGCCGGCTCGGAGCTGATGACGCCTTGATCACCAACAGACCTTTTCGTTCGCCACACCATACCATTTCGGATGTTGCGCTGGTAGGAGGTGGCGGTAATCCGCAACCGGGAGAAATATCATTATCCCACAATGGCGTTTTGTTTTTAGATGAATTGCCGGAGTTTAAAAGAACTGTGCTTGAAGTAATGCGTCAGCCCATGGAGGAAAGGAGGGTCACCATTTCTCGCGCAAAGGTCTCTATAGATTACCCGGCAAACTTCATGTTGATCGCAAGCATGAATCCCTGCCCCTGTGGTTATTACAACCACCCGGAAAAAGAATGCGTGTGTGCTCCAGGTGTCGTGCAGCGTTATCTCAGCAAAGTGAGTGGCCCGTTGCTCGATCGCATAGACTTGCATGTTGAGGTGGTTCCCGTCAGTTTTGACGAAATGACGGCAGAACATAAATCCGAAGGCAGCGAGGACATTCGAAAAAGGGTGGTGGCCGCCAGGGAGATTCAAGCAAGGCGCTTCAAAGGCAATGACGAGGTATATTGCAATGCCATGATGGCTTCCAGCATGGTAAAAAAAATCTGCACCATAAATGAAGCTGGCCGGTCATTGCTGAAAACAGCCATGGAAAGACTGGGTTTGTCGGCCCGCGCCTATGACCGGATATTAAAAGTCTCTAGAACAATTGCAGACCTGGCTGGTAGCGATGAAATAAAAATTGAGCACCTTGCTGAGGCGATTCAGTACAGGAGTTTGGATAGAGAGGGCTGGGCGGGGTGATGATTTAATTTGTTGATGTGATGATGAATTGATGGATGACACCACGAACGATGGCAAACTAAAATTTTACCGCAAAGACGCGGGGACGCAAGGTTTTGGTGGTTGATTGAATACCTTAACAAAAAAACATGAAACTATTTCGATTTGGCGAAAAAGGCAAGGAGAAGCCCGGGGTGCTCATTGACGGTAAACAATATGATGCCTCTGCCTTTGGCGAGGACTATGGAGAAGCCTTTTTTGAATCGGATGGGCTTGTGCGATTGGAGACCTGGCTGGCAAAAAACAAAGCCAACCTTCCGCTCGTGAAAGAAGGTACCCGGTTAGGGCCTTGCTTTCAGCGTCCATCAAAAATAATTTGTATTGGCCTCAACTACACCAAGCACGCTTTTGAAACAAAAATGCCGTTGCCGCCTGAGCCTATTATTTTTCATAAATCCACCTCAGCGCTTACCGGTCCTTATGACGGACTCAGTCTTCCGCGAGGCAGTAAAAAAACGGATTGGGAAATTGAGTTAGCAGTAGTAGTAGGAAAGAAAGCGTCTTACGTGGAAGAAAAAGATTCCATGGATTATGTCGCAGGCTTTTGTTTGCACAACGACTACAGCGAGCGCGAATGGCAACTGGAAAGAAATGGACAGTGGACAAAGGGAAAGGGAGCAGATACTTTTTCTCCCATGGGTCCCTACTTGGTGACCAAGGATGAGATTGCAGACTTTAACAATTTGCATATGTGGCTGAAGGTGAATGGCAAGATGATGCAGGACAACAATTCCGATGACATGATTTTTGAAGTGCCGTTCCTCATTCACTACATCAGCCAATTCATGACGTTACTACCGGGAGATGTAATTTCAACCGGTACGCCTTCTGGCGTGGGACACAGTTTTCATCCGCCACAATATTTAAAACCAGGCGATGTCGTGGAGTTGGGGATTGAGGGGTTAGGCGAACAAAGACAGGTTGTTCGTTAGCACACGAAGGTGGAATTCAGCATTGAAAAATATCATGATAAGTACCGGCAGCAGGTACTTGACGTGTGGGAGGCTTCCGTGCGCGCAACGCATCAATTTCTAAAATCAGAAGACATTGATTTTTATAAATCAATTGTCTGGGGCATCGACTTCAATGAATTTGACGTTTTTCTGAGTTTGTCCGCGGCCGATGAGGTGCTTGGCTTCTTGGGCGTAGCTGAAAACAAACTGGAAATGTTATTCCTGAAGCCAGCTTATATAGGAATGGGAATAGGCAAGGCACTTACTGAGTATGCTATCAAGGAACTTCAAGTGACAGAGGTGGATGTCAATGAAGGCAATACGAATGCCGTTGAATTTTATAAGAGATTTGGGTTTGAGGTATATGATCGCACGCCACTGGACAGCACGGGCAAACCTTATCCGATTTTGAAGATGAGATTGAAGCGCTGAGCCAAGGTACGTTTGGAGTGGTGGGGGGGGGGGAGAAGAGAAACAAACACAGAAAAA